>CAZFBA010000019.1:0-80401 GCA_964517135.1 uncultured Gammaproteobacteria bacterium
AACACCCGGCCTCTATAATCTGGAATCTATACATTACTTTCAAGGATCAGTATAGGTGTTAAAATATATTGTGTTGTGCTGGAACATTTCAGGTTAATAAAATGAATATTACAACAAAAAAGCCACTGGAAGAGATTCTTTCTTTTATTGAAGCCCACGAAGTACGTCTGGCAATATTTGGGTGTGGTACCTGTGCTACAAGTTGCCAGACCGGAGGAGAAACACAGGTCGAAGAGCTTAAAAAGGCGCTTGAAAAGCAGGGCAAAGAAGTTATTTTTACTTCTGTTGTTGAAATACTTTGTGATTCGAGATTAATCAAAAAGCATGCGAGAGATATTATTAATGGAAGCCTTAAGGTTGATGCTGTGTTGAGTATGGGGTGTGGTGGTGGAAATGCTGCATTGTCTGATATGCTTGATATACCGGTTTATCCTACAAATAATTCTCTGTTTTTAGGATCTGTTAGGCGTCTTGGTCAATTTGAAGAAAAATGTTCCCAGTGCGGTAATTGTATTACTTATAGAACAGCCGGTATATGCCCTGTAACAAGGTGTCCCAAGGGCTTAATAAATGGTCCCTGTGGTGGCAGTTATTCAGGCAAATGTGAAGTAGATCCAGATCGTGATTGTGCCTGGGTTTTAATATATAACAAACTTAAAAAACAGGGCAAATTGCATTATATGTTAAAATATTACAAGCCTAAATCTTACAGATACGTGTTAAAACCTCAGAAAATAGATACATTAAAGAATGAAAATGAATAGACTTAAAGAAAGACTAAAAACCGGCAAATTTATTATAACAGCAGAATTAGAACCGCCAAAAGGTACTGATATTAAGGCTTTTGTTTCTAAAGCTGAAATGCTCAAAGGCTGGGTAGATGCTTTGAATGTTACAGATAATCAGAGAGCCATGTTGAGGCTTTCTTCAGCTGCCGGGTGTACTATTCTTCAGAATATGGGTATAGATTCAGTATTTCAGGTTACAAGCAGGGATCGCAACAGGCTTGCTATTCAGTCAGATTTACTGGGCGTTTATGCCCTGGGCATTAGAAATGTTCTTGCTATCAGTGGTGATTATCCTACGCTTGGTGATCACCCGGGGGCTAAAATTGTTTATGACCTAGATTCTGTTCAGATTCTGGATCTTGTTTCTTTGATGAATAAGGGCTTAGACCTCAAGGAACGTCTTTTAGATGGTGGTACTGAGTTTTTTCAGGGGGCAGTTTTTAACCCTAATATTGATATTATTGAGTTACAGCTTATCAAGTTGAAATTAAAAGTTGATCAGGGTGCAAAATTTTTTCAGACACAGATTATTTACGATCTTGAAAAATTTCAGAGGTTCCTTGATCAGTTTGATCAATACGGTATTGACCGTGATAGTGTAGCTATATTTGCCGGTATACTTCCATTGCGGTCTGCTAAAAATGCTATTTTCATCAATAAGAATGTGCCGGGTATTATGATACCGCAAAAAACCATTGATAGACTGGCTAATTCCAGTGATCCAAAGCGGCTGGGGCTTGAACTGGCAGCGGATTTTATCAACAAGCTTAAAGATGTTTGTGAAGGTATACATATTATGACGGTTGGTCGTGAGCAGATAATACCTGAATTGCTTGATATTGCAGGGTTCAAGAGAGAAGACATCACTCAGGATTGTATAAAAACAACTACATAAAAGAGACTAATTAAGTCCGGTGGTCTAGTATTGCAGAAAACAGTTTCCTTAGAGAGGCTAATATTTAGTAAAACTACCGGAGCGAACTAAGTTCGCTCCTGAGAAAGTTTTATTACGGGCTAATTCGGGCATTCATTAAGCTATTATTATTGAGAGGATGGCTCTTAGCCCGATGTGGCACAGTCACTTACCCCCCCTGAAAGCTATCTCAAGAGGGTTTGCGAGGCGAACGAAGTAAGCCGAGCATAACCCGAATTGAAGGGTGGCAGCGGGCGGGAACTTGCTGTGGCGAAGCCTGAAAAATCCCCTACAAATAGATCCTTCACAGTGCTCAGGATGACAAAAAAGTTCCAAAGAGGATAATAACTACCGTAGTGCACTAAGTGCACTCCTGAGAGAGTTTTATTTCGGGCTAATTCAGGCATTAAATAAGCTATTATCATTGAGAGAATATCTCTTAGCCCGACGTGGCACAGTCACTCCCCTCCCTGAAACCTATCTCAAGAGGATTTGCGAGGCTAACGAAGTAAGCCGAGCATAACCCGAATTGAAGGGTGGCAGCGGACGGGAACTTGCTGTGGCGAAGCCTGAAAAATCCCCTACAAATAGATCCTTCACAGTGCTCAGGATGACTCAAAAGTTCTAAAAAGGCTAATAACTACCGGAGCGAACTAAGTTCGCTCCGGAGAGAGTTTTATTTCGGGTTAATTCAGGTATTCAATAAACTGTTGTTATTGCTAGGATGGCTTTTAGCTTGACGTGGCACAGTCACTCCCCCTGAATCCTATCTTAAGAGGGTTTGCGAGGCGAACGAAGTGAGCCGAGCATAACCCGAATTGAAGGGTGGCAGCGGGCGGGAACTTGCTGTGGCGGAGCCTGAAAAATCCCCTACAAATAGATCCTTCACTGTGCTCAGGATGACAAAAAAGTTCTAAAGAGGCTAATAACTACCGTAGTGCACTAAGTGCACTCCTGAGAAAGTTTTATTTTGGGCTAATTCAGGCATTAAATAAGCTATTATCATTGATAGAATGGCTTTTAGTCCAACGTGGTAATCCAGAATAAACATTTGATAGATCCTTCGCTTCGCTCGCAAAGACTTTTATGGCCTGTTGATTGCGGCTTGATGTCAGATTCAATCCCTGTATTTGCTGTAATCAGTAATCAGAGGTTCAAGTAATTATCCTGACTGAAAAAATGTGCTGTCAATCTATGATTTATCCAATGATATCAACTAGTACTGGTATTTTAAACCCAAAAAAACAGAAGTAATCTTTTACTTCTGTTATCAAACTACAAGTTATATATTCAGGTTTTGATTTAAGCTGTAGCTTTTTCTGCTTCATCGCTGGCTTCTTCAGCCTTCTTTGCTTCAGCAGCTTTTTTCTGTTCTTTAATTTTAGCTTTTCTGGTTTTGCGATATTCTAAAGCTTCAGGTGAGAAATTACCATCTTCTCCACAGGATTCAATAAGCTTTTGAACAGTCTCAGAAGGAGATGCACCTTTTGAAATCCACTCAAGGGCTTTTTCTTTATCAAGTTTTAGAATTTTGTGTCTGGGATTATAGTAGCCTATTTCTTCTATAGGTGATCCCTGTCTTCTGATTCTTGAATCACAAACAATTACACGATAATGTGGTTGTCTTTTTCTTCCCTGACGCTTTAAGCGTATTTTAATCATGTATAATACTCCTTAATGTAAGATTTCTGGTGGTTAATTCAATTTTCAACGGTAAAAGCAAAATATCAACTCAAAACCACGTTTGAGAAAAAAATTTTAACCAATAAATACAATTTAATCAATAACCTTCACTGGTGGATAGTTCAGCAATAGAAGCTATTAAAAGTCTTAAAGGCTTTAAAAAAGAGAGTTTCTGGTGATTTTAAACTTTATGAACAATGTTAATAGACGTAAACATTTTTTTTCCGGGAAGTTGTTGAATAATTTGTTGTTATACATTTATTTATAATATGCTTGAAGTTGAAACCACCTCTGTGATAAGTTTTTTTTAGTTATTGTATCTATGTAATATCCTGTATAAGTGTTAATTAATGTTATTAAACCAGAATAAAATATTAAAATATCCTGTAATATCTTTTCTGCAAGTATTAATTGTTCTTCAGGTTTATGTTTTAAGCAGTTTTGCTGGAGTAACTCTGGCTGAAACAACAGTTCAGAATAGTCAATCAGATATGATTTTTTCTGAAATACCGTTCATAAAAGAAACTCCAGCTGCTAAATATACTCTTAATCTTGAAGAATCACTTAATATAGCACTGGAAAATAACAGTCTCTTTAATATACAAAAGAAAGATACCAGTATATACAAATTACGTGCTACCCGTGGGGCTTTAGGCTTTTTACCTTCTCTTAGAACCTCAATGTCATACACATATCAGACTGAAAAGGCTGAAATAGGTGAAGACTACAAGTTTAATGTGCCGGGTATAGGTCCTTTAACATTTGCAGGCTTTCAGGTTGAAGATCGCTGGAAAAGACAAAATACTGTAACTGTTTCACAGCCTCTTACCAATCTGTATGAGATTTATCATAACTATAAAATTACGATTTTGAATAGAGAAAAAGCTCTGATAGAAGAAGAATATGCAGGCAATATACTTGCTTTAAGTGTCTATAATAAGTATTTTGATATTTTAACCACAAAATATCAAATTGAGGCAATAAAAAAGGATATTGAAGAAGTTGAATTGCTTTTAGAACTGGCTGAAGCCCGGTATGTTAATGGTACTGCACTCCTTAGAGATGTGCAAAAGGTAGAGGTTGAACTTGATAACGCTAGATATAGTCTAGTTCTTAAAGAAAATAAACTGGCAGAAGCCTTAAATAGTTTTAAAAAATTGCTCGGGCTTTCTCTTGATGATGTTCTGGTAATTGATACACGTTTTGACTCATTTTCTGAACTGGAACCTCTTGATGGGTTGCAAAAGCTTGCTATTGAGAATAACCAGAAAATTAAACAGCAAGAAATCAATATAAAGCTGGCAAAACACTCAAAAAAACTTTCTTATGGAAGTTATATACCTGATGTTAACTTTAATTTAAATTATTTAAATCAATCAGGTGACGATTTTATGCCTAAAAATAACCTGATAATGGGCTTTAACATGGATTTTGAGTTTTTTGACTGGGGAAAGCGTGAAATCAAAATTAAAGAAAAACAGCTACAGGTTGAACAGTCAGAACTAATGCTTAAAGACTATATCCAGGATGTTAAAATTGCTGTCCAGAAAAAATATAACAGGATTATAGAAACCAGAAAACTTATAGAAAAGTCCTTTAAGGCAGTAGATCTGGCAAAAACAAACTTTGATATAACTTCAACCAGATATAATGTTGGTTATGCCCTTCTAACAGACGTATTAAGTGATCAGGCAGACCTTGCAACAGCCAGATCAGATTATTATAAGGCTTTATTTAAAGAGCAAACCGCTATAGCAGAACTTAAACAGGTTCTTGGAGAGCTAATTGATTATTAATCCTTGTTAACAAAGGGTTTAAATGGTTTTAAAAAAAACATACAATAAATAAAGAGGCGTTTTTCTTGAATGGTGCGTGATTGTAACTTTTATACCCCTAAAATATCAGGTAATATCATAATTTGGAGGTATTGAGTTTTATACCAAATTTTTGAACAATTAATGTAATTAAATAAAAATAGAAAGGTGTTACTCATGAGCCATACAGCCCTTAAAGAAGATCGTTTTGCCCTTACAAAGGATACTAAAACAGCACAGAACTACTTTGAACAGAAATTAAGTTATATAATTAGCCCATATGAACTAAATAGTCGTTTGAATGAAAGTGATATTCAAGTAATAGATGTTAGATCAGTAACAGCTTATAAAGAAATGCATATCAAGGGAGCTATTTCTATACCTCTTGATGACTTGAGATCAAGTTTAGACAGGCTTTCAAAAGAACAAATCAATGTTGTTTATTGCACTGATTTGTATTGCCATGCCAGTGCCCGGGCGGCAGTTATACTGGCTGAAAGGGGGTATCCTGTTATGGAGCTTGAAGGCGGCATAAAAACCTGGAATCAAAAAGCACTGCCTGTAGAAAAAGGTTTATAATATTTCAAAACACCTGCTCTGCCAGGTGTTTTTTGTTTGAAGCTTTTAATGACCATAAAGATTATTTTTAAAGCACTATAAATAAGATTTAATTGGCAGTTGGACCTTTATTTAAACTTTAAATAACCTTTTAACTCCTTAAATTTTAAGGTCGTCTTTGGCTTTTTTATGATATTATTACGGAAATCAATTGATTTAAGTGTCTAACGCTTGAAAAATTGTTTGCAAACAAACAGGTAAATTTACCTTAATATAGGAGTCATTCAATGAAAAAAGAACATTTAGCACTGGCATTAATAATTGTGTGTCTTGCTGGAGCTGTTATTGGTATGTTCAAAACACTGAAAGACCCTGCCAGGGTTGAAAAAGTAGAAACAAGAGCTGATAGAGAATCAAGATTAATTGGTATGCTGGGCAAATATGATAAAATCGCTATCATAAGGCTCAATGGTATGATTACAGATGTTGAATCTGATACAGACTTCTTTCTCAACTCATCTCCGGCAGCCAGGGCTCGAAAATATTTAAATAAGGCAACAAAAGACAAAAATGTTAAAGGGGTTCTCTTTAGAGTTAATTCTCCCGGAGGAACCGTTGGTGCTTCACAGGAAATATATTCAGCTATTTTAAGGTGCAGAAAGGATAAACCCGTCGTTGTTTCAATGGGTGATGTTGCTGCAAGTGGTGGTTATTACGTAGCTTCCGCTGGAGATTATATTGTTGCTAACCCGGGCACAATTACTGGAAGTATTGGCGTTATTCTTAATGCCCTGAATTTCGAACAATTAATGAATAAAGTAGGTGTAAAATCTCATGTAGTCAAAAGTGGCGAGTTTAAAGACATTGGTTCAGCTTACAGGTCAATGACCAATAAAGAACAAGAACTATTACAGGGCCTTATTAATAATACATATGATCAGTTTGTAGATGATATTGTTAAGGCCAGACTGGAAATGCTTGATGAAAAATCTCAAAAAGATAATAAAACCAATAAATTAACAGAAGATGAATTAAGAAAAGTTGCTGATGGAAGGATATTAACAGGGCAACAGGCATATGAAATTGGCCTTATTGATGAACTGGGTGATTATGAAAAAGCCAGAGAAATTACTGTAAAACTTGCCCAGAAGAGATTTAAAAACGTCAAAGACTCTATACCTGTTGAAATTTATGATAGACCACAAACCCTATCTGAATATCTGGTTGAACTTACAAATAATTTAAAGCCAGAAGCTAGTTTTGGTATTGATTTACCTTTTAGTGCTAAGAATCCAAATGTTCCACTCTGGGTAATGGAGTAATGTTTATGAGTCAAAATTTCTTGAAATATACTTATGGAAGTCTGCTTAACCCGATAGAAACCTTTGAGTTAATTAAAAATCAAGAACAAAAACCCGTTTTTGAAGCTTTTATGGTTATAGTTTTGATTTCTATTGTTGGTGTTCTTACCAGTAACCAGCTTACATCAGTTTTTTTTCTGGGTATACAGATTATATCATACATAATATTTGCTCTAATTAGCTGGATCTTTGTCGCCAGTATTATTGATGGTCTTTCAACAATATTTTCTGGCAAAAGTAATTTTGATTTATTGCTTGTGCTGACTGCTTTTGCTTTATTGCCATGGATTTTGATTGCTCCTGTTAGTCTGTTTAAAGGGGCTACTCTTCTGGGAACTTTTGCTGGCATTACCGGTAGCATTTTTATCTGGCTCTGGACATCAGTCCTATTTGTTTTAGCCGTGGCGAAAGCCTATAACATACCAGCTGGAAGTGCTATACTGCTTATGGTAATGCCATTTTTAGCTTCAGTTATAGCATTTTTCTGGTTTTTTGGCTTTATAGGCAATCTTATCACCATTCTTGCAATATGATAAATTAATTTATCTTTGACAGGTATTAATAATTGTAAGCTAAAATGCTCTTTTTATCTCTCTATTCTTGACATCTTGGGTAGTTTGCAATAATATCGCAAATGTTTATTGAACGAAATACTGATGATTAAGCTGATTTCACTGCTGACTGATAATATAAAATAAAATGTTGTCTTTAAAAAGTAATTGAAAGACTAAAACCAATTTATTCTTTTAAGACAGCTTTTATAATTACATAGAAAAAAATTTATATTCTAAAACCCCCTTCAATAAAGAATTATGGTTTGTAAAAATTTAAAGGAGTATAAGAAAAATGTCTCATCGTATATTGTTTACTTCTGAATCAGTAACAGAAGGACATCCAGATAAGGTGTGTGATCAAATTTCTGATTCTATACTGGATGCTTTTTTATTGCAGGATGAAAAAGCACGTGTAGCAGTTGAAACTTCAGTAACAACAGGCCTGGTGCTTGTGTGTGGAGAAGTTACATCCAGTACATATGTAGATATTCCTGGCATAGTAAGAAAAACTATTCAAAAAATTGGTTATGAAGGTTCTGCTGGCGGTGGATTTGATGCTCAAACCTGTGGCGTTATTACATCTATTGATGAACAGTCAAGTGACATTGCCGGAGGTGTTAATACAGCACTTGAAACAAGAGCTGAAGTTTGTAAAGATCACGATGAACTCGATAAAGTGGGTGCAGGTGACCAGGGCATGATGTTTGGCTTTGCCTGTAATGAAACTGCTGAATATATGCCAATGCCTGTAAACCTCGCTCATAAACTTGCTATGAAGCTTGCTGAAGTTCGTAAAAATAATACACTCTACTATTTGAGACCTGATGGTAAGACTCAGGTCACAGTAGAATACCTTGATGGAAAGCCTCACAGGATTGATACTATTATTATATCAACCCAGCACGAACCAGTAATTCATGGTGAGACTGAAAACACCAGAATTCAGGATATTATAGCCGGAGATATCAGACGTCTTGTGATTGAACCAATATTAGAACAGAACCCTGTCAAGCTGGATAAAAAAACTAATATACACATTAACCCATCAGGCAGGTTTGTTCTGGGTGGTCCTCTTGCAGATGCTGGCCTGACAGGTAGAAAAATTATTGTAGATACATATGGTGGCTATTCACGTCACGGTGGTGGTGCTTTCTCGGGCAAGGATCCTACAAAAGTTGATAGATCAGCTGCTTATGCTGCAAGATATGTTGCTAAAAACATTGTTGCTGCTGGTCTTGCTGATAAATGTGAAATCCAAATTGCTTATGCTATTGGTATGTCAAAACCTGTATCAGTAATGGTTGAGACCTTTGGAACAGGCAAAATTTCTGAAGAAAACATTGAAGAGCTAGTTAAAAAGCACTTTGATTTACGTCCTGCAGCTATTATTAATAAGTTTCAATTACGTAAATTGTCTGCTAAAAACAAAGGAGAGTTTTATTGCAAGCTGGCAGCCTATGGTCATATGGGTAGAACAGATTTAGAAGTGCCATGGGAATCCCTTGATAAGGTAGAAGATCTTATAAAAGATGCTAAAAACTATGGTATGGCTGCTGCTAACGCATAGTTTATAAGATATATTTATTGCCCTGAGAAAGCTCTCAGGGCTTTTATGTTTTTGTATCTTTCTCTACTTAAAATGAGTTAAAATCATATTGGAAGAAAAAATAAATTATTAAAAAGATGGTTAAATTACTTGCAGATGCCGGGACAAGCTGGACAAAAGTTCTTGAGCTGGTTGAAGATAAACCTCAACTGACTAACAGTCCCATGGAAAAATTAATCAATACAGATTCCTGTGCTTTTGAGTATGTTCAATCCAGGGATATTAATAATAATGCGGTTTTTGGCAGGGTTTCACTTCTTTCAACCAGGCTGATTAATCAACATTCAGACATCTTATTTGACGCAGCAACTGGCCACATGAGTTTCAGACGTGTTAAAAAAAATGGTAAATATGAAAATGAACTGGTTGCTATGGCTCTTGGTGCTATGAAAGTTGTTAAAGAGCCTGATGTAACAATTGTAGACCTGGGCAGTAGAGATAGTAAATGGATTAAGTACAATAACTTTAAATACAAAGATCTTGACTGGAATGGCACCTGCGGAAGTGGTACCGGGGCAACAATTGAAATGGTATGTAATTTCTATGATGTTGATACAGATGAACTGCCACTGGAAAAAGAAAAGATAGCTGTAACCTGTGGCGTTTTTGGTATGGAAAAGATCATGGATCTTGTCGCACGTGGAGTTCCATCTGAAATAGCTATTTCCAGATATATTCACGGTATAGCTTTTAATGTCTGGAATTTTGCTCGTTGCCCTGATAAAATTTACCTGTCTGGTGGCCTTTGCCTGAATAAATGTTTTGTTAATTCCCTGAAACTCTATACTGATGTTCACTTGCTGGGTCGATTTATCTTACTGGAGGGTTTATATTAGGTGAATGAGTTTGAAAAAGTTCTCTTGAATAGAATTCAATGCTCTTTTCCTGTTGCTGAAATACCATTTCAACTTCTGGCAGAAGAGTTTAATACTGACGAAAAAGAAATTATTCTTACAATCAGAAGATTAAAAAACAAACTGAATGTTATAAGGACAATTAGTGCTATTTTTAATCCTTCGAAATTAGGATATGTATCTACACTGATTGCTTTACAGGTTGATGAGTCACAAATTAATTCTATAGCAGAAAAAATTAATAAATTTCCTACGGTAAGTCATAATTATCTAAGAGATAACCGATTTAACATATGGTTTACTTTTGCAGCAAAGTCTAAACAGGAATTAGAGAATGTTATTAACTCATTTTGTCAACATAATAAAATAAAAAAATTTTTAATATTACCATCTATTAAGACTTTTAAGCTTAATACTATATTTAACTTTACTGATAATAAGAAATTAAACCAGGTTAATGTTGATAAGCCTTTAAAACAAGGTCTTTATCGATTGTCTGAATCTGATTATCCTGTTATAGCTAAGTTGCAAAATGATTTGCCGGTAATATCCCGGCCATATAAATTATTTGCAACAGAACTTGGCATAAAAGAACATGAGTTAATTGAAAAGACAAATTTATATCTTGAAAATGCTATTATAAAACGCTATTGTGCTTCTATTCACCATGTAAATGCAGGTATAAAATCCAATGCAATGATTGTATGGTCTGTTGATCCTGTGAAAATAGACATTACAGGTAGAAAGGTTGCAGAACTAGATTTTGTTTCTCATTGTTATGAACGTCCAGTATGCCCTGACTGGCCCTATAATTTATATACAATGGTTCATTCAGAAAATGAAGTGTCTTTAATGGCAAATATATATAAGATTGAGCAGATTACAGGTGCATCAAAAAAAGAAATACTTTACTCACTTAAAGAGTTTAAAAAAGATCGGGCTAGATATTTTTGCGATTGAAGGTTTTTAAATTATAAAAATTAGTTAAGCGACAGTTAAAAACTATCGCTTAACATTAAAAAGCTAAATCAGTAGAGTAAATTAATACTTACCTCTTTCTGTATAATGTGTGTGGAGCAATTTATGGGATTTTTCACCCAGAGGTTTTTTCAGGAACTCTTCGTAAATTTTAGTTACTTCCGGGTTCTCGTGAGATTTCCTGAGTTCCAGAGCACGATCTTCATTATAAATAGCTCCTGCACGCTTTTCTCTTATTTCTTTACTGGTTGGTATAGGCTGACCACCGCCACCCAGACAACCGCCCGGGCAGGCCATAATTTCTATGAAGTGATAATCAGCTTCACCAGCTCTTACTTTATCCATTAGAAGCTTTGCATTGGCCAGACCATGAGCAACAGCAAGCTTAACAGTTACACCTTCAAGAAATTTAAAGTTATCTTTCAGGTTTTCCAGTTTGATTGAAGCTTCTTTAACCCCTTCCATACCTCTTACAGGAAGTATTTCAAGGTTTTCAAATGGAACATCCCTGCCGGTGACAACTTCATAAACAGTTCTTAGAGCAGCTTCCATAACTCCGCCAGTAGCACCAAAGATAACAGCAGCACCTGTTGATTCACCCATAATAGAGTCGAATTTGCTGTCTTCAAGTTCCATTAAGTTAAGGCCTGCCTGCTTAATCATTTTAGCCAGTTCTCTGTTGGTTAAAACATAATCAACATCTTTAAAACCGCTATCAATCATTTCGGGCCTATCAGCCTCATACTTTTTGGCAGTACAGGGCATTACGGAAACTGTAATCATGTCTTCTGGTTTAACACCAATTTTTTCAGCAAAGAATGTTTTGGCAAGTGCACCAAACATCTGTTGAGGAGATTTACAGGTTGATACATTTGGTAACAGATCAGGATAATAGTGTTCAATATATTTGATCCAGCCTGGTGAACAGGAAGTTGTCATTGGTAATGCAACTGCTTCTTTTTTAACCAGTGCTTTTGTTAACCTTTCAAGAAGCTCATGACCTTCTTCTATAATGGTTAAGTCTGCTGTAAAGTCTGTATCCAGCACAGAGTCAAAACCCATCTTGCGTAATGCAGCGACCATCTTGCCAGTAACACGTTCTCCTGGTGGTAGTTCGAATTCTTCAGCAAGAGCAGCACGAATAGCAGGTGCTGTCTGAACGACAACATGCTTTGTGGGGTCATCAATTGCCTTCCAGACATCCTTAATGGCGTCTCTCTCAGTTAAAGCACCGGTAGGACATCTGTTAATACATTGTCCGCACATTACACAGATAACTTCACCAAGGCCTAAGTCATACATACAGCCTATTTCAGAGTCTTTGCCCCTGAAAACTGGCTTGATAGCCTCAACACCCTGAAGCTCTTCACAGACTCTTACGCATCTGCGACAAAGAATACATTTGTCGTTATCACGAACAATAGGTAAGTTATCCTCTATTTCGTAGCGTTTTTCTTGAGGTTTCGGGAAGCTAACTTCGTCAATACCATATTCTTCTGCTAATGCCTGAAGCTCACAGTTCAAATTTCTTTTGCAGGTTGTACATTCACCAAAGTGATTGGCTACCAGAAGTTCAATGATTGTTTTTCTGGCCTGACGTACTTTTCTTGTGTTAGTATTAATGACCATACCATCCTGAACAGGGGTACTGCAAGCTGCCTGAAGCAGTCTTTGTCCTTCAACTTCGCAAACACAAACTCTGCAAACCCCAAATAGGTTTAAATCACTGTGATAGCAAAGTGTAGGAATATGAATACCTTGCTTTTGAGCAACATTTAATATGCTATCACCCGGCCGGGCTTCAACTTCCTTACCATTAATGGTTACTTTTAGTTTTGTTTCAACATTTGTTGCCATATTATATTCTCCTAAATTGAATAAATAGCTTTCTATAAGTCTTCTTTGAAGTTTTTGTAGATATAAATAAATGGATTTGCTGCTGTTTGGCCGAGTCCACATTTTGCAGATACTGCCATTACTTCAGCAAGCTCAACGAGTTTTTCGAGATACTCTTCAGAAACATGTTCACCTTTTTCCAGTTTCTCTACTGCTTCAAGAATTCTCATTGTACCCTCTCTACAGGGTGTGCATTGCCCGCAGGACTCTTCAACGAAGAATTCCATAAAGTTCATAAGTACATGACGCATATTTCTTGACTTATCAAATACAATAATAGACCCGCCTGGAGGATATCCTTCGAATGCTATAGGTTTATCAAAGTCTTTTTCACCAATTGTTACACCACCTGCACCGCCAATCTGTACAGCTTTAGTGTTTTTAGCATCAACAAGTTCCAGTAAATCTTTTACTTTTGTACCCAGGTCAAGTTCATATACTCCGGGATTGTTACAGTCACCTGAAACACTGAATAGTTTGGTACCGGTTGATCTTTCTGTACCATACTTTTTAAACTCTTCTGGTCCTTCTGTTATTATAAATGGTATATAGCAGAATGTTTCAACATTGTTTACAATTGTTGGACATTGCAAATAACCTTTTTCAACCGGGTAAGGTGGTTTGTTTCGGGGCTCGCCTCTTTTACCTTCCAGTGATTCTATTAAGGCTGTTTCTTCTCCGCAAACATAGGCTCCTGCATTAAGTCTTATTTCGACGTCAAAGTCAAATCCTTTCTTGAGAATGTTTTTACCGAGCCAGTTTTTATTTTTATATTGTTCGATTTTTGCTTTAAGATCTTTAAGCATCCAGCGATATTCTGCTCTTAAGTAAATAATACCGTTTGCTGACCCTATTGCATGGCCTGCGATAATCATACCTTCAAGCAATTTGTCAGTATGTTCTAACAAAAGTACTCTATCTTTAAAGGTTCCTGGTTCGCCTTCATCGGCATTACAAATGACATACTTTGTTGTACCTTCTGCTTTTGCTGCAAGATCCCATTTTAGACCTGTAGGAAAACCTGCCCCACCTCTTCCTTTAAGGTTTGAGTCTTTTACAGCTTCAATTATTTTTGAAGGGCTAAGGCTTAAGGCCTTTTCAAGTGCTTCACCTAGTTTATAATCTGGTGATAAGAGTCGTTTTCTTTCCATAACTTGTGCCATGTTAAATACTCCTATATCTATTCGGCTTTTCTTTTGTAGTCTCTTATAATTTCAACTGCTTTTTTAGAATCCAGCCTGGTATAAACATCGTCATTAACCAGCATAGCCGGGCCCTGATCACACATTCCAATACAGGGTGTAGTAGAAAGTGTAAACAGGCGATCATCAGTAGTATTACCAACTTTGATTCTAAGTTCTTTCTCAAGTGCTTTAATGATCTCTTCTTTGCCTGCCAGGTCACAACTTATAGTGTGGCAAACTCTTACTACAAACTTGCCTGTAGGTTTAACATTGATAAAGGCATAGAAGGATGCAACACTATAGACTTCATTAGGGCTCATATCCATTTCTATCGCTACATCTCTAATGATGTCTTCGGTAAGATAGCTTCTTTTTTCAACTAATTCCTGTAAAATTGGTAAAAGAAGTTCTTTTTTTTTGCCATGTTTGCTGACGGCTTCTTTCACATCTTTGTGTACTTCTAGTGTTTTCATTGTTTGTTCTCCCGTATAAGTAGATTAATCACTGTTAATTAATAAATTGACTTTATGTAAAAACTCTTTATTGGAGCAATCTGCTTCAATGAAATCATCAATTGGCCAATAGTATTGAGGGTTTAAAGGGTCAAAGAAATAACCATTATAATCCGAAACGTTTCCTGCAAGAATAACCGGAACAGTTTTATTGTTATAAATTGCTTTTAATTCTTGAATTAGATTTAAGCAATTTTCCATAATGCTTTCACTGGAATTAATTATTACTAAATCAGGGTCATTTTTCTTTAAATTATAAAGATTCTGGTTGTCAAGGTTCATTGAAAAGACTTCAAAACCCGAGTTTTGCAATACTTCGGTTGCTATTTTTCTAGAATTATCTGTGGTTTCGAAAATAAAAACTCTTTTCATAGATATTTAATAATTTAATAAAATTTTTGCACACCTTAAATAGTCTTGACTATTAATTTTAGTTAAAACATAGAGTTTGTAAAAGACGTTATAAAAGTCTATTTGAGAGAAATTCTCACTAAAACCATTTTAATTACTACTAAAACGTAATTCATTATATTTTAATTGTGCTAAAATTCACAATAATAATTCAATTAAAATAGTTACTATACTTACTGTACTTAATTGATTATTTCAGTCATTGCCAAATCAAAATTATATCCTTAAAGGTATAAAATTATTCTTAAGAAGTAGCCATAAAGTCTAATATACAAAATGTATACTATCCATATGCATGAATAATTACTGATTTAATTTCTGGCTTTATATTTTAAACCGATAATCTTTACGTTCCATATAGCTTGTATGCAATATTTCATGACTTTTATGGCTTCCAGGATGGCCAAGAAACTCATCATAGAGCTTTTTGATAAATGGATTATTGTGGCAATTTCTTATATTTTTGGTTTTATCGTCTTCATATAGACCTCTACCACGCTCCAGGCGTATATCGTCATTAATACTAACAGGTTGACCTCCTCCACCAATGCAGCCACCAGGGCAGGCCATGACTTCAATAAAGTGATAAGGTAGAGTTTCATTATTTTGTTTTGCTTCACGTACTTTATTAAGGACTTTCTCGACATTTCCAAGCCCGTGAGCAACTGCAAAGCAAACTCGGGTATCATTTACAGGCATTTCAGCTTCTTTGACGCCATCAAGCCCTCGTATATTGTCAAATTCTACACGTTTAAGGTTTTTTCCAGTAGCATAATAATAGGCACTTCTTAAAGCTGCCTCCATAACGCCACCTGTAGTACCGAATATAACCCCACCACCTGAATAATCTGCTAGTATCTGGTCAGGATCACTTTCAGGAAGGCTTGCAAAGTCTACACCTGCCTGGTTAATCATACGGGATAGTTCTCTTGTTGTTAGAGAAATATCAATATCCTGATGGCCTGATGAAAACATCTGATAATCACGTGTAATCTCATATTTTTTGGCAGTACAGGGCATAATGGATACCATATATATTTGCTCAGGGTTGATTCTCATAATATCAGCATAGTAAGTTTTTGACAGTACACCAACAATCTGGTGCGGAGACTTGCAAGTAGAGAAGTGTTTAATCATATCAGGATGAAATTTTTCTAGAAAGTCTACCCATGCCGGGCAGCAGGATGTAATAAGAGGTAAATCAGCTTCCTTATCTTTAAATCGCTTAATAAATTCAGTTGCTTCTTCAACTACTGTTATATCTGCTCCGAAACTGGTGTCGAAAACTGCTTTAAAACCAAGCCTTTTGAGCATTGTGTATATTTTTCGTGTAAGGTTTGTACCGGGGGTAAAGCCAAACCGTTCGCCAAGAGCCACTCTTACTGCTGGTGCTATCTGAACCACACAATATTTATCCGGGTCTCTGAGGGCAGCCCATACTTTTTGTGTTTCGTCATATTCAAATATAGCCCCTGTTGGGCAGTGTGCAGAGCATTGTCCGCATTTAACACAGGGCGAATCTGCAAGCGTTACATCTGCTGCCGGAGCTATTCTACTTTGGTATCCTCTCTCAACAAATGATAGAGCCCATACATTTTGAAGTTGCTGGCAAACTAACACACATCTACCGCACTGTATACATTTTTGGGGTTCTAGAACTATGGCTTTAGTTGTTTCATCTCTGGGTATATCCCTACTAATTTTGTCGAAACATTCTTCTCTAATGCCAAATTCAGCGGTCAGAGTTTGCAATTCGCAGTTGTTGTTTCTGCCACAGGTCAGGCATTCATTCGGATGGTGTGATAAAATAAGTTCGAGAACGATTTTTCTGGTCTCAACTATCTCCGGATCGTGCGTAATGACTTCCATATCGTTTTCTATTTCAGTGCAACAGGCTCTTAACATCTTGTTTGAGCCTTTTACCTTGACGACACAAATACCGCAAGAGGCAGAAGGAGGTAAATCAGGGTGTTTGCACAGGGTTGGAATCTTTACCTGAAGCTTTTTAGCAGCATCAAGAATAGTCGTGCCCTCTTCTACGACAACTTCTATATCATTAATTTTTGCTTTAATCATCATAAACCTCACATTATTTTCTGGTTACTGCGTCGAACTTGCATACTTCAGCACATTTTCCGCATTTAATGCATAAATCCGGGTCAATGACGAACCCTGTTTTTCTATCACCTTTGATGGCGTTTACGGGGCAGTTTTTGAAGCATAATCCACATTTGGTACATTTATCAGGTATTATATAATATGAAAGTAGTTCTGAACACTTGCCGGCCCGGCATTTTTTCTCCAGAATATGTTCTTTATATTCTTCTTCAAAGTACTGGAGGGTTGACACTACCGGGTTTGGTGCAGTTTGACCGAGCCCGCACAAGGAAGCTTTTTGCATACCCTGTGAAATAGATTTTAGTTTATCGATATCACCAAGTTCTCCTTTGCCTTCAGAAATTTTTTCCAGCAAGCGTAGCATCTGATAGCCTCCAATGCGGCAGGGAGCACATTTACCGCATGATTCATCAACGCAGAACTGGAGATAAAATTTGGCTATATCAACCATACAGTCTGTTTCGTCCATAACGATAAGTCCACCAGAGCCCATAATGGAGCCCAATTCTTGCAGGGCTTCGTAACTAACTGGCGTATCAAAGTAATTTACAGGTATAACACCGCCTGATGGCCCTCCTGTCTGGACAGCTTTAATCTTTTTATCAGTTGCACTGCCTCCTCCGATGTCATTAATAAGGTTTTTTATGGGCATTCCCATTGCTACTTCTACAAGGCCAGAATTTTTAATTTTTCCGGTTAAGGCAAAAACCTTTGTGCCTGTTGATTTTTCTGTTCCGACAGAGGAGTATTTTGTGCCTCCTTCGAGTATTATATATGGTACATTAATTAATGTTTCAACGTTGTTAATAACTGTAGGCTGATTCCATAGTCCTTTAACTGATGGATAAGGCGGTCTTGGTCTTGGATATCCTCTTTTTCCTTCGATAGAAGCAATAAGTGCAGTTTCTTCTCCGCAAACAAAAGCTCCTGCTCCTAGTCTTATTTCAAGATCAAAGTTTACACGGCTATCAAGGATGTTTTTACCGAGAAGACCGTATTCATATGCCTGGTTAATTGCTTTTTGAATTCTTTCAATGGCAAGAGGGTATTCAGCTCTGATATAAAAGTATCCCTGTGTGGCTTTAACGGCGTATCCAGCTATAATCATACCTTCTATAAGTGAGTGCGGATCGCCTTCGAGCATACTTCTATCCATATATGCTCCTGGATCACCTTCGTCAGCGTTACATATAACATATTTTTGTTCTGAATCAACTTCCAGGGTGAATTTCCATTTAAGCCAGGTGGGATATCCACCACCACCACGACCTCTGAGCCCACTTTTTCTAATTTCATCAATAACATTTTCTGGTGACATTTCAGTCAGAGCTTTTGTAAGGGCAGAATAACCATCGTTAGCAATGTATTCATCTATATTTTCAGGGTTAAGGTTGCCGCAATGTCTCAATGCTATTCTAACCTGCTTATATGATTCTTTTAAGTGCAGGTCAACCAGGGTTTTACCTTTTTCTATAGTGCTTTCAATTATTCTTCCAATGTCATTTTCTTTAACATTAACGTATGTAATATTTTCAGGTAGTAGTTTAAGGGTGATACCTTTATTGTAGATTCCCATGTCTGCGATTTTAATGAGGTGTATTTTGTCAAGAAGGTTTTTTCCCTGTAGTTTTTGCTCGAATGCATTGTAGAATTTGCTTGTGTTGTCTTCTTTTGAGGTGTTTGTATCTTTAATATATATAATTTTTTCAGTCATGGTAACTTTTTCCTCTACATATTAATTTCATAAATATAGTCATGAATGAGGTTTTTCTTTTCGATATGTTCTTCAATTATTTTCAGGGCTATTTTTTTGTCAACGTTGCCGTAGAGAACCTTAGGTAATTCTTTAACATTAACTTCAACAAGAGGTTCAGCGCAGCACAGACCGATACAACCGCATTTTCTAACGGTAAGTGGCAGTTTGCGTTTTTTGATTTCTGTTTCAAAAACTTTAAATACTTCTTCTGCGCCTGCTGCTAGCCCGCAAGTACTCATTCCTATTTTTACACAGCATTCGCAGCTGGCCTGAGTGTTTTCTTTTATTGATTTGAGGTCAATTTTAGACATATTAATTATTCCTCGTTTTTGTATTTAGTGATTATATCTTTGATGTTGTCTGGAGAAACTTTGCTGAGCACTTTATCATTGATCATTACCACTGGTGCCAGTCCGCAGCATCCAAGGCATCTGACGACTTCCAGTTTAAAAAGGCCATCAGGGGTTGTTTCTCCTTCATTAACCTGTAATTCTTTTGAAAGTTTTTTCAGTATTTCAGGTGCGCCTTTCAGATAGCAGGCAGTACCCATACAGACAGCGATTTTATACTTTCCGGGAGGGGTAACGGTAAAGTAGTTATAGAATGTTAGCACTTCATATATTCTTGCTAGTGGTATTTTCATTGCTTTAGAGAGCTTATATGCTTCTTCTTTAGGCACATAGCCATAATAATCCTGTATATCGTGCAGCACCATAATGAGGTTGCCTTTTTTATCTTTCCATTTTTCCAGAAAGCTTTCTACTGATTTAATTTCAAGTGTATTGTTCATGTAAATATCTCCTGGGTATCGAATTGTGAATATTTTCACGAATGCTCAAAAAAATTTTAGTCAGTATTATTTTAGATCAAAAAAAGTATTAATTAAAAATTATTGAAATGAAATACGCAATCAGAGGTATAAATGAAACAATGGTTATAAGGGGCTTTATAAGCTTATCATGGAAATAAACACAAAAAAGAGGCTATCAAAAGCCTCTTTTTATATTGATTAATGAGTAGTTGTTATGCCATGTTCCAGATGCCTATGTTGCCACCCTGAGAAGAGTTGGCGAACATATTCCAGATAGAGCCTGTGCTCTGGTTAAAGATATCAATATGGCCGGCCCCTAATGTTTGGGCAGTTAGATTTTGAACGTTTCCAGCGTTGTTGAAGCCGATATAGTCAGGTCTTGCCTGTGGTGGTGGTGGAACCGGTACGTTATCAACGAGTGAAACATTTGTCATGCTTCCGCCCTGTGCGTTATTAATGAAGGCAAAGCCGTTATTAGCAGGTGAGAATACATTAGCAGCAAGGTTTTGGGTGTGTCCGGTGTTGTTGTATTTGACATTATCGCCATCAAAAGAGTTGATGCCAACATTACCAGCGTAACCGTTGTTTGTAGCCATAGTTTGATCTGTCATAGCAAGATTTCCCATGAAACCATTGTTTGTAGCTGTACTGGCACCGAACATTGCGGTGTTGTTCATTGAGCCATAGTTAGTGGCATTGCTCTGGCCGTGCATTGCTGTGTTATTAACCAGACCATAGTTTGTTAAATTTGCGTTGACCATACTTAAATTGTTAATATAACCCATAAATAACTCCTCTCTTTATTGCTGTAATTCAATTAAATTCAAAATAACCAACTATTAAGTTTTAAAAAAGTTACATAAGTCCTCCTGTTTAATGCTTAAACGGTAATGCTCCTTATGTATAAAAAAACAAAACTGCAGAGAGGATTGCTAACACCAGGTGGTAGGAAACATACCACCAAGAGGTAGGCTTGAGAATAAATGTGTTGTTATATAAATAGTAAAAAGTCTTATGGTTAAGTGTTTAAGCTCTCTTTCGATAATTATTCAATCATTTGTATATATGGTTAGTTTGCAATAAATTTAGTTATTTTTTAACCGGATTTAAGTTTACAAACCTTAATAATTTATATATGTTTTAAATAATACTTAATTAGTTGTTAAATCAATAAGTGATCCTATTTCATTACCGGTTTCATTGAGCCAGCTATCCATTTGGGTGTATGTTTTTTCAAGAAGTTCAACTTCACTGACTTTTTTAGAATACTTAAAAAGCTTATCGCTAAAATTTCTTCTATCTTCACAATATATGGCGGCTCTCATTTTGAAATCCTTTATGATGTCTTCTGTATCCCAGGAGTATGTTTTATAATAGCTGTAAGCTTCGTCACTTATAACATCTTTATTCTTAAGGCTTTGAAGTATAGAGCCAAGCATCCGAATAATATCCCTGGCTTTTCTGTTTATAAGTCTTTCAAGTTCATTTATTTTATTCAGGTTTTGTATACCTTTAGGAGGGGTTATTAAAACTCTGGCAGTGGGCAAGTAATCAATTCTTTTAAGAGATTGTTTTTTGTTAATGCTATCTTTCAGGTCTGGCACTATATAAAAATCCTGGTTATCTGCATTGTCTCTCAATTGCCCTGTTTTGTGAGCTGTTTTAAGACGGTCAGTAATATGCAGAAAGCTGATAAGTTCCTCATTTTTAATCTTATTTTTAAGTTCAGGCTTAAAGAAAAGTTCTCTTACTTCCGGCGTAAGAAAATAATAGACAATATAAGCGTTAAAGAAAATCCACAAAATGACTATGAACTTTGGCATGTTACCGAGTGGCATGTTGTTATAAAGCGTTGTATCAATAATAAGTATTTGAAAGGAGGCTACAATGAAGAATAAACTGAATGAAAGCTGTAGTATCCATCCGTGTATTCGCAGTGCCAGCAGGTAATAAAACATCATAAGCGAGATGGCGAAAATAAAAATACCCCAGAAATAAGTAAAATAATTTGTTGAGATTTTTGCAAGCGCCTCAATAGAACTTGCGTCATACGCCAGTGAACCAGATAGAAATACCTGAATTAATCCTGAAATAGAATAAATCAAGTATGCAATCACGAGAAATGTAAAAAACGCAGGTCTTTTAATCATTTGTTATCCCTTTGTCTGATAAAATACTTTTAAGATTAGTAATTTCAACATTTAAGAGTACTTTAAAATAGTTTATGAATATATTATGATAAAAAAAAGCGGGTTAAAACAATCAATTATTATATAAACACAATATAAAGGCATATTGTATGAGGCGAAAGAGATTATTATTATTAACCATATTGTTCACTGCATCGATGTTTTTTAATGTTACCGGTTTTGCAACAGATAAGACAGTGCTATATGTTGAACAACTGGAAAACCAGATGTTCAGTATGACCTATGAAAATGATGATATAGCAGGACGATTAGATCGTCTGGAAGAGCTTATCTTCGGGCGAACTTACAAAGATGAATCTTCAGATGTTCGCATGCTTAGATTAAAAGCTTTATTGTCAACGGAAGAGACGGCAATACCTACAGAAGAAGAGTATCAGGATGCTAATAAATATCCTGATGTTATAACGCTGGATAATAAGCCCTATAAATCACCTGATAAGGCTTCCAATTCAGGTAATACAGAACACTCTTTCTTGCCTGATTCTGATACGTCAACTGCCATACCTTTAGATTATGAGCAAAAGCATCCCCGGCAGGAATATAGCTATCATGACGATGTGGAAGTAGAAGATTATCCTGCTGTAAGTTTTCTTGAGACAAAAGTTTTCAACAATACTTATAAAGGAGAAGACGTCAGCCAGCGTCTTAACAGGCTTGAAAAAGAGCTTTTTAATGAAACTTCAAGTAACAAGTCTCTCAGTGAGCGCCTTGATAGTCTTAAAGTCGCTGTTCTGGGTACAACAAATATGCCACTGCCTCCCAGAGATGATTCAGGACGAATGGTTTATAACTATCCAGCTAACCCGAGCGGTGGAACTTATTCTTTTACACCTAACATGAACCCTCAGCAGTATTATCAGTCTCCTGAAATGAATACTTTTCAACAGGGAGGTAACTATCCCGGCATTAATGAAGTGGAATATTCTCCATTAGAGCCCGGTTATGGCGATAACAGTATGTCCAGTGAGAGCCTGAAAGAAGTTACATCACGTTTAGAAGAAGATGTTCTCGGTCAATCATTTCAAGGAGAACCTTTGAATACACGCCTTGACCGACTTGAGATGCATATTTTTAACCGTACAGCACCGGGTTATACTCCTGAAAGCAGGTTAGAACGTTTGATATCAGTAGTTGCTGCTGATAGTACGTCTGATCCCCACGACCTTACAAAAATAAAGCGTCTCAGAAAAATTCAAACAGGTCTGACAGTGGGAGGTTTGCTGTTTAGCATATTGAAGGGATTTTTATTTTAATACATATGTATTAACTACGGTCTGCAAAAGGTTTTGTCTGTCTGATAGCTTCGTAAAGTACTATCCCTGCTGAAGTAGCAAGGTTCAGGCTCCGTTTGTTGCTTACCATCGGTATACGGATGCTTTTTTGAGGGTTGTTAAAGATTAGATTTTCTGGTAACCCTTTTGTTTCACTGCCAAAAACAAGGAAATCGTCAGAGGTATAAAGTACATCAGTATACAGTTGTGTTGCTTTTGTTGAAACATAGTAAAAATTATTCTCAGGATAAAGTTCCTGAAGGTCTTCCAGCCTGTCAAAAGTTTTAACATTCAGCTCATGCCAGTAATCCAGGCCAGCTCGCTTGAGGTGCCTGTCAGTAATAAAAAACCCTGGATAGCCTACCAGGTAAAGCTGAGCCCCTGTACATGAGCATAACCTGCCTATATTGCCGGTATTAGCAGGTATTTGTGGGTCTACAAGCACAATGGATAACATTTAATACTTCTCTGATTTGCTATAATTACTAAAATCAATTATTTAAAAATGTTGAAAGGTTAACTATCCTTTCTGAAAAGTTTTTTCATAAATATATCGCTAAAATTAACTATTTTGTTGGAATTATACTATAATTAAGTGGGCAAACAGATTAAATTTGGTAAAAAATTTCATGACGGTAGATGAATGGCTCAAAAAATTAAATGATATTCTGGGTAATGACCTTTTTGATGAGCTAAAAGTAACTTATGTTCTGGCTGAAGAGGCTCATAAGGCTCAAAAAAGAAACAATGGCGAACCTTATATACTTCACCCGATAAGAGTTTGCATTATTCTGGCTGATGAACTTGATCTAAAAGATAGAAATACATTAATGGCAGCTCTTTTGCATGATGTTGTTGAAGATACCCCTGTTACAATAGGAGAAATAGAAAACCTTTTTGGCAAAAAGGTTGCAGAATATGTGAATTTTCTTACCAAATCTGACGATTTTAATGAAAATATTGATAAACAAAAAGAATATTTTAAAAACCTGAAGAAAGCTCCCCGCAAAGTTCAGCTTATAAAGCTTGCAGATCGCCTTGATAACCTGAGAGATCTGGCCGGTTGTGGTGATGAAATGAAAATACGCAGGTATATGATGGATATGGCGTATAATTTTATGGAATGGTCTAAAAAGACAAGTCCTTATATTCATGCGGAGTATGAAGACCTGATGTTCCAGTATAAAGAAAAGTTTGGAGATTTTGAAATTAATTAATCTAGTGTGTTCCAGATAATTCTTCTGCTCTTTGGGTTTGTTTTCCGGTAATTTTTTCTTCTTTAATTTCGGGTTGTTCCTGTTTTGTTTCAATAAAGAGGTATTTGCTTTCAATAATAACAGGCAAACCTCTTATAATGCACAGGAAAACAGTGATATAAACGCTTATATAGGCAAAATAATAAATAAATGTTTTGAAAAGTCCAGGTTCAAAGGCAGGAATATTTGCTATGATGAGCAAACTGAAGGCAATACCTTTAAAAGCTGCATAGGCTCCCCTGCTAAAGTTTGATGCGACAAGAAACTTACCGAGTGAAGATTTCATCATGGTTGTTTTGCCGAATGCTGTCAAACCCTGTTCAAGGGCAATGCTTCTGATACCGTCTACAACAAAGCTGCGAATAACAACAACAATAGGTATCCAGACACTTACCCAGCCAAGAGCTGTAAAAGCTATCCAATAAATGTTTTCTACAATCCTGTCTCCAATAATATCAAGAACAGCTCCGAGTTTGGATGTCAGTTTGTATTTTCTTGCAATGTATCCGTCAAGACCATCCATTGTAATGGCTATAATAGTCATTACAAAAGACACAAGATAAACAATAGTGTTTTCTTTAAACCAGAATAAAAGTGATATGGCTAAAATAACGATGATACATCTTAATAGAGTTACAAAATTGGCCATAATAATTGGTTCCTGATAGTATTTGTGGTTATTTTCACGATAAAAATTTTTCTCAAACGTGAGGCACTATCTATTATAAATAATAAGCGTTGAGAATGCAAAAGAGAATTCAATTTATTATTGATCAACCGGGTTTTTTTGAGCTGTTTTAATCAGCGGGTAATTGCATTTATCACAAACGGCAGGTAATTTATATTTTGGCAGGTTAAATTTTTGCCTTATTAAATGATGGCTACAGTTAGGACAGGTAAGGTATTCAGTTGATTGTGATACCTCTTTGGCAAAGAAATAAAATATATAAAGAAAAATAATGCTGAAAAAGAAGATTGTAGATACATTAGGCAGTAACTCAACAGCGAAATAGTAAAGTATAAAAAAGAGAAACATAGTAATAGAAATAATGAACCAGGTTTTAATTAACCTGTAGAATATTATAAATCTGGGTTTGAATTCTTCAATTGTTTCTTCAGGTGTGCAGTGTCCATTAATACATTTGTCATCATAGTTTTCAGGGTCATAGTGAAGTTCCAGGGTTGATAGAACATTTTTAGCATCTCGTGTATATTTATCATAATCCTGAATATTGCTGTATACTCTCGGGGTAGATGTTATAATTACCTTTGTGGTATTCATTCTGGTTTCTTCAAGTTTTAGAGATAGTTTAGAAAACTCTGATTCCAGGTCAATTGTTTTCATATCTGAGTCACTATCTATGTATTTAAGATCGTTCATAGATTTCAGTAGTGTGCGGGCAGATTTAAAAAGCTCATCAGCAGATCTTTGAAGCTCAAGAGTACGAGTATAGCTGGCATTACGTGCTATATATGGGCTAAAATAGTTTATCAGGCTAATAGGAACAAGCAATATAGCCAGGCTGACGCTTTTTATAAAAGCATCCACAACAGCATTGATGCTCAGTGTAACATTTGCAATGAGAAGAAAGATCAGAAATATTAAAAGTGTGTATTTGATAAGATTTTTAAGAATTAATAAAGAGAGTTTTTTCATATGATATAAAAATTAGGTTTTATTCCTTGTTTTCTATTACTATAACACCTTTTCAGTAAAGGGTCTAAATTGTGAATATTTTGTTATCGCTGGCTTAGATTCGTTTTTCTGTTTGGCTTTTCCTGTGTTTATACTACAAATGCATAGTTGAGGGGTTTGTTGACTGATGTTTAATAATTCTTCATATTTACTTTATTCTTTTAAACTTTATTTGAAAGAGGTCGATTATAAAAACAGAACACTTTGCAAGCGGTGGGTTAGTGAAAAAAGCTAGCCCATCTATTATTGAAGGAGTTTTTGTTGATATCGGGTATTACAACCTTTAACGGTATAGAGGCATCTGTAAGCGGCATCAATGGTGGGCGTGTTGTTCAGGTGGTTGCGGCTGGCAATATTGCAAATGTTCATTCACAAGACTATCAGGCAGCAAGAGTAGATTTGTCGTCAGTTGCAACAGGTGGAGTAAGTGCCTCTGTAAGTATTAGTGATGACCCACCTCTTGAGTTCTACAACCCGGATGGCTCAAAGACCACTTTCTCCAATGTAGATCTTGTCACAGAGATTACTTCAATGAAAATGGGTGAATTGATGGTCAATGCTAATGCTGCAGCCTACAAAATACAGGCAGATTCTATAGGCACTATTCTTGATACATTTGGTTGATTAAGCTTATAAAACTTATTGTTCCAGTTTTTGCCCGCAGTTACGGCAAAACTTGTCAGTATAACTAACTTTGTTGCCACAGTTTGGGCAAAATTCCTTTTGTGAAGGCTCTGACTGGTCGACTTTTTGCTTGGCTTCTTTGATGCTGCGGTCGAGTTCTTCTTTCTTTTCGCTGATCTGTTTATTTATCTCTTTTATATCTCCAACAATTTTATTTATTTCTTCTTCAGAGATATTTTCAGTATTTTCGACTTTTCTAAAGGTAAGACTGCCCAATTCTTCTAGTTTTCTCTTTCGTTGTCTGGCTAAATCATTAATCTGGTTCTTGACTTTAGAGACCTCAAACATCTCTGTTACTTTGCCTGAAAGTTTATCCATTGAACTATTAATATCTTTTAGCAGGTTTTCAATAAAATCAGTTGACATAAGTTCTCCTTTTCCCTTTATTGTAATAAATCTCCACTTTCTTCTTCTTCATTTTCCATTATATTTTCGATATCGGTGTTTTCTAAATCATTATAGTATTGATCGATGATTTTTTTAAGCTCTTTTTCTTCTTCTTTAATTTGCTGGTTAATTTCTTCGATGTGCTTTTTATCAAGAATTTCAGAGTATTTCTCCATAAGTTTGTCTATTTTTTTAGGTCCGGGTGCATTTTTATAAGGGTTGATTGGTTGTAACTTAATAAAGAGCTTTAATTCATCAATTGCTTTTTTGAATTCTTTTATACTGGCGTAGTGTCTGGCTAAAAGGTAGTGGGCTTTTGCACTTTGAGGATAGAAGTTAATTATTTCTTGCAGGCTGTCAATCATTTGTTTATGGTATGTTTCAGTTTTAGGTATTTTATAAAGATCATCAAACATTGCATTTGCCCGGTCTTTAGTTTTCGCAATATTAGTCAGGCCAGTAATAGCGTTTTCATTTCCTGTAAGTTTTCTTGCTCTATCATAAATAGCCCTTGAGGCAAAAAGTTCATGATATGTGTAAAGCCTGTCTGCAAGCCATACCAGTTTTGATGAAGCCTGTTCATAGTCATCTTCGGTTGAATAATGCGAGATATATTTATCTATAGCAGATTTTAGAATGTCACTGGCACTGAAATAGTCCTGTAAAAGAAACAGAGCCTCGCCTTTTGCTGCATAATCTTCAGGCTTTTCGGGTTGCAGAGCTGCTATTTCTTCCAGGCTTGCTCTGGATTCAGGAGTGACACCCTGTCTGGCTATTAAAAATTTTTGCCAGTTTACTTTAATTTCGTGATTATCTGCTTTGAATTCTTGCAGGTTTTTTGCCAGAAAGTCTTTATCAAGATACCAGTTTTTGTGATCCATTTTATTTTCACGACTTAGAAGATAATGATAAGAGCAAAGCCCTTCAAAACCTGTTTGATTAGAGGGTTCAATTTTGAGTATCTTTGTAAATGCTGGCCTTGTATGAATATAATCTTTGTTTCTTAAGTAATTGCGGGCCTGAGTCATAAACTGTTCCATTATACCGTAGTCAATATCTATAGCCCTGCGATATGCCTCAATGGATTTCTTTTCTTCTCCCATAATTTCAAATAAGTGTGCCATTCGTGTGAAAGCATCTACGTAGTTTGGCTTGATCTTGAGGGTTTTTGTGTACTCTTCAATGGCTTTTTCATGGTTAGCAAGTTTCTCATACATTAGCCCTAGCAGAAAATGAACTTTATAGGTCATGTAGATATCATAAAATTGGCCTTTTTCAATAAAATGTATTGCCTGTCTGTATTGCCTGGATTCAGCCAGCATTTTCCCCAGAGACTTATATGCTCTTGGAGATTTTGTATCCAGACTTATAGCACGCTCAAATTGTTTTATAGCAAGTTCTGGTTTATTTAATCTGGTATACAAAATGCCAAGATTAACGTATGCATCAGCATCCTGGGGGTTAATATCCAGAGCTTTCTGAAATGCTGAAAGTGCTTTATCATAATTTTTATTTTCTATTTCAAGCAGGCCAAGAGTTGTGTAAATTTGAGCATTATATTTATCAATTTCTAAGGCCTTTTTAATAGCTTTATTAGCATTTTTAAGTAATACTTGTGAGCTTTCAGGGTTTTCATTAGACCAGAGATAATAGTTATAAGCCAGTCTTTCATATGCCTGTGCATTACCTTTGCTGGTATTAATGACACCAAGAAAAAGCTCTTCAGCCTTAACAAATTCAGACTGCTTCATATAGAGAGTTCCCAGGGCCAGCATCGCCGGAGTATATTGCGGGCTTTTACTCAGCAATGCAACATATACTGCTTGAGCCTGATGCAGCTTGTTTTGTTTTAATAGGTCTTCTGCAAGAAGCATCTCTTCTGTATACGGAGCATAGTTTGATGCAGTACTCATACCTGTGTTTACGAGCAGTATAACAATTATTAATGCTTGAAATAGTTGTCTTTTCATCAAAATCCAGGTTTATCAGGTAAAATACACAACAATAATAGTAATAGCTATTATTACTAATAACAAGAGTGCTATTTTGGTTATGTTTGAAATTAACATTATTTGCTTCATCCTCACTACAAAAGGATGTTTTGGGTTAATCGCAATGGCTTCTTTGAGGTATTCTTTAGCTTTTGAAAAGTCTTTTTTATTGAAATAAGCATAAGAAAGATAGGCGTAGACATCATCTTTATTAGTATTGAATTTTAAAGCTTCATCAAAACAGTCTATAGCTTTCTCTATATCTTTATTTTCCAGATAAGATCTTCCTAAAAGTATGAATGAAAGAGGGTTATAAGGCTGATAATAAAGTGCTTTTTCTGCGTATTTAATAGCTTCTGCAAATTGATTATTGATAAAGTGGTAATAAGCAAAAGTAATATTGGCAGTAAAATTGCCAGAATCTATTTCAAGTGATTTGTTCAAGTGTTTTAAGCCCTCTTCATTATCACCTAGGTTAATATAAAGATGGCCAAGGCCTGCGTATACCTCTTCATTGTCAGGGTTTATATCAATAGCTTTTTTAAAACTTTCTATAGCTGCTGGATGGTTTCCATCTGTGAAATGTAAAGTAGCTTTGCTTGAATAATATAGAGCACTTTCTGGGTTTATAACAGCTATATTTTCAACAGTTTCTCTGACAAGTTCAGACTCTCCTCTAAGAAGAGCAATGCTTGCAAAAAGATCATAAGATGCTTCATCCAGTGAATAGGATAACAGCTTCTCAGCATTTGATTTAGCTTTAGAAAGTTGAAGCTTTTCAAAGTATATTTCAGTTAAAAGATAATAATTATAAGGGTTTTGCGGATCAATAATCTTTGCTTTTTCAAGCCGGGTAATTGCATCAAGATTATTATCCTGCAAGTAGTAATTAACTGCTGAATAATAGAGTTCATAAAGAACTTTAATGTTTTCCGGGCCAGTTTTACTGTAATGATCAATATTAATTTCAATTTCTGGATACTTTTCATAGATATCAATTAATGCCTGATAGGCGTAATAATTTCTTCTATCAAGTTTGAGAGCCTGCTTAATATTGTTAATAGATAGTTCCAGGTTGTTAGTTAGCAGATAAACAAGACCAAGGTTGAGATAAGCATAGCTGCCCATAATGTTTGCATTTAATTTTCGCTGATAATGCCTTATTAAATAGGTTTTTTTGTCTATTTTATGAAATTTAGAGTCTTTTGAATCAGGAAAAACCCTTTTAATACGGTTGTTGTAGTTCTTAAGAATGTTGTTTAATTCTATGTTTGATAGTGATGCAATATATCCGCTACCTGTTGATGTTTTTTCTTCAAGATTTACTGGATTAAGACTCCAGGCTGAAGCAACACTTAGAACTGTTTCCTCGTCAGGTATCCATTGAGATTCTTTAATAGCAGAGAATTTAAAATGTTTTTCAATATCTGTTAACTCTCCTTCATCGATAAGTATTTCACCTGTTTTACCCAAATATACAAAGGTTCTAAGAGAAGATCCATTTCTTGAAAGCATCCACTGGCTGAGTTTTACTGTCCTGTGTGTGCCAAAAGCCTGGGCTTCTTCAAATGTTTCACTTAAGTAGTTTAATAAATTTTTTATGCTGGTGGCATTTTCTGGTGTATCTGTAAGAAATAACGGGCTAACAAGAAAGATCCAGCCGTTAACCGGCGGGCTTATAAAGACAGGAAAATCAGGTTCAAGTTCTGAATTATGGCTATATGCTTTTTTGATGCCATCCTGCCAGTTTGTTAGCTCTTTATTATTTAATTTCATTGCCTGAAGAAGATCAGTTTGACGGCAAGACCTTACAGCAAGCCATCCCATCTTATAACCAAATGATACAGGATTATTTATATTCTCAGACAAAGAGACTCCTTATGGGTTATTAAACTATTTTGAAAAGCTTTTTAGCTGTTGAATAACCTGTTTTCTGTCGCAAGCATTGAATATTGCGTTTCCTGCAACCAGAACCCGGGCACCTGCCCTGTAAACTATTTCTCCTGTTTCGGGGTTTATACCGCCATCAACCTCTAAATGGATATTATAACCTGATTGATCAATTAATTTTCTTGCATATTCAATCTTTTTTACCAGAGAAGGTATAAACTTTTGTCCACCAAAGCCGGGATTGACTGTCATTATGAGGATAAGATCTACCTGATCAAGAATGTATTCTATACTTGATAAAGGCGTAGAAGGGTTGAGTGCAACTCCTGCCTTGACACCCTGATCTCTGATAACTGAAAGAGTTCTATGTAGGTGCTTACAGGCCTCAGGATGTACAGTTAGAAGGTTTGCACCGGCTTTTGAAAAGTCTTCAATGTATCTTTCTGGCTGTTCAATCATAAGGTGAACATCAAAAGGCAGAGAAGTATATTTTCTTAGTGATTTTACTACGACAGGCCCTACAGTAATGTTAGGGACGAAATTGCCGTCCATAACATCAATGTGGATCCAGTCTGCGCCGGCTTTTTCTATGGAGTTAATTTCTTTTTTTAGATCTGCAAAATCAGCTGAAAGCACTGATGGTGCAATTAGAATACTCATAAATATTTATTCCTCTTCTGGTGTAAAGAATACTTCATCTTCTTCCTCTTCTAGCTTAAGCAGGGCTTCACGTGCAGCGTTTTGCTGGGCCTCTTTTTTTGATTTTCCAGTACCTATACCGAATGTTTGATCATTAATTTCAACAGCTATCTCAAAAGTTTTATCGTGAGGTGGGCCAGATTCTTTAACAACTTTATAAATTGGTAGTTGTCCGTCTTTAGCTTGAGTATATTCCTGCAAAACGGCTTTATAGTTTTCTTTTGTGGCGTCCCGATCGATATTAGTTACTTCATCAGCCAGGAGTTTTAGCAGCAGATCCTGAATATCGACCATTTTTCCATCGAGATAGAGAGCTCCGAGCAGGGCTTCAAAAGCGCAGGCTAGAGTTGAAGAGCGTTTTCTGCCTCCGGCTTTTGCTTCGTGGTAACCAAGTTTAAGGTATAGGCCAAGGTCGATATTTTCAGCAATCTTGCTTAGCACGTTATCACTAATCAGAATAGCTCTAATTTTGGTCATTTCACCTTCCTGATAGTCAGGAAATCTTTGAAAGAGGTATTCACTGGCAACGAGTTTTAGAACAGCATCCCCTAAAAATTCCAGTCGTTCGTTATTTTCAGTAGGTGGCAATTTATTTTCAAATGTATAAGAGCTATGAGTCAGAGCTTTATCAAGCAGGCCAAGGTCATCACACCATATATGCAGGCCATCGAGAAATTCTTCAAGCTGTTCAATCCTATTTACAGGCAAGTTGTGCATCATAATAACCCTGTTAACACTACCCATTTAATGTAGTAATATGCCGCCGGGCCTGAAAAAATGTAACTATCTGCTCTATCAAGAATGCCACCGTGTCCCGGGACTATATCGCCTGAGTCTTTAACACCAGCATCTCTTTTTATAAGTGACTCACAGAGGTCTCCTAGTTGAGCAAATATTACAATAATTATTCCCAGTATAAGACTATGAATAATATTGAGATCGGTAACCAGACTCATTAATACTGCCATAATTATACCAGAAAGAGTTCCACCGATGGCACCTTCGATTGTTTTTTTAGGGCTAATGTTTTCACAAAGTTTATGTTTGCCATATTTTTTGCCAATAAAGTAGGCTCCTATATCAGAGGTCCAGATGGTCATAAATGTTAGCAATAGATAGCCAGCACCGCCTGATAATAATGGCAGGGTGGGTTCAGGGCCTGCAGCTGTAAGGTTTCTCAGCAGCAGAAAATGAACAGGGAGCAAACCTGTATAGAAAACGGCAAATATGGTTGCGGTTATATCATTAATTGTAGTTTTTCGTTTAACAAACAAGAAGTTTATGAAGATAATAATAATGCCAAAAGAGGTGATTATACCGAAATAGCCGGGTTTATTAATGTATCCTGCAACAATAAAGAGGAAAGCAAAGAGATAAATCAGGGTTTGTGCCGGGTAGATTTCTTTATGGTTTAGCAGTCTGGTTAATTCATCGATTCCAACGACGATTAAGATAATCATATAGAGTCCGAAAAGCCAGCTGCCGTAAATAGCAGCAGCAATTGTAACCGCCATAAAAATGATGGCGGTTAAGACTCTTCTCCGGCTAATGAATTCCATTAATTTCAAGTTTAATTACTCTAAAATTTCTTTTTCTTTATCGTCGACCACCTGATCAACCTGTTCAATAAATTTATCTGTAAGTTTTTGTATATCACTGGTTTTGTTTTTTATTTCATCTTCAGAGAGGTTATCAGATTTTTTAAGTTTTTTAATGGCGTCTGTAGAGTCTCTTCGTATATTTCGAATAGCAACTTTATAATCTTCGCCTATCTTTTTAACCTGTTTAACGAGTTCTTTTCTTCTTTCTTCCGTGAGAGGAGGAAAATTAATTCTGATAACGACAGAGTCATTGTTAGGTGTTAATCCCAGGTCAGATTTAAGTATAGCTTTTTCAATATTAGCAAGAGCAGTTCTATCATAAGGTTGTATGACCAGTGATTGACCATCCGGGCTTGATACATTGGCAATTTGTCTTAATGGTGTTGGGGTTCCATAATAATCAACTGAAATTTTATCAAGAAGCATCGGGTTTGGCTTACCTGTTCTAATGCTAACCATTTCATTTTTGGCTTCGACGATGCTTTTTTTCATTTTTTCTTCACACTGGGCTAATATTTCTTCTGCTGGTGCCATATTATTTACCTCCGACGAGTGTGCCAACCTTTTCTCCGTGTAGTATCTTTTCTATACTGCTTTGAGCTTCAAAATTAAATACGATGATTGGAATATTATTATTTTTACACAAAGAAACGGCGGCTGTGTCCATAACTTTTAAATCATTTCGAATATAGTCGTCATAGTTAATATTATCATAGAGTGTAGCATTTTTGTCAGTTCTCGGGTCACTGGAATAGATACCATCTACCCTATTTTTAGCCATTAATAGAACTTCTGCACCGATTTCAGCAGCTCTTAAAGCCGCAGTAGTATCTGTAGAGAAGAACGGATTACCAGTGCCAGCTCCAAAGATTACTACTCTACCTTTTTCCATATGTCTGATAGCTCTAAGCCTTATATAAGGTTCAGCTACACGATCCATGCCGATAGCTGTTAAGACACGGGTTGTAACGCCAGCTTTTTTGAGTACTCCTTGAAGTATAAGACAGTTCATCACAGTAGCTATCATACCTACATAATCAGCGTCAGCCTGGTCCATTCCGAAGTTAACGCTTTCCTGCATGCCCCTGAATATGTTTCCGCCGCCTACTACAATACCCATAGAGACGCCCAGATCAGTTACCAGCTTGATTTCTTTTGCAACTCTTTTAACTATTGCCGGGTCTATACCATAATCTTTAGTGCCCATTAATGCCTCACCGCTTATTTTAAGCAGTACTTTTTTGTATTTAAGTTCTTTTTTGCCCTGTTCAAGTTGTGTTTTAGCCATATTATTCACTGTTATTTCCCTGTCTAGTGTATCTGATGCGTTCACTAACCTACCTCTTTCTTTGGTTTACCCTTTTTATAGATAAAAAAAAGGAAGTTATTTTATTAACTTCCTTTTCATATGTTTAAAAATTTATTGTTTTGCTGGCATTTGAGCTTGAACCTCTTCAGCAAGGTTATCTTTTCTTTTTTCAAGCCCTTCGCCTAATTCATATCTGACAAAGCGTCTAATTCTAATGTTTTCGCCAATTTTAGCGATTTTTTCTTTTATAAGATCTTCAACAGTTATATCAGGGTTTTTAACAAAGGCCTGTTCAGTAAGACATCTTTGAGCAAGCATCTTATTTACTCTGCCATCGACAATTTTTTCAATGATTTCAGCAGGTTTACCTTTCAAATCGTCTTTGCCTGCTTCGATTCGTTTTTCATTTTCTATATATTCGTTTGATATTTCGTCTCTAGTGACAAATTCAGGATTAGAAGAGGCTATATGAAGGCATATATCGTGGACAAGTTCTTTGAAATCGTCTGTCCTGGCTACAAAGTCGGTTTCACAATTAACTTCAACCAGAACACCGATTTTGCCGTTAAAATGTATGTATGAATTAATAAGCCCTTCAGCTGCAATTCTTCCGGATTTTTTATCTGCCGAAGCAAGTCCTTTTTGTCTTAAGAGTTCTTTTGCTTTCTCTTTATCTCCTTTTGTTTCTACAAGAGCTTTTTTAGCATCCATCATGCCAGCGCCTGTTTCGTCTCTGAGTTCTTTAACAAGTGTAGCGCTAATATTAGCTGACATCGTTTTTTCCTCCTGCTGTAACAGATTCTCGTTCTTCTTCGGTGGCGGTTTCAGTATTATTTTCTGCTTCTTCTAATTCTTCAGTTGTGTTGGTTTCTTCATAAGATGAACCTGATATTTCTTCGCTGTGTGCATCGCCAAGCTTTTTCATGGGAGTAGAGATAGTTGCACCGCTTTCCCTTAAAGCTTTTCCTTCTAGTACGGCATCGGCTATTTTTGAAGTGATCAGCCTGAGTGATCTTATTGCATCATCATTTCCAGGTATGACATAGTCTATACCTTCAGGGTTGCAGTTTGTATCGACAATAGCAACAATCGGAATGTTTAACTTTTGTGCTTCTCTGACAGCAATCATTTCTCTTTTCTGATCTATAACAAAAATTAAATCTGGCATGCCTCTCATTTCTTTTATACCACCTAATGATTTAGATAGCCTTGCAAGCTGTCTTTGCATAGAAGCCACTTCTTTTTTAGGCAGGCGGTCAAAATGACCGTTTTCTTTCATTTCTTCGATTTCTCTTAGTTTATTAATTCTTGAACGTATAGTTTCAAAGTTTGTTAAAGTGCCACCAAGCCAGCGTCTGTTAACATAGAAGGCACCACAGCGTTTGGCTTCCTGGGCTACCATATCAGAAGCCTGTTTCTTTGTGCCGACAAAAACAATATTTCTGCCTCTGGAAGCAAGGCCTTTGACAACTTCATAAGCTTCGTCAAGCTGTTTGGTTGTTTTCATTAAATCAATAATGTAAATACCATTGCGTGCACCGTAAATGAATCTCTCCATTTTAGGGTTCCAGCGTCGTGTTTGATGGCCGAAATGGACTCCGGCTTCCAGTAATTCTTTCATTGAAGCAACGGGCATTGTAATTACTTTCTCCTTTATTTCTTAACGTAAACTGAAATAGCTTAATTTGACTGATTGCTTTGTTCTTACCGAAAATAATACCACAAAGAAATAATTGTCTAGAGTACTTAAAAAAATCTTAATTTCAACAGTGTATATTTTTAAACTGGCGAAAAACTCAGTATTAATGCTTATAGAGACTGTGCCGGGGGTGACTTTACAAAAATACACAAATTTGGGGATTATGCAAGCTATTTTGCCCAGAGATAGACATTGTCAGCGCAATGAAGTATAATACAATCAAATGTAATTGTTTATATTAAGCTTAAATAATCCTCTTTAAAATTGTTAACATTAGTTTTCGGGATTAACAAAATTTATATCATAGGTAGAAAGCTAATCATTGGCTAAAGTATTACTTTTAAATGTCTCATATGAACCGTTGAATATATGCTCATGGAAGAGGGCTATTACACTTATTCTTAAGGGTAAGGCTGAACAGCTTGAGCATAATGGCAGGTTGATTAATAATGCTTTTGAATGTCCTTCTGTAATTAGGCTAAAGCACTATGTTATTGTACCTTATCGTGAGATACCGCTAACAAGAAAGAACGTTTTGCACAGGGATCACTATTCATGCCAGTATTGCGGAAGGATAAACCTGCCCCTGACAGTTGATCATGTTATTCCACGATCACGGGGTGGTTCACATTACTGGAATAACGTTGTTGCGGCCTGCCTCAAGTGTAACAACAAAAAAGGCAATAAAACTCCTTCTGAAGCCAGTATGAGTTTGAAAAGGCAACCCATTATACCTTCAAATCGCCTTGAATTTGAAATTACAAAGCTTACTAAAAGTGCTATCGTTCAGGATGAATGGAAAAAATATCTTTTTTAGTTTGATTTTATAAGCCCAGACCTATTTTACGATCTCCCTGCTCGGGGGCAACTTCTTCAACAGTAGTATAAAACTTCTTAAAAGCTTCACAGACATCTTCTACAGACATTTTATTTTCATTATCTTTGTTATAGCTTGACACAAAGGCATTGGTGAGGTCTTTTGCAACGTTAAGTTTTATGTCTTTAGCGATTTTGTTCATAGATAGCTCCCCTGTGACATGTCAATTACAGATTGTAAATATACTATACAATAAAAAAGATCAGTGCATAACTTAAAAATTTACACTTTTAAACTGTGTTATGGCTAAGAAGTAAAATAATTTTACTTCCAGATGCCTTTTTTCTTTTTTCTGGCAATATTTTGCAGGTTATAGAATTCTTTTTTGTATCTGTAATCTGCCTTTCTGTATACTTCAGCAAGCCCTTCTTCAAGCAAAAGGCGGTTAAGCATTTTTCCGTCAGTGGTATAGACGTATACCAGAAAGCGATTGTATTTATCAAATTTTTCTCTGTCATACTCTAAACGAACAAGTTTGTGTTTAATGTGTTTTTTAGTAAAATCTGTAGCTTTACGGGCGAAAGCCTCTTCAGGCTGGTTGTTTCGGGCAAGCTCAGGTGTATCTACCCCTATGAGCCTGAATCGCCTTTTGTTTCTGTCTACAAATGTATCACCATCTATCACCCGTTGTACAAAGACAACTTCAGGATAAGGGTCTTCAGACGCAATACGGAATATACGCAGGCCTAAAAAGCTTAGGCAGCCTGCAATAATTAGTATTAATACATATGTATTAATATTTCGCCGGTTTTTTGTGTTTTTTTTCTTACTCATAAAAGTTTCTTAAGTTTCTGGCAGGAGATAATCTTTGAAAACCTATTTTCATATGTTAAGATCGGCACATAACTTAAAATGGCAAAATCTGTCATTCTGGCTATGTTTAAGTCTTAAAAAGTGAATATTTATTAATGATACCAGAAGATCATGGTGAATTAAATATTATTGGTATATATAATGTAGCAACTTTTACCTGACGATACCTATAAGTTCACAAGCTTCTAAAAGGCAGGTATTCAGCAGTCTTTTTTCTTTTAAGGAACATTATTTCCACAATAGAGTCAATGTAAAAATAAAAGTACTCTCAATACACCTGTTTTATGAAGATTGCTTTATAAAATACAAAAGAAAGAAAGCCACAGGTATAATAGTGTAATACAAAAGAACCTGAAAGAGGAGGACTGCGTGAGAAGTAATATAGTTGCAATAATAGCTCTGGTTATATTGATACAGTTTAATAACCCTGCTGATGCCCAGAACTACTGGGGAGATAAGCATGTGCAGCCGTTAAGTAGTAATCCTAACCCGGTAATTGATATAATACCGCCTAAAGAGGTCAAAGAATTGCCAGATGTACCTGAAGTGCCTGTTCCAGATTCAGGTCAGTCTTCTCAAATTAGCTCTAAACAGCAGGTTTATGAGCATAATGATAAAAATATTGCTGCTTCACCCTCAAAAAGCTCTCAGATGCTTGAACTCGGGGCAAAAGCTGAATCTGTTCCAGCAGGCACAAAACTTGATATAGCAATTAATAACAATCTTGATGCCAGAAAAACAAATGAAGGAGACCCTTTTTCAGCAACAATCAAATCTGATGTTATTGTTAATGGTGAGATAGTCCTTCCTGCTGGCACGATGATACGTGGCAGGGTTGGAAAAGTTAAAAAGCCGGGTATGTTCAGCAAGAGTGGATCTATACTTTTGAATTTTGATCACATTATTACACCTCTTGGAAAACAGATTATACTTGATGTCGATCTGGCACAGGCACCCAATGTAAACAAAAAAGGTGAAATAGTAGGTGGTGAAGGCTTTATTGGAGCCATTAAAGATAGTGCCAGTTCAGGTTATAATACTACAAAAGCTGTAACAAAGGCAGGATACAATGCTGGTATGGCTGCTGGCAAAGTTCCTGTTGTAGCTACGGTTCCGGTATCTGCTGCTATTGGTACTGTTGCAGGTACAACTGTTTTTGCAACAAAATCTGCCATTGCTATTTTTAACAAAGGTGGCAATCCAAAGGTTAATTCAGGGCAGGTTATGGAGATTACATTTACTGATTCTCTTGATATGCCTGTAAACTAAATATATAATATTCTTCAATCTATAATACTTTTTGTATAGCCACCTGATTGAGTGGCACTTTGTACTTGATATATAACAGTTTTAATGGAACTGAATCCATAATTTGCTTTGATTATTTGCTCTAAAAATTTTTGTTGCCTCAAGTTATTTTCTAACAGTGTGTTACAATCTGTGGTAATTTAATATAATTATCCCGGAGGCCTGATTATGATTGTAGAAATACTGACAGTAGGTGATGAGCTCTTAAGTGGAATGGTAGTCAATTCTAATGCTGCTTACCTGGCAAAAGAACTTAAAGGCAAAGGTTTTAACTGCCGTTATATTACAACTGTCGGTGACATAAAGGAAGATATAATAGATGCTCTCATAAAAGCCCTGTCCAGATCAAATATTGTACTTGTTACAGGGGGGCTTGGCCCAACAACAGACGATCTAACAATGGATGCTATTGGTACTGCTTTCGGCCTTGAGCTTGAATATCATCCTGAAATTACCGGACAGATTCAACGTATCTTTAAAAGTATGAATTTGACTATGCCAGAGACCAATAAAAAGCAGGCTTATATACCTCCAGGATCTCAGATACTCCACAATAACTCTGGAACAGCACCGGGTATCTTCTGGGATGTTTCAGAGAAGCTGCAAACAAATGACCCAAAGGTTATAATGGTTCTGCCGGGCGTACCAAGAGAAATGGTGAATATGTGGGAACTATATGCAGATACCTGTTTAAAGAAATATTCATTGACTACCCTATATGATTGCCTGATTAACTTTGCCGGTATAGGTGAATCTTCACTGGTTGAACTTCTTGGTGAAATTATGGACTCTAAAAATCCCTATGTTTTACCTTATGCTAATAAATTTCAGGTACAATTAAGGGTATATGCTCAGGATGCTAATTTGCAAATAGCAAAAAACAAAGTATTAGAAAAAATAAGAGAAATTGAATACCTTGCTGGCGATTATATCTATGGATATAATGAAGAAACTCTTGAAAGTGCTGTGGCCAAGCTTTTATTTGAACATAAGAAAACAATTGCTCTCGCAGAATCCTGCACAGGAGGCCTTGTAAGTCACCGGCTGACTGATATACCTGGAAGTTCTTATTATACAATCTTTAATGCCGTAGCATATGCTAATAATGCCAAAATAAAAGAACTTGGCGTTAAAGAAAAAACGCTTAATAATTACGGGGCTGTTAGTGAAGAGGTTGCTATTCAGATGGCACAGGGAATACGGCTTAAAGCTGATGCAGATATCGGGGTTTCACTCACAGGTATTGCAGGCCCTTCTGGTGGTACACCTGAAAAACCTGCAGGAACAGTTTTTATCGCTATAGATAGTCAATCAGGCACAGAATGTTACAAAAGAAATGTTAATCCTGAACTGTCAAGAACTCATATAAAATGGGCTTTTAGCCAACATAGCTTGATATTGTTGCGTAAACACCTCTTAACCAAGTAGTCATACAGCTTAAAAAACTTTAAAATAAGTATAATGTTTTTTTCTTTTAATAATACTGTTTTCTTGCTATTAAAATCAGGTTTGCAATACTATAAAACGCTGCCAACAGGCTGTTTTAAAAAATTAGTAAATATACTTAACCAATATTAAGTGATTTTACTGATTGACGAACCTAAATAAATGAGTCATTCTGCCGTATATAGAAATAGTTGAAAATGAAGAGATAGATATTTCATGAGAGAGTACCAGGGATTTACACTAATAGAGCTGGCAATAGTGATTGCAATTATAGGTATTCTTGCAGCAGTAGCAGTACCAAGGTTTTCAAACCTTTCTAAAGATGTAGAAAAGGCACTGCTAGAACAGTATTTGCAGTCTTTGCAGTCAGCTGCGGCCATATACCTTGCAGAACAGGGTAAAGCACCCGTTCAGTTTTCTGATTATGTCACAAGTGGCAATGCTCAAACTCCATATACCCTTACTACTAAAATGCTACAGGATAGCCATAACTTTCAAAGCATTACCCCGGCTGATATGGGAAGTTCTCAAATACAAATTGATATGAAAACAGGTGCGTCAGCAGTATATTATATTAATGGTACCGATGTTACAGCCATCTTTTTCTAGTTAATTACCGGTCAAGAACCTGATTATAGATATTAATAGTTTTTTTAAACATAACATCGAGGCTAAAAGTTTTTTTTGCCTTTTTTGTAGCTGCTTCTGACATACGGCAAATAATTTCATTATTTTCAAGAAGAAAAATAAGCTTTTCTGCAAGCATTTTAGATTCACCAGCAGGTATAAGATACCCTGTTTTGCCGTCTTCAATCATTTCAGGTATGCCGTCAACATTTGATGCTACTACAGGAACACCACATGCCATTGCTTCAGCAATCACTAAAGGGCAACCTTCCCATTGTGACGGCAGACAAAAGATATCTGTTAAAGATAATAGCTCCGGTATGTCATCTCTTCCACCAGTAAAAATTATGTTATCATGAAGTTTATAGTTAGAAACCATTGTTTTTAAAGAGGTAACTAACGGTCCATTGCCTGTAACCAGAAAAACAATGTCGTGGAATTTTTTTCTTACGACGCTGGCAGCATCTATCAGGGTTTTATGCCCTTTGCGTTCCTCTTCAATCCTTGCTATAGTAGTTATAACCCGGGTATTTTCAGGTATATTTAACTCTTGTCTGAGACCTTGAAGTTTTTCTTTATCAATTTTACTGAATAATTCTAAATCTACCCCATTATGAATGACGTGGAATTTTTTTCTTGCGACACCATGCTCAATATATTTTTTTGCTGTTGCCTCAGAGACAGCAATAACTCTATCTGCAAAAATGTTAACAGCCATAGCACTGAGAAAAGTTTTGTTATCTCCCCAGCTGTGAGCTGTATGAACTATTTTTACCGGCATGAAAAATCTTGATATGCCTGCAATAAGGCAGTTTAAGACAGAATTTGAGTGAATAATGTTTATCTGATGATCTTTAAGAATTTTTCTAAGATCCAGAGCACAGGAAAAAATCTTATAAAATGATCGGGCATCAGCTTTTACTTCAAAGTGTTTAACGTCCTTAGAAAGTCTTGAAATCAGGTTACCTCCAGAAGAGCAAAGCAATACGTATGTATTAGTTTTTACCAGAGCATTAGCTAATGTTACAGCATACATCTCTGCTCCTCCAGAGCAAAGCCTGTTGCTTAATATCAGTATACGTTTTTGCATCTCTTAAAACCTGAAGTGTCTGACAGCTGCCCATATACCTATAACGACTGATATAATGAACCCTTGCGGGTAGCCAAGTGCGATAGGATGTGCTAGAAAGGCCAGAAGTATATCAAGTGGTCTCTGAATGAAGGCCATTAAGACGAAAGGGTTTCCACCAGAGTTAAAAAAGTAATTTATCATTTCAACAGGGTTATATAGCATGCCTACAAAAACCAGTGTACCTGCTATAACCTGAATTCGATATCCAACTTTATGACCTATAATTTTTGAAATGGCCTTTGCGATGATAAATCCCAGAAGGTATGCAGTTAAGATCATAATGAATATACCGCCAAACCCTGCGAGCATGTTCCATACATACGACAATAAAAAGGCAATTAAGCCTCCTGCAAGAATTGACAGGGCATATTCGCTGTTTGTTATAAGTGTAGTGTGTGATTCGTGAGAGGTGATGCATTGAGGGCATTTTTGCCCGACGGGGGCTTGAATCATGCAGGATGTACAAATATATCTGCCGCATTCGTTGCATGATATACGGGTTTCACGATCAGGGTGCCGGTAACAGTATGTCTTATCAGTATTTTCAGCCATTTTCTTTTTTCCTGTTATTTTTGAGATTCAACAATATTTTAGGCTAAAAAAATAATTTGCGTAAATTTATATCTTACTGGCTTCTTTTTTTTTCAAATAGAAAACCGGGAAAGTTCCCGGTATAAATCCCCCACAAAGATAGCCCTAATGAATAAACCTTAGAATTGATTATTTCCGAGTTTAGAATTAGATATTGTAAGTGGTTGTTCAAGTGTTACACCAAGTTTGGTTCCTGAAGGCAGAATGATGTTTTTGCCTTTGCGATACATAGCATAGCCTACGCCAACCAGACCGCCAACAGCGGTGCCAAAAAGTGCTCCACCTGCTACACTACCAAGAATAGCACCTGCGCTTGTACCTGCTACTGCACCTGCTGCTGTACTACCTGCTGCTGTTCCTGTAGCTTTTAAAACGATGTTAGATTTCTTACCACCTCTTAGAACTCCAGATTCATCACTAGTAAGTATTTTAGCATTGATAGGTACTCTTTCTCCATTGGGTAGCTTAACAGAGTTGAACCTGATATCCATTAATGCATTTTTGCCAATTCTTCCGGCAGATTCAACATAGGTAATTTGACCTATCATTTCACTTCCACTGGGAATAACAACTTTACTGTCAATAATAAGGTTCTCATCTAGAGAGGCAGTAAAGGTATCGCCAACTCTGGCTGACATAGAATTAATTGTACTTGTTGTAACTACTTCAAAATTTGTGCCTCTTGGGGCTGTTGCTACACTTCCGTGCAGTGTTTGGGGCTGTTTTGCTTCTACATTTACTACAGGATACCTAGGAGCTTCAATGTCAGGCATTGCCTGGATGTTTTTGTCCTGTGTTTCAGATACTGGAGGAATAATCTCATATTCAGTATTGATCTGAGCATAAACAGGGGAGTAATAAGATAAAAGCAAAGCTGCGGTTAAAAAACTTGCTGTGACTCTTTTCACTTTAAACACCTTTCCTTCCACAAAAATATTATTTAAAACCAATTAATTTCATTGTTAGTTATGACTATTTTTATGTATTTTAGAGAAGGTGTCTAGTTTGTAACGATTTGATAATCAAAAACAAGGGCATATAGCCCTTGTGAAGTGTATTGTAACCATTATCGTTTGATAATAGAATATTAAGTTTTTGTTATTAGTGCATAATGTTGTGCATATCGAATAATGGCAGGTAAAGTGCCAGTGCAATAACCAGTACTACACCACCCATAACAACTGTCAGTATAGGTTCAATCATTGTGGTCATTGCGTCAACAGCGTTGTCAACTTCAATATCAAGGAAGTCTGCTGATTTTTCAAGCATAGTTTCGAGGTTTCCGGTTTCTTCTCCTACTGCAATCATTCTGACAACCATCAGCGGGAAAGCTCCGCTTTTTTCAAGTGGCTTTGAAAGTGATCCACCAGCTCTCAAGCTTTCAGCAGCTTTGTTAAATGAGTTTTGAAGTATATAATTGTCTACAGTACCTGCTGCGGCCGAGAGTGATTCAGTAATAGATACACCGGCTCCAAATACAGTACCGAGGGTTCTGACGAAACGGCTGACATAGACTGATCTGACAACGTGTCCAACAAGAGGTATGCGTAAAGTGTATTCATCAACAAGTGGTTTACCGACACCTTTTCTGAACCAGTTAAACCAGATAAGAATGCCGATTGTAATACCTAATATCATCCACCACCAGCCGATGACGAAGTTGCTGACACCCAGAACGAACATTGTTGGTAGAGGTAGCTGGGCTCCTGAACTGTCATAAAGGCCTTTGAATACAGGTACTACAAAGACAACTAATACAGTAACAACACCAACAATAGCTAACACAACGATAGTTGGATATGTTAAAGCAGCAATTAATTTACCGTTCAGTCTTTGTATAGCATCTAAAAGGGTGTTTAGCCTGTGACATATCCTTTCGAGTTCCCCTGAAACCTCACCGGCTCTTATAAGGTTAATATACAATTTGCTAAAAATGTCAGGGTGTCTGGCAAGTGCACGACTGAGTGAGTCACCGGTCAGAACGTCTGTTCTTACCTGATTAAGAGCACTCTTTAACCTGACGTTAATTGTTTGTTGTTCTAGCATAAATAATGCTTCAACGAGAGGAATGCCGGCATCAATAAGGGTTGCAAGTTGTTGAGTAAAGATTACAATGTCTTTCAACCTTACCCTTGGCTCAAAAACCTTGCCGATAAAGGGCAACTGACGAAGAAGATACATTACATCGTCATTTTTTTGGGGGTTCATATCTTCAAGGCTGGTAGGGATGGTTCCCTGTTTTCTGAGAGCTTCTCGAGCGGCTTTTTCGCTTGGAGCTTCTATCTGGCCTTGAACGGATTTATTGGTTTTGCTTTCTATAGCTTTATAACTGTATACTGGCAAGTTTTATCCCTCCAAATCTATGCCTAATATTCTTTGTAATTCAGTAATTGTTGTTAATCCTGCTAAAGCTTTTCGTCGGCCATCCATTGCAAGTGTTAACATGCCGTTTTTTACAGCAGTTTCAGTGATCTGGAAAGATGAAGCCTTTCTGTCAATAAGAGTTTGAATTTCTCTATCAAAGTTCATAATTTCGTAGAGACCAAGCCGGCCTTCATATCCTGTGCCTCCGCAGCGGTCACAGCCTTTTCCTTTGTAAAGGGTTATACCCTGTGGGCCGGGTCTTACTCTTAGTAACTGAATTTCTTCTTTAGAGGCTTTATAAGGCCGTTTGCATTTAGGGCATGTTCTTCTTACAAGCCTTTGTGCCATTACACCTATGATAGCTGATGACAGAAGGTAAGCAGGTGTACCCATTTCCAGCATACGTGTAATTGTTGCACCGGCAGAGTTAGTGTGAAGGGTAGAAAATACAAGGTGACCTGTCAGTGCTGCGTGAATAGCAGCTTCCAGTGTTTCATTATCTCTAATTTCACCAACCATTATAATGTCAGGATCCTGACGAAGTATGGCCCGTAAACACATAGCAAATGTTAACCCTGCTTTTGTAGATACCTGGGTCTGGTTGATACCAGCAAGTGGATATTCTACAGGATCTTCAATAGTTACAATGTTTTTTTCTGGTGTATTAATCTCTCTCAGGCAGGAGTAAAGAGTGGTAGTTTTACCACTACCAGTAGGGCCTGTAACAAGGCAGACTCCATGAGGTGCACGAATCATTTTGTTTATTTTTCTGATTTCATCTTCGCCAAAACCCAGTTTCTCAAAGCCACCAGCTGTAGCAGTAGGTCTTAAAATACGAATACAAACCTTTTCTCCATACATAACAGCCATTGTGTTAACCCGCATATCAAACTCTGATCTGCCAATAGAAATCTTCATACGACCATCTTGAGGGCGCCTTTTCTCTGCGATATCCATACCGCTAACGATTTTAACCCTTGATACTACGGCAGCCGCCATTTTCTTTGGTATAGACATAGCTTCCCGCAATATACCATCTATTCTGTAGCGAATTAAAAGACGTTCTTTCTGGGGTTCCATATGTACGTCTGATGCGCCTGTCTCAATTGCTTCTATGAGAAGTGAGTTAACAAGTTTTACTACAGGTTTGTCGTCTGCCTGTAGTTCTTCAGCCATCTGATCTGCGATAGTATCTGTATCATATATATCACCTTTATCAATATCAGCAGAAAGGTGGGCCATAGCTTCAGCAGCAGACTGTTTGACAGTAAAAAACTGTTGCAATATTTCGTCTAGTTCTTTGTGTGTTGAAACCATCGGCACAGGACGAAGACCGGTGAGAAGTGAAATTTCATCTAGCACTTCAAGGTCATCAGGCCGTGACATAACAACCGTGATACGGTTCTTTTTCTTATCTATTGATATCGGAATAACTTTATTACGGCGAATAAATTCTTCTGGTAATATTTCCAGTACTTCTTTGTCAAAATTATGTTCGGTAACATTGAAATATGCTGTGTTGTGTTGCACAGCAAGCATCTGGCCAAGTTGTCTGTCGCTAACGTGTCCCTGTCTGATCAGGACAACACCAATAGGGTCTCCTGTTGCTCTGCTTTCTGTAAGAGCAGCTTCAAGTTTTTCCTGGGTTATTATCCCGGCTTCAATTAATAAGTCACCAATACGTTTGGGTCGTTTGGGCTCTTGATTTATGGATTTTGGCTGCTGCTCTACTGGATTCGCCCCCATACTAAATTCCTTAAAATCTTTTTTAATTATTCTTCAAGACCTGCAGGGTTATGTTCACGTACACTTATAATAATTTTCGGCAGATTCAGCTGAAGCTTAAATTACAATATCCATTGTATACCTATATTGTAATTTGTTCAAATCATTATCTCTTTATTTCTGGAGATAAAAACTTACAGATTGCTTTCAGATATTGAATTATTCAGTATAAAATAGTTAAAGATGTTGTCAGGTATAGCTCAAATGAACCCTGTTTATATTTTATATTATTATTTCTATTTATTATAAATGGAATGCTCTGTAAAGAGTATATTTTAACAATTGATTAATATATTTAATATTTGCTGATGATTTGAACGGGAAGTGATCAAGGATTTTATTAACTGTTATTAAGTTCTTTGAGTCTTTTTCGGGCTTTTTCTGCAATATAGCTATTTTGATCTTTCTTAAGAATGGTGTTTAATTCTTTTTCCATCAGGTCATAGCGGCCAATTATCTCATAAATAAGAGCTAATTTATAGTGAGGCAGTGAATTTTGAGGATCAAGTTTGATAACTTTATCATATAAATTGATAGCCTTGTTATATTTTGACATCTCCTGATAAATGCTGGCAAGGCTATAATAGTCTTCAATGGTTTCTGGTATTGTGTCTACAGCCCTCTGGAAGTTTGTTGTAGCCATTATCCTTTCTTCGAGTTTTAAATAGGCCAGGCCAAGGTTGTAATAATAGCTTGGCCTCCTTGGATTCATTTCTACAGCTTTCTCAAATGCTTTAATGGCATCTTTAAACAGATTACTTCTATAATAAGCAATGCCCAGCAGGAAGAAATGGTTTGGGTCGTTAGGTTCATAAATGGTGGCATTATATAGCACTGTTGCAGCTTTTGTATAGTCACTATTTTGAATATAAGCCCAGCCAAGATTATTAAGTATTTCAGCATCTTTTGGCTTTATCTCAATAGCTTTTAAGTATGATTGAATTGATTGATTATATTTACCAAGCTTTTTATAGATTATGCCCAGGTTAAAATAAGCATCAGCAGAACCAGGATTAAGATCAATTACTTTCTTATATTCTGTCAAAGCTACATCTAGCTTGCCCTGTTTTGCTGCAACATAAGCCAGCTTATAATGTGCATCTATATATGAATGGTCTTTAGTTATAGCATCTGAATAATGATAAAATGCATCAGTAATATTACCTCTTTCTTCAGCAATAATGCCTTTATAAAATACTGCTTCAGCGTATCCAGGATCAATAGCCAGAGCCTGATCAAGGTAATTTATTGCAGTCTCATAATTATCTTGATTTTTACAGGCAATAGCAAAGTTAACATAAGACTCAGAATACCTTGAGTTTAGTGCAATTGCTTTTCGAAGCGTTTCTAGAGCATTAGAATTGAGATCCTGGCCTATTTGTGCCCTTGCAATGTAGTTAAGAATCTTTACATTGCCAGAATCATGAGCTAAAGCATCCTTAAAGACCATTTCTGCCTGAACATAATCTTTATTTATAAGATGTATTTCACCCATAACCCTGTAAGCATCTACTATTTTATACCCTGAATTGATAACACTTCTTATCTGGCTTAAAGCTTCATGCTTTTTGCCTGTTTCATTCAAAGCTATTGCAAGGCTAAATTTGTATTCCGGGTTTGCAGGGTTTTCTTCAATAGCTTTCTCGAAGTTGTAAATTGCTGTTTCGTAGTCACTATTTTGATAGTATGCTTTGCCAAGATAGTAAAAGCCTTCTGAATCGTGGGGTTTAAATGACAGGTACCGGGTTAAATGGTCTATTGCCTGATTAAATGAATTTCTATACACATAAAATTTGCCTAGTTGAAGATAAGCTTCCGGGTTATCAGGATCTATAGAAGCAATCTGCCTGTATATTTCAGCAGCTTTAGCTCTTTGATTCTCAAAATCATAGATTTTAGCCATCTCAATTAAAGCAGGTATATAGCTGCTATTGTTTTTTGTTGATGTTATAAATTGCTCTTTTGCTTCTGAGAGGTTATTTTGCTTAAGTGCAATTATACCCAGCCAGTAATGGGCTTTCTCACTTGATGGTGCAGACTTAAGTGCTTGTTGAAAAGCTTCTTTAGCTTTAATAAGATCATCTTTTTCAGTCAGTATTTTACCTTTAAGTATAAATGCTTTAGCAAGACTGCTGTCAGCAGTTGTAGCCACATTAAGATATTTTAATGCACTCTCATAATCACCTTTTTTATGATATATGTCACCGATTTTCCAGGCAAAAGTTGCATTTGACGGTTTCGCATTTAGAACACTTTCCATTAAAGAGATTGCTGCTGTTGTATTTCCAGAGTCTATATAAAGATCAGCCAGCTTATCAGCAGCATTTTTGTACTCAGGGTCAATGGTAATTACTTTCTCAAGGGCTTCTTCTGCTTCTTTTAGATTACCCTGAATCTTATATGCTAGATACATTTGATAATAGCTTTCTGGCTTGTCTGGTTTGATTTTTGATGCTTTTTTTAGCTCTTCAATAGCTTCTTTGAACTTGCCTTCATTTTTAAGAATATAACTATTACTTAGCAGTGCTGTATAGTTGTCTTTATCTTCTTTTAAGGCCTTTGATATGTAGTCTTTAGCCTCAACCAGATTGTTTTCTTTTATCAATTGCTCTGCGGTAAGGCTGTATGTTGAGGCTATTTGTTCCTGTATGTCAGGGTAATGAGGATCAATTTTCTGTACCCTGTTGAAATAACCCAGGGCTTCTCTGTAGTTTTTTAATTGAAATTCAGCCATACCTGCTTTATAGGCTGCCTGCGCAAAAGAAGGAAGAATGTGAAGTGCTTCCCGGAAGTTTTCTGAGGCATTGCTGAAATTATTTTTCTCGTAGTAGATGTTGCCCAGTTCATAATAAAGTTTGGAATCTTTGCTGTCCAGGCTTAAAGCTTTTTCAATATCTTTAATTGCCTCAGATTCTTTGTTTTGAACAAGATTGATAAGAGCTCTTCCCTTGAAGGCTTCGTAACTGGCAGGTTTTAATTCAATTGTTTTGTTGTAATATTGCATCGCCCTGTCAAGTTCACCGCTGTTATAATATGCATCAGCAAGATAAAGATACACTTCAGGATCTGAGGGATCTGTTTTTAAAGCTTCTTCGAATATTGTTTTTGCCTGATGGCTTTTGCCCTGTGCCATATAGATTTTTCCTGTCAGGTAAAGAGCATCTTTATAAGAGGGTTGTTGTTTTACAACCTGTTCAAGTTTGCTCAGGGCTTTTGAATAATCTTTATTCTGGTAATATATTTTTCCGGTTAGGTAGTGAAGCTCATAGTTATCAGTATACTGTGTAGCTTTATTTAAATATTCAAGAGCATTATCATACCTTTTTTCTTTTATTAAAATGTCAGCAAGAGCCAGTGCGCTTTTATAATTTGCTGGATCAGTCTGAAGAGATTCTTTATATAGTTGAATAGCGTATGAGGTGTAGTTTCTTTCATTGAAGCTTCTGGCAGCCAGGTAGAGTGATTTTGATAACCCTCGTTTAGCCTGTTTGTTATCAGGGTCAATCAACAGTATTCTTTTAAACTCACCTGTCGCTTTATTATAGTTGCCCTGTTGCAAGTCGCCTTCAGCAATTTTTAAATAGTTATCAGTGCTGACAGGTAAAATTGATTTTCCTTTGTTCTGATAAGTTCTTGCCAGTTCATCTTTTCCAAGCTCTTTAAGGGTTTCTGTAATGTCTTCATAGGCATTATAATTATTTGGATCCAGTTTTATTGCTGTCTCAAGAGTATGATATGCTTTATCGAATTCTCTATTTTCTTTATAGAGCTTGCCCAGGGTATAGTATGCCTTTGAATCATTTTTTTCGACACTGACAACTTTTTCATAAAGCTCAATTGCAGATTTTACATCTCCTGAAGTGGCTATTATAAAAGCGAGTCTCTTATATGCTTCTATAAGATCAGGGTTATTCTTAATAGCTGCTTGATAATGTTTTTTAGCATCTTCAAAATTACTGGATTCCTGATAAACCATGCCAAGTTCAAAGTGTGCAGTAGAATTTTGAGGATCAAGGTTCAAGGCTTTCTTGTAATAGTTTATTGCTTCACTCATTCTGCCCTGAAGATAAAGGCCATAACCTGTTGCTATCAACCTGTCTGGCCGGGATGACTTGATAGCCTTATGACCATTTGTATAATCAGGCTTATGTGTAACAATTGAAACGCTCGCCTCCCCCTTTTCATCCCGGTGCAATTGTTTTTGATGGGTAACAGCTAACGTTGTTTCCCTGTGAGACGACTGAAATTGAGTTTTAGGAGATATTGTTAATTTTTCCCTTAAAGACGGATCTTTATTTAAAGAAATTTGTTCTGCTCGATCAAACTCTGCTATTGCTTCATCGAGATAACCAAGTTTTTGATAGACAAGACCAAGATTATAGTAGGGTTTAGGTTCATTGGGTTTAAGTTTGATGGCTTTTCGGAAGGCTTCAATGGCATCCTGAAGCTTGTTTTCTTTCGTATATTTCATGCCTAGATTAAAATAATGTTTAAAATCTTCCTGTGCAAGAGCATAATGGCTAGCATGCCCTGAAAAGATTACCGGGTTACCCAGTAAACATTCTGCCCCGACTATAGTGGCTGAGAACAATAAAAAAAATCTGCGATTCATCTTTGTTTTGTTACACCTAGCATTTTTTGAGATTATACTATTGATTTTGATGGTGGGCTAGTTTGTATAGTTGTGCTAAGTGTTGACTAAAAATGATCGCAGAAAGGTGTCAATGATTCGGAATTTACTCTACTTTAAAGAGTTTTTCAAGGCGTGTCGCAATTTCATCAGGTTCTATTTCGTTTGTAAAGGTGTTTATATCCAGTGCCATTTGATAATAATCTGCTGCTCCGGACTTTTTGCCCATGGCCTCAAGAGCACGTCCTTTATTATAATATGCTAATGCATAATTAGGGTTATGTTTAATGGCTATTTCAAACACTTTTAAGGCTAATGCGGCCATATTTTGACCGTCAAGATAGGCAACCCCCAGGTTATTATAGGCTATATCATACTGGGGATATAGTGCAATAGCCAGCTGATAGTGTTTAATGGCCTCTGTTATCTGGTTATTTTCCCAGTAGACAAATCCGAGGTTGCAGTGAGCCTGTGGATTCTCATTGTCGATTTGGATGGCTTTTTTGTAGCATCCGATAGAGCTATCGTAGTTACCCTTATCATAGTAGATTTCGGCAAGTGCGGTAAGTGTTTCGCTGCTTTCAGAATCAAAATTAAGGGCCATCTGGTATGTCATTATAGCTGCATCGTGGTTTCTTTTTGCCTGATAATAGATTGCTGCCAGTGCCTGGCATACTATTGAGGCCCATATATTATCGTTTTTGTGTGCTATTGCCTGTTGATATTCATTTATAGCACCCTCAAAATCATCAACCTGTACCAGGGCATAGGCTAGACTGTTGTGATAATAGGGGTTTTCAGGGTCATTTTGAATGGCCCTTCTAAAACAGCTTATAGCACCGAAATAGTTTCTATCTTCAAGATAGACGTGGCCTAAATTGTATGTTAGTTGCTCATTCTCAGGATCCAGGTCTATTAATATCTTGTAACAATTGATAATTTCTTTTGTGTCGATCTCGTCATCGAGAACACCAATTAACTTATAGTATAAATTTCTGTTAGAAGGTTCTATGTTGATTGCTTTACGGTAATAATCTGCTGCAATCAGGTAATTCTGGTTCTTTTTGTGCAAGTTGCCCATCTCTTCATAGAATAATTCTTTACTTGAAGATTCTTTAATAGCTTTTTCATAGACAAAAGAGGCTCTTTCAGTATTTTCAAAAATCTCATAAAATTTACCGTATAATTTAAATTTCAGGTTTTTAAATTCTTCACGAAGACTTCTTTTAATTAGTTTCAGTGATTTATTGTCGCTTAAAAGCAAAATAAGACCGGCAGAAAATTGAAATAAGCCTTTAGCAACGAGATGAATCTTGTTACTTTTAACTTTTGCGTTTTGAATTAAAGATAATCCAAGTGCTATTCTGGCTTTACCTGATTGAATAAAGTTAAGTTTAATGGCATCCTGAAAAACTTCTATCGCTTCTTCTAATTTTCCTCTGGCTTTATAGAAATAGCCAAGATGCATTCTGGCATCTACATCCTGCGGGGCCAGGTCGATGGCTTTTTTGCAATAGCCAATCGCTGTTTCAATGTCTATTTGATCCTTTTCCCAGAGCAGGCTGGCAATTTTGTAGTGTGCTTCGGCATTAAATGGGTCTATCTCTAAAGCCTTTTCATAGCTGCTTATTGCAGTATCAAGATCGCATTCAAATTTGTGAATAACGAAATTGTTATATGATTTTCTTCCTATATCCAGATAATACGCAACATTTGATGGAATGTTTTCTGTAATGTCTTTTTCTTTTAAGAATAATTTTTCCCTGGTCATTGACTATTCCCCAAAATACTATACATCTGTCCATTGAAATTTGCTAATGGACCCTACATCCTTTGTATCGGTCAGTGTTACAAAAACTTAACAAACCCGGTGATTTTTCAGAAAAAAATCATCTAAATGGAGGAGATTTCATAAAAAGTTAACAAATATCTGAAATGCTTGATAAACAAACTTATTGCAGTTGTTAAAGGTGGCAACCTCTGCCCGCAAGAGCTTTTAAAAGATTGTATTTTGTTAAGCCAGCCTAGCTAATAACTTTGAGCTCTTTTCCTACTTTTGTAAAAGCAGCAATGGCTTTATCAAGATGAGAGATCTCATGGCCAGCTGAAATCTGTACTCTTATTCTTGCCTGTCCTTTTGGTACAACAGGGTAGCTGAAACCTATGACGTAGATCCCTTCGTTAAGCATCAAGTCTGCCATCTGAGCAGCAAGCCTTGCGTCACCCAGCATAATGGGTACAATAGGGTGTTCACCGGGTTTGATATCAAAGCCTGATTCAGTCATTCTGGTTCTGAAATATTTAGTATTAGATTCAAGTTTATCACGCAGGGCGGTTGTAGAGTTTAGCATATCAATTACTTTAATAGCTGATGCTGCTATAGCAGGAGCAACAGTATTAGAAAATAGGTATGGTCTTGATCTTTGTCTGAGCAGCTCAATTATTTCTTTTCTTCCAGAAGTAAAACCACCACTGGCACCACCAAGAGCTTTGCCCAGAGTGGATGTAATGATATCTACTCTACCTGTAACGTTGTGAAATTCGTGTGTACCTTTACCGTTTTTGCCCATAAAGCCAGTAGAATGAGAATCATCCACCATTACCAGAGCGTTATATTTTTCGGCCAGATCACAAATTTTATTGAGCGGGGCGATACTGCCATCCATACTGAAGACACCATCAGTAGCGATAAGCCTTACCCTGTTATTTTGAGTTTCTTTAAGGTGCTGTTCAAGCTCATCTGTGTTGCAGTTGGAATAAAGCCGTCTTTCTGCCTTGCAGAGTCTTATGCCGTCTATGATACTTGCATGGTTAAGTTTGTCACTTATTATTACATCTTCAGGTGTCAGTAATGTTTCAAAAAGCCCGCCATTGGCATCAAAACAGGACGAGTAGAGTATTGTATCATCAGTTCCAAGGAATTGAGCTATTTTTTGTTCCAGTTCTTTATGTAATTCCTGGGTTCCACAGATAAACCTGACGCTGGAAAGACCGAAACCATATTTGTCGAGAGCTTCTTTGGCAGTTTGAATAAGTTCAGGATTATTGGCAAGGCCGAGATAATTGTTGGCACAGAAATTTATGACTTCCTGACCATCTTTTAGTTTTATTTCAGCACTTTGAGGAGATGAAATAATACGTTCGTTCTTATATGTCCCTGCTTCTTGAATTTCTTTTAGTGTGTTTAAAAGTATATCTTTATTACTAAACATATTGATCCTTTCTTTATTCTGATTTTGCATTGTTTATATTGCTTACGGGTAGAGTAAAATTTTGCCGCAATTGCCTGTTTCCATAAGGTTAAAGGCTTCCTGAAAGTTTTCCATTTTAAATGAGTGTGTAATAACTGGTTTAATATCAATTATTCCGCTTTCAATCAGCCGACTTGTTTTATACCAGGTATCAAACATCTTTCTACCAGTTATTCCATAGACGTTAATGCCTTTTAAAACGATTTGTTCAGCAAGATTAAGTTCTATTGGCTTTGCAGGTATTCCTAGAAGTGATATCCTCCCGCCATTTCTGAGTACTTTAAACTCATTAATCAGAGCCTCTTTGCTTCCTGACACTTCAAGAACTACATCAACACCGAGCCCATCGGTTTCTCTAACTATTATATCGACGATATCATCTTTCATAGCGTTTAGACAGATGGTTTTATTAGAAAGTTTGCGAGCCAGGTTCAGCTTATATTCATTGACATCAATAGCATAAACTCTTGTAGCTCCGGCTGCTTCAGCAAGAGGAATACAAAAAAGCCCTATTGCCCCAAGGCCAAAGATGGCAACTGTTTTGCCAACCAGTTCATCCACGTAGGCTGTTTGTACAGCATTGCCAAATGGTTCCTGAATAGAGGCCATTTCTTTATCAAAGTTTTCCTTGTTTTTCCAGGCGCAAATTTCAGGCAGAGCTACATAGTCAGCAAATACGCCATCCACGTCAACACCAATGATTTTAAAGTCTCTGCATATGTGATATTGTCCTGTACGGCATAAATAGCAGTTTGAACATACTATATGACTTTCAGCTGAAACAAAGTCACCCACCTTTATGTTTTTAACATGCGGACCTACTGCCACAACTTCTCCTGCGAGCTCGTGACCTATTATACGGGGTGTCTTTATCCTATCCTGGCTCCATTGATCCCATTTGTATATGTGTAGATCTGTCCCGCAAATGCTGGTAACGTGTACCTTAATTAAAATATCGTCATTATTCATTTGGGGTAGAGGGGTTTCAATAAGTTCCAGCCCGTATTCTGGTTTAACTTTAGCCAGTGCTTTCATTTTTTCTGACATAACAAAATGACCTCAAACTCTTTTAGTACCTTAATTGTTGACAAGTATATTTCAATCAGGGCTGTAAGTACAATAGATTTTGGAATAATTTAAAATATTATCTTAAGTATTTTGAGACAGGATATTATCAATATTTATGGCAAGCTCAGGTTCTTTTTCTCTAAGTTTTTCAATAGACTGAAGTGCCTGTTTTGTTTTTCCTGTCTGAATATATAATATAATTAAATTGTACAATGCCTTTGTATAGTCATCTTTAAGCATGATACATTCTTCATATTCTTCAATAGCCTGCTCAAATTGATTTGTTTTTTCATAAGCTATTGCGAGATTGAAATGTGTAGTGGGGTTATAAGGGTCAAGATCAATACCTTTAAGGTAATAGCTGATTGCGATATCGTGCTGGTTTTCTATAGCATATGTATAGGCAAGTCCGGTATAAACATCTGCAATCTCTGAATTTATTTTGAGTATTTTGTTATATGTATTACGAGATTTTTCATACTCTTTTACTTCAAGATAGCAGTTAGCAAGGTTTATAAGTACACTTACAGAATCAGGAGAAATAGAAAGAGCTTTTTCAAGGGCTTTTATGGCGTTATTGTGGCTGCCTGTAAGTGCATAAGTGGCACCAATATTGCTATAAGCCAGTTCATTATTTTCGTCAAGCTCTATTGCCCGGGAAAAAGTTATGATAGCTTCTTCGTAAAGCCCTCTTTTTGCAAATAGAGTGCCAAAATTTACATAATATTCAGCGTTGTCAGGGTCAAGGCTGATAGCAGCTTTATAATTTAATGATGATTCCAGAGGCATATCTTTGCTATCATATATAATGCCTAGTGAGTTATATATTTCAGCACTTTGAGGCTCAAGTTTAAGAGCTATTTCAAGATGTTTAAGGGCAAGATCATTCATACCTTTTTCTGAATAGGCAAGACCAAGGTTATATTGTGCTTGAGCATCATCAGGATTTAGTTCTACGTCTTGAATAAATTGATTTAATTGGTCTTCAAACAAATGAATACTCCTTTAAGTGCAATTTTACCACAGTTGGCAAAATATATAATATGAAATCTATCCTTTTTAGGTTAGAAGTAGCATTCAAGTCAAGACTTTGTATAAACCAGTGCATAACCAGGATGATAGATTATATAATAAAAAAGAGCCAGAAAAGGCTCTAATATTTTTCCCGGATGGTTAATTGAAACAAGGGTGGCAGGATCAATACATATGTATTATTTTTATCCTTCATTCTCTTCTTCGTCATCATCCTCATCAAAGAGGAAATTTAACCACCACAATGGTTGTTTTTCCTCTTTATAACTTGATTCTACAGGTTTAGCAAAATGGAAATTTTGTGGTTGCTGAAAAAGAGGTTGAAAATTGTATTGTTTTTGCTCTTCAAGTGATGGCTGGTTGAGCTGTTTTGTATTTCTGATTGTTTTAAGGCCAACAGGAACTTCTCCATCCGGTGCAATTGAGAAAAAATCAAGTATTTCTAGCATTTGATATTCCTTGTTTTATTGATCATTAATAATTTTAAAAATTTTTTTCTGGAAATCAATCTTTTTTATTAGCTTAATTAAAAAAAAATTTGCCGGGCCTTCTTATCCTGAGCATTGTTGAGAATTCTTTAGAAATGAAGAAGTTTTATGGTATATTATAAAAGACATTATTATGTAGAAAATTCAGGAGATAAAAATGAGTGAAAATAAGATTTCAAAAGATATGAGCATTATTGAAATAGCTCAAAAGTTCCCTGAGTCTATAGAAGTATTTGCTAAATATGGTCTTGGCTGTATTGGCTGTGCTGCTGCAAGGTATGAAAACATTGAAGCCGGTGCAAGAGTTCATGGCATTGACCCTGATCAGCTTGTTAATGATCTTAATGAAGCAATTGCAAAATCTTAAGTAACCAAAACCTTTATAATTTAAGGGGTTTAACCTTAACCTTTTTTTGTTTTACTTCAATTTAAAAGATGCACTGTTAGTGCATCTTTTAAGCTTTTCATTTTGATAAAGCTAATATCTAATAAACTCTTGACGCTTTATCAGCCTTAAGACAGGATGTACAAATTTTTATCCTTTTAACTTTGCCTTTAATCATTGTCTTGATTGATTGTAGATTTGGCAACTGGCGGTGTCTATTGTGTTTATTTGAGAAGGTAACTTTATTTGCTTTTAAAGGGCTTTTGCCACATATTTCACAAACTCTGGACATAACTTTAGCCTTTCCTGCTTATTATTTGAGAGTCATTAATTTTAAATAAGTTATACTGCCAAAATTTCTGGCAATCATAAGAATAAAAGAAGGGTATTATAATTGTCAAGGGCAAAAAGGTATTTGAACAACTTATTTTAAACAAACTTAAGATGATATATCAATATTGCTCTTTTTATTTAAGTTTTTATTGATACTTTAATTACTATTATTAATAAAATTTGTGTTTAAATTTTTATTTAAATACTACATGAAGTCTTTAACAGGTTTTAAAAATGTAAAAATCTCTTTAAGAAACATTTAGCAGGAAAAAAAATGATAAAATTAAATTTTGTAAAGCTTTTAAACCTGCTTAAAGCGCTGGTTTAGCTTAATTATAGCTATATTCAGATAATAAATATATAATGTATTTTGTATATTTAGATTTAGAATAATTGATAGGTGTGGAAATATGATGAAAAGATCGTTAACAGCAGTAATATTTCTATTTTTACTTGTTATTTTGGTATTGAGTTACATTAGTTATTCAATATACTGTCAGACAAAGATTAATGAGTTTAAAAATGATATTGTGACTGCCAATAAACAGTGGAATAACTATTTTAGCCTAGTTAACAAAGTAAACTCAAAAGAATTATCTTATATTTCTAATTCACCAAAACTAATTGAACTGCTGCATAGTCTTGAAATCAGCCTGCACCAGAATTCATTAAATGATATAAATGCTAATATTGCCTTAATTGAAGACTATACCTATAATAAGCTTTCTAATGATATTGATTTGATAGTAATTTACACTAATGACGGTATTATAAGAGCCGGATTTGAAAAAGAATCAGATGAAATACCTTTTGTGAATCTGCCTGAAGTCGTTACAAAAGTTCTTGATGGGCAGGCAACAACACTCAACATAAACCTTAAAGGTAATTTATATTACGCAAACTTTGCTCCGGTATCAAGAAATAATAAAGTATTCGGAGCTATTCTCATTGGTAAACAGATTAATAATAGTGTTGCAGCCTATGTTAGAGAACTAACAAACGTTTATCTTGTTGCTTTTACCAAAGATAAGCTAATATCAACCAGTCTGCCTCTAGTAATAGCTGAAAAACTCTTTAACCAGTTCAGACAGCTTGACCCTGTTTTAACAGGTTTCATTAATAACACTTCTCCTGCTCAGGCCAGCTATATAAATTATCTGGAATCAGTCTCAAGTGACTTCTGGGCTGCTGGAGATTACATCGTTGACAATAATTCAGGATATATGCTTCTGGTTCCAAATTCCCGAATAATACGTCCATACCTTATTATGAAAGACAACATAATGTATATAGCACTGGGGGCGGTAGTATTAGCAGGTTTGATAAGCTTATTGCTTTCCAGAATTATCACCTCTCTAATTGATATAGTCAATATTAAAGCAGTTGAAACCTCAGAGAGATTTAGTGTTGTTAATAAAACATTCAATAAAACAGTCGATAAGCACATAGATGGTATTTTAAACAGGGTTCTTTCACTGTTGAATTTAGAGTTTTTCCGCACAAATAAAGAGTTGCAGGAAGTTTCAAACACATTTTTTACTATGGTTAAAGACTACAAAGCTAAAATGCTGCTGGAAAACTTCTCTTCTAACCCTAATGTAAACAAAATGATTTCCTCAAGGTCTTCTAATAGCTGTACTGTTAATACCAGAACAGTTACAATGTATTATTCTAACGTAAAAGAATTTACTCAGCTGATGGAATTTTTCTCTCCTGCAAGAGCTTTCACACTTCTTAGTATCTATCTTAGAATACAGCACGAAATTATTCAGAAATATAATGGCAAAATACTCAAACAAACAGATGATAGACTTGTTGCAGTCTTTGAAAATGCAAACCATGCAAGAGATGCCATCTCTGCTTCCTTTGAAATACAAAACACTTTGCATAAACTAAGTTCTGTAAATCCTGAAAATATTGAACTATCTGTTGCAGTATCCAGTGGTGAAGTTGTAAGTTCCTTTATTATGGATCAAGAAACCTATATTGGCACAGCAACAAAAGTAGGTGAAAAACTCTGTAACGAAACTCCTGCTGGCTGGATTTACGTTTCTCAATATACTTATGACCTGGCTGGAGTTGAAGAACTTGATGCCAGGCAGGATATGCTTGTTGTAAAAGGCATTAAAAACCCTGTTCAATTCTTTAAATTTGATCCAGATGCTATAATAATTAACGTTACAAGAGAAATTGAAGACAAAGTGAACGCATAACTGCTTTTATTGTCAGCTTACAGGACGGCAATGATTTGCCGTCATTTTTATATAAAACTAAATATTTCTGCAGAATTGCCGATAAATACAATGTAGTTACAAATGTAACAGAATGTTTATGTCAGGCAAATATTTTGTACATCCCTCATCATACATAGAAAACCCGGTTATTATTGGTGACAAAACACGAATAATGCACTTTTGTCATATAATGCCACATGCAATCATAGGCAGCAACTGTATTATCGGTCGCAATGTAACTGTAGAACCAGGTGTAATAATAGGTAATAATGTTACTATTGAAGATAATGTAATGATTAAAAGTGGTACCATTATTGAAGACAATGTTATATGCGGTCCTTCAATAGTTTTTACCCTGGCACCTGTGATAAGGCCCAGAGATATCAAGCCAAAACCTTCAAAATTGAGGCCGACTATAATCAAGATGGGTGCCAGTATTGGGGCAAATTCAACCATAATATGCGGTAATACACTAGGGGTATATGCAATGATAGGGGCAGGTAGTGTTATAACAATGCCTGTTCCTAATTATGCTTTTGTATACGGCAATCCGGCCAGAGCAGCTGGCTGGGCCTGCCAATGTGGTAGTGTTATCAACTTTAAAAACTCCAGAGCAATATGCAAATATTGTAAAAGTATCTATCAAATGCTTGAATTAAACGAAGTGGTTAAAGTTGCCTGATTAAAAATTAATAGCAATAATAACTATTATTGACAAAAGGGGATCTTTTTTATCCTCTCTGCTTCTATTAAAATTGAGAATAGGTGAATTTTATATGCCCTATATTAGCCAGCTATACTGATCCTTGAAAGTAATGTATAGATTCCAGATTATAGAGGCCGGGTGTTTTTGCCCGCTGTGGGGGCAAAAACACCCTACTGAATTCTATCAGCATATATTAATTATTTACGTGGAATGGTATAATTTAGTGAGAGGAAAAATGAAAAAACTGAAATTGACTGTCATTTGTCTTTTTTGTGCATTATCTTTTGTTGTAATCCTTCTAAAACCTGCTGTTAGAGCTGATGATGTTAATACCCATCAATTTCAACTGGATATCACTGATCCAACTGTTACAACAAATCCTGCTGGTGCTAATTATCCTGGTTTACGGGGCGGAGATCAGCTTATTCGCTATACGCCTGCCTTTGGAAAGACAACAGGTACCAATGAATACGGAGCTGAAATCACTGTTATAGATGGTATAGTTGTTATGAAAACAGGTTCAAATTCCATCATACCAGAGAATGGCTATGTATTAAGCGGTCATGGATCAGCTAAAAAGTGGCTGAATACTAATACTATTATTGGTACATTCATTGATATAGCCGAACAAAACAATATGGTAAGTGTCAGGACAACCAGTGATAGCTATATTTATGCTGCTGATCAAATGATAATTGATGCTGAAAAAAGCATCATGCAGGATACAGTTAATGATGAAACCCATTATTTGCAGAAAGCCAGACAATTATTACAAAAGGCAAAAGATACTTTACTTTTAGCAAAGGCCTCCAGCAACCCAGATGATATTATAAACAAAGCACAGGAAGCTTACAGAATAGCAGAGCAGGCTTATTATAACTCCATACCTGTTTATAGCAATCAGGAAAGAGGAGTATGGGTCAGACCTGCTGAAAAAACAGATAAAGAAATTATTCAAAGAATTCAAAAGATAGCTGATGCAGGTATTAATACTGTCTATCTGGAAACATTTTACCACGGTTATACTATATATCCCAGTAAGGTAGCAGCAAAGTACGGTATAGAAACACAAACACCGTTTTTTAAAGGCAGTGACCCACTGAAACTCTGGATTAAACACTCAAAGGCTAACAATATTAAAGTCATACCCTGGATAGAAACTTTCTATACTGGAACCGGTACACCGGGCCCTATACTGACAAAAAAACCTGAATGGGCCAACATACAAAAGCTTTCACTAAGTTCTGAAACTCTAAAACCCTCAACACTTGAAGCAGGTGCCTATTTTATTGACCCTGCAAACACTGAGGCAAGACAATATGTCATTAAAATAATTGAAGAAATAGTGAAAAACTATGATGTTGCAGGTATAAACCTTGACTATATACGTTATCCAACAAGCAAGCCAGAGCATTTTCCTGATTTTCTTGAATCTACCTGGGGATACACTGAAACAGCAAGGAAAGAATTCCTTAAACTATATGAAATAGACCCATTTGAAATTAGCCACACTTGTGAAAGCTGGCATAAATGGGAACAATACAGGCAAAATCAGGTTAATAGAATGGTTAAAGATGTTTATAAAGCCCTGAAAATCATTAACCCTGACCTTGAGCTGTCTGCTGTTATTTTTCCTGATTACCAGAAAGCAAAAGTTGAAAAGCTGCAAGACTGGCATAAATGGGTTAATAAAGGTTATATTGATGCTTTAACACCTATTATACTAGGTTCATCACCAGAACTGGTTGGCGAAATATCCACTAACCTTATGGAATTTTCAGATGGGCGGGTTAAAATATACACAGGCATTTTTGGAGCCTTTAATAATGATCTGCCTATCATCTTTATAAAACAAATTCAGGCTGCAAATAGATCAGGCATCAACGGTATCAATATTTTTGACCTTGCACATCTTGAAGAAGAGTACATAAAAGCACTGAAAGAAGGCCCATTTAAAGGTTTTTAGAAACATTAACTATTATCAAAAACTGCAAAACATAACAAGCTTGCCATCGTCAGTACGCCACCTGAGCCAGCCAATGGGGCTGCCCTGCCCTAAATCTCTTACTCTTACAAGCAGCCAATTACCTCTAATGTGCTTAAATTCAATAGACCTGACCTGAGAAAAGTCATAATTTACAGGGCGGGCATTGTCTTGTGGGGCTGATCTCAGGGTTCTCATGCTTTTAGGTACGCCAGAAATAAAGTACAGGAGGTTTTTTCTGGCAAATGTTTGCATAAACTGAAGCCAGGTATAGAAATTGCCGACATAAGGGTTGTATTCTGTCTTTAGGCCCTCTGTTTTTAGATATACCCAGCCTCTTTTGTCTGATTTCTGATCGTATATAACTTCTGCCCAGTTTTCAATATCGTCTGAGACGGTCATTATAGCTATACCTTTATAGGGGTAAAATGCTATGAATGCTTGATGGGGGTCTTCAATCTCTCCGGTAGCGCTGTTGATTTGTACTCTGGCAATATTCCAGTTAAGTATTTCTTTTAGAGAGCTGTTCAAATCGGGGTCTTCATATATTTTAATGTTATTTGGTGCAAAATAGACGCCGGTTCCATAGTTCTTATGACCCGGAAAATTTTCTGGCCCAAAGCCAGTCAGCAATGCAGCTGCCGGAAGCCCTCCAACTATAAGTAAAACAATTACAATAAAATATCTTTTAACCTGAGTAATTAAATTTTGTGTCATAAAATAGATGATTGCCTTAACAAAATTATGTTCCCGGCCTGTGGCCTGATAAATTTTCTCAAAACCATCATAGCAGCAACTATTTGGTATGAAAAATTTGTGAAAATTGTTAAGTTTGTTGATATTTAGCCTGGTTTATTGCATTGAGGGTATTTATACCATTCCACTTAAATAATTAATATATGCTGATAGAATTCAGTAGGGTGTTTTTGCTAGCTATGCTAGCAAAAACACCCGGCCTCTATAATCTGGAATCTATACATTACTTTCAAGGATCAGTATATAAAAGCTTTCAGTATATATTTTTTTTCTGGCATTTATTTTAATGGGTTTTTGCAGGGTTAATTTCTGTTAATGGTTGCTTAATAGCGGTTTTGTTTCTTGTTTCTATTATGTTTAAAGAGTTTGAGAAATGTTCTTAATGTTTTTTTTATGATAATTAAAATTTTCCTGTTTTTTCCTTTTTCAGCTGAAAATGGTTTTATAATAGATTTAGTCATATAGAGGAGACAATAAAATGGTTTTAATGCAAAAGTTGAAAGCATTAGAAAAGCAAATTATCTTTATTCGCTGGGCTACTGGTGAATCTTTCGGTAAACTTCAGTATGTTGGTAATGATTTTGTGGAGTTTCAGATCATTGATGAATACCATCAATATTCTGAGACAATATATTTAAGGCCGCAACTCATATTAGAAGTTGTTGCTGGTGGTAGTGAGGTGGCAAAAATAGTTGCTGAGTTGTCTCATAATCTTCCTTCTCCTGGCATTAATTAACTGAATTCTTATATATAGATTATTAACATTTGTTTTTCCCCTCTGAACTTGACTTACTCTCTCTTTCCTACTCTATTTCTCCCAAATATGTCTTATTCTAATTAATTTTAGATGAAAGATGATAGAGATTCCTCTGATGGAGTCTCTTTTATTATTTAAAGTTTTGATCATAAAGCCTGTAGTAGTTTTCTGCATTATAATCCCTGAAATCAGGTCAAGATAAAATTGTATAAATCTGTGTATAACTTATTCACTTGCCCAAAAACTAAGCCAACAGAAAAAATTTAATTAGACAGTAGGAACCTTTGATTAATTAGAAATTACTGATTCCAGCAAAAACGACACTAATTTCTTGAATCTGAGAACATACAAGTTATTCAGAACCCCCAGTAATAAGAATTTAATAAAAATTTACTATTTTTTCCGCAACTTTTTATGTTTAGAAGACTTTAAATAATAGCACTATTCTTGGGGTTATATTGTGAACGTATCAATGATTCAGACAACAGGATATTTTAAACGACTGGGAGATAATATTCGCCAGTCAAAGGTAATGCAAAGTGCCCATAAAGTTTCACCCTGGACCATTGCAGGTGCCGGTGCAGTCATAGCACTGGGAGCATATGCTGCACATAAAACTTCTCAGGTAAGCACCAGGCCTAACTTTACTCCTGTTACGCCAGCCAAACCTGATTTCACAGTTAAGCAACCGAACATACCAGGGCAAAACATTAACTTCTTTGGGTAATCAAGCGTTTTTATATTAATAACCTGCTATAAAGAACTCTTAATTTAATACTTCTTAAGTTAAGTCTTTTATTAATGAAACAAGAGTTACGCAGTTTATACTGAATTGCAATCAACGTATAAGCTGTCATTCTAAGGATGAAGCCCCAAAAAATATCCTATAAGCAGGTCCTTCGCTGCGCTAAAGATGACAAAAAATCGGGAAGGAGGCTAATAACATCAGGAGCGTACTAAGTTCGCTCCTGAGAGTCTTTATCAATGAGGCCAAAACCCATATCTTCACTTTTAAAATTTTTGAAAATCGAAAACAAAAAGTCTATTGTTATAGTTATGCATTAGTCTTCTAAGTTGACTTCTTTATGGAAAAATAATTCTTCCGGGAAAAAATTCACGTTTTAATTGTACAAAGTACACTTTTTCTTGCCTCGTCCATCTTTCGGAGGAAATTGTTGTCAGCATTAGATTTAAAACTTAGTGTATTTTGAACAATTATGTAAACAAGTGTAAATTTTACGCTCATTTGGGGTTCCTTTTTTTTTAGGTCTAGAATAAACTTAATAATGTCAGCAGGAAACAAAATTTATCCTTTATCCCGCTAATAATTAAAAATCATATATATAAATCCCCTAATTGATAGTTAAATCCCCCTAAGAAACAGAGTAAATTTTCCCCCTAAATTAAATCCCCACAAATTAAATTTTTTTCAAAACCTCTACCCCCCAAAAAGAGGTTTTTTTTTGCTCTGATAAAAGCAGGGTTGCTTAAAAACCAGAACAAAAAATGAATACGCTTCATAAAGAATTATTGACTGACAGTCTTATCGTTCATAAAATTAAGAACAATATACATTTAATAGAAGAGGTGAATTTTATGCATATACCCGATGGATTTCTTGCCACGCCTGTCAATATTACAACTGCTGTTGTTTCTGCGGGTTTTATAGGTATGGCTCTCAGAGAGACTTACAGAAAAATTGAACCTGAAAAAATCAAATATATTGTGCTTTTGACTGCTTTTATATTCGGGGCTCAGATGATAAACTTCAATATTTTATCCGGGACCAGCGGTCATTTTCTCGGAGCAGCGCTTGCAGCAATACTTTTTGGGCACTGGGTAGCTATATTAATAATGTCTGTAGTACTTTCAACACAATGTATTTTCTTTGCTGACGGCGGTATTACTGCTCTCGGTTCTAATATCTTTAACATGGCTATTATTGGTAGTTTTTCAGCTTACTATGTTTATCGGTTCCTGCTGAAAAAAATTACCGGCAAAGTGCTTTATCAATATGCTGTATATGGTTTTTCAGCTTTTGTATCAATAGTCTGTGCGGCCTTTTTATGCTCTTTTGAACTGGCAATAAGCGGGCTGGCTTCTCCTGTAAATATTTTTGCAAACATGATCAGTGTTCATAGCCTTATAGGGATGGCAGAAGGCATTATAACTGCCGGTATTCTTTATGTTATTACACTTTATCAACAAAAAGTTATTTCAGTATAGAGGAAAACATCATGAATCAAAGCTTATACAAATTATTTGTGCCTTTAGCGGTTATTATTTTGCTGTCGGCAGTTTTGCCGATATTTGCAAGCAGCAGTCCTGATGGTCTTGAATGGGTTGCAGAAAAGCTTCACTTTGCAGGGGCTGAGGCATCATTAAATACAATAGCTTTCTTTGCAGATTATACCTGCACACTAACAGACATAAATCTAATTAATACTGCTATTACAGGCATTTCAGGCATAGCACTGATAGGTTTATTCTCCACTATATTGTTTTTGATACTGGCATCAGCCTCTAAAAAAGCTGAGGGCCAGACAGAATAATACATATGTATTGGTTTAACCCTTCTGAAAATGAACAATAAAGATTGACTCAAATTTTCCAAAAAACTTTTTACCTTTTAAAAAAGGGAATACCGATATTAAAAAGCTGGCCATACTTTCTTTATAAATAATTTCAGAATGTTGCATTTTCATTTTCTTCTCTTCAAGATATTTAACAATTTCTGGCCTGGTGGCTTTAATAACGTGTTCTTCTTTTCCTGCCTTTTGAATAAGGAGTGTGAGATCCCTCTTCAGGTCAATCTTTATAATAAGTTCACCCTTATAGTCAAGGCAGCGATGTATTTCATCAAAGTATGATGACAGGTCACCCTGTTCGATACCTGCGTTAGAAAAGATTATATCAAAGCTTTCATCCTTAAACTCCAGGTAGTTCAGAGGCATAACCCTGAACTTGCAGGATAAAATTTTTTCAAACGGCAATTTCATCTTATCAAGTTTCTGAATAAACTCAAATTTCTCATATTCTATATGCTTCAAACTTTCTGCAATAACTACTTTCATTGGTGATGCATCAATACCAATAGCGTCTGCATTTTTCAGAGCAGCTTCTACTGTCAATATGCCAGGGTTAAGACCGAATTCCAGTACTTTATGACCTGTTTTTATTCTTGAAAGCAATAATGATACCAGTTTATCCGGGTTTTTCTTCTTAACTATCTCATAATAGGTATTTATGGCAAAATATTTCTCAATGTTCCTGTAAAGAAGCTTGAGTTCTTTTTTTAGTGCAAGTGTATTATCTTCTTTTAGCTGCTTTTTGGTCATATTTTTTCTTTAATTAGTGCAGTTTAAATTTCGTCATTGTTTCAATATACCAAAATATTCTCATTTTTGACAATCGAAAAGAAAAACTATTATCAAAGTTATGCTTTATAAAAGTTGCCTTTCAAAAATGTTAGATATTTAGCTAATTAAGGATTAATCAAGAGGCTTGCCGGTTTTACCCGGAATAATATTGTCAAGAAAGAGTGCTACAAAAGCCGCTACGGCCATGGCATTTGTGCCAATGGAATTAATAATATCCGCTAGCTGCTGATACCCGGGCCACACGACCGGTCTGGGCTCATAATTCCAACCTGCAAAAACCCCGGGGGCACTTAAAGATGTCTCCGAGTGAACACCTTTAAAATAAGCCATCACACTCAACCCCATAAATATTGAAAATCCAAAGATAAACACGTTTCTATCCTTGTCAATATCGACTTTTTTAAGCTGGGTCAGCCCGAGACCTGCTATCAAAGCGAATAATACACAGTATGTAGCACCGATAATAGGCTCCGGTATTGATGCTATTAGAATACCCAGTTTAGAAAACATCCCCAGCAAAATAAGTATTACACCGGAAATCATAGCAATAAAACGACTGGCAATTTTTGTCATACCGATAAGTGCTATATTTTGCGTGTAAGAAGTATTAGAAAAAGCACCAAATATACCTGATATAACACATCCCAGACCTTCTGCACCGATGCCTTTTGACAACAATCTAGAATCAGGCTCTCCTGCATCGCAAAGATAACTGCAAGAATGATAATCACCAATAGACTCTACCATTGATATTATATATCCAATAAAAATAGATAGAAAAAAGACAAAACTAAACTTTGGCAAGCCCCATGGAAAAACAAGATCCACAGGGTTTTGCATAAATGGAGCACTATGAACAGGTGTAAAATCTACATAGCAGGGATGACCGGACTGAAAGACTCCAATTAGCGTCAAAACAAGACATATCAGGTAACCAGTTAAGATACCCAGCAAAATAGAATATATCTTAAAAACAGGCTTCTTATTTCCCATAATTTGCGAAAAGAAAATAATTAAAGCCATAACAAGTATAGATACAGGCCAGTAGAGACCGGCTTTAGGGGCTCCAAATTCAAAAATTGATACACCTATAAGAAAAATGACAGGCCCAATAACCACAGGTGTAAAATATTTCTTTATCTTTCCTATTAGACCTGTGTATCCAATTATCATTTCAGCTAATCCACCCAGTATAACAGCCCCCATAATGTATTGCATAATCAACTGGGCCGATGCTTTATCTCCAAACCCTTTCACATAGTTTATAACAGATATAAAAGCACCCAGAAATACAAAAGAAGCCCCCTGAATAATTGGCAGACGGGTACCAAAAAACAACTGTATAAAGGTTGCAATACCAGAAGTAAGAAGTACAAGACTTACCAGAAGCCCTGACTCTTCTATATTCATACCCATCAGAGGTGCAAGCAAAAGCGGAACAGCCACAGTACCACTGAACATGCTCAATACATGCTGTATGGAAATCGCAATAGCCTCACCCGGCGTTGATGGCCTGTCATCAAGATTATAAATTAATTTACTCATACTGCTCAAAAAACCTCTTAAGCCTGCCAGCAAATTATAACCAGTTTTGTAAAAAACTTATTTAAGGCATACCCTGACTTTTATACCGCAAATTCATAAAAATACACTCTCAATAATACTTAAAGCAATATGACATTATTTGATTTTAAACAAAGAGTAAGATACCATAAAAGAGTATAAACTTTAATAACCACATTATTCAGGGGTTTTTATGCAGGAATTCAACTTTGAAGAGCTGGATATAGAAAAGGAACTCGAAGAAACAGAGGTTGATCTTGAATCTGAAAACGCACTTGAAGAGTTTTTAAAATCGATCAATGTCAAAAATGCCCGGGATATTCCTGCACTGAAAAAGACCTCTGAACGGACTAAAAAAATTTTAAAGAACTATTGCACCAGAGGAAACACTCAACTAAGACGTAACAGGGTAATAGAATTTTATAAATGCCTTGACTGGCTGCCTTTTGATCAACTGGATTTAAGTTTGCTCAATAAATTCGATGACAGCGATCGAAAAATTCTTCTAAAAGAAATCAAAATATACCTTAACAGAAAAGAAGAACGCCAGCAGCGTGCAAGCAACTATCGAAAAGAATATCAAAAACGTATTATGCAACACTTTAAAGATAAAGTGCCCGGTCACATCAAACAAGAACTTGAAAAACTTCGTGACTATGAGCTTAACCTCATAGGGCATGACAGAAACTGGCAATATTACTTTCACTTTAAGTCCTTTAAGAAAATTGATGAGTTTGTAAACCTCACACCTGCTGAAAGGCTATCAATCTTTAAAGACTTTAAAAAAGACGTCTGGTCTTACAAAAACAACAGAGATATTAACCTGTCATGGAAAGAGGATTATATCAAACCCTGTCATAAACACTGGGATGACGATATTGTAAAAAGCATCAACTGGGAAGAAACTAAAAAACAATATAACCACCGAAATAAACACACTAGAAAAGATATTGAAAGAGATATAACACTGGATTATTCCATACTGGGAGTATCTGTAGGGGCTGATCTTGATACAATAAAGAAGAAATATCGTCAACTTGCCAAACTGTATCATCCTGACAGGCCTGAAGGCAATGAAAACAAGATGAAAGAAATCATCAGTGCCTATCAAAGACTTATAAAACAGGGTAACAAATAGTTTAAAGGGTTACTATAATTTGATTCTGGAGATAAAAATATGCAGCAAGAAGGTAATTACACACTTTTATTGCTTGATTTAAATAGTATAGATGTCAATGTCAAGCTTGAGGCCCTTAATAAAGTAAAAACTCTCCCTGAAAAAGAAGTTTTCAGGCCAGTTTTATCAAAACTGGCAAAACACAAAAACGATGCCGTAAAAAACATGGCTCAAATGATTCTTAACAAAATGGATAACCAACCAGCAACTATCGAAATACCAATGCCAGAAGGAGAAACCTCTCTTGAATCATATGTATTAGAACAGTTTGAGGGCATTATAAACTCCAATGACTTTGAATATTTCAAACCATACATTCAGGATAAACCCATGGATAAAGCAAAAAAGCCCCTGCCTGCTGAATTAAAAGAAAAAGTACATAAATATCTAAACAATCAGGATCCTTTTATCAGATTAAAAGCACTTTTCCCTATTGCCTGTATGCCTCTTGAATATAAGTTTAAAGTTAACGTTCTTGTAGACCTGCTAAGAGATAAATCACCATCTGTTATATCTTATACATTAAAGCATTTACCCATTCTGGATAAAGAAATTGTACAAAGGACAGTACCTATAATTGTTGACAAGGTCCATGATCCTTCACCAGAAGTTTATAAGGAGTTAAAAAATTATCTTTTAACGCTCAACAAACCACTTTTTGAACCTGAATTAAATCTCCTTGAAACAGAAGGTATCAGTATTAAACTCAAAAAGAGTATGACAAACCACCTGTTTGAATCTCTGAAATAGCTACAAGAAGGGAGTTCAGAGCTGGTGACAGAACAAACCATACTCTACATATAGATATTATATTTAATTCTGTATTAAAAGAGATGCATAATAAAATGTACAAGAACTTGAATTTAATATAAAATGTTTGCAAACCACTATTAAGTGACAAAGGAGTTCAAATTGCGTTGTCTTCGCTGTGGAACCGAAAACCCTGACGATGCTATTAATTGCACCAAATGCAAAACAAGCCTGAAAAGAGTATGCCCTCGATGCAGGGCAATAAATGACCTAAAACAGGTCTTTTGTGGCAATTGTGCCCTGAAATTGGTTAATACCTGCCCTCGATGCAAAGCCCAAAACCCGCCATTACAGAGGTTTTGCGGTAATTGTGGATTAAAAATAATCAATTTCTGCCCCAGGTGTGGCTTAAATAACCCGGTCAACCAACGCTTTTGCGGCAACTGCGCAACCCGACTGCTTCCTGATCAGACCTCAAGGGCTGCACGTAGCCAGGATTCATCAATGCAGAGACAACCACAGAAACCACCACAGGGCCAAAGCCTTCCACAAAGAGGAACTCAAAAAGGTATTCCAGTTCAAAAACAACTCCCGCCTGAACGTCAGGCAAAACACCCACAGCAAATACCACCATACATGAGACAACCACAGCCTAAAAAAGCCCCTACTGCAAGTGAAATTGGCAAACAATTAAGAGATCAAAAGAAACCAGCTCCAACTCCTGAAAAACAGGAGCCAAAGGAAGTTAAACCTCCCAGGCAACAAACACCGCCTCCTGAAAAACAGGAGCCAAAGGAAGTTAAACCTCCCAGGCAACAAACACCGCCTCCTGAAAAACAGGAGCAAAAAGAAGTTAAACCTCCCAGACAACAAACACCGCCTCCTGAAAAACAGGAGCAAAAAGAAGTTAAACCTCCCAGACAGCAAACACCGCCTCCTGAAAAACAGGAGCAAAAAGAAGTTAAACCTCCCCCACCACCACCTGCACAAACACAAAAACCCCTACCAGAAAGCAGCCCTAAACATCCTGTTGAAGAAATTATTGTTGCAGCAAGCGATTCAACTCAAATTATTGGTGATAACCCTTCAGAAATTAAGCTTGATGATATCGAACAGGCTGAAGAATCTACCAATGATATTGATACATTTATTGAAGTTGAAGAAGAGCCTGAAATTGAAGAAATATCATCCGAAGAATTTGAAGATAGCCAGAAAGAAAGCATTTCACCTGTTAAAGAGCTGGTAAGATTTGCTGTAATGTCTATTGAAATTGTTAACTACTCCAGTCTTGCTGAAATTCTTGATAAAAACACTCTTGATAACATCAAAAACAAAATATGGAAAATAGCCCGTGATACAGCCCACGAAAACAACGAAGAGCTGGTTGAAGTATCAGGCAGTATTGGCGTTATACCTTTTGCTCATGCAGAAAACAAGCAAAATTCTTCTATTACATCAATTAACGTTTCCTCTGAAATATTTAAACTTATCAGAATTTTTAACCAGCAGGTTGAACCAGATATTAAAATTAAAATGGGTCTTGCCTTCAATGATACTGAAGGGGTATCACAGCTGGAAAGATCTATAGCATCAGGCTGGAGCATTGTTGTCAGCGAAGAAATAAAGAAAGACACTGAAGGAATATTTAACTATGATACGATAGGCCCCCTGCCTATAGGAAACCAGATGGTAACATTCTATAAACTCAAAGTAGAAGATGTTCCTGACACCCGTGAATCTCTTGATTATGATAAACCCTTACCCCAAAAACCATCTGCACCATCTTCTGATGTTAAAAAAGAACATAGCAAACAAAAAGAACAGGATATGCCTGTCTCACCGCCTAAAATAGAAGATAAAGAACCTCTCCCGGAGATAAAAACAAAAACACTTGAAAAAGATGCTATAGTTAATAATCTTGTCAATACGTGCCATCTTGTTGATTCTCAGGGTAAAGGTGAATTTATAAGCGTCATAGCAGAAGATGGAATGGGAAAAAGTACTATTATCAGACAACTTAAAAATTCTGTTCCTGCTCAAACCTTCACCTGGATGATCTGTCGCTGCAATTTTGTAGAACAACAAATGCCCTTCTCTGCGATTAAAGATATGTTAAGAAATTATTTTAGCCTCACAAACCTAGTTTTCGACAGAGAAGAGGCTAAAAACATCATTAAACAGGGTGTTGAAGCTGTAATGGGAGCAAATGATCAAATATGTTATGTTTTAAATAGCCTGATTATAGGCGATGAAATAACCGGATTAACTAAAGCTCACATTATTTCAACACTTTTTTCTTTCTTAAAAGCTATCTCGGAGAAAAATACTGTAGTTATAATAGTTGAAGATCTTGACGTTATTGACAATACATCTTTTGAAGTTCTTGAAACCCTTTTAGAAGCACGAATTCTTGACAATAAAGTGTTACTAATCTCAACATATCACCCAAATCTTAATTTTGTTGAATCAAAACCCCACCTGGTTAAAATCTTTAAATATACGCAAATGGCTATAAAACCGTTGTCCGGTGCTGATCTAGATATGGTTATCCATAATACAGTACAAACAGGGCTTCAGTTGCCTGATAATATTAGAGAACAGTTAATAGCCTGCACAAACATGGTACCATTTGCCATAGAAAATGCATTGTACTTAATGTACGAGCTTCAGGTTCTGATAGCAGGTGAAAATGGACTGGTTTTCAACCAGGAAGCTGCTCAATGGGAGATGCCTCAAAATCTTCAGGATTTATTAAGACTCAGGCTACAAAGATTAAGCCAGGAAAACCCCAATGCTTTTATGATACTTCAGCTGGCAGCAACTTTAGGCCCAAAATTTTCTCCTGTTGCCCTGAGTTCTATAGCACAGGGAAACAAGCAGCTTGATGAAATAGTTCAATACATTAACTCTCTGGGTTTCCTGTTCTTTGAAGATCAAAACACAATAGTATTCAAGCATAATATTATCTGGGAATTAATATATTATGCAGCTATACCCGGTGAAACCAGATCACAATACCATATGCAAATATTAACTTTCCTTGAAAAACTTCAACAAACAGGCGGAAGGCTTGATCTTGCCTGTATAGCATATCATGCAGAACACGCCGGCAAACGAAGAAAGAGTTTAAACTACTGGAATCTCGTAGCCAACCAGGTACTGGCTCTCGGGCTCAATACAGGCTACAGCGAAGTTATGATGCGCTATATCAATCTGCTTGAAGAAAGCGACCTGCCCAATAAACAACAACTTCAAATAAATGCACTTGAAGGTATAGCTCGTGTTGTTCATATCACTGACCCTGACCTTGCCATCCAGGCTTTCTCTAAAGTCATACCAATTAGAGAACAGGAAAACAATACACCTAAATTAATCGAGTTAAAAGGTCTTTATAGCATCAGTTTAGAACAACTTGGCCGATGGGAAGAATCAATTCAACAAATAGATAGCTCTCTTGAGCTTTTAAACCCTGAAACAGTACCTCTAGAAAGAGCAATGCTTCTAGTTTCAAGATTAAGCCCTATGGAAAATACCGGCAAGGTGGGCTGGATTATAAATACTTGTAAAAATGAACTGTTCCCTATTTTAGAGAAAGCACTTGCTGATAAGTCCTTCCCTGAAGGCATTACAGAAGAGCAGGTTTTTAGAACTCTATGCACTGCTAAGATTTACTTTACCAGTTCATTGATCACACTGGGGCATCATGAGGCTTTTACAGTATTCAATGATCTTTTACCCGAGATTCAACGGCGTGGTCTTCAGGATATAGGCATGAAAATGTATCTGCTTAATGCCAAGGCCCATGCTATACGGGGAGAAATTCAGAATGCAGAACAGATTTTAACTCAGACCAAAGAGTATCTTCAGCAGATACAGGGTATTAACCCCTTCTCATTGATGTGGGCAGAAGCTGCTTGTTACTTAAACCTTGAACAGGCAAACTGGGACGTTTTAGCAGGCCTGATTGAAGGGCTTCGTATTCAGGCTAAAAAACTTAATAACTATCCTGTTGTGGCGTTATCGAAAGTATGCAGCGGTATAATAACTCAGGTTAAAGGCAAACCCGGTACTGCTCAAGAGATATTTAATGATCTGGTGAACTATGCCTCACAATACAGATTGACAACCTTTGCCCTGATGGGCTGGTATTATCTTGCAATGACTGAACTAAATAACAAGAGCTTTGATAAGGCAGAAAATATCATCTTAAGGGCTCTTGAAGTGGCAAAGATGCCTGATATCTACAACCTTAATTCTATTGTTTCTTTGAATCGCCTGCTGGGTGAAATCTATATTCGCAAGGGAGACATAGAAAGGTCAGGTGAACCCCTGGAAGAAGCCTGGAAGATAGCTACAGAGCTTCAAAATCATACACAGGTAGCCAAGGTTGCTGTAACAATCGGGCTTATGTATCAGGAGTTATTAAGTCATTCTGAGGAAAACCAAAAAGAGTATGCTGATAAAGCCTATGAATTCCTGAGTAATGCCCACAATATCTTCTCACAGCTGGGCAATCAGCATCATTCAAAACAGGTTGAAAAAGCTATAGAAAACCTGCGAGTGGTTTGCAGGGTTAATTCTATTGAACTTGGCGGATAAAATACTGTTAGCAGCCCACTCAGGAATTCACGTCAGAGTTTATATCATAAATAGACAGAAGTGTTTTCCGGTGGCGGTTAACTTTAAATTTTCCCATAAAATAAATTTGAAGCTGGATTTCAAAGTTTTAACTGGTATATCTAAAGAGGTAAAACTATTTAGCTTTTTCAAAGACGTTTTTTGTTAATTAATCAGTACTATTCAATGAGGGGCAGATGACTTACAGCCTTTGAGAGGAACAATCAAAAAAGTGACAATTATTAAGAATCTTTGAATAATATTACAAAGCAGCAAAAACGGGTATTAACAGGACTAAAAGCAAGCCACAGGGGGAGGAGGTATGCATTTTTATAGAGCGGTGATACTTGAACAGATAAAATATATGTGTTATTACTTTATTACACTAATTGAGGGCTATTAGCTCAGGTGGTTAGAGCGCACGCCTGATAAGCGTGAGGTCCCTGGTTCAAGTCCAGGATGGCCCATTTTAAAAAAATTGAATATGCGGGGGTGTAGCTCAGATGGTAGAGCGCTTGCCTTGCACGCAGGATGCCAGGAGTTCGAGTCTCCTCACCTCCAAATATAAAGGCCTGATAGATGATTCGGGCCTTTATATTATTGCAAATTTCATTATTGACTTAATTCCAACCTTTCGGATTTTTCAAAATGTACTTTCTGCCTTTGCCTTTTCCTATTGCTTCTAATATATTTTCTTCTACTAACCTCTTGAGTAAGTATTTCGCCTGATCAATACTTATATGCAAGAGTTCTCTACATTTCGAATTGGTTATATAACCTTTTTCCAGTGTATAATTTTTAATCTCATTTATTTGCTCTTTAGTATAGTCCATAAACAGATAATCATAATCATCTATAAGACTTACTGAAGGTCGTTTTAATAATTTCTTTTTGTAAAAAGTTACTTTAAAAAAGTCAGACACCTCTTCAAATTTTGGCATTACAAGATTATGTTTATCTATTGCCCTTTTTATTTTTTCAATGCCTTTGCCATATTCTTCAATAATACCCATCTCTCTAAAAATGGATACCATAATTGGATTTCTTGATTTTGAAATCCCACACCCCAGATCTTCAATATTGATGCCAAAGGGCAATCTTCCGGGACTAATTATTTCTATGTAACTATCATAAATATTGAATTTAATATCTGAACCTGAAATATTATAATCTCTATGCACTATAGCATTTACAAGAGCCTCTCTTATTGCTATCTCCGGAACAGCATAACTTTCTTCTCTGTAAATACCCTTAATTTTAGCAGATTTTGGCTCATTAACTTTAAAAAAGTTCAGGGCATTATCAAGCTGTTTAAATAATGATCCTTCAAACTCTTTTTTATCAAGGTATTCAAAAGAATCATCATCCTTAAATCTAGCACATTTAATAGCAGACTGAGGGAATATTCTTGACGGACTATAACCAAATAATAAAACACCTGCCACAGATAATACTAAATGATTGCCCTGTCTTTTTAATACTTTAATTGATTCCAAAAATTGTTCAGAAATAGCCACTTTAGGTATATCATTCTTTTGATATCTTGTTTCTAAGTAAAATTCAATTAAGCTATAATCTAAATCGCTTTTACTGGTAGCAGGAATATCTGTTACGTCAAAGCTAATATTCAACCGTCTTCTTTCAAGTTCTGTAATATATTCTTGAGACGCTGGCCTACTGGTTGATCCTATTCGAACATAAACACCTTCGTTAATACCTTTGCTTTTGAGGCGATAGGGTGTTAATAAACCCGGGTAAATTTCAACATAAAGGATCATTCTACCATCCAGATTATAGGGATTTACAATAAAATTCACCATTGGTTCAATGTTATCAGTTATCATATTAACTATTTTTTCTTCCAACCTGAAAAGGTTTTCTTGGTCTATGTCAACAACTTCTCTAGATGTATCATCAACACCAATAACAATAATGCCGCCTTTGCTGTTCGCAAAAGCACAGACGTCTTTTATAAATGTATTTTTCCCTGATAGATCTCTTTTAAATTCAAGTTTTTCATTTTCAGGTTTATTGAGAAGTCCTTTCAGGTCCATTCATTCAATCCTTATTTGATTACTAATATATTCCAATATTTACCAATATTTACCAATATATTATACTATTTACCAGAAAATGCCAATATGTATCAGAAAATCAATCAACATTTTCAATCAAAAAAGTTCTAAGCTCGTATACCAAGCCCCAAATATAAAGGCCTGATAGATGATTCGGGCCTTTATATTATTGTAAATTTCTTTATTGATTTAATTCTAACCTTCCGGATTTTTTAAAGTGTACTTTCTGCCTTTGCCTTTGCCTGTAGGCTCTAAAAAACCTTCTTTGACTAATCTATCAAGTATATGTTTGGATTGATAATCATTGACACCAAGAATCTCCTGACATTTAGAATTCACAATAAATGTATTATCCTCTACGTATTTAATAATTTCAGCAATCTTTTCAACAGGTAAGTTTTTAAAACTCAATGAAGATAAATCTTTTTTATTTTCCTTAGTCTTCTCTTTTTGAGTTTTATATAAAGTTACTTTGAAAAAATTTGATAACTCTTCAAATAGAGGCGTTTGAAGCCCAAACTCTTCTGATATCATAAGTATTCTAGAAATACCCTGACCCCATTGTTCAATGAATGCTAAATCAAGAAATATTTTTGCAATGACTTTATTTCTTACTTCTGAAATACCTTTACCTAAATCTTGTTTTGTTATACCAAATGGTAATCTCCCCGGGCTAATAACTTCAATGTAATCATCATATATATTAAATTTTATATCTGAACCTGTTACACTGTAATTTCTGTGAACGATTGCATTAACCACAGCTTCTCTAATTACTTCTTCTGGTATCTTATAATATTCTTCTCTGTATAATCCTTCAATTTTTGCTGCTTTTGGCTCATTAATTTTATAAAATTTCATCATATCTTCTACTTGATGTAACAACGACCCTGAAAATTCTTTTTTATCAATATATTCTATTGAATTATTACCTTTAAATCGTGCACATTTTACCTTTGCATAAGGAAAATATTCTTCAATTTTATCTTTATATGCAAATAACAATATGCCCCCGACAGTCGGAACATATTGGTTACCTGCTTTTTTGATTATTTTTAAAGATTCTAACAACCTGTCAGAGGGTGTCGGCCTAACAACATCTCTTTTTAAGGCAATTTTTTCTAAGATCTCTTCAATAAAATCATAATCCAGATCGTTTTTATTAGCCTGAATAAACTCAACCGCATCAAAACTGATATTTTGTCTTCTTCTTTCAAGCTCAGCAACCTCTTCAACAGAAGCAACTCTGCTTGAAGACCCAAGTCTTATATAGGTTCCTCTCTCTCTACCAGTACTTTTTATAAAATAAGGTACAAGCTCTCCCGGTGTAATTTTTAAGCATAAGAGTATTTTCCCTTTATAATTTATTATTCTGACGATATAAACCGGCCTGTTATCAAAATGATCAGATATAAGATTGGCAATTCTTTCTTCTAACTCAAAAATTTCTTCCTTGTTTACACCAACAACTTCTCTCGTGCTATCTTCTATACCCAGAATGATGTAACCTTCTTTTGAATTCGCAAAAGCACAAATATCTTTCATTAAGCCTCTTGTTCCGGTTAAATCTCTTTTGAACTCAACCATTTCATTTTCAGTATTATTCAATAAGGTTTCTATTTCTAACTCAGTAAACATATTTATTCTATTAATCCTTAAACGATATCAACTCTTGATATATTTTATTAAGTCTTGATATTTTTATCAACTCTTGATATATTTTATTAAGTCTTGATATTTTTATCAACTCTTGATATATTTTATTAAGTCTTGATATTTTTA
>CAZFBA010000020.1:0-21104 GCA_964517135.1 uncultured Gammaproteobacteria bacterium
AAACCATGCGATGATTGCCAGGGATTTCTTTAGCTTCAAAAATAGCAACATACTCTTTATCAGGGTAAATAGGAGCTAAAAAGCTAATGTTTAAACCAGTATAAAGTGTATCAAGCCCCGGAAGCAGCTTGCCGTAAAAAGCAGAGAATTTGCCTGATGCCAGAAGCCCGTGAGAAATATTCCCCTTAAAAGGATATCGGGGGTTATTTTCCAGTTTTTCTTTTATGTATTCAGGATCAACGTGAATAGGGTTGTCATCCCCGGATATTTCAGCAAAATTGTTTATCTGCTTCTGTGTAATAGTAAAAATTATTTTGTGTTTGTCGCCCAATTCGGGTTTCATATCTTTAATTTCATCTGCTTTTTTCAGATCGAGTGTTTTGTATTCTTTTAATGTGGGGTTGGTTTCTGCTGTTAAATGAGCCGAACATGTTTTTTGATTTTGCATAATTTTTACCTGACCTCTATCTCTTTGTAACTGAAAACAACTTGTTAAAGATTATTTCCTACAAACAGTATTTATTGTCAAGCCTGTTATTTTTTGAAGAAGTGCCAATAGATTGCCTGAATAACGTTTGTAATAAAATATATGCTAAACGACATAAAGAATTAAACAGATATCGTTAAAACTGATTACTTATGACGTTTATTATATGCTGATTCAACTAAGCAGTGCAGGTAAAAGATTATTAAGATATTAGCTGGTAATAGCATAAAAAGCTTTTCAGCGACATTTAAAAATTAAGTACTGTTTTCAAAACCTGACAGTAATGAAGAGGAATAAAGGATATGATTTATCCATATATGCAAAACATAATGCCGAATGTTTATTTAAACCCTGTTACGAGTTTTAATCCTGCGCCGCATATGCCTGATATTCCTACAAATTCTACTGTTCACCACACAGCAGTTATTATTGGTTCTGTTATCACCGGGCAAAATGTTTTTGTTGCTCCTAATGCTGTTATAAGAGCTGATGAAGGCTCGCCAATGTATATTGGTAATAATTCTGATATTCAGGATGGTGTGGTTATACACGGAATGAAAAACAAGCCCGGCGAGACATATTCCGTTGTCATTGGAAATAATGTCAGCCTGGCGCATCAAGCACTTGTTCATGGCCCTGCTTATATTGATGATAATACGTTTGTAGGCTTTCAGTCTGCCGTTATTAGTTCTAATGTAGGTAAAAACTGTGTCATAGAAACAGGAGCCAAAGTCATCAAAGTTAATATACCTGATAACACATATGTACCTTCTGGTATGATAGTAGAAACACCAGAGCAAGCATCTGCTCTTCCAAAGATAACAGAAGATTACGATTATAAGCACCTGAATGAAGAGGTTGTCAAGGTTAATAATGAGCTTGCTGCTGGTTATAAAAACCTTTATAATAGTTATTATGTACAATCACATCAACCACAGGAATATCAGCCAGCACCTTACTATATGCCGTTCAAGTTGAACCTCAAGTTTAAAGGTATTCCTAAAAATTAAGAATGATACACATCTTAAAGACTGATGTGCAACAATAATGATAGATTTTTTGTTTACGATTTTCAAAAAATATAAATTTAAGATATGGGTTGAAAGAGCCGATTATCAAAGTTATGAATTAGTCTTGTTGATGTAATACATTGGTCTTAATATATCTAATGGACAGTATTAAAAAAACAGTATACATTATGTAGTGTTTAAGCCTTTTTGAAAGGATGACAAATATGATTGACAAACTTAAACTCATAAGAGATGTTTTTGTAAAATGCTTTATAGTGGGCTTTTTGCTTTTTATGCTAAGTTTTGTGCTATATTTTTTAATGAGTGATTTTGCTAACGGTCTGATAAGCTCAATATATAGCGTGGATCAAAAAATGGTGCCGGTGCTTGTTATGAGTATGGTAGGTTTAACAAAGATTTCTGTGATGACATTTTTTATGGTACCTGCTATTGCTCTTCACTGGACTGTTAAAATACTCGAAAAACAAGGATCATAGCCCGGGGCTGATATAAAGGTTTATCTGGCAGGCTATATAGTCAAAAGCAGATATTAAACTCTCATGCCTGTTGAGGTGAAGACCGGCAAATAAGCTCTTTGAGGCAGTTTGCCTGTTGTCATAGCTGAATTGAAAGATGCAAAAGGATCATTCTTATTAAATGAAATAGGCTGATTTAATTTAGTAGCAGGCAATATTGGTGAATAGGTCTGTGTTTTATCCATTTTCTTGCCGATATTTTTTTCTAGTTTGCTTGCAATATAGTTTCTGATTAAAGGTGTAATAACGTTAAAAGCAATGATTGTGCCTATCAGGCCAGCACCAACTTCTGCAGCTTTGACCCATGTTCTGATCTTGCTTTCAGCCAGCATTGATATACCGGGCTTATTCGGATTAGCAAAAAACTTTGTGATAGCGTCTTTAACCTGTTCTTTACTGAAATTATCTATATGCGGAACAAGTTTTTTCGTTTTAACAAGCCAGCGACCAATTTTTTCAAACGCTGTAGCACATCCAAGAAATACACCGAGGTCTAAAACCCCTTCTGTAGCTTCTTGAATTATCATAAAGCGTTTTTCTTTTTCGGGGATATTTTTGTTTATTATCATGCCGATTATAAGGCCAACAGAGCCCACGCTGAAATTAAGTGCAGCAGTTCTTTTTAGAAAACTTGCCGGGTTATCTATTGCATAAGTAGCTAATCTTGTTATTAAGTTTTTAGAGAAATTAATCATTAATTAGCTTCCTAGTGGCCTTTATTTTCGGGTTTGTTTTTACCATAAACCTTATCAAGAACAAAGTTCATTACTTTGTTTACAAAGGGCATATCCCAGACAAATACAGATACAACAGCTGCACCTACAGCGCATACCCAGCCTACAGCACCTGCAAACTTAATTTTAGCAAGCATTTCAGGAGAAACTACCTTTGGTGCTTTTTCCAGAGGTAAATTTTTAAAATCGCAAAATTCTCTTATTCTTACTTCAGGAGTTAATTTGGCCATCTTTTGTATAAGTTCTTTAGGGACTTCAAGGATTCCTTTATTGACCAATGGTTCACCGATGGTTTTCTGACCGAGGAACCTGAAGAAAATACCGCCAAGGGTAGTTACTACCATCTTTACAGCAGTTCTGATGGCAGAATATTTCTGTGTGCTTTTGTCTACGTTCGGGTTTGTGGCATCAATAGAAGTCTGCAAAACCAGTCCAGTTGCCCCGATAGACAATCGCTGCATTGTAGGTGATAATGCTGATAAACTCGACAGTTGTCGTGTTAAATTTGGATTAAAGTTCACCACTGGTTTAATGAACCCCCAGAAAATATATTTGATGATATTAAGTAAAAACATAAATAAAATTGCTTGTTCAGGTTAAAAAGGGGTTTAAAAAACTTTACTATTGTCTTATTGGTTTGACCTGCCCCCATTCAGGTTCGAGTTTTTGGGCAAGACCAAACTGCTATATTCCGTCCAATATCAAACTTAATGATACATTTGAACAAATTTAAAACCAATAATATAAACATACAAGTTATTCAGAGATCCCCATTAAATTCTAAGAAAATAATGCACCATTAAATTTAGCATTTACTATATTTATTGTATTATGTAACACTTATATATACTGCAAAAAAATTTAGCAAAGATACAAAAGCAAAGGTATTTATGAACCAGCCAGCAACTATAAAAATAGATTATTTCCAACAAATACTTGAAAACAATATTGAAACACTGGAAAAAAAAGAATCTTTTAAGTTAATCTGCGGAGCAAGCCTGACATCACCTTCTATAATTGAAGGCCTGTCAATGCTTTACAGTATTGCAGGGGCCAGCTTTATTGATATAACCCCGGCAAGACCAGCTATTCAATCAGCACTAAAAGGTATTCAAAAAGCAAAAAAAATCTTTGAAGATAACCCGAAAAAATATTGCTATTTTAACGAACCATCATTGATGCTTAGCCTTAATATAGATGATGATCCTCATTTTAACACAGCTTATATAGATTCAAATGTGTGTAATGGTTGCCAGCAATGCATACCTGAGTGCAGCTTCGGTGCTATTATTTTGATGAAACCCGGTACAGGAATTAGCATTGATGACAATATTTGCTATGGCTGCGGAAATTGTACCAGCAAATGCCCATCAAGCGCTATATCACTGGTAAAAAATGTTGTTGACCTTGAAACCGTATTAACAAAACTTATTGATAGCTCTATTACTGGCCTGGAAATACATGCAGGAACTTCTAGCATTGATGATATTTGTAAATACTACAAAAAAGTTGCTTCTAAACTCGAAAACACCACCTTAGAAAACATGTTGTTTTCTTTTAGCCTTGAAAGTGCTCTCTACAATGCTAATGAGTTTGTTGACTATGCTAATACCATTAGTAGTTTAACTACCAGAAAAGCAGTTATTCAGGTTGATGGCACCCCTATGAGCGGCAATACTTCACCTGCATCAAGCCTTCAATCACTGGCCTCAGGTCAAATATTAATTAAAAACAATGTTAATGCATACATACAACTTGCTGGAGGTATTAATCACCTGACAAAGAAACATATAAATACGTTTGGCATAGATTCTAACGGCATTGCAATGGGTACATTCGCCAGAAAGATTGTCTGGCCCTATTTGCAGAATCTTGACGATAACAGAGTTTTTGAAAAAGCACAAAGAATTGCTACAAATCTAGTAAAACAACTGGCGTTTTAATAAGCTATGATGTAAAATAGTTATATAAGGTCTTATTCTTTAATCAAAACAAAAAAGAAGGAGTGATGCAGCAAAAATATTTTAGAACCTGAGGTTTTAAGATTCTGCAACTATAAAACCTTTTAGCTTCACACAAAAGAAAGGACATTATGACAGGAACAAACATCACCTATGACCTGGAAAAACTCATAACTATCTTTCCACCCTCCATTACCGATTTCTTAACTCAAAAAGACCTGTCTGAATGTATCGAAATAGTTTTAGACCTCGGGCGCACACCAGAAGTGCGCTTTTCTGATGGAAGAATCGATTATCTCGGAGAAGATAGCGTCACACAGGAACAAATAAACCAGGTTGTCGATAAAATAGAAGACTTTACAAGTGACAACAGAGCAGGTATTCCCGGTACACTTCATAGAATCAGTGCTATTAAAAACAGAAAAGGCACCATTATAGGCCTCACATGCCGCATAGGGCGAGCTATAACAGGAACCATCGAATGTATCAGAGATATCGTTGAAAGCGGCAAAAGTATTCTTATGCTCGGTAAACCCGGAGTAGGAAAAACCACTAAACTACGTGAAATGTCAAGGTTGCTCGCTAATGACCTCGCAAAAAGAGTAGTGGTAGTTGATACCTCAAATGAAATAGCAGGAGATGGCGATATACCTCATGAAGCAATCGGCAAAGCCAGACGTATGCAGGTCACAAGACCAGAATTACAGAAAAACGTCATGATTGAAGCCGTTGAAAACCATACCCCAGAAGCTATAGTAGTAGATGAAATTGGAACAGAAGAAGAAACACTTGCTGCCAGAACTATCGCAGAACGGGGGGTTATGCTGGTCGCCACAGCACACGGAAATACACTTGATAATTTGATTAAAAACCCCGTTCTATGGGATGTTGTAGGAGGCGTTAAAAGTGTTACACTTGGTGATGACGAAGCAAGAAGAAGAGGAACACAGAAAACCATTCTTGAACGTGAAAAAGAACCTACATTTCAGGTAATTATCGAAATCAGAGACAGAAATACACTTGCTATCTATCCTGATGCTGCTGAAGCAGTTGATAATATTCTAAGGGGAGCCTCTGTATACCCTGAAATCAGACGGTCTGATATACCGGCAGATAAAGTCAAAGTACTTCAAACCAGCTATAAACCTGTTCAAATGTCTTCAAAAAAACCTGCGATACAACCAGAATCAACTCCGGTTAACAGGTATGAAGAAACGAAAAACCTGTATATTTACGCTTTGAGCAGATCAATAGTCGAAAAAGTTATTGAAAGAATGAATGTACCCGTTAGAGTTACCAGAACTATTGATGATGCTGACTTTATACTGGCACTGAGAAGCTATGCTAAAAGCGGATCAAAAATAATCAATATCTCAAAAAACTATGATCTTCCTATTACCTTCGTAAGGGCAAATACGCTTCCGCAAATTCAACACTCACTGATGCAATCACTCAATATAGACTACAAAGAATCAGACAGGGAGAACCACGATTTTTTTGACGAAACTGAAATAGCTCTTCAAGAAGCAAAAGAAGCTATTTTTCAGGTTCTTGATAAAGAAGAACCAGTGTCTCTTCCTCCTCGAAAAGCACCAATTAGAAGACTTCAGCACGAACTCATTGAAAAACATAATCTGTATAGTGTCAGTATAGGAGAAGGGCCAGATAGATATATCAAAATCCTTCCAGACGAAGAACAAATTGAAGATGCAGGGTAAAATGTTTATCACTTTTGAAGGGGCTGACGGCTCAGGAAAATCTACTGCAATTACGTTTGCAAAAGATTATCTGATGTCACTTGGTTATAAGGTACACGCTACAAGAAACCCGGGAGGCACTGAACTGGGTATACGCCTGAGAGAAATACTGCTCAACTATGATGGAGAAGTAGAACCGCTGGCTGAAATGCTTATGTTTCTTGCAGACAGGGCTCAACACGTTTCAAAAGAAATTAAACCATTGCTAGAACAGGGTTATATTGTTTTATGCGATAGATATATTGATTCAACTGTAGCATATCAAGGTTACGGAAGGGATCTGTCAATTCAGCAGATAGAAACAATGAATTCTATTGCAACTCAGAACTTAAAACCTGATCTTACTTTGCTATTTAACATTTCAACAGAAATAGCTATGCAACGTATTGATTCTACAAGAACAAAAGATCGCCTGGAATCTGAAATGTCAGAATTTCACCACAAAGTTGCCCTGGGATATCTTGAAATAGCCCGAAAAGAGCCCGAACGCTTTACTATCATAGATGCAAATAAGGCACTTGAAAAGGTTCAAATCCAGGTTAAAAAAGCAATTGAGGTTTTTTTAGCCTGAAAGCCCTCTAAAAATATTATTTCCTGAGTCTGAATAGAGCCCTTTCCTTATATCTGAAATTTCTTCATATTTCTCCAGCTGGTCTTCTTCAGGCTTATCAAGAGTCTCTCTAAGATTTTTCAGGCTTTTTTCAAATATATCAAGAGCTTTTAATACATTTTTCTTATTATAATTCAGCATATCGAAAGTAAGTCGTGCATTTCCGCCAGCAATTCTGGTTGTATCTCTGTAACCACTTGCTGCAAGATAAAAAGCATTTTCTTTAAGTACAAAATCTTCCTGTGAGTTCACTGATTCAATCAAACCCATACTTACCATCAGGGGCATATGACTGATCAGAGCTACTGCAAGATCGTGTATTTGAGGGTTACAATATACAACTATTGCCCCTGTATCGCTGATAATGTCTGAAAGTAGATTAATCTGGGCTTTCCTTTTGTTATCTGCCGGGCATAATACCCACCTGGCACCTTTAAAAAGATCTGGAAAGGCTGCATCTGTTCCTTTATCTTCTGTTCCTGCCATCGGATGACCTGCTATAAAGCAAATACGGTCAGGGTCAAAAGTTTTTTCGGCTAGCTGTACAATTTCTGCTTTTATGCTGGCAACATCCGTAACAATGCAGGGTGATTTAAGTGTCCCAGCAAGTTTTTTAAAGATCAGATCTATTGTATTAATAGGTGTAGCAATGAATATAACGCTACATCCTTCCAGAATTTCAATCTGCTGTGAAACTTCATGAAATATTTCAAGTTCTGTTGCTTTTTTAAGTGTATTATCACTGTGTGCAACACCATAAACAGGGTACCCTGAGTTTGCAAGCACCTTTGCAAGTGAACCTCCTATCAGGCCCAGGCCAATAATACCTATTTTGATTTCTTTTTTAGACAGCATTGATAGGTCTTAATACCTCTTCAAGTCGCTTAATTTCTTTCATTAAAGTAGTAAACTCGTCCATAGTAAGGCTTTGAGCTCCATCAGAGTAAGCTTTATCAGGGTTATGATGCACCTCAATCATCAGGCCATCAGCACCAGAAGCCAGGGCGGCTTTAGCCATTGGAGGTACAAGATATCTCTGGCCAGTACCGTGACTGGGGTCTACTATTATAGGGAGGTGAGAATATTTTTTGATAACGGGTACGGCTGATAAATCAAGCGTATTTCTTGTAAAGTTTGAATCAAGGGATCTAATGCCCCGTTCGCATAATATTACATCGTTATTTCCCTGATACAAAATATGTTCAGCTGCCAGTAAAAATTCTCTAAGGTTAGCAGATGGCCCTCGTTTAAGCATTACAGGTTTATTAGCTTTACCCACTGCTTTGAGAAGCTTGAAATTTTGCATATTTCTGGCGCCAATCTGAAGTATATCTGCATAATTGCTGACTAAATCAACGTCATGACTATCCATAACCTCTGTAATAACCAGCAAGCCTGTTTCTTCTCTGGCTTTAGCGAGGTATTGCAAGCCTTTTTCTTCGAGCCCTTGAAAATCGTAGGGGCTGGTTCTTGGTTTGAAAGCACCACCTCTTAGAACCTGTGCTCCATCATTTTTTACAGATCTTGCTACTTTAAGAAGCCCTTCAAGGTTGTCTTCAACGCTACAGGGGCCAGCCATAACTACTAGCGGATAGCCTGTACCAAGTTTTACTCCGTGGCCAAGATCAATGATCGTATCATGTGGTTGGCTTTCCCGTCCGGCAAGTTTATAAGGTTCACGAATAGGCAATATCTGTCTTACACCTGGCATTGATGCAATTGATTCTGTCTGAACAAGTCTTTTGTCACCTATAGCAGCAACTACCGTCATAACATCACCCCTGTTTAAAACAATTCTGAAGCCATAGTGTTCTAATCGTTCAACTACATCTTGAATCTGTTCTTCCGGGGCGCCGGGTTCCATTACTATAATCATTTTTTATCTCCAATAAATAGGGTAACGCTTTCATAACTTGTTTTTTTTACTTTTTCAAATGATTTTTTTAATATGAGTACATTTACACATAGAAATTATACAGTAATTCAGTCAGGCAAAAACATTTTGAATGCTCAATTATTAAAAATTAAGTATTAAATGTTTCTTTTTTATCTGTCTGATCTGGTTTCTGTGTCTTCATAATTCATCAAAACCTGAGGGCTGAAAAGTTTTATGAGTGTTGAGTTGCCAAAAAGTGAATACCAGGGTTTTTCAGCAACAATTATCATATTTTGATTTTTGTCAAAGGTAATGCCTTCAGGCTGAAAAGACAGTGATGCCGGCATATTCATAACTTTTAAGACTGTTTTCAGGTCTGAAGAAATCTCAAGTATTTGATGTCCCCAGAATGAAATAACAAAGAAGTTAGCTGTAACCGGGTGTTGAGCAAGGCCAGAAGGTTTCATTTTAAAGGTTTCAGGTATTTTGCCTTTGTATATAGCTTCCTGGTCACCGGGCTTAAAGGCAAATATTTTATTACCTGAACCTTTGGTAATAGCTATAAGCATTCCTGTATTCTTCATATATTCAAGAGATTCAATATCATACTTTTTTAGATCTCCAGGGAGGTTGTAACTTATTGCCGAATCGTCTATGAGATTTCCTTCTTTATTTGTTTTGAACTCTATGAGACTATTTTTTGAGTCTATAATCCAGAACACACCGTTACCATTGGTAGTGATATCTTCCCAATCATTGTTTTTAATGCCTTTTAACTGATATTCTTTAATAAGCTGTCCTGATAAATCAAACAGGTATACTTTATTCGGGTTAAAACTATCTTCATGGACATACAATAAGTTATTTCTGGGGTCAAGAGCCACTCCAGAAGCTTCTCTAATAGGTATGTCATACTTAATAGAATTGTCAAATGAATAATCTGACAGCCTCGTACCTCTATCCTGTTCTGCTATTGAGGGCAAAACGGATATTGCTAAATAGTACATAAGTATTAGCAGGTTTATACATATTTTATACAATGAAAAAGACCTCCAGTAATATTATAACTATCATCGTAATACTAAAAAAAATTGAAAAATAAAGCAATACAGGGTTAAAATTATCTCTTCTCTTTAACCTTAAGGGGTTATACGCACTTATAAAAAGCATCAGGCCGATAATAATGATAAACTCAAAAACATATAACTGTGAAGAAGTACTTTTATAAATGTTTAAAAGAATTTGAAAAACACCATAATAAACCAGACCGGCACCGATAATCATTGCCTGATAGAGTTCTGTATCACGGGAAAAAAGCCACAATATAAGAGATGTAATCATAAAAAGCCCACCGGGTATCATAAAAAATGCAGCAGGTGGAAATATAAACTGCCGGTGAGCCATAAAAGGTACAATGGTAACTAAAAGCAAACCTGTCGTAAAGCAGATCAGCCCCCAGTGGTAAAAAGGATTATACTCAGGATTGTTATTTTGATTATTAATACTCAATTTAACACTGACCTTATTAATAATGAAGAGAGCAAAGCATAAGCCGGGTTCTGTATTTGACGATTATCTGTCTGGGATATATGTTACCATATACCTCTTGCGGCATACTTCAGGGATGACGGGCCGCCATATTCCCTTTTTTTTGCCTTGCTCCGGCTGGGGTTTACCTAGCAGGTACCTCTCGATACCTCTGGTGGTCTCTTACATTAAGGACGGATGTCCACCACCGTTGCACCCTTGCCTGTGTAGTAATTACTACCATCGGCGGTCATCATTTCTGTGGCACTATCCTCACGGTCACCCGCACTGGACGTTATCCAGCAACCTGCCCTGTGGAGCCCGGACTTTCCTCAGGTAGATTTCACTACCCGCAATCGTCTGCTTTACTCTCATTCAGTAATTAATATTATAGTACAGGTCTGGTCTGAAATAAAATTGAATTTATGAATTTTTTTACTATTTGAAGCTGTATCAAAATATAAAATAGCCAGATTAGCTGTATTTAAAAGCTTATAGAAACAATCATTACAATAATTTAATAATATTGCCTGTAGTGCTGATGTAATCTTAAATTATTTTAGGTGCTTAAAGCTAAATTATTTTTACCCGGGGGGTATTTCAAAGTATTATTGTTTTCAGGAGTATCAAATGTTTTCAGAGTTTGTCAATTTTAAAGATATCGCTGTATTAATTAACAATGATGAAATCAATAGCAATTTTGGGCTTTTTCCTTTAGATATTTCTCACGATAATGAAGTATATCAGGTATTTCTTACCTCTCAAGATGGTCAGAAAAGCCTCAACAAGTTTACTGAATTGCTTAATGAGCCTGTTTCAAGGGATGAAGACATTACTCTTGAAGTTAAATTTGAACTCAAAAAGTCACGAAGCGAAATTATCGATCTTTATTGTGTATTACCGGGCAAAAAAAACATGATTATGACCCGGAGTACTGATAACAAAAATGTTATCGTATTTAAATGCCTCCTGAAATCAAGAAATTATGCCAACTTTGACTATATGACCGATAGAATTGTAAATTATTAAAATTATATATTTCTCTCAAAAACGTTATAATACTGTATGAGTATGACTTAATTAGCCTGATTTTTTCTATGAATATGAGAGAAAAAACAGAAGCATTCTTTCTTTTGATGAATACTGTGCCAGTATTTAACTTTGAGACTGCAAAAAATATACTTCAACAATGTCAGAATGCAGACAATTTCTGGAAACTTAAAATGGAAGATATTGAACATCTTTATCTTACCTGTGAAGATAAAGAAAAATTAAGGGTAAAACTCAATAAAACAAACCTTGATGGTCTGGTGAAGAAAATCAAAGACACTAATTGCAGGGTATCTCTTTATAGTGATCCTGATTTTCCTGTATCTCTTAGAAAGCTAAAAAAACCTTATATGATAATCTTTTACAGGGGAAACCTCGAAGCCCTTAAAAATAAGCACCTGATTTCTATTGTGGGCACCAGAAAGGCATCTCTTTATGGAGAAAAGCTGGTTAAAAATCTTGTGGAAGACCTTTCAGGTGATCAGTGCACTGTTATCACAGGAACTGCAAAGGGTATTGATTCATATGTAATTAAATATTGCCTTGAATACGGGGTTAAATGTGTATCAATACTGGCATCAGGTATAAATAAAATATCTCCGACGTCAAGCAAATCTCTTCTTGATCAGTTAACAAAAAATGGTGGATGCTATATGACAGAGTTTCCTTTTGATGTAGGGGCATACAGAAGTAATTTCCCTATAAGAGCTAAAATAATTGCAGCCCTATCAGAAGAAATCATTATTGTTGAGGCTCCCAGAACATCTGGTGCTCTTCATGTGGCAAGAGAAGCTTTTTCAATGAGTAAAAATATATTTACTTTTCCTTCTTATTTTCATGATAGTAATTTCTATGGTTCTCATGACCTTATTGCAAACGGGCTTGCAATACTGGTTGAAAATTATTCCAACATACAGGATTACAGACAACTTTATTAAATTTATTTGACAGGTTAGCCTTTTAAAAAGAGTTTAACGTTTATGATATCTGATAAAACCCGTTTAAAAAATAATATTCATAATTGTATTGATTATATAACCTTTCCCATGGGCATGGGAGATGTTATAAGCTATGGATGGCGTTTTACTCTGGTTAATATCAATGAATTTATTCTTTATGTTCTGCCTGCTGCAATGGTTCTGGCATTTTTTGTTCGTCTGACATTTCTATCAATGAAAGATGTTTTTATTTTTAATTCTGATAATATGGCCTATTGGGTTCTGAATTTTTTTATTCTGTGGCCTTTTTATACTTTTATGAGCTGTTTTGCTTTTGCATTCTTCGGTATTTGCTTTATTAAAGCCATCTATTCTACACTGGAGGGCAATTTTAAGGGATACAAACAAATTTATTCTGAAACCCTGAAAGATATCTGGATGATTGCAAAAACAGCTTTTCTTCTTGTTGGAATGGTTTTCAAATACATTGTCGGTTACCTGATTTTAATGTTAATACTGATGTTTATTCTTTCAGGAATACTGCATATGATTAATTTTGTATTTGCTATTCTTATAAACCTTTCTCTCACAGCTTTTGTTATATACAAAATAATTACAAGTCTAATCAGACTGCCATTTAACCTTGTTTTTATTACTATAAAAGACACAACAGTAATGAAAAGCGACCTTTATACTTATGTTTTTTTCCGCAGAAACTATTATAATATGACTAATTTCAGTATTGTTCTTTCTTTACTTGTTATAGGTATTCTTACTATTTTCAATCAGCTACCTGATATAGTTTTTGTAGCACTGTCTATGCTTGAAATTCGAGAAATAAATGAAATTATAAAAATATTGATAACCTATTTCTTTAATATAATGGGGTTTTTTATAATATTTATACTTCTTATTGCGCCATCAAGCTTATTTGTATATAATCATAAAGCCCAAAAAGAAGGTAAAGACCTGCTTTATCATATTAATTCCATGAAAACAGCCCATTGAAACAATCAGCAGATTAAGTAAAATTTTTCATTAAGAAGACCAAAATTACCCGAAAAAAATTCGAACTTTAAGGTATCATATTAGTTGGCCAGATTGGCCGGTTATTTGTTTTGACAGCTTTCAATTGTATGGCTTTTTTTGAAAGGAATAGGAGAGTGTATAAAGTAGCAATTATTGGCGCAGGCCCTGCAGGTATTTTTTCTGCATTAGAACTCATAAAACTTAAACCTGAATGGAAAATAGCAATTCTTGATAAAGGCCCGAGAATAGAAAAACGCTATTGCCCGGCAAGAAAAGAACATAAATGCGCTGGCTGCTGGAGCTGTGATCTACTGTGTGGGTGGGGTGGCGCCGGGGCATTCTCTGATGGAAAACTTACACTGTCAACTGAGATTGGTGGCAATCTTCTTGACTATATTAACAGGCAGGAACTCGAAACTCTCATTAAATATACCGATGAGATTTATCTAAAATATGGTGCCACTCAAAAAGTATACGGAACAGATAGTGATTCAATTGCCGATATATCAAGAAAAGCAACACTCTCTGAACTTCAGTTGATTTATTCTCCCATAAGACACCTGGGGAGCGATCGCTCTACAGCTGTTCTCAAGGCAATGGAAGATGATCTTGAAAATAAAGTTGATATCATTACCAGCGAAGGAGCCAAAGAGCTTATTATTGAAAATGACACCATTAAGGGCATTGTTACAACCAGAGATAACAGAATAATGGCTGATTACGTGATCGTAGCACCAGGAAGAGAGGGTGCAGACTGGCTTGCAGGTGAACTCAATAAAATTAAAATAGATTTAACAAACAATGCAGTCGACGTAGGTGTAAGAGTTGAACTTCCGGCTCCTGTCATGGAAGAATTAGCCGACAAGCTTTATGAATCAAAGTTTGTGTATTATTCTCCTACTTTTGGTGACCAGGTTAGAACCTTTTGCATGAACCCTAATGGAGAGGTGGTCTGCGAAAACAACAACGGTATTGTTACTGTTAACGGCCATAGCTATGCAAACCTGAAAACAGAAAATACTAACTTTGCTCTTCTTGTTAGTAAACACTTTACTGATCCCTTTAAAGAACCTATAGCATATGGTCAACATATTGCACGACTGGCAAACATGCTTGGCGGAGGTATTATAGTTCAACGCTTTGGAGATCTTCTTTCAGGACGCCGATCAACACCTGAAAAAATTGAACGTGGAGTTGTTAAACCAACTTTAACAAGTGCTACACCCGGGGATCTTAGTCTTGTTCTGCCATACAGACACCTGACCAGCATAGTTGAAATGCTTATGGCCCTTGACAAAATAGCTCCCGGGGTTGCATCAAGATATACCCTGCTCTACGGTATAGAAGTTAAGTTCTACAGCTCAAGAGTGCAACTAAACAATAAGCTTGAAACAGTCAGCATTAAAAAACTCTACACAATAGGCGACGGAGCCGGGGTTACCCGTGGGCTCGTTCAGGCATCTGTATCAGGAATACTCGCAGCAAGAGCAATCGCAGAAAACTAATCTATGGATGATTTTTCCAGAAAATTAGTAGTTAATAGACTTTCAGACACTGAAAGCCTGCTTAAGCATCCTTCGTTCTGGTATTATATTCAGACTTATACAAAAGAAAGAGTTGAAAACAAACTCAAAGAAACAATAAACGAGTTTCTTGATCATATTGATACTGAAACTCCTGAATATTTTGATATTGATCATATTATATTATCAACAATAAACAGGCTTTCAAAGGATTTCACACCCGGTCTCAGGTCTGTAATAAATGCCACCGGAATAGTGGTAAATCAGAACCTTGGAAGAGCACCCCTCTCAAAAGAAGCTATAAGCCATATAGCAAGCACTGCAACCGGTTATTGCAATTTAGACTTTGACCTTTCTAAAGGTACTTCTGATAGCAGGTTTAAACATCTTCAAAAGCTTGTCAAACAGGTTACCGGGGCAGACGACGCTATCATTGTAAATAATAACGCTGCTGCACTGCTTCTTATTGCCAGCACTTTTGCTAAAGATAAAGAAATTATTATCTCTAGAGGTGAAATTATCGAAATAGAAAATGAATTCAGACTTCCTGAGATAATTAAGGCTGCCAGCAGCAAGCTTGTCGAAATAGGAACTTCCAACAAATCTCACCTGAAAGACTATTCAGAAGCTATTAATGATAAAACTTCAATGATAATGAAAGTGCATACCAGCAACTATTATATTAAAGGTCAAACAGGTAAAGTAGAACTTTTTGCACTTGTTGAACTAGCCAGAAACAAAGGCATTTTATGTATTGAAGACCTTGGAACAGGCCTTTTAGTAGGCTTAAGAGCTTATGGCTTACCACATGAACCAACTGTTAAAGATCGATTGCAGACAGGTGTAGATTTGATAAGCTTTAGCGGTGACAAACTTCTGGGCGGCCCGCAGGCTGGTATCATAGCAGGCAAGAAAAAATATATTGAAACTCTGTCTCAAAACCCTATTTTAAGATGTTTAAGGCCTGATAAGCTTACATTGTCAGCTCTTGAAGCCACTTTACAGTTTTACCTTAACCCTGATCAGGCTATTGAAAGAATACCTGTCTTAAAAATGCTGACCAAACCCATTAAAGAAATTGAATCAGAAGCACAGATGATTTTTGAAGAACTGAAAGCTTTTTATAATGTAGAATGTGAGATCAAAAAGAGTTTTCAGCTACCCGGTGAAAGTATTTTGCCTGAAACCAGACTGCCGGCATATATTGTTACTATCAGACATAATTCACTGGATGTGTGTACACTGCATAAAAAATTGCTTGAAAAAGGTGTTATTACACTGATAAAAGATGATAAAATTACTATAGATCCAAGGTGTCTGCTAAAAAGAGACTTTAAGTTTCTGAGTGTTATCTTTGAGCAGGTTCTTGGTTAACTAACAGGCTTTTAACTCTATTACTTACTTTAGTCAGATTTAGAAAAAAGACTAATACATAGTTATAGTGTAAGATTTTTTGAGTTATTCCCTGAACTTTTATATCTTCAATGACATAATGTAAGATTCTTCAGACTTGAGTTCTCTTGTCATGAGGTTGCTGATAGCTTCTTCAGGGGTAACGTGTCCGCTAATCAGCTTATAAATCTCACTAGAAAGTGGCATTGAAAGGTTGTACTTTTCTGATAGTTTCATAACGGCTTCTGTCGTTTTAACTCCTTCAGCAACGGCCCCGAGCCCGGCAAGAATTTCATCCATTGACAGTCCTTGGCTCAGCGCATGGCCCACCCGGTAGTTTCTGCTTGTAGGGCTATTGCAGGTAGCTATTAGATCTCCTATGCCTGACAAACCATATAAAGTAGAAGGATTTGCACCCATCTTAATGCTCATTCTAACTATTTCAGCAAGACCTCTTGTGATAAGAGCACCTATTGTATTGTGTCCAAGGTCAAGACCATAGGCAAAACCTGTAGATATAGCAATAACATTTTTTAGAGCTCCACCAAGTTCAACCCCCACGATGTCTTTATTGGTATACAACCGGAAAATATCTCCTCTGTGCAGGGATTTTTGAACATAGGATGCAACCTCTTCATCTTTTGATGCTATAACTGCAGCAGTCGGCTTGCCACCTAGTATTTCCATAGCCAGTGTTGGGCCGGATAATGTTGCTGCTGGATTGTCAGGCAGTTCCTGTTCAAGCACTTCTGACATACGATACAGGGTTGGCAGTTCTAACCCCTTGGCCAGGCTAACAATAATGCTGTCTTTTTTCAGGTTGACTGTTTTTAACTGGCGGGCAACTTTTCTAACAGCATCTGAAGGTACTACAAACAGTATAATATCTGCCTCTTTTGTAGCTTCAGCAAGGTTATCAGTCAGAGCTATACTTTCTGGAAGGTTTACCCTGACGGGTTTCTGTACGTCTCTATTCATTTTTATCGGATCAATAAATTCTTTTAGGCCCCATATGCAAAGGTTATCAGCTTTTTCTGAGAGCATCCAGGCAACTGTCAGCCCCCATGAGCCAGGCCCCAGTACGGTTATATTCATTTCTTTTCTCCTAAAAATGCTGTTTTGTTTTCTGTTCCGTCAAGTAATTTCTTAATATTATCTCTATGCAGGTACAGGGCAACATACAAACCAGATACCAGAGTAAATATTATGTAACTTACAGGCTGGTCAAATAACCACATAAGCAATGGTGTAAGAAGTACAGCTATAATAGAACCCAGAGAGACATATTTTGTAATGAATACAATCAATATCCATAATAAGATAGCGCACAGTGCAGCCTGCCAGCTGAGCGCAAACAGAACCCCCACACTTGTAGCAACAGATTTGCCTCCTGTAAAGCCAAGATAGATAGATTTGCTGTGGCCTACAATTAACAATATTGCTGCCATAATAGTCAAAATATGTATATCAGGTATCATGGCCGGTAGTATATTAAAGTATTTTAGAGCTACCAATGGCAGTAGGCCTTTAAGCATATCCAGCAGCATAACAATGATAAAAAATTTTGTACCTAGAACCCTTTTAACGTTGGTAGCGCCAGTACTTCCTGAACCAACTGTTCTTATATCAATGCCTTTTAGTTGCTTAACTATAATGAAACCTGTTGGTAAAGAGCCAATAAGGTATGCAGCAATTAAAATGCCCGATAAAATTAGCCAATCCATTTAGTTGCCTTTCTTTTTTAGTTTCTGGACTGAACGTTCAGTTTTTTCGCTAAAAACAAGCTTGATAGGAGTTCCGGTAAAGTCAAAGGCCTGTCTTATCTGGTTTTCTATATATCGTTTATAGTTTGTAGCAAAAAGCTTTTCTTTGTTAACAAAGAGCATAAACGTAGGCGGGTTAACATTGACTTGCGTGGAGTAATAGATTTTCGGGGTTTTATTATTCACAAATGAAGGAGGATTAATACTTATAGCTTCCATTATGACCTGATTCAGGGAGCTGGTGCTTATTTTTCTGCCAGTGTTGTCACAGGCTTTTTGAGCCAGGTCAAATATTTTTATAAGCCTCTGACCTTTGATAGCGTTTGTAAAGACTATTTCAGCAAACTCAGCGTGAGGTAATTCTCTTTTAATGTCTTTTATAAACATATTTATTGTATTGGATTCTTTTTCTGGTATGAGATCCCACTTGTTGATTACGATAATAAGAGCTTTGCCTGCCTCATTGCTGAATTCTATTATCTTTTTGTCCTGGTCTGTTATGCCTTCAGTGGCATCAGAGATAAGTACAGTTACGTCAGAATCTTTGATAGCATTTAGCGCTCTTTTTACAGAGTAGTATTCAATACCTTTTTCAACCCTGGATCTTTTTCTTATACCTGCCGTATCTGTAAGTAAATACTCTTTGCCTTCATATTTTACCAGAGTATCAATAGTATCTCTTGTAGTACCTGGCTTATCACTAACTATAACCCTTTTTTCTCCAAGTAAAAAGTTAACTATAGATGATTTACCGACATTAGGCCGGCCTACAATCGCCAATCGTGGTATTTTTTCAACATCTTCTTCTTCGATTTTTGGTATAAGTTCTATGACTTTATCGAGAAGATCGCCGACGCCACAATCTCCTTGTGCTGCTGATATCGGGTAAAGATCACTGAACCCGAGGCTATAGAAGTCATTAACAAGTAACTGTTTTGCCGGTGTATCAATTTTATTAACCACCAGCAGGACGGGTTTATCAATTTTTCTGAGTATATTTGCAATATCTTCATCTACAGGGGTTGGGCCTTCCTTTCCGTCGACCATAAAGAGTATCACGTCAGCCTGTTTTGCAGCAATAGTAACCTGATCCATAATAGAATTAGCGATTTCGTCCTGTTCCCCGGGTATTATTCCACCAGTATCAATCATAGTGAAGTTATAGCCAAGCCATTCAACATCAAAATAAAGGCGGTCTCGTGTTACACCAGCTTTGCTGTCTACAATCGCCCTCCGGGCACCCAGGCATCTGTTTGCCAGTGTGGATTTACCTACATTCGGTCGGCCAACTATTGCTATCAGGGGCTTTCTCATATTTTCACCTGCTTTTTTCTACAGCAAAATTATACAATAAAAAGCAACCTGTCTTGAATTTATATTTTTTGAACATCGAAAACTAAAAATTATTAACCCACTTAATTCATAAACTATTAATAAATTGACCTGAAATAGTTATAGAAATTGACGTTTAGCGAATACATCTTTTAAACCCTCTAAAATAAATAGACTATAAATTGATGAATAATTCGGGTTAAGCAAGATTCAGCTGTTAGAGTGCGTTACTGTACTGGTGCCATGACTGCACCACAGCAAGTTACCTCATACTTTTCCCTTGAAGGGGTTCGTCGCAACTGAAATACAACTGGTTTGCTCACTTCTTATGAATACTTTGAGCCCTCAAGCCAATCTGCTCATCCTACTAGTATATTAAATTTATACTTATTGAAAATCGAAAAGAAAAAAACTATAATTATATTTATGTTTCAATCTTTTAAAAGGGGAATAATTAAAAATTACGGGCAAAATCTCATTGAATTTGTAATCATTATTACTTTAATTGTCATTGCAGCTATTCTGGCTTTAACACTTTTAGGAGATAACATCAAGGGGCTTTTTTCTGGCTCTTATGAAAAGTCTAAAGCCTATAAACCCTTTGACTGGGAAGCACCAACTGCAAAGGGCTCTTCTGACCCGGTTCCTGTTACTTTAACTGAAAATATGCCTTCAAGCCCGGTAATATCATCAAAAAAAATAGCCGGACAGGAAATCAGTTATCACGAAGACGGTGCAGCAACAATCTCAGTCAGCGGGCAGGAATTATACATTGCCAGCAGTATGATGGAACAGCTTGATGAAGTTTTTGAAGTAGTAGGCTCTCAGGGGCTTAATGATCACGTTGTAGGATCAATGCTTGAACTCATAGAGCGTTATGCAGCTGATTACCCTGAAGGTGTTCCCATACAGATGGCTACAGGTGTAGGTGATCGTGTTACAGCCCACGGAGAACACTACAAAGGCAAAACATCTACTGTTAATCTTGTACAGCTTAACGTAGGAGGAGATGTTATTATTCTGCAAAAAGACCAGGAAGGCGGCTGGTCAGGTGATGTACACATAGGAACATATAAAATCGATCTTAATCTTGATACTAAAACAAATAAATTTAATGCCAGCAGCATCGGCCAGATAGCAAACGTTAATGGTGGCAAGCCCAACAATGTAGGCTTTGCCTTTAAAGGCTATAGCGGTGATTTTACCCGTCTTGAAGACGGCAGAACAATTTTTGATGGCAAAATAAAACCTGTCGGCAATTGGAAAATAGAATTTGATAAGCCGCAAACAATTACGCTGAATAAACGTTAGGCTTCTTTATGTTCTCGATTGACATAAAATATTAAACAATTCAGCCCTGTATCTTCTGAAATCTGATTACTTATTAACGTTGATTATATATTTGTAAAAATTTTGTATTATTACATATTAAAAATATTATGTAATTTCACGATATGTCGATATAAATAAATACATAAGTGATTATTTAAGCATTAATTATAATCAAATTATTGTAAAGAAAAAGGATTTAGTATGCACAGACCAGAATTTTCAGGCCAGGAAGCAATAGAATTTATAT
>CAZFBA010000020.1:21204-77179 GCA_964517135.1 uncultured Gammaproteobacteria bacterium
TTTACACTTGACTTTGGAGACTTAAAACTTACAAACATACCTGCAGATTTTAATACATATGTAATAGCTTCAGGAAGTTCAGGTGCTTCTGAGTTTATTGGAGACGCAATATTACAGGTAGCAAAACACCTTGAAGAATCAGGTTTGCCCGCAGAATCTACAGATAAAGTAAAGAAATTAGCTAATCTTGGGCATCAGATAGCTTCTTATGAAAAAACTTTTGAAGATAAAGTTAAAAACTGTAATAAAGATAATAAATGCCTTAAATCAGTTGAAAAATCATTAGAACGCAATCTTCTTAATATAGGAGAAGCACAACGGGATTATAAGAACAATAAAAGAGAATTTAATAAAAATGTTAATGAAGGAAATACAGCATATTTGTTTGTTTATGAACTTAATAAGGTATTAAATGATCCTGAGATTTCTCAGACAGATATAAATGTTATTAAAGAACTTGCCTGGAATATTGGTGTTATTGCAGAAGATTTTCAAAATAATTTAGCAGGCTTAGCAGGTTCAAGAGGTAATCGATTTTATGATCCTATAACAGGTAAATCATCCAGTGAGAAAATTCAGGGTGACACTTATGAAAATTTTGTCAATTATAATGCTAGCAAAATAACAAATTTTGACTCTGCTCTAATTTGCGCAGCAGGAAAACATACTGATACAGGCAAAAAGTGTCATTAAATTATTAAAAAAAAGTTTCTAATAGTATGCATTTGTAAGTTTATCAGTAAAAATATGGTAAAACTAATTTTAGAATTCAAACCTGCATTAAAATTTGAACTCTCTCTGGAATTAAATTATTATAGATTCAACAACTCCGGCCGATTATAATATTAAAGAACCCACCATAAAAACGGTTATTAGTTAAAAACTATGAAAAATATATCCGGTCTATTAAAAACAGTTGTCATTGCTCTGGTTGCAGTATGTTTACTTGCAATGGCCCTGATAAATCATAATTTTCTGTGGAAACAAACAAGAATGGCCCGTGCATTCTATTTTGTCTGGCAGGGAGATGAAAGCCTCAAAAAAGACAACTTTCAAGCCGCTATCGACTATTATAAAACGGCTCTCAAAATATATCCTGAACACCCTAAAGCTCACTATAACCTCGGCAACATATATTTCTGGTATGAAGTATATACTGCATCGCCTGAAAAACAACCAGTAAAGGTGTTTAAATATGACAAAAACCTGGATCGCTTTGTGTTACACATCGAACCGCACGAAGAAACTCAGGATGAAGAAAATAGTGCCGAAGCTGCATACATTATGGCTACGGAGGTTTACCCCGACTTCATTAACGCCTGGATAAATCTGGGACTGGTCAGAGTTCAGCAATATGACCTAGATGGAGCCATAAAAGCCTTTATGCAAGCCACTAACGCTAATCCTGTTATGGTAAATATTCCATTTCTATTCAATAATGAACCCTCTATTAAGTATAACAGAGCAGTAGCCTATTATAACCTTGCTCATGTATACAAACAAAAAGCACTGGCAACAGATTATACTGAAATAGCACAGGATTATTACTTGCAGGCTATGAACTACTACCAGAAATCTTATGAAATAAACCCCGATAACTACAAAACAAACTATAACCTGGCTCAAACATACCATGTGCTTGAAAGAGATACACCCGCTATCAATAAATATTGCGAAGCCATTAAAATTGATCCATTTAAATATGAAGCACACTATAACCTTGGCATACTTTTAAAAAGCCAGGATCGCTACATTGCAGCCAGCGACGAGATAAAAAAAGCAGCTATGCTGTTAGATTTCAGTGACGACTCAAACAGAGCTGAATATGTATTTCGAATTCTCTCAGATATAAGCTTTAGAGGTGCAGCCCATGAGCTCTCGCAGCGCAGACACTTCTGGAAAACATATTATCCGATACCCCAAAAAGGCATAATAGCTGAAGTCATAGGCAAACCCCTCATAAAAGAAAAACAAAAAATGGAACTGCAAGAAAAACAAACACTCAAAGAAAAAGAAGAAGCCACTAAAAAAGAACAAAAAGAAAATAAAAAAGATAAACCTCTTGTAAAACAGGATCTCGCCTATGAAGAATTCAGCGCATGCGTTACAGACCCTGACTATTACGATAATTTAAAAGCCCAATACGAAAAACACCCTGACTGGATCTACCTGTATAATACCCCCCTGACTGAAGAACTCTATAAAATAAGCGATTGATACCAGTTTATTTATACTAAACAACATCATTACTGTCCGGTTAAATTTTTTTCTGAGGGTTTGGTTTTTGAGCCCGCAGGCCCAAAAACCAAACCCGACCTACCTCTTCGCTGAACCCTGTTTAATAATTTTTGCCAGTTTATTTATACTAAACTGCATAACTCTTGGAACCTCTGATTAATTAAGAAATTACTGATTCCAGCAAGACACTAATTTCTTGAATCTGTGAACTTATAAATTATTCAGAGATCTCTCTTGATCTAACTATTTTATTATTTGTCTTGCAATTCTACTAATACCCGGCAACATCATTTCACGCCCTGAAAGTGCAGCAATAGCAAATACACTAACTACACAAAATATTATAAGCGGATAATGAACATATAATACCTGATAAATCGCCCGGTATGACTCAAAAGCAAAAATAAGAAAACTGCTTAATAAAGATATACCTTCTAATACCAGCATTGAAACTATAATTGTCAGCCCCAGAAAAAGAGACTGAAAAGTATGAAGCATCATAAACCTGTTGAGCTTTTTTCCGCTTATAAACGCTGAAAAATATACAAAAAGACCACTCAACCCGAACGTAAAATAACAGGAAAAACAAAGCAATTTATCTGTTAGCCTGGCTTCATAACTGTCATCATCAATGATAGATTTTTCTTTAAGCCTGAAATGACTTTTAAGACGGTCTTTTGAAGCATGTTTATAAGCTCGAGGATCTACATACGCCCTGGTGGTTCCACTTTTCATTAAATAGCAACCTCTACTTTATTGATACACTTATAACTATAATGATCTTAAAAACGATTTCCAGAAAATAAAAAATAATTTAAAAAAAATTAACACCCTGTCCCCATAATATATAGAGCATATCACCGGGTTTTATTCCCGGGCCACGCTTACTTATTCAACCCATATTGAAACCTTGTAACATATTACTCAATAATGATTATTCAATGATAGTAAGAATCTCGCAGAATAAAGATTTTTAAATAAAAGAATAAATATTTGACATACGAAATGCAATTTCTGTAATATGCTTCATATATTATGGGAGTCTTTAGTGATAAATCCTTCAAAAAATAAACTTAAATGGACATTTCTAACCAACCATGCTCACGTGTTGATTTGCCTGGCCAGAAATAACTCTATGCTGATGAAAGATATAGCCAGAGAGATTGGTATTACTGAAAGAGCCGTGCAAATCATCATTTCAGATCTGGTTAAAGAAGGTTATATTAATCGCATAAAAGAAGGACGATGTAACAGTTATCAGATTAATACAGATCTTCATCTAAGGCATCCTTTAGAGTCTCATTGCCTCGTAGAAACACTCATTAAAGTGGTTTGCCCCGGCAAAACAATTCACCAGAGTAATTGTAATGAATAAATGGATTGTTCTGACAGCAGGTATAATTATTCAAACTATATTAGGGGGTATATATGCCTGGAGTTCTTTTGTACCCTCACTAAAATATGATTATGGGCTGACTAACAGTGAATGCGGTATGATTTTTGGTGCCATGATTGCTACCTTTTCCATTGCAATGATACCTGCTGGCCGTTTGCTTAAAAAGTTCCCGCCGGCTTTCATTGCCGGCACAGGAGCCATATTATTCTTATCAGGGTATGTTCTGGCTTCGTTTTCACAGGGCAACTTTTATCTGCTTCTTTTAAGCTTGAGCCTGATTTGTGGAACCGGTATCGGGTTTGGTTATGTCGTACCTTTAACAGTTGGCATGAAATGGTTTCCTGATCATAAAGGCCTGATAACCGGTGTATCTGTTGCTGGTTTTGGCCTGGGTGCACTTCTGTTAAGCTTTTTTGTTGATTACCTGCTTAACACATTACATTTTAATGTGCTCTATATTTTTAGACTGACAGGTTTAATATTTGGCTCCATAGCCATTATAAGCGCTCTTTTTATGAGTGAACCTGAACAGGATAAAAACAGAATTGACGATACAGGTAAAATTGAACTTATGCCTTATCTTAAATCAGGCCTTTTCTGGCTTATTTGCCTTGGTATGTTTGCAGGGACTTTTGCCGGACTCATTACTATCAGTAAACTGAAACCGCTTGCCTTAAGTTATGGTTTATCCGACAATTTTGCAGTATGGGTTATTTCAGTTTTTGCTTTAGGCAATGCTACCGGCCGTATTCTATGGGGACGTATTCATGATAAATTTAATTCAAACAAAACAATAATTATGTCTTTATTGTTTCTGGGGCTTTCACTAATACCGTTGTTTTTCAAGTTATCTGCTGCGTCTTCATTAATTTTTACTTTTATTAGCGGCATTGGTTTTGGAAGTTGTTTTGTTGTATACGCCTCTTCCATTGTTCAATATTATGGTATAGATTGTTTTCCAAGGCTTTACCCTGTATGTTTTTTGGGGTATGGTCTGGCAGGCTTAACAGGCCCTGCTGTTGGAGGATGGATTGTTGATTTATCAGGCTTTTACGGAAGCGCTATTTTATTGAGTATTTCAATAGTCCTGATTGCTCTAATTATCATTGCTTTTGGACTCAATAATATCAGGTTGCCATCAAAAGGCAACTGATTATAGAGATAGTGGGTCGGGTTTTGCTCCTCAAATTAAATTAAAAAAGGCACCTGTGATGCCTTTTAGGATACTTGTAATAATGGCTAAACAATAACTGGTGGGTTACGAAATCTTTTATATTGAAACTCTTATAATTAAAACATAGCAGGATATTACCATCAATACCTCTAATTGGGTAAATACTCATACTATTTTGCTACCAATTGACAAATTTTAGTCACACTGAAATTGTTTCAGCATCTTTGAAGCTACTTGTCTCAGATCCTTCACTGTGCTCAGGATGAAACAAAAGTTCTAAAGAGGCTAATACCACCGGAGTGCACTTAGTGCACTCCTGAGAGTCTTTTATTTCATACTAATTCAGGCATTCAATAAACTATTATTGCGAGGAGGGCTTTTAGTTCGACGTGGCACAGTCACTCCCCACCCCTGAAACCCTCCTTTAGCGAGTGAACAGAAGGTATAAATATAGCAACCCTTGCCTGAGCAAGCGAATGAAAACTTGAGTGAGCGTGCGAAGACAGAAAAGCAATTTTAGTCCAGTGCGGTCACGCACCCCGAATTGATGGGCGAGCGGGTTGGGAACTTGCTGTGGCGAAGCCCGAAAAATCCCCTACAAATAGATCCTTCGCTTCGCTCAGGTTCCTCTTATAATTCAGGGTTAGAAAGGTTATTAAAAAGTATATGAAAATAACGCTTCAAGGGTAAAAGATGTTGATAGCCATTGCGAATAGTATTCTGTGTCTGAATATATTTACCTGGCACTATTTCATTGCTGCAATTATCAAGCATTTTTTCAATACTTTCCCGGGTATATTCAAGATGAAACTGAATGCCTGAAACATTGCCCGGATATTCAAAAGCCTGAATTTTAGTGGCTTCAGAATAAGCAAGGTTCACCGCATTTTCAGGCAGGTCAAAAGTATCACCATGCCAGTGAAAGACCATAAAAGTTTCTGGCAGGCCGTCAAAAATATTAGATTCCAGCCCTCCTTCAGTAAGGGTTACAGGCAGCCATCCAATTTCTTTGTCAGTATTTTTATAGACTTTAGCCCCGAGAACATCTGCAATTAGCTGTGCTCCAAGGCATATGCCAGTAACCTTTTTGCCTTTTTCTATAGCTTCTTCGATAAAAATTTTCTCTGCAACCAGCCAGGGATACTTCTTGTCTTCATACACACTCATCGGGCCGCCAAGTATAATCAGCCAGTCAATATCATCCACTGGTGGCAGCGTATCATCCTTAAAAAAAGCTGTTTTAGATATATTAAAATCGTATTGAAGAACTGCAGGCTCAATATTTGCAAGGTCTTCAAAAGGTACATGCTGAAAATAATGAATTTTCATAGGGTCTCCTGATATGCCGGAGTTTAAAACTATTCATAATGTCAGTTAATTTTATATTACTAAAAACATACTTGAAAAAGTAGAAGTTGCTGCAAGATCCCTGATCAATAAAAGGATACAGCATAAAGGCAAGAAGCCATACCCCAGAGGGCATATCTTCTAAAAATAGGCATAATGATCTATATCTATTTAAGATGTATGACTCAACGAACTATTAATGTGTTCATATATAATAAAGATATAAAACACATAGCTGTAATTATTAAGAAGTGTCTTCATTAAAACCCTCAAACTTATAGTTTGTCTTAGCACACAACGATAATGGTTGTTAGCTGTTCATAAAACGGCTTTACCTCTAAGATCGTGCCTGATGATTGTACCTTAAATACGGGTATAGCTTATTTAACAAATATTTGAGAGAGATAGAGAATTATTAACAGGTTCATCTAACACTATTTAATAGTATAACTTACCTGATATGGAGGTGATGGTTAAACCAGAATCTTTTATCATAGACGAGTGCATAATTTAATTTTTTTCGGATTATGCAAGAGCCTTTTATTACAGTCAATAGAGGTGTTTTTCTATAGAAAGCCTTCTATAACTGCATTAGTAGTGGTTTTTCTGTAATGCTGAAGTCAATATTTAGCGGCTTAAAAATTTAACATCATCGTTAGAGGTCTTTGAAAAGGAGAGAGATTTATGGATTTTTGCGGACTTCAACAACATCAAAGCCAGTTAATTCAACAAATGGGTAAGTATAACAATGCGGCTGAAGAGTATAATCTTATGAAGTTAGTCTCTCAGTATCGCAATGCTATTAACAGCGCTGAAAACCCTGAAGAAGCCAGAAGCTTTGCGGCAAAACTCGAAGGAGTTCTTGCACAGCAAGGCAAAGGCCTCGGTGATATAAGCGGTATCAACAGCGCAAAACTAAACGACAATGCAATAGCCAACCCCCTTGCTAATGGTGCGAAGCCAGCGGGTGGATGTAAATCCTGCCATGGCTGCGGCGCCTGCGGTAAGAAAGCCCACCAGGGAAAAGCTCTTGACCTAAGAGCATAAATATTAAAGCATTCATCATCTACCCACAGTGCCCTTCAACCGTATGGCTTCTTGCTTGCGGGATATTGTGACCATGAGATCCACTGACGGTCTGAGGCTTTTAGCCTCTTTTTCTTTTTGTGTATGTTGACAATGATAAATGATCTATATTTTGGAAACTCTGATTAATAAGATCAGTGCATAACTTAAAAATTTTTCGATTTTCAAAAATTTTAAAAGTGAAGATATGGGTTGAACGAGCAGGCGTAGCCTGCGAGGGAAACCCCATAAATTCCTTTAGGGTGGGCGGGATCTGGGTTTTGAAAATCGAAAACAAAAAATCTATTGTTATAGTTATGCATTAGTCTTTTAATTAAGAAATTACAGATTCCAGCAAAAACAGCGATATTTCTTGAATCTGAGAACCTTTAAATTATTCAGGGATCTTTTTTGAATATTTAAGCTTCTTTAACTATAACTCATTTATATAAATGGGCTTATGGCCGCTATAAGTATCTTTTAAATAGATGATAAAGATTAATTCTGTTATTTTTAAGGGTTGAATATTTATAATCAACCTGTCAACAATACAATGCATTAGATAAAAGCCCCTGCCCGAAGTATCAAGTATGTTTGTACCGGTAACATTACGTTCAAGCCAGTATAAAACATCGTCTCTGGTGAGGTTGCCTGAATGATCTGTGATAGAAATGCCCAGTTTTTCTTTGTCCCAGCCGTAATGAATCTCTATAGAATCTTCGCTGTCAAGCTTTTGAACTATATCTCCACGTTCATATTTTCTTTGACCACTGAGTGTTCTGGGAGCATGATAGAGTGCATTGGTGATAGCCTCTAATAGTGCTATACACAGAAGTTCTATATTAGGAACATTGAGAGATATCATACATTCCCTTAAAATAGACTGAATTTTTGCTATAGAATCAGAGCCATCAATAATATAGCTATTAAGCTCACTGCCTTTTTCAAGGTGGTTTGATAGACCAAGTAAATATTTTTCAGGCATCAGCAAGCCATTAATGACTTTTGAAAGCTCATTAAAGTTAAATGGAGCAGTTTTAACAATAATATTTGATACCCCTTTTTCACGTGTTAGCTTTAGATAGTCTTCAACCTTATAGGCTGTAATCATAGCCGTTCTGGTTTCCGGGTAAAGCCTGTGTACTTTTTCTACCAGGTCAAAGCCTGATTCTTCAGGCATATTAATATCTATGATAGCAAGATCATAAGCAGATTTTTGCATTAAATTGAGTGCAGCAGCTGCGCTCTCTGCTGAATCCACTGTCAGTTTGCATTCTGCTTTATGAAACCGGGTTAAATAGTTTACCAGGTTCTTTCTTATTACTTCATCATCATCAACGATAATTAGATTATAAGTTTTCATGTTTTTATTCCAGATTCATGGGTAATATTACAATGAATTCGCTGCCTTCATTGACAGTACTGTTGACTTTAATTTTGCCTCCGTGTCTTTCTACGATGCGGTGGCTTATACTGAGGCCCAGCCCTGTGCCGCCAATACCTGCTTTGGTAGTAAAGAAAGGTGTAAACAGTTGATTAAGATTTGAATGGGGTATTCCGCAACCATTATCACATATAGCAATTCTGACGTATTTCTTTTCTGTTGTGCAGTTAATATTGATTTCAGGGTTTTCTGGTGAGGCTTCAGCAGCATTTTTAAGTATATTATAGATAACCTGCTGTATTTTGAGTTTATCGCAATTTAATTTTATCTCTAAAGGGCAGTTAATATTTATTTTTGCCCCTGTGAAAACGTGCTGTGATCTTGTAATATCAAGTGTTTCCTGAAGCAACTGAAAGAGAATGCAGTGTTCAAGGTCGAGTTTTTCTCTTTTAGAATAGTTTAAAAGGCCACCAACAAGTCGTGCTGACCTGACAGTATTAAGTTTTATGTGCTCTATCTCGCTTAAAGAGTATGTAAGAGAATCTAGAAGGGCATTAAAATCTTCAGGTTCAAGGTTGTGCCTTGCCTCTTTCAGGCTCTGAATAATTGAAGTAAGGCTGCTTTCTGCCAGCTGTGCGCTCATAGAGATGCCAGAGATAGGGTTATTAAGCTCATGGGCAATACCAGAAATCATTGTGCCGATGGCAGCAAGGTTTTTAAACTGAAACAGCTCATCTTGCATTGCTTTAATGGTGTCAAGCTTTTTCAGGTCTGAAGTTTTATCTATTAAAGATATAAAATAAACCTGATTCTGCTCTTCAGGATCAGCCGGCGAGCTTGAACAGAGATACATTTCAATATATATTAGTCTTGAATGTTCTCTTACAAAAAGGTCTTTCTTTTCGTTATAAAGTGGAACATTTATCAGTCTTGATTTTAGTGCATCAAGATAGTCTGGCAGGTCTGAGATGTGATCAATTTTAGAATATAGATTAAGCATTTTTCTAGCATAATCGTTAATATATAAAACCTGTCGCTTTGAATTTATTGCCATAAAGCCAATAGGAACATTTTTACAGATTTTTTCGCAGTATTCATTCATATTTAAGTGCTTCAAATTCACTGTAGCTCACCATGGCACTGAGAGAGTGGTTGTTATCCATTCTTCTGCCAATAACGAGATAGGCAAAGTTTTTATCTGGTGTTTGTTGTTTTTTTGGCCTGAAGGTAAAATAGACTTTTTTTGAGTTAGTGTCATATTTCAAGTTTTGAATATTCTTGATATCAAGTTTATTATAAACAGAAGAAATTTTAACGATACGTTTATGCACCTTTGTTTTTTCAGCGAGAAGTTTTTTAAACACATCAAGTTCTTTTTCGTTATAAAGAAGCAGTTTGACGGGTTTTCTTTCGATGGGCAGATTTGTAGGAAAAGCCTCGCTTCGTTTTTTAATTATGGGTTTAATAGAGATAATTTCTTCTATGAATTGTGGTAGAGGAAATTTATCTATATTTACCGGACGAAATTGTGGTCTATCGATAGTGAAATCCTTTGCACTGCCAAAACGAGGAAAGAAAAGCAGGTCTTCAAAGGCTGATACTGTGCAGAAAATACCTTCTGGCAGCATATATTTCATCTTTAAAGGTATATTGAACTCTGTAAACCTTTTTATTTGTAGTATGTTTGAAATACCGGGGGTGAGGGCACCTATATTGAGGTTAAAATCTTTTAATTCGTTCTCAATTTTTTTTATTAGTACGTAAATAGCCCTGCAAGATCTTATGTTAAGTTCTTGCTGTTGTTGAAACAAAAGCTCATGACACGGTGCTTTCTCATCGGGTATTTTTAAAGAGTATGTATTTGCACCTTTGAGAGATGTTTTGACTGTATCGTGTGTATCTTTAGAAATGTCTTTAAAGAGCTTTTGATAAGAATTTAAGAGTTCTTTTAATCTTGTTTTGATTGATTTTGTTGACATATAAGTTCCAGTGCCCTGTTAACTCTAGAGAGTGGTTCATCGATATCCATTGTGTTGCCGGCATCAGCGAGAATTTTCAGTGTATTTTTAATTTCTTCATCTTCAATTTTGTATGCTGATGTAAACTGAACTCTAATGGGGTTAGAGTTAGAGGATGCTTGAACAAGGTATTCACGTTCTTTAATCTTGATATATTCACCCTGGGCAGTGAGTGGTGGAGATTTTGTCAGTGATATCCTCACTACCAGAACTTTATTCTGAAATTTGTTCTCTAATACTTGTTCATCCTGTACTATAAGCAGGTTAAAAGGTGATGTAATGGATTTTATGAGGCTTTCAGAGATGACATCGATTTTAATATATTTATCCAGCACGTCGCCGTATAGCACCTGCTGGACCCTTGTAGGTGTAATGGGTTCAGAGTATCTAAATTCCAGTGGAAAGCCTCTGGTGTCACAGACCATTATGCCGCCCGAATAAGAGCTGGCTCCGGAGGAAGCAAAGCCCAGAAAAGCCAGTTTAATATCATCCACTTAATTTACTCCTTAATCTCATTATTGCCTGAGCGTGCAGCTGGCATACTCTTGATTCTGAAACAGATATGACCTGGCCGATTTCTTTTAATGTCATATTTTCGTGGTAATAGAGAGCGATGACCATCTTTTCTCTTTCTGGAAGAGAGCCAATAGCTTTAGACAGATTGCCTTTAAGTTCCAGTGATTCATATTCTGCCTGCGGATCAGGGCTTTCTCTGTCTTCTATAGTATCTATGAGAGAGGTTGTGCCCTGGCTGCTTGATGCGTCTCTTGATTCATCCAGTGATAACATGAGATTGCTGCTTTCAGATATCAGTTGATTTAGTTTATGTTTGGGTATATTGAGTTCTTCTGCTATTTCAATTTCTGTTGGTTGTCTGCCGAGTTTTTGTTCGAGTTTTGCGATAGCTTCTTGAAGTTCTTTGGTGCGTTTTCTTACGCCTCTTGGCACCCAGTCTTGGCTGCGAAGGTTGTCTATAATTGCCCCTCTGATCCTTGTTATGGCGTATGTTTCAAATTTCAGGCCTCTTTTAGGGTCAAACCGGTCAACGGCTTCTATCAGGCCTTCTATTCCATACCCCATTAAATCATCATTGTTAATGCTAACGGGAAGTGATATTACCAGGCGTCCCACGACGTATTTTACCAGGTGTATGTAGTGGAGAATTATTTTTTCTCTCAATTTTTTTCTGTGTTTGGCTTCACTGAAAATATTCCAGAGATCTGAAATTTCACTTTCAGATAGCCGGTGAGATTTTTTCTGTTCTGTGTTACCTGAATTTTGTTGTTTTGATTTATTCATAAGCTTTAAAATATTTGAGTATAAGCATTGAAGCGAATTAGTTTGCTGTTGTTATTATTATCTATTATTTTAGTCATATTTGACAATAGATGAGATCTTTAATGGTATTGAGTATTGTTAGAACAACCGGATTATTTTATAGTTTAACGTAAAGCCAGCAAGATAAAAATCTATTTTAATTGAAATTCACTTAAATATATTAAAAAAAATTAAAAAATACTGCATATAGATGACAGGTTGAACTTTTGTTTTCATATAATATTGCTTATATCTTATAGCAGATAAAAACACCCTTTAAAAAGCTCAACAAAACGGCATTTTGATTTCAGGCTGATATAAAAGAAGCAGATAGCAGGTAAGAAGTTATAAGAATAAGTATCAGACTAAAAAAAATACTTCAGGTGGTTTCTTCATATTCTTCAACCTGTCCATCAGTAATATCTTGGGTTTCAGGTGTTTCAAGAATCTTTTTTATGAAGCCTTCAAGTTTATCACTGATTTCAAGTCTTTGTGATTCAGAAGAATGCCTGAGAAGCTCAACAAAAATTCTGACCGATTCATCAAAGTCATACCAGCGCCTGCGTCTGTTTTCACTTAATACCAGATAGTGAACGTCGATAGGCAGCATATCTGAGTAGGGTTTTTTAGTAATAAGATCTTCAATTAAATAGTTTGCCACCTGTCTTTTGAGGTTATCCGGCACAGATTCAAGCAGGTGCATGCTGACAGAAATGCTATCATTTCTATCATACCAGCGACTAATTTTAGATTTGTTATTTTCTGATGACATAAATTTCCAGTTCCCTGACTATATTGTTTTAAGATAACATAATTATACCTGTTAAGATAAATAATATTAATAAGAAAATTTGCGTAATTAAATATTTATTGCTGATGAGGGGCAATATTTGCCCGGAATATTTATACTATCTTGCTTTTTAACCCTGTCTTTTGAAAGAGCTGATAATACTTGCTGAAATCAGAATAATCGTGGCTTTTTCTATACTTTATAATTGCGAAGCGATATTAATATATATACAGATATATTGTTTTATCTACAAAATTCTTGCTGATAATGGATGTATTTTAAGATATAGTGTTTTTGTCAGGTTTAATTGAGATTTAATATATGGCAATCGTCTCTGCAAGCAGAAGAACAGATATACCGGCATTTTATTCAGAGTGGTTCATTTCACGCATTCATGAAGGTTATGTTCTTTATCCGCTTCCACACTCAGATAAATTGAAATACCTTGAGTTGACTCCTGAAAACATTGATTGTATTGTCTTCTGGTCTAAAAATTATGAGCGGCTTATGCAATATCTTGATATGCTGGATAACAGAGGGTATGAATATTATTTTCATTTCACGGTTAACAATTATCCTGAGTATCTTGAGCAAAATATTATAAAGGTTTCAGAGGCTATAGATCAGTTCAAGCGTCTTGCTGAACATAAAAGTCCTGATCATGTCTTATGGAGGTATGACCCAATAATAACAACAAAAGACTTAAATATTAATTTTCACCTCTATAACTTTGAAAACATTGCTTATAAGCTTAAAGATTATACCAGGCGCTGCTATATAGAATTTCTGGATATCTACAGAAAAGTTGAACGCAATTTTGACAGAAAACAAATTCATTCTTTACCCCTGTCTCAGGGGCAAAAAGAAACACTGGTTAAAGGTTTAGCCTCTATAGCAGCCCAGTATAATATGGATGTTTTTGCCTGTTGTGATGATACACTGGTTTCTGAGACAGTTAAAAAGGCTCACTGTATAGATTATGAGCTTATAGAAAAACTTACCGGCAAAAAAATCAACTTTAACTTTGCTCCTACAAGAAATGATTGCGGGTGCGCTAAAAGTATCGATATTGGAGAATATGGAAGCTGTCTTCATGGTTGTCTTTATTGCTATGCATGTGAAACTATTTCAGAAGCTCAAAATTTCTACCAGACCCACAAGGCATCTTCTCCTGCATTAGACCCTTTAAAACTAAATAAATTCGACAACCAGAACCTGTTTAAACATACCAGAAATGATGATGGCCAGCTCAAACTTTTTTGATCATTAGGTATCTCTGATTAATTACCATTACTGTCCGGTTAAATTTTTGACCTACCTCTTCGCTGAACCCTGTTTAATAATTTTTGCCAGTTTCTTTAATAAGACTGATGCATAACTATAATGATAGATTTTTTGTTTTCGATTTTCAAAGATTTTAAAAGTAAAGATATGGGTTGAGCGAGCAGGCGTAGCCTGGGAGTGAGACCCCATGCCTTCCTTTAGGGTGGGTGGGATTAGGGCTTGAAAATCGAAAACTTTTTAAGTTATGCACTGATCTTTTAATTTAACTTCCTGTAAAATTTTCTAATACAAAACAGATATTATGACCGGTTTTATACATTTATAATCAAAGTCATAAGTAATCAGATTTCAGAAAATAGAGGGCACTTTTAGAATTTGGTCTCTATAATCTGAAATCTATACATTACTTTTAAGGATCAGTATATAAATAACTGCTTTACATTTATTAATAGTATTATCAACAATTTATATTCAGGCGTTTTAGTTCATAGCAGGTAGCACTAAAGGAAAGAATAACACATGGGTAATATTAATCTTCAAGAAACAAGAATAATCTTTATTTTGAATGCCTTGTTTGTCATTTACCTCCTAATATCACTGGTTTTTTCTAATGTTATTCTGCCTGAAGGTACCAGAGATGTACAGAATGAATACCTTAAAAATAGATATCACATATTCAGCAATATTCAAAACCCGGAGAAAGCACCTGCAATCCTTACACAGAATACTATTAAAGAGATTTATTTTTAATTATTATTCTGAAAAAAGCGAAGAATCTTAAGAAACCTCTGATTAATTACGGAATTATTTATTCCTGCAAAAACAGGGATTGAATCTGATACCGAATCGCAATCAAGAGGCTATAAAAGTCTTGCGAGCGAAGCGAAGGATCTATCAAATGTTTATTCTGGATTACCACATCGGGCTAAAAGCTATCCTCACAATGATAATAGTTTATTGAATGCCTGAATTAGCCCAAAATAAAACTCTCACCGGAGCGAACTTAGTTCGCTCCGGAGGTTATTAGCCTCTTTAGAGCTTTTGAGTCATCCTTGTATGATAAAAATAACATATCCAGCAAATATATCTTGTAGAAAAAAACTCGGGATGACAGGATTTGAACCTGCGACTTCTGCGTCCCGAACACAGCGCTCTACCAAGCTGAGCTACATCCCGATATTATTCTTCTAACATTATAATCACAACGCATTCATCTTGCAAAGTAGTTTGTAAACACATTTTTTACAGGGCTCTTTTTGCTGCTTTTCACCGTCAATGCCTGAAAACTCAAGTGCCTGAATCTTCTCAAAAGTCGAAACAATCTTTTCTGTTATACGAGTGCGGTCATCTTCTGAAAGGCCTACTCTGATTGACTTTGAAGGCTCTTCAAGAAAAATTACCTGCCCTTCTACAACCTCTTTGTCTTTGTTTTTTAGCTCATAAAGCAGCTTATAAAAACATAGTTGATCAAAATAGTGATAATGTGTGCCATCTTCATTTAAAATCTGACGTTCAGACTTAGGGTTTCCTGTTTTATAGTCTATGACAGTATATTGCCCCCGGTTATATGTGTCAATACGGTCAATAAAGCCTTTTATAAGATATTTATCAACAGGTATAAAGCTTATGTTGACCTCAATACCATCAATGTTATTGATCGGTGTTTCTAATAACCTTTTATAATAAGCATCAAGTAATTTGATACCGTTCATCATCCTTATATCCCGCTCCTGAACAGAAGGGAAGAGTGCTTTTTCCATAGCCTGCTTAAAATATTTAACCAGAGCATCTTTGCTGTCAAACTTACCTGACTTCATTGCAGACCTGATAAACTTTTCAAGAGCTTTATGGACAGCACTGCCGAAACTTAATGCAGGGCTAATTACTTCTAGCTGTGGAATGCGATAAATGTATTGATACAAAAACTGCTTCGGACAACAGTTATAAAGATACAATGATGACGGACTCATCACATGCTTTTCTGCCCGCAATTTTAAATCTTCTAAGAACCTGCTTTCATAATATACATAAGACCGGCTGAATTGTGATATTACACTATCTACATATTCTTCAGTAGAAAGTTCATGATTTTTCTTCTCTATCAAACTCTCTTCTTTAATTGCATTTTGTATAAATAAACTTAGCTCAGTGTTCTTGCCGTTACTGGTAGATGAATAGGTCAAAAATAACCTTTCTTTAGCTCTTGAACACCCCACAAACAGTATTCTTGCAACTTCTGCCTCTTTCGTAAACTCAACCCTTGTCGTGGGAACTCTCAAAATGCTCCGGGTTGGCTTTTTCTCCCAGTTTTTAGCATTCAGATTGACCAGAAAGACATACTTAAACTCTCTCCCCTTCGACTTATGAAGTGTGATAAGCTGAACAGCATTTTCAATAAAGTTATTTTCGTCAATTTGCAGGTTGATATCCTCCTTGAGAGAGCTATCAAGATAACTTAGCAGCATCGTCAGCGTTGCAGGATGAGTAATCTTCTCAAAAGTCCTGGTTTCATCCACCAGCTTCTTAAGAGATAAGATATTCTCAAATCTGTCTTTCTTCTGTCTGGCATAATAATTTAGTATACCAGTCTGGTTAACCAGGTGAATAATAAGGTTTGAAAGGGTTTCATTGTTGATCAGGTTCTTCAATTGATCGAAGGTATCAATAAAACCCTGTATAGTCTCAGCTGACTGCCATTTTTGGCTTTTAAGATGTTTTTTGATCAGCGAAATAAAATCGTTTCTGGTCTTAAGGTTTTCTTGAATCAAAAAGGTATAATCACCTGCAGCAAAGTTAAACGGCGGATGAGCGACCAGGCCAAACAGGCCCATAGCATTTTCCTGATGGTTTTCTAAGGCCTTAAGATACAGATAAACAAGAAGAGAGGGCTTGAGAGAAAAGATATCCTTTTGTCTGCTGATTTGATACGGTATATTTCTGGCTTTAAGCAGGTCTGCAAAGGCTTCAAGCTCGCTATTGGTTCTGGCAAGTATCGCTATTTCAGAGCGTTCAATCCCGGGGTTGTTTTCGATAATAGACTGAATACGGTCAGCTATATAATTATTCTCCTGTATGATATCAATAAAGGTATGCATTTCAACCTTATCATCTCTTTTAAGAAGCGAGGGGTTTTTAGCTACAAGCTTTTTAGAGATCTTATATTGCTCAAATTCCGGGTTGCTTTCAAGCCTGGTGGTATCCTGAGAGATAATACGGTGAGCAAAATCCAGAATGACCTGAGTGGAACGGTTATTTTCATCCAGGCAGATAACTTTTGCCTCAGGGTAGTGCCTTAAAAATCTCTCAAGATTGTCTACCTGTGCCCCTTGAAAAGCATAAATAATCTGATCATCATCTCCTACCACAAATACATTGGCTGAAGGTTCATCAGACGCAAGATTAAAGATTAACTCATTTTGAGAATGGTTAGTATCCTGATATTCATCCACGAGAATATAGTCAAACTGGCTTTTGACTTCTTCTAGAAAGGCAGGGTCTTCTTCAAAATTGTCCAGTACAAGATTAATCATATCGTCAAAGTCTATAAATGAATATTGATTCATTTTTTTGAGATATTTTTCGTGGATATCCCATATTTCACAGGCTTTTTTAATTTGAGAGTCAAGGGTTTCAATTTCTTTGATGGTGGTTTTAAGTCTGTTTCGTTTGCCGGCCCTGTTAAGTTCTTCCTGTTCGGTTTTGACCTGCTCAAGACGTCTGAGTTCAGGCTTCCAGGCAGGGTCTGTCTCAAGAATATTCAAGTATTTTTCCCTGTTTATACGGTTGAGCTTAATCTCATGAACGGCGTTGACAAGGTAATTAACATAAAAATAAGGGTCATTATGCTTTGTTACCAGATATTTAGGACGATATTCATCAACTACTTCTCTCATCAGGCGGGTTTGATTGAGCTTATCAATGATATTAAAATCCTCTAATAGCTCGAATTTCAGGGCGTTTTGAGATATTATATCGCTGCAAAAAGCATGATATGTATGAATGATAACCGAAGAGGCACGGGTACCTGCCTGATTCAATAACCGCAATTTCATTTCGCTGGCTGCCGCTTCGCTGAATGTCAGTGCAAGAATTCTTTCCGGGTTGATGCTCTGTTTGATCATATGTTCAATTCGTTTAATAATAATGGTTGTTTTGCCAGTTCCGGGGCCGGCTAGCACCATTACTGGGCCTTTTAGTGTATCGATACATTCCTGTTGCTTCTGGTTTGGGGTTATATCGCTAACTGTTTTTGTTGGTGTTTGCATATTTTCCTGATTTCTTTTCTAATTTTATGTAGATATTTTATAATAATAATTATACGCACAAAAAACCTGTCAGGGAACTCAATAAACAGTAATAGTTATCATTACTAAAAAGAAAAAGGCATAAATTCTCTGATTAATCAAACAATAAAACGATTTTTTCTACCCGTGCACGCAATTATGAGGATCAAACTATGAATAACCTTATGATAACTACACTCGAAGACTATTTAAACGTAATACAGGAAAATAGCTTCTTTAATAACTTTTTTGATTCTCTCTATGAAGGTATATTCATTATAAATAATGAGAAAAAAGTTATCTTCTGGAACAAATCAGCTGAAATCATAACAGGCTATAACAGAGATTCAGTAATGAACACCACCTGCGATGGAGAAAAGTTTGTACATATTGATAAAAACGGCAATAAGATCAACATAGATGAATATCCTGTTATTAAATGCCTTCAACAGGGTGAAGTAATTAATCAGAAATCTATTATAATACACGAAAAAGGCTTTATGGTACCTGTATTAATCTCGGCCATTCCACTGAAGGACAAAGAAGGAAATATTATTGGTGCAGCTGAAACCATCCTGGATGATACAGCACACGAAGACCTTGAAAAAGCTCACGAACGCATCAGAGAATCTGCCACTAAAGACCCTCTGACAGCTCACCTGACCAGAGCTGAAATCGTAAATAGAGTCAACATCGAAATGGAGAAAGCTGACAGATACGAAATGCCACTCTGTCTCTGTATTTGTGATATTGACAACTTTAAAAAGATCAATGAAAACTGGGGTAATATTATTGGTGATGCTATTATTAAAACAGCAGGAGAAACACTAAGAAACCATCTCAGAAGAACAGACCTTATAGGACGCTATAGCAATGACCAATTTCTAATTTTGTTACCTCTTATAGATATGCACAGAGCCTGGATTGCTATTGAAAAACTACAGAAAAAGTTTAATGAACTAGAAATAGAAGCTATTAATAATGGCAAAATCTCTCTCAGCTTCGGCCTTACAGAAATACTTCAGGATGATTCTGTGGAAGACTTCATAGACAGAGCAGAAAGCGCACTCTATAAAGCTAAAAAACTGGGCAAAAACCGTATCGAAATCTTTAGATAACCAGAAATAAACCCTTATCACTAAATTATTAAACTGCTTAACATTACCTTCAGAATCTATGGAAACCGCACAGTTTGTGTGATAATCTCAAAACCATAAGAAGGTTTTCGTTTATGTTAAAAGAATTATTTGGATCAAATAAACCTGTTATAGGCGTAGTGCATCTTTTGCCACTGCCTAGCTCTGCAAATTATGATGGAAACTTTCATCATGTTGTGCAGAAAGCTGAACAAGAAGCTTCAGCTATAGCTACTGCTGGTTTTGATGGCATAATTATTGAAAATTACTATGATATACCTTTTGCAAAAGACTGTGTTGACCCCGCTGTTGTGTCTTCAATGTCTCTGATTGCTAAAAGGATTATGCATATTACTGATAAGACTATCGGTATTAATGTATTGAGAAATGACTCGAAATCTGCTATTGCCATTGCTAGCTGTACCGGGGCAAGATTTATACGAGTAAATGTACTTACAGGGGCGATGGTAACAGATTCTGGTATTATAGAAGCTTCTGCACCTACCCTGTTGCCCTATAGAGAAGCCATTAAGGCCCGTGAGATAAAACTTTTTGCTGATGTTATGGTTAAACATGCCTACCCACTTGGTATACCCTCAAGTATTGTTGATCAGGCAAAAGAAACTGTATACAGGGGGCTTGCTGATGCTATTATTGTATCAGGAGTTGCTACCGGTTCTTCTGCTGACATTAAAGATCTTGAAATGATTAAAAATGCCCTTCCTGAAGTACCTCTTCTGGTTGGAAGCGGTTTGAATACCCTTAATGCAAAAGATATGCTTGATATTGCAGATGGAGCCATTGTTGCTACATCCATTAAAAGAGATGAAGGCCTTAAATCATATATTGATATTGCAAAAGCAGAAAAGTTACTTGAAATTATACGTTCATAAGAAGGATAGCGTTAATGAAGATATTTCTAAAAGAAGTAAATAACAGCCTTGAAGACTTGTTACCACCTGAGTTTCTTGGTAATGCAATTAATGAAGTACCCTGTATCTCTGAAGGCTGCACAGGCAAGCTTCATTATCTTATCAAACAGGCTTATGATGGTTCAGCAGTGATGTGCCCCCGGTGCAAAAAGGCTATTATTATTAAGCCCACAGAAATTTAAACAACGCAATCTTTGCTGGGGCTTGTGCAATATATTTATTCCTTGTAAAAATCCATGGCTGCCTGACTGGCCTGCTTTCTGGTTATTAAAAAGCATTGACTTCTTTACCTGCCAATCTTATAAAACAATTTCTGTTAAAAATGTAACAATTTCAGTTGAAAAGGGCAATCAATACTTTCAGGGGTGTTATATAATTATCAAGGGGAAAATAGGTATAGAAAATGTTTCAAGTGGGTCAAAAAATTTATGCACCATCGTATTTTGAAAGCAAAAATAATACAAATGTATTGAAGTTCAAAGGTGCCACTAAGCCACAAACAAAGCAAAAAGAGCAGGACGACAGCGGACATATCCCTGATCCTGTCTATAATTTCTTTTATGAATTACCTAAATATGAGCTTCACTCTCACTTTAATGGAGCTACACCTTTTAATATATCCAAGCTATTCTTGAATAAAGAGGGTATGTGTATTGGCCTCAGTGAGGCAGAACTTGAACAAAAGTATTATGATATTAGAAAAAAGAGTGAATCTCTTGGGGATTGGCTGAAAAAAACTTATGAACTTAAAGCCAAAAACATTACAACAATGGATATAATGACGGCTTCCTACGCTATCGCTATGGAAAAAGCAAAGCATAATTGTAGATACCTTGAAATCAGGGTTGATCCGCACTCATCTTCTTTTATAGGCCATCCTGAAGACGTTGTAAGAGCTGTACAGGTTGGTTTAAGAAATGCCCAGGAAGATATCAAGACATTGGGCAAAGAAATGAACACAGGGATAATCATTCTGGCAGAAAGACACCCTAATTCTCCTGATGAACCTTTTGATGCAGTTATTAAAAGAGGTTTACAGCGGGCTAAATTGGCTACCAGAATGAGAAGCCAGCGTGTTCTCTTTGATAAGATGTATAAAGAGCTTAAAGAAGCTGAGAAGACCGGCAATGTATATGATTCATCAGAAATTTTAAGTAATAATTATATTGAATTTAAAAAACTGAATAAAGTCTTAAATAATGTTGATAGGCTTGCTCACGATGTTCATCTGTCCCGTAATTACGATGAACAGAGAATTATAGAAAAGATAAGTTCTACAAAGTCTCTGTTTGAAAATGATATTAAATTAAAAAAAAGACATATACCTTTAAGCAAAATAGATCAGCTTTATAACGAAATGACAGTATCCAGCCCTAAAGCCATTACAACTATTGATCTGGTGCCTGCTGTTTATTCAACAGTTATGGAAAGGGCTAAAAATGGTGAAAAGAATATTGTTATTAACATAGACCCGATGGACGAAATATATAAGGGCAGTCCTGAAGATATTTTAAGGGCAGTACAGGTTGGCTTAAGAAACGCAGAAATAGATTTAAAAGATACTAACCCTGTACAGACCTCTATAGTTATTGATCCTGAGCCACTAAGTTCTGATTCTGCTAAAGCAAAAGAACTTTCAAGATTGACTGTTAAAATGCGAAGCCAGCGTGTGTTATTTGATAATATGTATAAGGAAATGAAGGCTTCAGTAAAAGAAGGCAAGCCATTTGAATATTCAAAAGTAGTAGATGACCTCGAAAATGACCTTGCAGCACTAAAAGAAATGGATGCTACACTTGAAGAAGTTATTTCCAGTAAAGGTTATCAGACTGTTAAAGAGCTTAAAAACGCTATCCTGATGACAGTAGAAGCTGTTAGAGATAATATTACTAATCCTACAACAAAGAAAAAACTTGAAGAGGCACTTAAAGATATTCTGGATGAAGCTGGAAATACTGCACTTACAAACGAAAACAGAGTTAAAATACTTGATATATATAACAACAAAATGAAAGAAGTGAATGATTACGCTGAAGATAAGACTTTTCTGGCTGAAAAGCTGCTTGATAATCTTAAACACTACTCAAATTTAAAACTATCAGATTTAAAAACAGGTTCAAAGCTTTGTGATCGCTTTTTAAGGATGGGATCTGGTATAATACCTAATGTAGTCGGTATGACAAGGCTTACACCTGATTCAATTACTGCTATAGGTGATGCTATAAATGCCAATGCTTATATAGATAACTATAACGACCGTAAAATGGGTCTTGAAAAGGTAAAACTCTTTACAAAAAGCTCATCTAAAGGAATAGATATTAAAGAAAGTATTGTCGAAGGTAAATGCTGTAATGGCAAGGGGCTTGATCATACAGATACAGCAGCAGTTATGAAGGATGACGAGTTTAGTTCATTTGATGAAGCAGACATTAGCCCGATCTACTCAAGAGCCAGAATTAGTCAAGACTTCGATAAACTGATAAATATTTTAAAAGCTAATAATTCACCTGAAGAATATAAAAAGCAAATTACCACACGCACTTTGCTTGAAATAGGCGATAAACTTAAGACACAGCTTAAACTTCAGGAACAAAAATTCTTGTTATCAAGAAGCATGCTGGCAGACTTAAATAATTATTCTAAATTAAGAGTTAATGACAAGAAAACAGGATCTAGAGATGCTGTTCATTACGCAAGAATGGGTCTTAATATTATACCTAATGTCGTTGGCTTTGATATAGCAGGCAAAGAAAATGATTATCCACTCTATATGCATAGAAAAATTCTGCAACATATTAAGTATTATAATGAATCAAGAGATCACCCTGATGAAGAGTTAAAAGTAACTGTTCACGCCGGTGAAGTTAAACAATCAGCCGATGTTAAAGGCTGGGAGAATATACAGGAAGCTGTAAGACAGGGTGCACATAGAATAGGACATGGCATAGACCTGAGAAATGCCCCTGAAAGCCTCAAAGATGAAATTAAGCTAAGAAATATCACGCTTGAAACCTGCCCTAAAGTTAACTTCCAGACCAGAGCCGTTGAAGGATACAGAAATCACCCTGTATTGGACTTCCTTGATGAAGGCCTGCCAGCAAATATCAATACTGATAATGCTGTTACTGCTGGCACAAACCTTACTAACGAGTTTGTAAAAGTCTTCAAGCGCTTCAACTGGAATATTACCCCTGAAGAAAGAACACAGGGAATCCAGGAAAGATTTACTCTAGGACACGTAAAACAAATTATTCACAATGCTATCTGGGGTGCTTTTGCTATGACAGCAGCTGAAAAGCAGGCAGAAGAACAGTATGCAATGCAAGAGATACAGAAAACAGTTGATAAATATAAAGATAAAGTTGTTTTAAAAGATGATGAACCAATAATGCTTAAGGTTCAAAAACAGGTTATTGCGTTTACCGGTGGGCTTACAAAAGCATTAGCCGCTCAGCTTAATAAAGACAAAGCAGCATAAGCTTTGATAATATATCAATACAGCTAAACTATAGAATACTACGTTTTTTACGGGTCATTAGCTAATGAAGTCCCCGGTTAATTAATAGTATAGCAAGCAAAAGATTAATTAAATCGTATTTTAATTAATAAAATATACTTTAATTAATATTATAGAAACCAAAGATTTTACAAGTTCTATACCAGCATTAAAAAAATGATTTAAGCTTTGAAAAATTTGATTGAAACAATTGTTGTATTTTTCCGTCTTGAAATATTAAAATTTGTAGTAATCCGTAAAGTTACCTGTTTCAAGAGAGGAGCCGTTATGAGGGTTAAAAACATTTACAAAAAGGTCTTTTTAACAATTACAGTAATGTTATTATATTCTATAATTATAATGCCTGGCATATCCAGTGAGCAGGTTCAAGACAAAAAGATTGAAGCAAAAGAATCAGGCAAAATTGATGAGCAGAAGAGCAATAAACTAAAACAAAATGATCAAGAAGCAAAACAAAGCTCAAAATATATGCTTTTTAAACCTGATTTAATTGCAGATGTAGCAGAAATGGTTTCTCCGTCAGTAGTAAGTATTGACGTTGAAAACATTCAGGAAATTAGAACCGAATTTAGAGGAACACCTTTTAATAGTGAGATTTTTAAAAGGTTTTTCGGCTTTGATCCCAATATGCAGCAACAGGAAGATGGCCCTAAAACCTTCAAAAGAAAGTCTGTTGGTAATGGTTCAGGCGTCATTATATCTGATGGTGGCTATATTTTGACCAACAATCATGTTGTAAAAGATTCCGAAAAGATAAAAGTTACACTTAATGATGGCCGTTCATTAGATGCTAAAATAGTGGGCAGAGATGGTTTCAGTGACATAGCAGTATTAAAGGTTGATGCAAAGAATCTTACCCCGGCAAAGATTGGAACTTCAAAAAAACTAAGACCCGGGCAATGGGCAATCGCTATCGGAAGCCCGCTTGGCTATGACCATACTGTGACACTGGGTATTATTAGCGCACTTTCACGGCAAATTAGCAGTTCAAATGTTGAGTTCATTCAAACTGATGCTGCTATTAACCCCGGTAATTCTGGTGGACCGCTCGTTAACCTTGATGGTGAAGTTATTGGAATCAATACAGCTATTGCAGGTATTGGAACCAGCATAGGGTTTGCTATACCCATTGATATTGCCAGAGAAGTAAGCTCACAGCTTGTTGATAAAGGGTTTATTGAAAGACCCTGGGTAGGTATTGCTATGAAAGAGCTTGATAAAACTGTTTTAAAAAGTCTGGGACTCGCTGAAGACACTAATGGTGTTGTTGTAGCTCAGGTATACCCGGAAAGCCCTGCTGCAAACTCTGGATTGAAACCTGGTGACATAATTCAACGTGTCAACGGGATAAAAATCAATGATCCTGCTCAGGTTCAGGATATAGTGAGAGATAATAACGTCAATACTGTTCTAAATATTCAGCTTTTAAGGGAAGGTAAATTCCTTGCTTTAGAGTTGATAACTGGCCAATGGCCCGGCAGCATGCCTCAAATTGGCAACAGATAGTTTTATTAAATTATTTTTCAAGAGTCGCAATATAGCGACCTTTTTGGCGTGTTGAATTTCGCAGGATACTTTTGGCAGAACTATTTGTTTTTGTATGGATGATTATATCTGTTTACCAGACTGCAATACAGGGTCGAAGTTGTTAATGTATTATTTTTAAAAAACTGATACAATATTGGGGAGATCAGGATTTTGAAAAAGATGGATGGAAAAATGAGCAGTCAACAAGAGGAAAATAGCCAGGCATCAGGGCAAAATAGCTATGAACTGAAACGCTTGAAGCTTGATTTTTTTATAAACCTTAATCTGTCAATTTCTGACCTGCAAAAAATGCTTTCAGCTGTTAATATCATTTTTCTTTTGGTTACTAAAAATAAGCAACTTGAAGATATGCCAGAATTAAGCATTATCAGGGTTGAGTCAGACTCTGTGCTTCTAATGATTAGGGCTGATGATAATTTGATTTCTGATGCAAAATCAGTTATTTTTGATATTTGTAAACTTAAACACCCTGAAAAATTGCCGGAAGATCATTATTTAAGAGAGCCTTTTAAAAAACTGTACGCTCTTTTAAAGAAAAATAAACTTTTTGACCTGCCGGAATATTGCCTTTTAAATTATTCAAATATAGAAACACTTGAAGAGCTTGAAAAATTGCTGTTTGAATGGGTTAAAAAGATTACTGCAATTAATGGTAGTTTTATTGAAGAACGAAAACTTCTTGAAGATAAAGAAGAAGTAATTGAAATATATACTAAGAATAAGAAAGAAGGACTGGTAGACTGCATTGTATCTGGTATTATGCTTGATGGTGTAGATCTTTCTTGGGCTAACATGAAAGATTCTGAGCTTGTGGAAACAAATTTGATGAAAGCAAACCTTGAAAATGCTACTCTGGAAAACGCTAACCTGTCAAAAGCAATTTTAATTGGCGCAAATTTTGCAAATGCTGATTTAACCTCTGCCTGCCTGAATTATGCAACAATGATGGAAGTCAATCTTACTGAATCAATTCTTTGTCGGGCTGAGCTAAAAGGTGCATACCTTATAGGAGGTATTTTACGACGGGCCAATATTTCAGGAGCTAAGCTATCAGGGGCCATTCTTTCTCGAGGTGACTTGTATAAAGTTATTATGCAAAATTGTGAAGCTGAAAACCTTAATATGGTTGGAACCAACGCTATAGACGCAAATTTTTCAGGATCAAACTTTACAGGTAGCGATTTTTCAACAGCTAAATTGCAGGGTGCTTATCTGAATGAAACAAATATGACAGATGTTAAACTGCTAGAAGTTGATCTGAGAAATATTATACAATTTTCAAATGTCAATTTTATTGGTGCTGACTGGTGGAATGCAAGCGAAATTTCTGAAGATCTCCTTAAATACCTCAAAACATTCTTTCCATGTCGTCTGAACGAAGAAGAAAGAATTGAACATTATAAGTCAAATTACAAAAATACTCCGGGAGAAGAGGTTATAAACAGACAAAACAGGCTCCTTGGAATTAAGTTAAAATCAAATGAGCCAGAAAAGTCCAGTGGGACAGAATTGGAAGACGAGAATTATTCTGATAAAAAGCCTGAATCAATATTGAACAAGATTATGAATACTGAAAATGCCACTCTAACAGAAGAAGAAATAGAAATGCTTGCCCGGGAAATGCTTAACGAGTAGATATATGAAGTATGAACGGTAAAAAAACCAGACAATACGTAATTGCTATAATATTTACATATGTAATAGTGTGTATTTTGACTTTTTTTTCGTGTCCAATCACCTATTATCAGTTAAATCAATGGTTTCCGTTTGCTATTATCCTTCTGGTAGTGATGCTTGAAGAATATGAAAAAACTTATTCAAAGAAGGAAGTATTTTTAATACCGTTTGAGCTTGCTGAAGACTTTTTAAACTGGTTTCTTGATATCACTCAACCTCGTGAAATTCCACGCAGAGATAGAGATACAACTATATTCACCAGCATTAGCTGTCTGGGCAACTATTTTGAAGACAGGGGTTACAAAGAAGTACACTTAAGAGAGACCTGTGAAGAAGATCTGAAAAACATGATCTGTCTTCCCGGGCTTTTTTTGAGTATCACCAGGTCAAATGAGTATTCAAAACTGGGTCTTGATGATGATTATCCGCTGATTGACAGGGTAATACTGATGCACCCGGTGACCCCTGAAGACTATCGCCTCAAGCAGATCTATAATGCTGAAATTGATGAACTGACTCAGCAGATAATTTATTTCCTGACTAAATCTCTCGATGACCTTCTAGCTGCCAGTGTAATAGATATTAAAACCTATAACTTCTATAAAAATAAGTCCTGGATGTCAGATGAAATAGTGGATTACTTCAAATTCAAAGCTATTGAAAGATGTCAGAACCATATAACCTTTTACGAGAAATATTTTAAATATCGCAAAAAGATTAAAGAAACTGAATTACTTGAGCATACGAAAAATATAATGGATGAGTGGCTCAAACAGACAGGCAAAGGCTTTGAAGAGATGATTAAAATTTCTGCTATTAAAGACGATTATGCAGATCATTATTAGTGAAACAGAGAAAAATGACCTGATTTTTCTTGAATAATTTTTTCTTGATCTACAAGTATTTGAAGGTACTTTGATATTTCATTCAGGTTAATACAAAGGGATTCAGCCATTTCGTTAGGTTTACAGGGCCTTCGAGCAAGAAGATCCAGAATTACATCAGGGGTAGAATCTCTTTTAGATGGACGAGAATTTTTCTTAAAGGGTGCAATAACCTCGATTTTACTATTAAAATAAACAGCTATTTCTTTAAAAAACTCTTCAGTAACAGGCTTTGAATAACTTTCATTAGGTGGCCGTACTACAGTATTAAGCTGTATAAGATCAACGTTAAGCTGGTTGACATAATCTGCAATAGCTCTGGCTTCATTTATAGAATCATTAAACCCGCTTACAAACATTATTTCAAGCCATATAATACCCTGATGCTCATTGCAAAAGGTTTTCAAGCCTTCGAGCATTTTATTTATCTTGAGTGAAGGATCTGGCCTGTTAAGTTGCATCCAGATGTCTTCTGTAACGCTGTCTAAAGAGGGCAGTACAAGGTCAGAATCTTTTATATCTTCCCTTACTTCAGGCATCCATAACAGAGAACTATTTGTAATCACAGCGACAGGTATATTGCTAAAACTCTTAATTTCTTTTATAATAAGACCAATGTCACTATTAAGAGTTGGTTCTCCTGAGCCTGAGAAGGTTATATAATCTATACATTCAGATGTTTTAATTTTATTCTTTATTTCAGCCAGTATATCATCTTTATTAAAGAATGACTGCCTGGTTGTTGTATGATTTGAAGTCTGAAAGAGCTGACAATAGATACAGTTATATGTACAGGTTTTCAGCGGTATTATGTCAATACCGAGTGAAAAGCCTAACCTTCTGGATGGCACAGGACCAAATGTAAACTTATAAGTCATTTTATTTAAACTGATCAATCATTTCGCTCAGCAAGCGTTTTTCTTTCTCTACTACTTCTGGTGAACCTCTTTTCATCATAGCAACATCACGAACATCATTAAGTTTATCTTTAAGGGTAGGGCGTTCAACCTTATAGAATATACCTGTATACATAGGTTTCTTTTGAAGAGCCAGCCATACTGCTGCTGCTCTGTCAGTTACATCGTGATCTTCGGGTAATGGTTGAAGATTTTTCTTAAGGTATTCATAAGTAATCTCAGTATTATACTGTATGCAGGGGCTCATTACCTGAATAAAAGCAAAACCCCTATGTTCCATGCCTTGCAGGATAAGATTTTCAAGGTTTTTTGTGTCTCCAGAAAAGCTACGGGCAATGAATGATGTATTGTTTCCTAGTGCAATCAGCACAGGGTTAAGCTTTTCGTCAATGCTTTCATATGGGTTAACTTTTGTGTGAAGCTCCTGCGGAGATGTCGGAGAGTTCTGGCCCTTTGTAAGGCCATAAATAGCATTATCCATAACAATATAAGTCATATCAGGATTTTTTCTGGCAGTATGAAGGATGTGATTACCACCAATACTAAACCCATCACCATCACCACCAGCAACAACTACACGGTTTTTAGGGTTTGATGCTTTAACACCTATGGCCATAGGCAGAGCACGGCCATGAACAGAGTGAAAACCATAAGAGTTTATAAAATAAGGAATACGGCTGGAGCACCCTATGCCTGAAACAACTACAAGGTTTTCAGGCGGTATTTGCAATTCAGCAAAGGAGTGCAGCATAGCATTTAATACTGCATAGTGACCACACCCTGGGCACCAGCTTGGTTTTACATGGCTTTTATAGTCGGAAACTTTATATTTCAAAGTCATTAGTCTTCTCCTTCATATGTTTCTCTGATTTTTCTATATATTTCAGAAGGGGTGAAGTTTTCGCTATCATAACGGTTCATTCTCACCACTGTTACGGGCTTTTCTTTAGCAAATTTAGGTATAACAAGGTTTGCCATCTGGCCGCTGAAGTTTCTCTCGGGGAATATTACAATGTCTTTATCAGCGATGAAGTCGTTTATCCAGTTGTCTGGCATCGGGTGCATAATTTTAGGATAAAGGACTTCAACTTTATAACCTTCTTTTTGCGCCATAGCAGCACCTTCTAAAACAGGCATAGTGGAACTTCCCCAGGTAATAAGGCCTACTTTAGCATCTGGTGAACCGTATTTTCTGACTTTGTGGAAATCATATTTGGCATAGGCCAATTTTCTAAATCGTTTTTCTGTCATAGCCTGATGCACTTTTGGAGTATAACTTGGGGCAGAAAGCTCGTTGTGCTCAAGCCCTGTAGCTATATATCTGCCACCAATAACCCCCGGATAAGACATAGGTGAAACACCGGTAGGTGTAATACCATATCTAAGATAAGGAACAGTTGTATCAATCTGTTCATACCATTCACGATCAAGTCTTTCAATTTTGTTGATGTCTATAGGGTTAACAGACTCTCTTTTTTGCCCTATAGAGGCGTCAGATAGCAGTATTACTGGTAGTTGATATTTTTCTGCAAGGTTAAAAGCATTGATAGTCTGATAGAAGCAGTCTTCAACATTGATAGGAGCAATAACAATCTTGGGTGTATCTCCGTGAGTGCCGAAAACAGCCTGTGCGAGGTCTGACTGCTCGGGCTTTGTAGGTAGGCCAGTACTCGGGCCTCCTCTCATAACATCGACAATAACAACAGGTATTTCAGCCATACCCGCCAGGCCGATAGCTTCAGACATCAATGATAAGCCCGGGCCGCTTGTTGCAGTAAACGCTCTGTTTCCTGCAAAAGATGCGCCAATAGACATAACCAGTGCAGCTATTTCGTCTTCTGCCTGTATAATTGTGCCGCCTAGTTTTGGCATTTCTGCTGCCATCCATTCCATTATGTCAGTGGCGGGAGTAATCGGATATCCGGCATAGAACTTGCAGCCGGCTACGAGTGACCCGATAGCAATGGCTTCATTGCCTGTCATTACCAGCTTACCTCCGGGAGAAGGCGTTAATTCTATGTAGCTGAAGTCTATATGACTGAGTTTTTCTCTTGCAAATCTTATTCCCTCTTCGAGTGCCTGAAGATTGGCGTTAAGGATCTCTTCCCCTTTTTTCTGAAAGCGTTTAGTGATATCTTTTTTCAGTTGATCTTCGTAGTTGACCTGTTTTATGAGGCCGGTAAAGACACCCAGAGCTATAATATTTTTAGCTTTAGGGGCATTAATTTCTTTACTTATTTTGCTAAAGGGAACAGCGATCTTATTAACAGTGTCAGAGATATTTCTTGCTGACTCTTCGCAGCTTTCAGATTCATCATAAAATATGTAGCCGCCTTTTTTGACAATGTCATAGTTTGTTTCGAGTGCATTCTGGCACAGAGCCAGAAGAATATCAGACTCTTCTCCAATGGTCCAGATTTCTTCAGAGCTAATGCGAAGCTGAAACATTGTTGAGCCGCCTCCCCTGATCTCGGCAGGGTATACACGATGGGTAGTAACGTTAAGTCCTACTCTTGCGGTAGCCTGAGAAAGAACGTCTCCGGCGCTTATGGCCCCTTCTCCTGAAGCTCCGGCAATTTGAATAACAATGTTATTTTGTGTCATTTGACCCTAACTCCTGACTATTTTGAAAAAAATCATTCAAAATGTTCTCTATGTTAAATATCACTTGACATTATAATCCATTAAAATTTTTTGGGTAAAAAATTTTTTGAATTATGCAGAAAAAGGGCGGGCTTTAAATAGCAGTTTGTACGTTTTAATTTAGTCATAGCAGGCATTTCATGAGTTTGAAAAAAATAAAAAAAAGATACAATTCAAAGTAATAATTTTAATAATTTCGTGCCAGCAGAAAAATATAGTTAGTATATTGTGCTTTTTAGTGTTAGTAGACAAATTAATGCTATAGATGAGATAATAGCAGAGAAGGCAAGTTTTCTTTTGGGCAAGGATTGCAAGCATGAAAGGTTTCTGGCAATGCTTCATTTTTACTATAATAATATTTAGTTCAGGATGTTGCTGTTCAGATATATTTCATCAAAGAGTTTATGATCCTAAGGCACTGGAAAAGCCATATCAGGAAGGCATCAACAAAAAAGAGATTATATCATTAAAAGCTGGAAATAATTTGTTTGCTTTAACACCTCTTGCTACCTATGAAGTTACTGCAAAGATTGTAGGAAAGAAAAAATATAGCTGGGGATGGAAAGCGGATGTTTCTCCTTATGATTTGGCGCTGGCCTGGGGGGAATTGGCTCGTCCTGAAAATGAAGAGTATGTTAAATATTTTCAGCTATTTCGCTGGTATTATTATTTTTATGGGAAAGATTGCCCCTTCTCTAAGGCGTATATCTCCAGTCATTCAGCTAATACACACATTATACCGGCTAATTTTATTGTATTGAAAGGTTTAAAGCGACTACGTACAAAAGACTGTGCGACCTTTTATGGTTTTCTTGTTAGGCTTGATAGTAATGTTAATGGTTATCCTGTATGGTGGAAGAGCAGCCTTACCCGTCATGACTCCGGAGATGGTGCATGTGAGTTGTTTTACGTTACTAAAATTATCTATAATGGAGAAATTTATCAGTAAAGGGTTACTTTTTGAAGGTTGTTTTAATTGCGCAACAACGAAAAACACCTTCCCTGTATTCTCTGATTACTTATGAAGTTTCTTATAATAAGTTATTTACTGATCATATTTTATTTCTGTGTTTTCACTGCAGCTACGTTTTCAGCATAGTTGTAGGCGGCAGCATATTTTGGATCAACAATAAGGTTACCATTCATATCTATAAAGCCCCATTTATCTTCTATTCTAACTTTGGCTCTTTTATTTTCAAAGTTGTAGGCCTCATCAAATGATGTGTCTATCTGTAAAATACCTTTTTTGTTAATGTATCCAAACTTGCCATCTATTTTAACAGCTGCAAGATTGCCTTCAAAGTTAAAGGCCTGCTTATACTGAGGATCAATAAGCATTATACCACGTTTGTTAATGTAACCATAAAGTCCGTTCTGCTTTACAATAGCAAGGCCATTATTAAAGGGCTGTGCGTGCTCAAATTTAGGGTTGATGACAAATTTACCATCTGTGTTTATATAACCATAGAGACCACTTAAGCTGGCTACAGCTAAGCCTTGAATAAAATCTCCGGCATAGTTAAATTGTGGATTAATAACAAACCTGCCATTTTTGCCTATATAGCCAAATTTATTATCTACAGCTACCGCTGCTATACCGCTATTAAATGGGCGTACAGTGTTAAAGGTTGGTTCAATTACCATTTCATTTTTCATGTTGATGTAACCCCATTTGCCATCAACATATACACTGGCAAGACCGTTTTGAAAGTGTCCGGCATCAACATATTGAGGGGGTATTACAAATTCTCCTTTAAAATTAATAAAGCCATATTTATTGCCTGATTTTGCTCTGGCAAGACCTTCAGAAAATTTGTCAACACTGACAGCTTCAAATTCACTGATGATATTGTTATTTCGATCAATCATCTTATAGGTTTTATTGCTATATACTCCTGCAAGACCTTTAAAGAAGCTCTGCCATATAAAATCATACTGGGGTTCTATTGTAAAATTGCCCTGCTCATCAATAAATCCCCATTTGTTAGGAGGGTATTCAGCCTCCTGTGCTGACTGAATGGCTGGTTGTTTGCCCGGAATCTGCTCGCTAAAAGCCGGTAAAGATAGGGCAAAAAGGCCAAATAAACCAGAAATTGCCAGTATTAAAAATGTTTTTTTCATATTTCCTCCTTACAGCAATGTTTAATATAGCTTTTTAAGTTATAGTATCCTGAATAACCTTTCATAAAAACCTTTTGATTTGTCCCTGCTATGCAGGTGAATTTGCTTTAGCATATTTGTTTCTTAGATCCTTAAATAAATTCTCTATCAGGAAATGACAAACAGAATATAATTTTCATAGTAACAAAATCATGCGAAGTTTTGCATTAATTTCTTTCAGGGGTGTCAAATTTTAAGAATAATCTCAATGTATATAAAATTTATTGAAAATAGAGATCGTTAAAAGTATAAATTGTGAAAGCGAAAAAATAATTTATATTTTAGTTGCCTGAAAAAGTTAAAAATATAGTGGAGGCCATCTTATGACAGGTTCAGAAGTTAAAGGCAATAAGTATTTTGTTATATTTATAGCTACAATTGCAGCAACTGGCGGATTATTATTTGGTTTTGATACTGGTGTTATCTCAGGAGCATTGCTATTCATAAAAAAAGACTGGTTGCTATCAGAAGCATCCCAGGGATGGGTCGTAAGTTCTGTTCTCGTTGGTGCTATTTTAGGTGCAGGGCTTAGCGGAAAACTTGCTGATAAATATGGGCGACGCAATGTAATTATTGTTACAGCTGTTATCTTCTTTCTTGGCTCTATAGCTACTGGTTTAGCCCCTTCTGTTGAATGGTTGATAGCAGGCAGAATAGTCATAGGTATTGCAATAGGTGTGGCATCATATGCTGTACCGCTTTATATATCTGAAATATCACCTTCAAACGCCAGAGGAGCTCTTGTTTCACTTAACCAGCTTGCTATTACTATTGGTATTCTGAGTTCTTACTTTATAGATTATATTTTTGCGGCTTTTGAGCACGGCTGGCGTTATATGTTTCTTGTTGGTGTCGTGCCTTCTTTGATTCTTGGTATCGGTATGTACTTTTTGCCTAAAACACCTCGCTGGCTGATGAGTCATAATTTCGATGAAGAAGCTATCAAAGTATTTGCTAAAATTAACCCTGATAAAGATGCAAGAGCAGAAATCATGAAGATAAGAGAAACAATGGCAGAAGAGTCAGGAGCTTCATTTAAAGATTTATTTGTACCATGGCTCAGGCCTGCTCTGATTATTGGTATCTCTATGATGCTCATTCAACAGCTAACAGGTATTAATACGGTTATTTATTATGCCCCAACAATCTTTCAAATGTCAGGTATTACCTGTGAAACCGGAGCTATTTCTGCAACTGTCGTAGTCGGAGTTATTAATGTTTTATTTACTATTGTATCTATCTGGCTTCTGGATAAAATAGGCAGACGTCCACTCTTACTGGGTGGTTTAATAGGAATGATTATAAGCCTCGGCGTCCTGGGTGGAGCTTTCTGGAATACAGAATTATTAGGAGATGCCCTTAAATGGGTCACTATAGGTAGCTTGATTGTCTATATCGCTTCATTTGCAATAAGCCTCGGCCCAATATGCTGGTTGATTATATCTGAAATCTATCCGGTAAAAATTCGTGGGCTTGCAATGAGTATTGCTACTTTTACAAACTGGGGTTCAAACTTTATTATTGCCCTTACATTCTTAATTCTTGTTAAAAATCTTGGTGAAGCAACTACATTCTGGTTATATGCAGGTATTGGTTTTATAGGGCTTCTTTTCTGCTACTTTTATGTACCCGAAACAAAGGGGCATTCACTTGAAGAGATTGAACAACACTGGATTGATGGCAAGCATCCACGTGAGCTAAGATAGCAAAAAGATTACATATGAAAAAATATACGGTGTAAAGATATAGTTTGTAAGAGTCCTGCAAATGAGTTAAAGGTAACGATTTATCAGGTTATTTTATACATTAACCTTTTCGAGCTGTTTAATAGAATCCAGAATGTCTTCATTCCACTTTATATCGAGTCTTTTACGGTTTTTAGAGAGTTTTTCCTGTATTGCATAACCAATAATAAGTGATAGAGAAATGGTAGATTCAACGAAAGCCATAGCATGTGTAGCTTTTTTGCTGACCTTGCCCCATGAAGTTGCCTCACTGAGAGTGCTTCCACTCAGGCCACCATCTGACGGGTTTGCAGTTGTTACCTGAAAGGCATATTTATGTCCGCCTGTATCTTCGTCAAAGATGTAGCTCATTACGATTGAGTCATTTATATAGTTCTTAGGGACTCCACCACCAATGTAAATAGCTGATGTGCCTGGTGAATTAACTACTATTTGTGTCAATTCATAATTGTCTCTAATTGAATCAATTGCTATATGAGGTTTATTGTTTTTTATCATTCTGTGATAGTGTTCTGTAAGGCCTATTCCAATACTGCTATCGTTTAGGGCGGGGCAAAAGATTGGTATATTATGTTTTCTGGCAGTATAAAGGATTGAATTTTCGTCATTGATTTGAGTAGCCAGAAGTTCTAGAAATTCTCTGCTGGAATAGTTTCGTGGTTGCAGCGTATCGGCAAAGCGGCCAATCCAGGTATCTGTATCCCAGAATTTTGCTTCATCTACGTATGTATCATAAATTCTATCGATAAATAAATCTCTTAACTCTTTATCATTAGCGTTCTGAGAGCCTTTATAGTGTTTGTATCCTCTTGCCTGATATACATCCTGATAGATGATGGCACCAGTAGAAACTATTACATCGACCATATTATATTTAATCATGTCTCTGATAACTTTTCTGAGGCCTCCTGCAATAAGTGCCCCACTGAGACCCATTATTATAGTTGGTCTCTGTTCATCCTGAAGCATATCTTTTAGAATGTTTGCACATTTAGCTATGTTTCTTGCCTGAATAGATGCACCTGCAAAGCTTTTAACAAGATCAGATATGGTTTTTATTTCTTCAAGGTCAATAGATTGAATTTCTTCTGATAGCAGTTCTGATTTTCTTTTCTGGTCTTCTTGAGATAAATTCCAATTGATTTTTGACACTTTTTCATCCTCTCGTTCGGTTAAAATTGTTCATTAAAGAACAATTCACAACATAAAAAAACAAAATATTGTCAATATTATTATTTAATTGACATATTAATTTAGCTTAAGTATTAAAAAAACTCTGTCAAGCGATTTCACATTCACTGCTCGTTTTATTTAAGTTAAAATTATTCTAAACTATTATTAAATCAATTTAACACGATTTATCAAAAGGATTGTCTATGTCTGATTTAACAAGCTTCTATGTTTCCTCCAGTGCTTTTCCGTGTTTTAGTGACGCAGTAGCATACTGCAAAAAACATTCACTAAACTTAGAAATAAGCTTCTTTGCACGTGGTTATGAATATGATATGACCAGCCAGCAAGAATTTGAGGATTGCAAAAAAATGTTTGATGCCGTCCCTGAAATGCAAAAGATTCTTCACGGCATTTGTTTCGACATTGTACCTACTTCTCTGGATCCTCAGGTCATTGAACTTACCCGACAAAGAATGAAACAAAGTATTGAACTTGCCAGATACTTTAATGCACACACAGTTATATTTCACTCAGGGTATAACTCTAACGTCAAATACGAAAGCTACAAAAATCAATTTATCATTAATCAGTCAGAATACTGGAAAAGCTTTCTGGATGACAATAATATTACTGACCTGACTGTTGCCCTGGAAAATACATACGAAGAAACCCCACGCATACTAAAAGAAATTTGTGATATGGTAAACTCTCCTTATTTCAAAACCTGTATTGACACAGGTCACGTTAACGCTTTCACCAATTACAACCTGATACACTGGATATCAGAACTTAAAAATCACCTGCACCACTTTCATATTCATAACAATACAAGTAATACAGATTTCCATGACAGTCTTATAAATGGTTCAATTGACTATATTGATTTCTTTGACTATGTTCTTACTCTTGATGTACCGCTTTCATATACCCTGGAAATGTTTGACGAACAATATGTTACCGATAGCCTTCTGTTTATTAATAATAACTATTCTGGAGTATTATAATACATATGTATTGGTTTACTGCTGATCATTCTTTTTTCTGTATCTGTGGTTGATAATCTCAAACCCGATAACGGCGATGATTATTAAAAATGCACTTGCCAGCTGGGCCGCTCTGAAATCACCTAAAAACATTAGACTGTCAGTTCTAAGAGCTTCTATAAACATTCTTCCAAGTGAATAAAGGGCAATATAGCTAAAAAACACTGCTCCGTCAAGATGTTTAAATTTCTTTCTGATAAAGAAAAAGAGCACTAAAAATACCCCGAGGTTCCACAGTGACTCATATAGAAAGGTAGGATGAAAGAATTCGCTATCCATATAATTATAAGGTCTGTTTTCAAGCGGTATAAAGAGTTTCCAGGGTAAATTTGTGGGTATGCCGAAAGCTTCTGAGTTAAAGAAATTGCCCCATCTGCCTATTGCCTGACCGAGTATAAGGCCTATTACAGTAATATCGCAGTATCTTAAAAAGGACAATTTTTTCATACTGGTAAAAATGTAGCCTCCGATAAGCCCACCCAGCATACCACCGTGTATTGCGAGTCCTCCGTGCCATATTTTGATTATTTCAACAGGGTTTTCTGCGTAATAGTCAAAGTTAAAAATTACATAATATATTCTTGCACCGATCAGGGCACAGATAAGCACTATAGTAGCCAGGTCAATAAAGTTTTCAGGGTTTTCTCCCTTATCTCTGGCAACTTTTGTACTGACTATAAGTGCAACTACAAATGCCAGAGCTATCAGTATGCCATACCAGTGAATTGATATGGCTCCCAGTTCAAAGGCTACAGCTCCGGGAGATCTAAACATTCCTGTTAACCTTCATTAATATAATTTACTGTGAGGTTTTTTCTAATGTTAATATACTGTTCATAAGAAAATTTCAATCCTCCTACGGTGGCATTGGCAGATCCGGCAGCCACACCTGATAACAAAGCTTCTTCAAAGCTATTTCTTTTATCCAGTTCTATGGCAATAGCAGCTGTCATTGAATCTCCTGAAGCCACAGCGTTTATTTCTTTTATCTCAGGGGCTTTTACCAGAAAAGTCTTTTCTCTGTTATGAAACAGTGCACCAAGTTTTCCCATTGATACAGCTACATTTTGAGTTCCCTCATCAACAAGAGACTTACAGGCTTTGACCAGCGGATTATAATTTTGGTTCATAGCTTCCTGTGAGATGGTTTTATCGTCCAGTGCGTCTGCTATTTCATATATATTAGGCTTAAGCATAAAAGGCTTTTCAGCAATAGCTCTTTTGAGAGCAGTTTTACTTGTGTCAACTATATTTCTTACTTTGTTTTTTTTTGCTATAGTTATTATTTCAGAATATACGTCACGATTAAGCGAAGCAGGCAGGCTGCCGGATATAACAAGTATGCTGTATTTGTCTATTATACTGGTAAATTTTTGTATAAACAGATCTATTTCTTGAGAGGTCAGTATTGGGCCATCTTCGTTAATGACTGTTTGAGTTGAATTTTCAGTATCTATAAGTATAATGCATGTTCTTGAGTCCATTCTGACGTCTGAAAAGTCATTTTTAAGCCCTGAATGATTTAGATCTTCAGATATAAATCGGCCAGCATGGCCTCCAAGAACGCCTGTTACAAGGGCATTTCCTTTTAAAACCTTTGTGGCTCTTGCTACATTTATACCTTTACCGCCAGCCTGCATCATAAAGTTTTCTGTGCGGTGAATTTTATCTAGCTGAAAGCCTTTCAGGTGGTATATTCTGTCAACAGCAGGATTTAGATTAACAATTAAAAACATAATTATACAATTAATGTCTGTGCTGAACCACTTCTTCTGGGGTCAGTAGCAGATTCTGGCAGTTTACCTTTTTTGAATCTTACGCTCTGAGAGCCACCAAAATACATGTTAAGGTCGTCAAACTGGCATATTTCTACATTATCATCTATCAATGATGGATCAAACTCTATTCCTGGTTCAAGAGCAAATTTACTATCTTCAAAATGAAATCTTGGTGATGAAAGTGCTGTCAGGAGGTCTGTTTTAAAGTCTGTCAGGTTCATTATAATCTGCATTAGGCAGGTAGAAATTCTTGAGGCGCCTGGTGTGCCAAGGGCAACAAGGTCTGAGGTTTGGTCATCATACATAATAGTAGGGGCCATGCCACTGATCAATCTTTCACCCGGGGTTGCCTGGAGGAACCCTTTTGGGTTTAGTTCCATTTCGCCAAGTACGTTATCCATTATGATGCCAGTATCAGGTATGGCTACGCCTGATCCATAGCCCATGCTCATAGTTATGCCAACTGCACAGCCGGTATCATCGATTGTAGACAGGTGTGTTGTATTTGGGCAGGGTACAATTTTTTTGTAGCATTGTTCAGCATATTCAGGTGACAGAAGCTCTTTTGAGACTTCTTCATTGGTTTTTGGATCAAGATATTTGGTGAATTTATCAAATAAGGCAATCCTTTGAGCCTTGCCGATAGCTGAGACCATTTGCGGTGTAAGCGCATTGCCCAGTTCAAGGTGAGAAATGATATTTAGCATTTCGACCAGTGTAGCCCCACCCACTGAAGGAGGGGGGTTAGTCCAGACTTTTTTGCCTCTGTATTCTGTATAAAGGGGTTTTCTGATAATTGCCTGATAAGATGCCAGGTCGTCATAGGTAATCAGGCCTCCACCTTTTTGCATTTCCTGTACAATAGCATCTGCAATATCGCCTTTATAGACAACATCAGAGCCATAATCTCCTATAACTTCAAGGGTATCAGCAAGGTCTTTCTGTTTAAGCAGATAGCCTGCTTCAGGTATAGCACCAGCAGGTGTAGAGAGCAATTTTTTTGCATATCGGGTGTACCAGTGAACTTTCTTTGCTGAAATGCCCAGCCAGAAAGAAATAGTACGGCTGACTTTAATGCCTTTACGGGCATGTTCGATTGCCGGTCTGATGACTTCTTTAAGTGGCATAGTACCGTGTCTTTCCAGAAGGAGTTCAAGCCCCTTAACAGTGCCCGGGACGCCGGCACAGGCATGGCCTATCATGACATCTATACCTACTCCATAGGGCAGACTGACTTTTTGGGGGTTAGCATACTTTCTAAAATAATCAGGATTGAGGCCTTTGCCAGGCATACAGTCAAAAAAGTCTATTGTTTCTACAATGCCTTCAGGGGTTCTGACTGTTGCAAAGCCTCCACCTGCTATACTGCACATTAATATATTTGAAACAATTAGTGCAAAAGCAACACCCACTGCAGAATCAACTGCGTTGCCTCCTTCTGCTGCAATTTCTACACCTACTGAAGTTGCTTCTCTTGTGCATGAAGCTATTGCATATTGTTTTGGTTTCCTTTTTAGTGTCATAGTATGTATTTTCTTCCTGCTCTAAGTAAAAATCTTCATCACAATTATATCTTTAAAAAATTATAATATAAAAAGGATCAGTGTATAACTTGAAAAATTTTCGATGTTTAAAACAATTGTCTTGTCTGTGTTAAAGCAGTATGAAGCTATTTTGCGGTATGGCGTAGCTGGTATAAGTTGCTGCAAGAGCCGTGATCAATACAATTTTTGTTTAACACATATTTTCATTATTATATTTTTCCTGGAAAGAAATAATAGATTCAAGCAACTTGAGGGGCAGGTAAATTTAAAGCATATATAGTTTCCTGTAATGGATTGGTATACTCAGGTTTCAGAGGGTAGAAAACCTCTCAAAAGGCAATCTTTGAAAAGTAAATGTTTTCAAGCCCTGTTATTGTTGCAAAAAAAAGCTTTCATCTCCAGAATCTTCAGTTTTTAGAGGCTGTTTAACGTAACCTGAAATACCTTTCATAATGATTTTTGAACGGTCAATGCTTATATATGGGAGGTGATAGAGGTCTTCAAGAGTTTGTATGGGTCTTCTGCGCATAATTTTAAGGGCTAGGTCTTCATTAATTTCTGGCAATGCAAGCAATTGATCGAGGTTTGCAGTATTAAGGTCAAGTTTTTCGAGTTTAATAGTCTTTCCGGGTGGCCAGTATCTATCCGGTGAAATATATCGTCTTATAATAATGGAGTTTTGGCCTGTCTGCTGTGCCCATACAGGTATAATCAGCAGAAAGAACATAACCATTACTGCAAATAATTTCAACATAGTTTTCATAGATATTATTTTAAACAGAATTTTTTTAGATTCCACCCTTTAAGAGGTGTATTCATAAACTGGTTTAAAATTATCATAGTGTTTCACACATTCTGAAGCGGTATAAGATCAATGACCTGGCTGTCAAACAAAAAAAATGGATACAGGGTTGCCGGTGGTCACTGTATCCATTTTCTGGCTAGGCTATTATGCCCTGGTGGTTATTAACCTTGATTCCGTTGATAATTATTTTCGGAAACCTTAAGATATTGGGCTTTGAGCCTATATTATTTGAGGAGAGTTTGTTTTTGGTGCTTGATTGGTGTTTATTTTTCTTTTCGTTGTTAAACTGGAGTTGTTTGACGTTTTGAGAATCCATTTTAATTTCCTTTGTTTTTCTTAAAACATGTCAGGCCTCCTTTCTTTTTTTGAGGAGTGTAGTTTTGTCATTTAAATCTACCACATAACTTTTCCTTTCTGATTAAATCTACTTTCGATGTTTCTATTATGCACTTCCGGAGAAATAAAATCGACACCAGAAAGTCTGAAATCGATTGACTGCAAGTATGAATCATTATCAGAAAAAAGTATGAAAATAATTAATTTGTGAAAATAATCAAAACAATGCCATAATAATAGACTAACGCATAACTCTTAATAGCATTATAGTATGGAGGATGTGAGGTTTGAAATTAAAATATATTAAGTATTTTATGCTAGTGGCCTGGTTTACATTTCTGGTGCTGGCCTCTTTTGAGGAGATTGCCTGTGCTCAGAATGCTCTTAAAGACCGCCTGACAGGTGTTATAAATTCTGACAGCCTATCGAAAACCGCTGTAGTTGCTGTGTCAGTTAGAGATGCATCTACAGGTACCCTTATCTTTAGCAGGCAGGGGCAATACTTTTTACATACTGCGTCGACCTTAAAAGCATTAACAATGCCTGTAGTTCTTCAAACTCTTGGTAAAAGCTATAATGTGGAAACAACCCTCTTAAAAACCCCGGAAGATAAATATTTTCTGAAACTATCAGGTGATCCTCTTTTGAAAACTGATGACCTGATTAAGCTTTTTAAAGAGGCTAAAAGCAGGGGAGTTTTAACTATCAACGGTGAGCTAATCATTGATGATTCTGCTATAGATGAAATACCCTGGGGGGTTGGCTGGATGTGGGATGATGAAAACAATCCACTGATGCCTAAATATTCTGTTTATAATCTTGATTACAATGTTATTACTGTGAAGGTTTCTCCCGGCAGGCTTAATCAGCCGCCTGTCATTACAGTTGTACCTGATTATGGCATCAGAATAGTCAATCTGGCTAAAACAGGCAATCAAAATGATTTTAGCATAGAAAGACGCCCCTGGCTTGATCCTGAGGCCATCTACATTGAAGGTATTTTCAATACAGCTGTATCTAAAAAGATACCGGTCGGTATACCCAAAAATTATTTTATTTCCAGGTTGAAATACGCAATCAAGATAGCAGGTATCGAATTTTCAGAGGGCATAAAACATGGATCTGTCAGTCAGCAGGCAACAACAATTGCAAAGGTATCAAGAAAAATATTAGATGAAATAGGCTTTGTAAACCAAAAAAGTAACAATACCGGAGCAGAAACGCTGTTCAAGCTGGCAGGTGGACGCTATTCAAAGCTTGAAGGTTCCACAAAAAATGGACTCAAGGCGATGAAAAACTTTTATAAAACTATTGGCGCTGATTGCTCTTCACAGGAGATTGTTGACGCCAGCGGAGCATCGCATAATAACCTCATACAGCCTGACTGGATGACTCTTGCTCTCTCAAAACTTTATCAATGGCCTCTTTTCTCTGAGTATAAGAAAACACTGGCTCAACCCGGCCAGGAAGGCACGCTGAAATACAGGCATCAGGATCTTTCGGGTAGGCTATATGCAAAAACAGGCACACTGGCAGGTATTAGCGGCTTCACGGGATATCTGAAAGCTAATTCTGGCAAAACTTATGCTTTTTCTATATTGATACAGAACTATAAAGGAAGTTCGTTGCCAGCAAAAAACCTGGAAAGCAAAATTATTAATACTATACGCCATTATTGATACTGAATCATAACTATAATAAATTTTTACTCTTGATCTATTACACTGTCTGTATTAACTTATTGATAAGCATTATCTAACTTTCAAAGGAGTTAAACCTTATGTGGGCAAACCAGTATGACCATAAAAAAGTTTATACAGGCAGGCTGGAATATGACAAAGACTTGCTAGCACAGATTAATCTATTCTGCCTTGAAAATAACATTACTAAAGGCTATATTTCAGTTCTGGGGGCACTAAAAAAAGCTAACCTGGGATATTACAATCAGGAATCAAAAAAATATCAATCATTTGAAATAAATAAACCAGTTGAAATAGTCAATTGTTACGGAAATATTTCAATTAAAGACCAAAAACCCTTTGCCCATATACATTTGATAGTTTCAGATGATAAAGGAAACACAAAAGCAGGCCACACTATGCCCGGCTGTATTATTTTTGCAGGTGAGGTTTATATTCATCAAGTTGAGGGCCCTGACTTAATTAGAGATTACAATGATTTAACAGGCTTGCCCCTCTGGAAAAACCCTTCCTGAAGAATATCAAAACATAATTAAACTATATTCTTAATTGAAATACAAAGTCTACATAATTTTTAAATTTTTGTAAACATAATTTTTTACAACTACGCTATCTAAATAATATATACACTATATTTCTTTAATGTTTAACATATACCTTAATATTCGCTATTTATTAAATTTTTTTAAACACTGCTATTTTTTAATTCTTTTTTTTTAAGACAATTCGATAACAATGTTTGTTTTTATATACATAAGAGTCTTTCTTGCCTTCTGAGGTTTAAAATAACAAGCAGAGCAAACCTTAAATATAGGTGGCTACACTATAGCGCTGATTTCTGTCGGAGTAATTTTGGAGCTAGAGGATCAACGAATTTATTGGGTCACGAAATTTTATAAATACATAGCTATTTTGTCATTTTAGACAGTAAAAATTTATATCCTCTAGCTTTAAGTGAAACCAACTTCAAAAGAAGACGATTATATTAGAGGAATTGGGAGAAAAGGAGCTGTAAATGAGTTTTGGACTAGGAAGTATCGCCGAAATCGGCGGAAAAATTGGTGGTACCGCACTTGGTGGACCAATAGGTGGAATGCTGGGCGGTGAAGTAGGTAAAACCGCAGGTGGCCTTCTTGATGGTAAACTGGGAGGTGAAAAATCTGAAAAATCTGATGACAAAATTGGTCTTGCTAATCTCCTAAATTTTATTATGGAACTGTTAGGAAATAGTTCTGGTGAAAATGCTGGTGGAAAAGGCCTCCCCGGGCTAAACATGCTTGCCTAACCTGAGATTATTAGCACTAATAAGGCTGCCTGTGATGAAAATATATCATCACTAGATTTTCTTCTCTCTGATTATCTGAAAACCTGGTTGAACAAAAACACACTGCCGGTCTTATGACTGGCATTGTGTTTTGTATTAGTACTTTACTGTAATACAAACTAGTTAATTGTATGCCACTTCTTTTTCGGATATGATATCTGTACTAAAATCATCAGAATGAATAATACTGACAAAAATAGGTAATAATAATGCAACTTAACAAAAAACAAGAGATGTATACTGCACTGGGTTTTGGAACACTTCTTATTCTGGTAGGAATACTTTTACTGACATTATTTGCAGGAAGATCAGTTTTTACATGCACCAGAGAAAACAGTAAGCAGGGAGAATGTATCTACAAAGTCCAGTCAGTTTTTAATAACCAGCAAAAAACATTTAAATTATCTGACCTGATAGGTGCTGAAGCTCATTCGCAAACCAGCAGAAGCCGTTCAAGCTCCGGGGGGCTCAGCACAAACTGGGTCATTCAACTAAATACAACATCAGAGCACAATACATTCAAAATGGACTACGGCATACACAAAAATGTGACAGCTGTTGACCCGGAAATTGCCAGAATAAATGCTTTTGTGTCTGATACGAATCTCAAAGGCCTCACTGTAACACAACAGAGCCTGGGCATTATTAGTATTATTAGTTCTATTCTGGTCATATTGGGTGGCCTGCTTAACTTATTTGCCCTGATAACCCTGAAAAAGATGACATAAACCTTTTATTGACTCAAATATGATTCAATTAAAGATTGACGATATAAAAATTGGGCTGCAATAAGCATTAGGGGTCTCTGAATAATATATTCTCATATTCTAGAAATTAGTATCTTTTGCTGGAAGCAGTAATCAGACGTTACAGTAAGTATCCTGACTAAAAAAATGTGTTGTCAATCTTTGGATTCAATAAAAAAGGGGTTATTAAAAAGAGTAGCCAGCAAAGGGACTTGAACCCTTGACCTGCGGTTTACGAAAACGAACTATAGCCTTGACTTACAGTGATTAATATAGATAAAACTTACATGGCAAAAGAATTTCAAGATTTATCAATATTGATTAAAAATAATCATAAACTATTATAGGTACACCATATAGACACCAGTTCTAATATTGCCCCAACCGCCTTTTTAAAGTGTTATGAAAATCACTAGCAGTCCTTAATTCCCGTTCAACATGAGATTTTTTCTGAGCAAATGTAATAGTTTCATCTTGAAGGTAAGTCTCTGCATAATAAAATAAGTCATCTGTCTTAGTTAAAACAGGCCAATTACGTAAATATTCTGGCATCTCAGATACAGATAAGTTTCTAGTGTAGGTAGCTATTCTACTATCACCTTTAGTTGCTACACCTATTTCAAAAGGAACCCACCAAGACCCCTGTGTGTTTTGAGAAAAGACTGCAATAAGATGATTACATTGTGATAATCGCCTTATAATAATTTCCGTAACCTTATCAGCATTCTGATTATTTTGAAGTTCTGGATCTAAGCAATCAATAAACGTTCTAATATTGAATTTTTTAAGATGATTATCAACATATAAAGCAACCTGCTCATCAGCTTTTCTATGTGAAATAAAAACAGGTGACATCTATTACTTCCTCCATAATATCTTTATATTAATCATTTGATTCCTTATTTTCTGCAACTCTCTTCAAAAAATTTGCATACTCCATTAACTCATTGTTTATTTTTTTCATATCAGTAACTAAAACATCATATTGTTCATAACATTCTTGAATTTGTTGCGGGGTTTTGTCTTGGTTTTCTTCTTTCCCTATTTCAAAGGTATACCAACGTCTAAATTTTGCCTGCCATGCTGTTAGATGAGGCCTCATTCCTTTATTTAATCCATTAATTAGAGTGTCTCTTAATTTTTTTGTATTCTCGTCATCTAATTGCGTAGCTGGAATCTGTTTTGTCAGATCTCTAATTATTCCAAACAAGGAGTTCCACGAATTATAAACCTCTATAATTACATCATTACCTGGTTCAAACTGAAGTGCAGCCTTTCTTGTTGTAAATTCAATCCACGCTTTATAAGCAATCTGCCTAACCTCATGGTTTGCCTTTATTTTTACTTTTCCAATTCCACCTAAACTTATTTCACCCTCGATATCTTTAGGTGAAGAAAATATTTTTTTGATTTTTTTACCTAATAAACTAGAATTCATCAACAATATTATAACTATTAATACTATTGATAATATAATTAATAGCAAACCAACTTCAACTGACAATCCCCATTTTTCATTAAATTTTACTAAAACAAGAACATTATCAAGTTTATCACTGTTATTGTTTGTCGAATTAATAGCAGCCAATACCAGATTATAATAGTAATTAATCATCTTAATTACCTCTATATACTTCGACTGGTATAGATCTATTGTTGTTAAAGTGTCTTCTGCTATTATCTATTTTATTCTTTAAATAAATTCTATTCTCGAAAGCTTTATCAATATAGATTTTCATTTTATCTGTATCTTCTGTCCATCTGTATATTTTTGCATAACCAGAATCAACATTATCATTTAATCGTGCTGGAATGGTATCAGGGTTATAATGATTTTGTTGATATATAGGATATGTTGGTAATAGAATTCCTACTAAACCGGTACACCCTCTAGCATAACAACCTATTCCAGCTGCTATCTCCCAATCTACGTGCTTTCTCGTATATGTATGTTTACCAATTAAAACAACAACCACACTAGACCCGCTGATATAGTCTTGTCTTATTAATCGTTTAATATATTCTGTACTTAAATCTGTTCTAATATCACCATCCATGACTGATTTGTTAATACAAATATTTTGAAAAAGTTGATCAAACATGTTTTTGTAGTACTGATCTTCTTTATGATAATAGCTAATAAATGTACTATGTTTTGCCATACCTTTCTCCTACTTTTATAAACATTTCAATTGTATACATAAATTATAAATAATATCCAAATTATTCATCAAAAATTAACAATCTACAAATATACATAGTAATGATTACTTATAGTAATCATTTTCCATCAAAAATACTACTCTATCATTAGATATCTCTAATTAAATATTTTAGAAAACTAAAGTTGAGAAGCACATTCAGATAAATCTGCTACAATACTTCTGTTTTTGTTAATAGGTTCAGGAATTATACCTTTAAAAAAACTAGTTTCAGCACAATCACCAAAAAATTTCTCAATTCTTTCAACAGATATCTTTATTTCACTAATATTCTTCTTCTGTTCATCCTTTGGCATCGCTAAAATTTTTATCAGCATTTCAAGAGGATATTTAATAGGGCTAAAGAAATCCTTTTGTTTTTCAGAAGATATTGATGACTCAAGTGTCAACAGGTTAAATTTTAATTTATCTAGAGTGTCCATATATAAATCCTTACATTATTTCTACTAAAACATTTGACATTAGGTATTCTAACAAAAAAAAATGGGTTTTTCTATTGTTTGCAGCAAGAAACAAGTTAGAAGCCCGAAAATAGTGCATTAAATCAACTGTTAAAAATTAAATGTGATTAAAAGGATATGAATTTACATAAAATGAACTTAAAAATATAGTGTAATTCTTTTTTGGGTCAAGACCACTCTTCGAGCATTATAACAGATTCTCCAATTTTCTATAAATGATCACCCAGTATGAAAAAGGTTTGAAAAAAACTATTACAAGCTCTGGAAATAACTTAAAAAAATCAATAACATTGTGTTTAAATAAGTTTTATGCATTATGATATAATTCCATTTGTTTCTCTTGAAAACTATCCTAATCATAGAGGACATCACAATGAAATAAAACTCAATAATAGAGGTAAAATATGTCGGATACGATTAAAAATGTATTTGTTAGTCATCATCATAAAGACGATGCGAGTGTTGATGGTCTTGCAAATATGGTGGCTGGAAAAGGATACACACTAAGAAACAGTTCGATACGAATAAAACCAGAAAATCAGCAGCGATGGGAGCAAAAAAGAGTTAGCGACCAAACAATCAAACGTCTTTTACGTATGAAAATGAGGTGGGCGGGACAGCTAATTGTAGTTATCGGTAAGAAGACTCACTCAAGACAGTGGGTCAATTGGGAAATAGAAGCAGCTCATAAACTGGGAAAGCCAATAATTGGTGTTTATGAAAATGGATTAAAAGATAATGTTGAAATTCCTGAAAATTTAGAAAAATACGGGACCTCCATAGTTGGTTGGAGACCTGATTCTGTTATAAATGCTCTCAATAACAATAGCGATTTTCAAAATCCTGATGGAACACCGCGACCCAAGAAACAGGGTAGGAATCTAACATGTTAATAGAACCAAATTCTTATTTGTATTCATATGCAATTACGAGAGATTTTGGTTTTGCACCTAACCCTTTTCATGGATGCTGTACGTTAGCAACTTGTAAACCTGGCATTCGTAAATCAGCTAATGTGAATGATTGGATAATGGGGATAGGAGGCAGTAATTTAAAAGACACGAGAAGAAAATGTATCTTTTTAATGAAGGTAACCAAAAAAATTAGCTTCCAAGATTACTGGGATGATACCCGTTATACGCTAAAAAAGCCTGTTCGTAACGGAAGCAATGTACAGATGATTGGTGATAATATTTATCACCAATCAATAGACGGAAAATGGCTTCAAGAAGACTCTCATCACAGCAATTCTGACGGAACACCAAATCATGTAAATTTAAAAAGAGATACGGGTCGTTGTGATCAAGTACTAGTTTCAAATTTCTTTTTTTATTTTGGTAATAAGGCAATAGCTGTTGATCTTGACTCAATTGGATATAGCAGAGTGAGAGATTTTAAAAAAACAAGCCTTTCGGATTCTGAGGAAGGGAAAAAACTAATTAAATTGATTTATAAAGAGAATCGCAATAATGTGAATTATATAATTTCAGACCCATGCCAGTTTATAGATTCCCATAAGCGTGTCGATCAAGACACAGGAAAAATAACATAAAAGGAAATTTTATGACTTTATTAGACAGCCAGAATTCTTTTACACCTCCAATAGCAGTTAATTTCATTTGGAATCCTGCTGATGCAGGTAAGGTAAGCACTATTCTTAATGCAGTCAGGACAAGTTTTGCACGTTCGAAAGACAGACCTTTCTCACGGGGGCTTAATATTCCACTGTTTTACTTCAGTTCAGAAAACTGTAATGAATCCCCTAACGATTCTCCAAAAGCCTTAGCAGAAAGTAATATTGTATTTGTATTTACAAGCGTGAATACGTTAGGCCGGAAAAATTGGGTGGATTATATTGAAGGATTGGCTACATCACCTTCCATTAAAATCGTACCCATTGCAATAGATAGAGATGGCTTGAACCATAGTGGTTCGCTTAGTGGCTTAAATTGTATTCGAGCTTATGACTGGCCATTAGAAAATAAAGAGCTTCATGCAATTGTCTTCTTGGCGCATGAAATATATCGCTATGGCTGTATACCTGTCAATTTTGCAGATGCAGGAAAACAATCTTCTATAACCATTTTTCTAAGCCATGCAAAAGCTGGAGAGACTGGCCGCTTAATTTCAGAAGAAATTAAACGTTTTATTGATACTACAAATATGAATCGTTTTTTCGATGCAACTGAAATTACCCCAGGCTTTGATTTTAGCCAAGAGATTCAGAAACATATTCCAAATTCTACTTTACTTGCTATTGAGACTGACAAATATTCGTCACGATATTGGTGTCAACGTGAAATATTAAGTGCTAAAATTAGTAATCGCCCCATAGTTGTGTTGAATTGTCTTGATGACTTTGAAGATCGCATATTTCCTGCGGCATCAAATGTTCCTTGTATACACATTTCAGCGAACAATCCCATCAGCAAGAAGAATATATTACGAGTTTTATCAGCAACCATCGTTGAGACAATTCGTTATTGTCATTCAATGCAGTGTCTTGAAAAATACAAATCCGAAGGTTGGATTGACAAAGATTGTGAGCTAAGTGCTCGGCCCCCTGAAATACGGCAAGTTCTAGAATGGAAAGATAAAGACAAAACAAAAATTTGCTATCCAGAACCACCAATTTATTTAGATGAAAGTGACTGGCTTGAAAAGCTAGGCATGGAGGCTTTTACCCCACTCTGGCGTAATTCTAATCGAGATAATCTAATGAAATTTAAGGTAGGCATTTCAATCTCAGATGTTAAAGGGGATGGTTTTTATAGCAATCATATACACCCTGACCATCTTGTTCGTCTTGCACAGGACTTGGCTAGGCATTTGCTGGCACGTTCTGCAATATTACTCTATGGTGGAGATTTAAGACCTGATGGATTTACAGAATTTATTCTTGACGAAGCAACAATTTTAAAGGATCGGATTGGTGTTATACAACCACACGTTGAAAACCATTTGGCCTGGCCATTATATGTGTCAGATCAAGAGATTGTTGCCTGGAGATCCAGGTTTCGTAAAGTCATGGATACAGTAGAATACGATATCCCGGATGATGTGTCTAGCGGCATATCACAGGATGTATTCTTAGAGCCTAACAATCCTCAAAACTTGTATATATGGTCAAGATGTCTAACTGAAATGCGGAAAAAATCAATCTCTAATTCGACTGCCAGGATTTGTGCGGGTGGCAAGCTATCTGGCTATAAAGGGAAAATGCCCGGAGTCCTTGAAGAAGTAATTTTAGCATTAAATGCAGAAAAACCTGTTTTTCTACTTGGAGCTTTCGGTGGAGTTATTGGCGATGTTTGTACAGTCATACTGGACGATATAGTACCAGATAGCCTTACAGAAGACTGGCAAGTTTTGCATAATGAAGGCTATTCCGATTTACAAAAAATAGCAAGATCGAAGGGGCATCATTGTGACTATGATACTGTTGTAAATACTTTGAAACGATTAAATGTATCGGAATTATCAGCCCGAGCTGGACTTACTGAGCTTGAATATAAGCGATTGATGTTGTCACCTTTTATCGATGAATGTAACTATCTAATCTTAAAAGGGCTTTCAACAATCATTAATCCCTAACTTCCCCCAATTTACGTAATGTAAAGTGTTGATTTATAAATTATCACAAAACACCTTCTAGGGTCATTGATAGGATACAAACTTACCAACCTCTATGTTGAGAATAAATTTTGAAACAAGTGTACTACTTACAATTAAAGATATTGATAAATGTAACATTTTGAAATATATTATAGTCGCTAGACTTTGCAACTACGCATTAAATGAAAAGGGTTATCCTTAAACAGTTTTTAGAGCTATAATATTATTAGATTTTTATCTTCTTTTGTAGTATAAAATTATATGTAGTACACAAAATCACATATTATATTTATTTGTAGAGTAAAATATGAGAACATTAAGAGAAATTACCGTAGAGGTCATTCAAAAGTGTAATTCCAACTGTATTTACTGCTCTTCTTTTAGTGGTAAAGATAGTAATCATGAAATTTGTATTGATAAATTAAAAGAAATAGCTTTATTTTCAAAAGAAAAAGGGGCATCTGAAATTAATATTTCTGGTGGTGAACCTTTTTTAAAAGAAGATTTGCTAGAATATGTTTTTTTTATTAATGATCTTGGATTAAATGTTAACATTTATACTTCTGGCAACTTTGAATTAACACAAGAAATTAAGAAGAAATTATTAAATTATTCTCATAAAGAAAAGGGGTCTATTATCTTTAACTATTGCTCATGTGAGCCAAAGGTGTTTAATCAAATTGTTGCTGATAGTAATTTTGGTATCGAAAATATCAATGAGAATCTGATGTTCTTTATTAACTCTGGTTATAATGTTGAAGTTCATACCGTACCTAACGTAATTAATTTAGATACCCTGTATAATACTGCTAAAAATCTCAAAAATATGGGTGTTAACAAACTTAGATTTTTAAGAATGGTTTATCAGGCGAGAGCAAAGCAAAATAAAGAAATTCTTGAAATAAAAGATAATGATAAATTATTAGAAATAATAAATAAAATACAAACAAATTTATGTGATTCAGAGTTTTCTTTTAAAGGTGGTATTCCATATAGTAACTATACAAAAGAACAAGTTTCCTGTAATGCAGGTTTTAACAAGCTAATAATAAAATATGATGGTAATGTTTTCCCTTGTGAAGCATTTAAAGAAGCTCCTAATAAAGAGGAATATATTCTAGGGAATATTTATAATGATCAAATAGAAACAATTTGGAAAAATTATTATCAGTTAGCAAAATTACCACAATTAAAAAAATTTTCAAAACAATATAACGAACCCTGTCCCGCACAGATTTTATATACTGGAGCTATAAATGCCTAATATAAAGGATATTAGGGAAAAGAACTTGATTTCATCTCTTAATGATGATGTTTTTGATCAAGTAAAGGACAACAATGAGGTACCATTTTTAAGCTCATTTAGTATAAAATCCATTGAAAATTACTCTGATATTTTATCTGAAGAACAGAGAGAGGGAAAAAAATTAGAAAAATTAAAAATAGATAATTTAAAAGAAATTTGGAAAAATTTATTAATTGACTCGATATGTTTTTTAAAAGTCAATGATACAAGAGAAAAATATAACAAAACTGCAAAAAAAATTTCTCAGGATCATAACTTTCGAAAAAAATTTGACGACAATCGAAAACTAAGTTCATATGGAATAGATGACTTAGCAAATTATTTCGATGCTTTTATAAATTTTGAAACAGTTTTATATGGATCAGAAAAATATTATAGAGATCATGTTGAGCATGTAATACAGGTTTGGGGTATTGGTTTATCATTATTGAGACATAACAAGTTCATTTTAGCTGATAGTGTTGAAATTGTTGATAAAATGAATTCTTTTGAGATTGAAGATAACGTTGTGTATGGTACAGATTCCTCAATAAAAAATCAACCTTATGAAAAAAATCTGTTTATAACAAAAGGTGAACTGTTTGCCATATGGACAATTGTTGCATTAACTCATGACTTAGGTTATCCAATAGAAAAGTCCTATAAAATCAATGAAAAATTAAAAAATATACTTTTTTATTTTGGAAACCTTAGTATAGATGAATTTAGTTATAATTTTAATTTGTTTAATAACTATTTAGTAGAAAAATTTTTAAATATAATTTCTTCCAAAGCTACAACAAAAAAAGTAGATAAGACTTATAACAAATTTGGTTATACTTTAATACAGTCAAAATATAGGGATAAAATTTCAAAATCATTAGAAGATTATAAACATGGAGTATTCAGTTCATTATTACTTTTTAAAAGCTTAACCTATTTCCTTGAAACTGACTATTCATATGATGCACAAGATTTATCATTTGAAGATTTAAGACAGTTTTTTATTAGAAAAGAAATTTTAAGAGCTATTGCTGGGCATACTTGTCCAAAACTATATCATCTTAGTTTAAATACTATACCTTTTTTACTTATATTATGTGATGAACTTCAAGAATGGGGTCGGCCTCGTTTTGAAGATTTAAAGGTTGGTTATATTGAAGAAAAGCCAACTGAAATCAAAATTCTTAAATTTGAATCTAATGAAGTTGAAGCTAGAATTTCGTACACATGTAGTAAAAGTGAGCTTGATAACTTAAAAAAAAGAGAACAAAATAAGCATAAAGAAACTGATGCCTATAAAAAATATGAAGAGCAGGTTATAAGAAAATTTCAAATGTTTCATCATTTGTTGAGAAGTGCAAAAGATGATAAAAATCGAACATTTATATTTACCTTAAGTATTGATATTTCTTCCGACAATGATGGAATTATTTATAGATTTAAATTTAATTCAACTATTGATGATGCTTTTGAAGTTCTAAAAACACAACTTCTTAATAAAAATAAACCCTTAAATGATGAGCACGGAAATTTTACTGATTATGAAGAAATAGCTTATATTCATATGTATTTATAATGAAAAATGTTATTTATCACAAAACATGCAATAATCAATTTAAAATACAGTATCAAACTACTATTATTAAAGTTAGTGATGTGCATTGTGACTACAGTAAAACTGAAAAACTCTGTTTAGAAGGATGCCGGAATTATAATAAAAAATATTCATGTCCACCTAAAAGTCCTGATTTTAAAGTTTTATCCAAAAAGTACTCACATTTTGTTGTGAATATATTTAGAATTGATCTAGCTGAATATAAGCAGCAATACAATACAATCAGAATGACAAATGTTGTAAATAAAAGTGTTCAGAGAAAAGTTTTTAATAAAGCCTTTTTAAATAATAACTTTACTGAAAAAATAGTCATTCTAGAAAATGGCTCCTGTCGATTATGTAAAAAGTGTAACCTACAAAATGGAATGCCATGTAAATACCCAGATAAGATGAGGCCTAGCCTTGAGGCATGTGGAATAAATGTAGATGCTTTAGTGATAAAATGCTTTGAATTTGATCTAAAGTGGTATAAAAAGAACAAACAAGCTTGCTTCCCTGAATATCAATGTACAGTAGGTGGTATTTTAACTAATAATCCTGATTTAATTATACAAACACTTAATGAAGCTATACTTCAGCACAAAAAAGAATGAGTAAAATGAGATGGTAACCTTGACCTGCCCCCATTTAGGTTCCAACTTTTTGGGGCAAGATCACTTACTGTGGAACCTCGCATTTACCCCATTCTACTCTTTTGAAGAATAGCGCTGTTTTAGGTCCTATTTCAAATTCTTTATTATCTCTGGAGTCCCATTTGGTTATATGTTTTTTTCCTGTATTTTTATTTCTTTCTATTGTAATAGTAAATTTATTGGTATTGACATGACCCCCTAAAAAGTAACGGTTTAAAACTTGGTATCTCCCGAGTAA
>CAZFBA010000021.1:0-72561 GCA_964517135.1 uncultured Gammaproteobacteria bacterium
TTTACTCGGGAGATACCAAGTTTTAAACCGTTACTTTTTAGGGGGTCATGTCAAAAATATCCATACCCCACAGCGGTTTTAGCACCAATGCCATGAGTGGTTAGAGCTTCTTTAAGCCACTTTTTAGCTTCTTGTAGAATATTTTCATTATAATGTTTGGGCTTCATACCAAGATAAAAATCAAATGTAGCATCCTTAACAGTTAAAAAGAATAGAGGTCGGGGATCGTGATAATCTGCCGGTGGAGTCTGGTTATTTTTATCTGAATAATAAGGCACATAATGCGGATTCATAATATCTGGCTCAATTTTTGGAGCAGAGGTTGGAAAAGCATCAAAGAAAATGACCTCACCTTGTTGATCCTGATTGCCAAAGATCTTTCTGGTCACATTGAGTTCTTGCCATTCATTACTTTTAAGTTTTTTAACAAATGGGTCTGAAGGTTTTTTATTTTCTTTTTTGTTTTCAAATTTTTCTGTTAGTTCTTTTTCTGACTTGGTTTTTAATTCTTGAAACTGATCTTTATCCATTTCTATTATTTTATCAATTATGTGCCAATCATAAGGTTCAAAATCTTTGCCTAATACCTCTTGAATCACATAACTTCTAACCACCCCTTTAACAGCACTACCTGGAATATAAGGTATTCCATAGATATGATGCAAGGTCATAGAGGTCTCATAAACTGATTCATTGCCCAGCCCGACGATCAGGCGCCAGTCAACAGATTTTATATCTGCTTTTTTGATTTCATAGCCTAGATTATAATAGGATAACTGGATTTGATTTGTGTTGATGATAACTTTTTCAAATAGTTCTTTTGTTTTTTGAGTTACATCATATCCATCTTTCCTATAAAGGATAAATTTATCATTTTCAAACCTAGCAGCCTTATTAAGTTTAAGGGCAAAATTTTCAATATCATTTTTATTAAGAATATTGTGCGTATCATTAGGTAATCTATCAAACAAATATCTCATATTAGTAGCCTTATAACCTTTTTCTCCCTTTTCGATTAATATTTCAAAAAGTGCATTCTGATTTAAATATTTTTCTTCAATATCTTTTGGAAGGTTTGATTTGTGAAAGAAAATTTTGTTGTGTTCACTACTTGCTAAAAAACCAAAACCCTTATCTTTATTATATTCAACAAGACATGCAATTAAATAATTTTGATCATTTGTACTATTATTGCTAGTACTTCTTTGTTTTTGTGACTTTTCTTTATCTGTATCTTTTGATTCTTGCTTTCCAAATAATTTGTCAGTAAGACCATCAAACCCTTTTTGCCTACTCATCATCATTATCCTTTTTAGGTTTACCTTCACATAAACCGTCCGCAAAACGACGTAACCAGTTAAAGAACGCTAATATTTCTACTGTGACAGCTCTATAATCGTTTGAATTTAAAGAAACTATTTTTTGTACTAGAGCTTTTTCATCAAAATTATCCTGAAAAAAATGATTTACAGGACATTCTTTATCTCTTAACCAGTTAAAGATATTTGTATAGATAGTTTTATAAGATGTTTTATTTTGAGTAAAAACAAAGGCTAATGTGGCACTTAAACCATTCGTTTGGATCATTGCTGGAATTTTTTTGACGTGAGAATCATAATTTTCTATATTTTTTGCCTTGTCAGCAAATTCATATGCTTTCTGAGCTCTAATATTTTCTATATTTTTTGCAGTTGAAGCATTACCCATTATTGGCACCTCCATTCCACTTTGCTGTTCTCACAATGCCTTTACCAATCGTGGCATTGCCGCCAATCTGCATGACATCTGGCAGGCCAAGTTCAAAGAATTTCATAACATTTTCTTCTTCTGATTTACCGTTTTTCTTAAAGATACAGTCTTTTTTATCCTCTTCTTTAATAAATATCGGCGTAGTCAATGCCAAAGAATAAAGTATGCTTTCAGCCGGCAGGTATTCTTCAGTAAATAAAGCACCGGACTGAACCGTTCCGGTTTCAGGATTGATTTTAGTTCTTGTAATCACTTCTGTAGAGAGGTTGACGAAGTCTTTAAAGTCATCGTTTGAGAGGATAACGAGTTTTTTCTCAATATCCTTAACACTTATTTTTTCTTTAAGATGTTTTGCCAGTTTTTGGGTATTATCAGTACCATTTTGAACTTTAAAAGTGTATTCTTCAAGAATTATATTGCTATTTCCGACTTGTAGATCATTACTGGAAACATAACACTGGCCATTTATAACCGATTCGCAAGTAATATCTTTAATTGCTTCTTTTCCAAAGCATAATATCAAATCTTCTTTAAACCTCTCCAGCACATACGGGCAGGTTATATAGGCAAATACGCCCTTCATAGACTTCACCGGAAACAGAAGCAACCGGGCATCAGTGAATCCGAGAGCACCGGCGTGGGCATCACCATCTTCAGGGCCAAAGGAAAGGGAGATAGCTTCGTTGAATTTGTTTAGTTCTCTTTTTTCTTTATCCTCTTTTTGCTTTTCTTGGCCATTTTTATCTTTTTCCATCCAGGCATTATTGAATTTCAGACCATCTTTTTCAAAAGCATCTTTGAGCTTTTTAGTAGGCCCATCAGCTTTTTCAATTAATTTATATTTTGTCTTTCCATTACCATTTTTCTCTTCAATTAAATACTCTTCAAAAACTTCTCTAATGGCACCTTTAAGGCTTGAACCCTCAATTTTCGGAAAGCTGGTATGGCGTTCTCTTTGTATTGGTTGATCAACAATGCCGAGATCCTGACCACTGCCGGCATGCAATGGCGTCTGGACGATCATAAAAAACGGTTTAGCTTGTTTGTACATTAACGCACTCCTTTATATTTAATAGTTCTTTGATTTTATTCTTGAAAGCATCTCTATCAAGCTCATTAGGGCCTAAAAGATTCACATTTAAAAGCCTTGAACGATCTTGATATTTCTGTGCATATATTTTTTCATCTGTTGAAACCAGAATGGTTTTCACTCTTAATCCAAAATCTTTTTGAAGGGCAGAACTTTTGTATATCGTGCTATTAATGAGTTCTGCGGAATTAAAATCAAGTGATTTACATTCAATATGGTAAATTGCATTCCTGAAAGTAAATATAAGATCAATATCATTTTCGGGTTGATCCTGATCAAATCTGGATATATTACAACTTAAAATAACATCCAGAGGTTCTGTAATTTCTTCTTTTAGTTTTGTCAACAAAATAAATACATATTCTTCAAGCCAACCACCTGTCAGATACTTTATTTCATCTTTAGAAAGGGTGTTATTTTGAATGCTATAAACATTCTGAACTGAATTTAATAAAGATTGATCCGTTATATCATACTTTTTATCAGTTCTATGATCTCTTAACCCATCACAAATATTGATCAGACTTACTTTAAATGTATTATAATTATTGAAAATATTAAGTGTTACATCTTGTCTCTCTATAGCTTTGTTTTGAATTTCGTCTAATTTATTTTGTTTTGTCTTAATTTTAAGGAAATAAGAGCTTAAATATTCTTTCACGTTTAAGCGTTGGGTAATTTGAATTGTTTTATTTTCTTGTAAATCAATAAATTCATTCTTGGGAATAGGTATATATACAATCTTTGCATCAGGATATTTAGTTCTAATATAGTTATAAGCAGCTAATGACATTATTTTGGTGCCACCTGTCATGTTTAAAGTTATGCTATCAAATGTGTTTTCGTCAAAAAATTTATCTAATTGATCTGGAATATCAGATAAGGAATTTTCATCTACCTCAATAACATCATATTTTGATTCATTTATATCTAAGGTATTAGCAATAGCTTCAACCTTGTTGGATTTTTTCATCTTAGCTGTAGAGATAAAAAGCAGTTTATCATAATTATTATGATCTTTTAAAAAGATAATATTTGGTATTGTTTGATCACTTATCAATGAAATAATAAGCTTACCCATCAACCATATCCTCTAATTTATTGTATTTTCTGTAACAAACGTGTTTAAAAATCTGTTTACGTTCAATTTCTCCGTTTTTATTGGCTATTTCCTTGCTAATTCTTTCGGTCGTTGCATAAACAGGAATCAGACCCAGTTCAAAAGCCATATTCACAGTGATATAGGTTGCACCAAAATCGCCTTGAATCAACACATAGTCTTCTGATGCAGCATTTTCTATAAGCCATTGCTTTAATTGATGAAACAACTCTACCGGCAAATCTCCACAAGGATTGACATTTGACCACTGAGTCTGTAAATAATCAGGCATATAGGTAAATTCTTCAATGCCTAAAGTTTCTTCAGCATCTTTAACCTGATGATCAGTCAGTTTATGCGAGAATATCAGGAAAAGTTTAGGCATTATTTTACCGCCCCCACATAAGAGATACCAAAGCCCTGTTTGCTATAATTGTTATCAGGGAATTTATCTGAAATGCTTTGACCGTGCAGTTTTGAAATGTCCCCTTCTAATAATTTAAAATAATAGACACTGCCAGCCGGCACGGCTTTTCTCATTGTTTTAGGACAACCTTTTTTAATATCCCAGCCGCCAATAGAAATAGGTTTACCAATCGCAGCAGTAATAAGTTTAACTTTAACATCGTTAATAGTACCTTCCAGCGTATTCTTATCAATATCAACGGGCAACCAGCCTTTTTTAAAGATTGCCGGTGTTGAAAGATAGAGCTTAAACTGCCTACTCTCTTGTATTTTGTTCTTTATTTCACCAGATAATGCAAAATCAGGTTTTTGATCTTTTAAATCTTGATACTTAATGGCTTTGCCCTCACCACCCATTTTCATTAGGCCCTTGTCAGGAATGTCTAAACCTTCAAAATCAATAATGAGTGATAATGTATTGTCAAAACCTTTGGCCATACGGTTCATTCCTACCCTGTAAAGCATACCTTCATTAGAGGTATGGGTATGTTGGCTTCTTGCGATGCCTATTTTAGGTTCTGTTGTCAGGTAATCAGAACGTTTTTTTATGCTTAATTCTTTTTCATCATTAGCTTTTAGGTATTTTTCTAACTCTGATTTACTCAAAATACCATCTGATACATTTTCAATCTGCTTGTCATTATCTATTTGAACGATTTCACTAACTGGACAACTGGATAATACTTCACTTTTTATAGGGTTAGGATTTATGACAAAGACCTTATCCTTTTTAGCAGTCGTATTAGACCAGCCTTTTTCTTGTACACAGTCTAATGGAAGAGGAAAATAAAAATCATTGCCTTGTTTCAGGCAGATATTCTTGATAATCAGACCACTTGTCGGGTCATTTTCTGTATTAGCAAAATCAAGCTTACTCACATCCTCGGCAAAGTAAGCAGACCTCAACGCCCCATAGATAACCGACGGGTAAGGAGGAAACATTGTATCTGCCCAGGTATCTTCGCCTTTGGTAAAGGTCTTGCTATCTCTGAAAAACAGGGTATCGAGGGCATCAATTTGAATTGTAGGCATTATTTATTTACCTCCCTGTGTAAGAAATCGGCTATGTTTAGGAATGATAGGAAGTTTTGAACATCATCATTTTTTGATTCATAAAGTTTAAAGATTTTTCCTGCTAATTCAATGGCTTTGTCTTTTGTTATGCCTTTTGATTCGTTTCTTGAACGAATGAGAAGCCTTTTAAGTTCAGTATCTATGATATCATCAGCTTTTAGGTTACCAATCTTGCCTTCTTCATCCATCAGTTTATATAGTTCAGTATTCAGGCTTTTGATGAAGGTGTTTGAGAACTCTTCTTGCTTGAGATGATCTATTAATTCGCCTAAAAGACAGATTGAATTAACACCATTGCAATCTGGATAAAGTTTACATTTATCAGGCAATTCAAAATTCCATTTAAAGACAGTTTCTTCAATCTCACCTGAGTGTTTCAGTACGGCTAGACCAAAAGCGTTTCTGTCGCCTTTTTCTTTGGCTGCCTTTTCCATTTTTCTGGCTCGCTTCAAGACTTCACCCAGTGGTATTTTATAATGGGCTATGGCTACACCACAGGAAACAGTGAGGTTTTCTTTATCTTTTCTGTATTTTTTAATTTCTTCAGATTGATTAACCTCTTTTTCAAAGTTTTTTCTTAGAGCTTTCAAAACTTCTGTCAGGTGATTCAGATTCACAAAAGCTAAAACATCATCACCGCCAGCGTAGACAAGTTTACCTGAGCCATCATCTTGTTTAATAAAAGTTTTAACATTACCTGCATAAGTGCCCAGTTTTTCAGAAAGGTTTTTATGAAAATCAAGCAGCTCTTTTTCAGGATTGTTAATATTGTCTCCTGAAAGCCACTTGCCCATATTGTCGCCGTCAAGGGCAATGATAGCGTAGTATTTATTGAGTTTTAAATCTTTGTCTTTTGTAGCTTTTTTGATTTCTTCATTTTTCTTTTTGATTTCAGGCAATTTGTCTTCTAAACCCTCTAAGGCATTTTTCTTAAAATAGGTTTCAGAGAGGTTTTCGTCAAAATATAATTGCTCGTCAAAGGTATAACCTTTAAAGAGATCTTTATATTGATTTAAAAGGTTGGAATCAAGCTTTTTTAAAGTATCCATCAAAGCAATTTCAGCAGTTGAAGGGAAGTTTTCATTTTTGTAAAACCGTTTGGTGAAGCAGACGGCACAGAGGCCTTCGCCCGAGGTTAGTTTATTATCTTTGATTGATATAGCATCATCTTGAATATGGGCTGGTTTTTTATCACTACCATTCTTGCCTTTGGTCGGATGATAGAACAAAACATTTCTCTCTCCGCAAAGAGAGCATTTACGGCCTTGCTCTTCAAGCTGATTAAACACCCGGACGTTTTTGATAGCACCTAAAGTCTTTTCTATTTCTTTGTATTGAGCTTGATATCCCTTTTCATCGTAAGGCAGGATAACCCAGTTAATATCAAGGAAGTTGTCTATTTGATCATCAAAGTTATTTGGCTTTGGTTTACCATTACAAATATCATTAAATTGTTTATCGGCGGTCTTTTTAAATTCTTCTTTGACCTTTTCAGCCAGTTTTTTAGCTATTTCAATCTGGTCTTCATCAATAATAGCAAGGAATCGATTAGGTTTTGATTCAATATTCTCAGCAGGAAAAATAATTTCTTTTGGATTAAGTTGTGTTAAGGCAAAATCTATCAATTCTGATAACAATTGACTGCCAGCGTATAGGTCTTGGGTTTTGCGTGCCTGAGCTATAAAGCTTTGAACAGGCCCGATCGTGAATAGGAGGAGGTGGTTGGTCATAATAAAGCACTCCTAAAATCATCTTGTTTTTGCATATTAAAACCTGTAATACCTTTTTCAAAAGCTGTATTCAGGGTTGTAATTATTGGTATACATTCATTTTGAGTATTCTTAATAACTGAAACATAGATGGGAGAAGCCATTCTTTTAGATTCTCTGTTAATTTTTTCAGCAAACCCTAGTGCTCTGTCATTATTATTACTTGATTCATCTCCAATTACTTTTAATAAATCACTTTTGGGATCACCAATACAAATAGCTCTTATATATGGGTAATTGTGGTTTACTGTTAAGGTAAACTGAATTGAATTCTGGTTAATTATAAAACTAGTATTTATAGAATTAAGTAAACTAAATATATCTTCCAAAGAAATTGGAGAGTTATAAACAATATCATTAATTTTGGTTATTTTTACACTGCCAAAGCCTCTACGACTTCTTTTTCCAAAACTGCCCAGTATTGTTGTGAGAATGAAAAGATTTTTGACATCATTTTTTATTCTTTGATCTTTAACTTTTATATCAAGTGAAAAACCAGTACCAACAGGAATACAAGGAAGTGGAAAACCTTTAGAACATTTATTTGGATTATTTCTTGAACCGCATGCAGGTAATTTTACACAAGAAACATCACCTGAATGATGTGGCAGAGGTTTATATTCTTTAACATTGTTACTAATCAAAACTTTATCCTGTGGAATTACTATTGAAAACTTACTTTTGCCGACTTTTTCATCACTTGAACCGAATATTTCAGCCTCTTTATATCTTAAAGTTTCTCTTTCATTACTATGTTCTAAGGGCAAATGCCCATTCATCGCCCGCCACCAGAACCGCATTGCCCCTTTGATCGATGTCGGCCTCAATTCTGGCGTTTTTCCGTCCGCACCGGCTAAAAACATCGGTGTTATTACTTCACATTGAAATGTAATCTTTTCCATTGATAATTATTCCTGATAAAACTACCTTCCTAATTAATATAAAAAACTTACAATAAATTATAAAAAATGTCATTGTCATATTTTCGGTTTTACTATTTTAGCGTAAAGAATTGTTAAGAACTGCGATTTAAAAATCCTGAAAAGCATTATAATGACCAGTGCATAACTTAAAAAGTTTCGATGTTTAAAGCCCGTGTCATTACTGGCACATGGCTATATATAAAGGGGGGGCTTCGCCCCTCAGGGCCCGCCCACCCGCCCACAGTGGTCAGCTTTCAGGAATTATACACTCTACAAGCATGTCCCGGACAGGCGAAGGGTTACTCAAAAGTTCTAAAGAGGCTAATAATCTCCGAAGTGCACTAAGTGCGCTCCGGAGAGAGTTTTATTTCGGGCTAATTCAGGCATTTAATAAACTATTGTTATTTTGAGGAGGTCTTTTTCTCCTTCTCTGGCTAATACCCACTTGTCATAATGCTTTGACTTAAAGAAATCGGCATAACGTCTAAAGGTAATATCTTTAGGGAGGATCTCATAGCCTTTCTTTTTCAGGATATACTTCGTAAAACTGATGGCTTTGCCGATCGAAAAGGCGTTGGGATGCAAGGGTTCTTCTATTTCTTCTGAGACGAGGGCTTGGTAGCATTCTTGAATGTATTTCGTTTGGAGATCAGGCTATAAAGATTCCAGCAAAATCTCATAACTTTTTCCACCCCGTTGATCTTTTGTCCTGGCAATGTATTTTTTATTTCGAATCGCTAAACGCATTGCCCTGGTGGTAACATTTTTAAGTTTGGCGACCGTGTTGATATCCAACCAGCAGTTTTTTGTATCAATTATCGGTTTATTCATTGACATACTTATTTCTACGACCATTATTCTTTTTGCGTGTGTTGCCAATGATAACCGATCTAAAGAAAGTTGCAAGACTTTTCTCGCAAGTGATAAGAAGGGTTTCGATTATTTTATACTCAAAAATCTTACCGATCGGTAAGATTCATCCAGAAATTATACAACTAGTTTTAAAATATTACCGATCGGGAAGATCTCTAAATCATCACAAATAGTATCTAACAGGCAATTTTTCGTAAATTATTTATAATTTTAATCTTTTACTGGTATTTTCACAATTATTTAAAACAAATTCCAGTATTTCATCGCCGATGCTGGCTTGCAGTTCTTTAACAACCTTTTCCAGCTCTACTGGTAGCGTATTTAGTTGTCTTTCCAGCTCCTCGAGCGTTAGTGCTGGGTTCACATCCAGCTGTCTGGAAAAATTTTCCCAGTCTCTTAAAGTGACTTTCTCAATATATCGGGTTTTACCGATTTTCATCGCCATTGTATGTTCGAGGTCATAGACAGTGGTACAAAGAACATCATAGAAAGGGGCTAAAAGTATGCCATTATCCATATGAAGCAGGGAAAAATTCTTTCCATGCGCATCACAGTTGCCGATTAAATAGTTAAAAACAGCCATTGAAATAAACTTCATTTTTTCAATAGCTGGCCTGTTTGTCAGGGCTAAAACTTTCAGGCAATCTTTAAAGGTTACCTCATACTTGTTATCTGCCCAGACACCCAACGCCTGCGCAAAATCTTCATGGTGAAGGCGCATGATTTCATTGTTTTGCTCGATCCTGTCAAAACGTTTAATAAGAAAGAACTCAATGTTGCCAGCCTGCCTTATCTCAACAGGTGGAACACTTATGCCAGTTGCCATTGCCGCTTTTAAGCAAATATACTCATTGGCAACGGACTGATTAAACCGACTTAATGGTGGCTTTAATATATGTGTGGTAGGGCTCCCTGCAACAGGAAGTGCCATTTTACCTTCAATGACACAGATAGGTGTTTTTTCCTGCACACCTGCCAGTGATAACCTGCGCCCGAGATAAGGTCTTACGGGTAAATCTTTTATTTGCTTTTCCAGTTCTTCATCTGAAATCAATTCTCCTTGCAGGGGAATGAAAGTTTGCTCTCTTTCAGGCTCATCAATGATGTGAAATGAAACGGCCCCGGCACAATCATGCCCAATTGCGGCTAATAGAGCGAAATCGTTATTCTCATTTATTTTATAACGGACGCCAAGTGCTTTTCTGGTTGCCGGGTTTTCCGGTAAAAGGCCGCCAAAATATGCTTTACATTGTTTTTCAGTATAAACCTCTTCTCTTACAGGCAAACTTATCGACAGTGGCTTATGAGCGTTTTTTCGGTATTGAAATCGCATTTTTCCCTGATATTCCTCAAGGATACCGACTTCTTTGCCATATAATCTAACGGATAACTCTTTAATCTTCTTTATTTTCAAGGCCAACCTCAATGAAATCTACCAGTGGACTTGCGGCGGGGGCAATCAGATCAACCTTTATGCCGAGACCATTGAGGACAACTAATGTCTTGGCAATCTGACAGGTCGGTTTACCGTTTTCCAGGTCTACAATAAAACGTGCCCCTATATTACAGAGTTTAGCAAGCTTTTCCTGCGTCAGCCCCTGTGATTTTCTGGTATTCCTAACAACCATACCTATTTCTTCTGAAGATTTTACTAGCATACTCTTCTCTTTTCTTACCGTACTGTAATATTATAGTGGATTCTCAGTAAAAAACAATACTTTCTTACCGTTCGGGAAGATCTGTAAATCAAGATAAAAAGTATCTACCAGGCATATTGATGGTGTTTTTATAATTTTATCTTTTTAATAGATTCTAAATTTTATTACTTTAGCAACAAATCACTTGATAGGCCTAATGTGCTAAAATAACAATCATCGAGTGTTAAGACCAGTCACAATACGTTTTGAATAGAACAACAGGGATTGCTGGAGATAGTAATAAATGTTTATCTTTATAGGGGTATCTGTAAAATCCAACTCAAAGATAATATTGGAGCTAATGCTGATTTTAATAAAGCAAAATCTTTAAAACCTATTTTCAATAAAGATGTATCTACATTAATTGAAGAATTAAAAAAAGAACTGTCAGGGAAATAGAAACGTTATTCAATGCGTGTTAAAAATATTATGCAATATATATTTTCACTTGCTGAATAACATTTTTCGCTTTTTGGTAGGTTTTATAAAGGTCATAACCAGAAATTCACAAAGTTATTCTGCCATTAAATTATTCGCCGCAAATTATGCGGAGAATAGAACGGTTTTACTCCGCAAGAATCAAGGAAGTTTAAACCAACACTCATTAACTAATATTTTGCCATTAACCTGCCGTTATTTTGCCATTAAATTTTCAGATAACTTGTATTTTCTGGCTTTTTTGGATAAATTTACAATCTCAAGGAAACCTTCTTTTGTCCACTCAAGAGCTAATTGCCTGGCAGATCTACCAGAAAAACCAAAAAACATGGCTATATCTTGACTTGTAATAATTTCTTGTTGCTGAAAGAGTGTCAGTATTTCCCTTTGTTTAGGATCTAACTTTCTTAAGATTTTTTCCTGATCTTCTTCTAGCTTTACAGATACATTTTTTGCGTGATATTCAACTTTTTCAAATGCTTTTGCCATACCTTCTATGAAATATTCAAGCCAGGGAGTTATATCCGCTTCCACTCTTCCCATATAATAGTTATGAGATGGCCCGATAGAAATTGCTTTATAATATGATGACAAGTCTTTAGCATAATACTCTTCTAATGAATAGAGTCCCTTTAAATCATAACCACCTGCATGAAGTATAAAAGTTGTTAACAATCGGGCGGTTCTTCCATTGCCATCATAGTATGGATGAATTGTTGCGTACTGATAGTGAGCAACACCAGCTCTTAATGGGCAAGGAATGTCATTGATAGTTTCATTAAGCCAGTTAACCAGATCGCATATTAATACAGGAACATCTTTTGCTTCAGGAGGCATATAAACAATATGTCCGGAAAGACTATCTTTAATAACATTTTGCCCTTCTCTATAAAGAGATGGTTTAACTTTAGCTTTTCCAGCAGACATAACAAAAGCATGCATTTTTTGAATATCTTTTTCTGTAAGGGTTTGTTTTTTCCTTGCAAGCTTTTCAATCTCAGCTAAGGCTATGTAATACCCTTTAACTTCTTTTTCATCTCTTTCTTTTCCTGGAATATGTTTATTTTCTTTTATGACTGCTTTCACATCTTTTTCGGTTAGCCTGTTACCTTCAATCATTGTAGAATAATGAGTAGAATATAATTTAGCACTTTCTCTTAATCCAGAGAGTACAGAGGGAGTTATTGGTAACGTTTTTATGCGTTCTTTTACACCTTCAATATTGATGAGTGCATTGGCAATTTTATTCGTAATGGAATATCTTGGTGAAAAATTTAATGGCATCATATTACCAATTTTATGTCATTAACCTGCCATTATTATGCCATTAAACTGCCATTAAATCAAGAATTATTTTTAGCACTTTGTAAGTCTATGAGTGAAGGAAGTCTAAACTTTTGCTTCCAATTATCTCTGTTTGTTTCTTGGTAGGTATAAGAACCTTTTTTAGTGCTCTATAACATTATAAAAACAGGGTTAAGGTATAAAGAAAACGTTCAGAATATTGCTAATATTGGTCTAAAATTAGTATCATTTCTTAAAACATCTGCCAGAACTGCCTATTATTTATCCTAAAACCTTCCTTTATTTAATTTTTGGACAGCCCCTCATAATTGTTTATAAATTATAAATGGCTATTTCTTTTCTATCAGCTTGCCATCTGCATCAAACTGTTTAGCATAATCAAGCAATTCTTGAGTTTTGATTTTGTAAACTTCGGTATACTTGTCACCTGCACCAGAATAGATAGACAGTTCACCATCTTTTTCAGCTATACCCGTGGGGAAGACAACCCATTTATCCGGGCAAATAGAATTGCGTTTCTCATAGTTATTTAGCGGCACCATCATCGGATGAGGCACACGGTGAAGAACTTTTGTAGGGTCATCTTTATCGAGAATAGCTACACCTGCTGTATAGATACGTTTACCGCTGTCGTTATCTTTTTTAGAAGTATGATAGACAAACAGCCAGCCGTCTTTTGTCTCTATTGGTGGCGGGCCTGCTCCTAGTTTCTGTTCCCAGCCGAATTTAGCTTCCATAATTGTGTGTTTATCTTTATTGGCCCGATAATCTTTGAGATAGTCTGTCCAATAATTGCTATTGAGGTCTTCAAATTTATCGAAATAGGCAACCTGTATATCGTGCCCGAGCCTATGCATCAGGGCATACTTGCCATTAACCTTACCCGGGAACAATACAACGTCTTTATCCTCCATATTGGGACCAATCAAACCGTAGCGCTTAAAACCTGAATTAGTGATGGACTTCACCTGTTCCTGCATATCGTGCAGTTCAAGCTTTTCAAGGGCATTTCTGAGGTTTTCTGCATCTTCAAACTTTTGACCTACAAGAGATTCAAGCTTTCTTTTCTCTTCTGGTGTTCTGACAGTACCCTGTTGAACCAGGCTATCAATGCCATACTGTGTAATTTCATATTCATTTTTAAAGTTTTTTGTTGACATAAGCCCCAGGCGTGGGCCTTTAGGTGAATATGCACAGTAGGCTATATAGTAAGTGTCATCAATCTTTGTAACTCTTGGATCTTCAATACCCCATACTTCATAACCTTCTTTGGGCAGCTCAATAGGCAGCTCAGTACGTTTATCTACGTTTATACCATCTTTACTGGAAGCCAGACCCCATCGTGATACACTGGGCTGATTAGGATAACAGCAATCTGATGCCCGATAAAGAACGTGAAACATTGGCTCATCATCGCCCGGCAACTTATCATAAAATGCGCCCGGGTTATAGGTTGCAATATTTTGCCAGTCTCCTTTCAGGTCTGTTGGCTTGACAACGATTTCTTTTTCTGGTCTGAGTATTAATGGTGCGTCTTTTGACTTTGACCTGACTGCTTTTTGTACTTCTTTCCACCAGTTTTCCTGTTCATGCCAGTTATAAGTCTGTTTCTTACCTGAAAAAGAAAGCTTATCTAATAAGTTAATTGCTTTTGAAGCCTGTGGTTTTGATGTAAAGCAACATTGGTCTGCTTTTAATTGATTTATTTTTGCCCCCTGAAATAGCTGTATTCTTTTTGTTGATGGAATAAGTGGCTGCTTTGCAACCGGAGAATAAAGGTCTACACTGTTAATCATATTAACTCCATAATCCTGAATTGATCCGTTTTAACCCTCTTGAGATATTAAGTATATAAATATTCGATTTTGATACTATATCAGACAAATATTTACCTTTCTTTATAATCCCTATCAGGAAGGCCTCTTATTAACAATATAATCTCACTCTAGAAGTATTTTAAATGAATATAGCTAATTATTTTCTTTAAGAGGCTTTCAAATAGCTAAAAAGCCCGTATTAGAAATCCTTTAACAGGCTTTATTTAGAGATTTCTTAAAACGTTAAGAACTATTAAGAAAAACTTTGTATTGACCTCATCAATCAAAATCAGACAACTTTTATATACCTGATAAATACGCTATATTCTTTTTTATTCATACTTTTTTAGATTTTAAATCTCCTCGGGCAATCTGAAACCAGAAATTGTTTTTTTATATACAGGGGAAGCTTAGAATATTTAAGCAGAATCAATGGGGATAGAAATCAGGACTTAAAATATGTGCGTTGTTTTAGTTATGTAATTTTATCAGAACGTATCTCTCAATACCTTTCAAGTATCTTTATCTCTTAGAACATAACAGGAAAGCTATTTTACTTTCCTATTATGATGCTACCTCACTTATACCTTTCCAACCGGGAAGGTTTTTTTTATTTCGCTTTGAATATGTTAATCTTTTTCACATAAATAACCAGCTGAGCTATAATAATCTGTATTCACAATACGTTATAAATTTTTTATTAACGAAGGGTTCTATGGGTATATTCAAGAAAAGTATATTGTTTTCAACACTTTTAAGCTTTTTAATTGTATGCAACCTCCCTGCCTTGGCTATACTTGGCAATACCAAAGATCAAAACCAGCAATTATACGGCTCTCCCATGAACATACCCAGATATCACCACAGCGGTGCCAAAAATATCATTATCTATAAGAAAGATAATGCAGACATAACAGTTGTTTATAGAAATGATATCTCAATTCTTGAAAATATTAGCTATCCCGTTGCTGTGAACTTATCTACAGCCATTGAAGACATGAAATCATTTATATTGCCTCCTGATAACCAGATACCTGCTTTTTCATCAAGAATGCCCTTTGGCGAAGCACATTTTGAAGAAAATATCTATAAAAACGGCATTAAAACCAAAATTATTTTTAATTCAACAGGGCAGGCAACAGAAATAATTTCGTCTATGATTTCAGGGTTTGAAATTGCAAAAGACCAGCAGGATGACTAAAAAGCTTGCTATCATTGGCGCAGGCGCTGCCGGTATGTTCTGTCTGGCTAATATTATTGAGCAAGAAAACTTCTCAGAATTTGATATAACCATATTTGAAGCACTTAAAGAACCTCTTCAAAAGCTGCTCGCTACCGGTGGAGGCCGCTGTAATCTTACTAATAACATTAAAGATAATAAAATTCTTTCATCACAATATCTGAGGGGTGAGAAGTTTCTTTACTCAATATTTAATCAATTTAATGCACAGGATACAATTCACTGGTTTGAACAGCACGATATTAAAACTTATACAGACGACCAGGGATGCGTTTTTCCTGGAACAGATAAAGCTCAAACAATCAAAAACCTGCTTTTTCATTACACCAGAAAAAACAATGTTACTCTTAAAACATTCTGCTGCGTGGAAAAAATCTTGTTTCATGACCATAAGTTTACCCTTGAAACTAAAACCGGATCAGAAACTTTTGATTACATACTCCTGTCAACTGGAGGCAAGTTCAGCATCAAAAAAAACATCACAATAATAAATGGCTATAACCTAGCTCTATCTTTAGGCCACACAATAACAGGGCTTTATCCGGGCCTTACATCCTTAAAATCAGACAAAACAGGGCTATCAAACCTTTCAGGGATAACATTAGAAAATACTAAAGTTACCCTATATTCTGAAAATAAAAAATTAGCACAGAAGCAGGGCGATCTTCTTTTTACCCATAAAGGGCTTTCCGGGCCTGTTATTCTGGATCTTTCTTCAATGGCAGCCTGTATTGTTGATGGCAAGTATAATAAAGTTTCAATATCACTAAATTTTAGCAATGCAAAAAACCCAGAAACTTTTGATAAAGAGCTTATTCAGATTTTTATGGATAATAAAAATAAAGCAATACTGACGCTGATTACCAGATATTGCCCGAGAAATCTTGCAGGTTTCATTTTAGAGGATATTAATATTGATCCAGAAAAAAAGGCCAACAGCATTACTAAAACTGAACGCAAGCATATTGCAAATGCTCTTACTGACTATCGAATAAGCATTTCAGGGGCTGATACTGCCAGTGCGATGGTTACAGCAGGCGGGGTTAACCTTAAAGAAGTTGATTCACGCTCTCTTGAATCTAAACTCAGGCCGGGGTTATTTTTTGCCGGTGAAATCCTTGATGTTGATGGCTTTTGTGGAGGCTATAACCTTCAATTTGCCTGGTCAAGCGGCTATATTGTTGCCAGAACGTTAGGCAAAAAGTAATACATATGTATTACTAATTATCCCTTTTTTAAGGTACTAACAGGGTTATAGGCTGTTGAGGTTCCTTCAGGGAAAATGATAATTGGTGAGGTAGTAAGAGGTTTTCGCTCTTTTAATGGGCGCCAATAATCTTTAACCAGTATTATAGATGATTTTATTAGCTCAAGTTCGAGTTTGTTAATAATATCCTGAAAGTGGCTGTAGCTCTGTATTGCTTCACAAAGGTTAATATGGAGAATGGCGTTTCTGTTTTTGAGCCCTGCATAGTTTATAAGATAATTCAGGATGTCTTTATAGTATTCAGAATAAGGAAGTGCCGTAAATATACAGGCATGAGAAACAGTATTATCAACAGTTCTAATGTCAGCATAAGCTACAATAGATTTGTTCTCAGGGTTTTCCAGAACCCACTGGGCAATTTCTATACCATTAAAATGATTTCTAAAAAATCTGGAAATACCCGAGTTAAAGTCATCAGGGTCTTTTTCAAGGCTAATTTTTGCCTGGGGTTTAAGGCATTCGATGTAGAGGTCATAAAGTTTTTCTGTATCAGACGAATTCATCTTTCTAAAGTTATTAATGTCAACTTCGGGCAATATTTCGCCATTAAGTGGGTACTTATATGTATATTCTCTGGTGCAGAATCTGAATCCACAGGCATTCTTAAAGAGATCCTGAGCATCTGCATTCATTTCGTCCAGTTCTGCTATGAAGGTTTCTACGCCTTCAGCACCATATTTATTTACAATATAGTCTATAAGGAGTTTTCCTACGTCATAGGCATTGGGTTTCAAGTAAAACTGATCTATTTTCCAGCGCAATTTGGTCTTTGAATCAGGTATAATAGCAATTAAACCAATTATGTTGTCGTTTTCTACTGCTACATAACCTTCTTGAAGAATTTTCCAGCCAAGTGGCAGATAATAATGAATTTTCAATACAGGGCTGGTCAGTTTTCTGGGGTTAGCACTTGCCACAAAAGATGGCACAACAGGCATATCAACTTCATCAAAGAATTTATTGATCCTGTTATTGTCTGTAATTCTTACTGGTCTTATTTTTATGCTGGATTGTATCATAATATTCTCTAAGAAAGCTTGCGCTATAATTCATTTTATATTTATTTTGAAATAAGGTCTACCAGGTTAAAATCCTGGGGCACTGTAAAATAGTCTTCTGAAAGTAGTTCTGGTGATATAAATTCTTTTTCTTCAATTCTTACAATAGTTTTTCGATCATTAGATGTTATTTCTACTTCATGTGGAAAGTATTCAGGCAATTTAATTTTTACTATATAAAAGACAGGGCCAATATTGAAGACCCATTTTTCGTATCTGTCGGGGCCATCAACAATTACTGTTTCAAAGTGTGCGTTAATTTCAGTTAAATAGCTTTTAAGACTGATTTTATCCTTAAGTATTTGCAGTGGAGGAAGTTCATGTTCGAGGATATTTTTAGAATACATTAGTGTAATAGTTTTTCGACGGGGATTAACCAAAAAAGCCTTTTGTGTATCCAGTTCTACGATGTAATAAATTTTGCTCCCTGTATCTATTCTAGCTTCATTAGCTTTGATAGTAAAGACAACCTGCTCTTTATCTTTTTTTTCACCTGTTATTTCAGTGACAAGCATTTTTCCACGTGTAGCAGCATAATCTCGGGCAGTTATTTCTGCTGGAAATAAAACGAAAATTAACAGTATTACTATAAAATATCTTATCATTTAGTCGATTTGAACAATCATATCTATTTCTACTGAAGCATTCAGAGGAAGTTCTTTTACCCCAATAGCTGTTCTTGTGTGGTTACCTATTTCCGGGCCAAATATTTCGAGTATAAAATCTGAGGCTCCATTAATTACACCCGGTTGATTGTTAAAAAGTACGGCACTTTTGACAAAACCATTTATTCTTACAATTCTGGTTATTCTGTCAAGATCACCTATAACAGCCTGTATTGCGCTTAAGGCATTTAGAATACAGAGTTTTGCAGCTTTCTGTCCTGATTCTATGTCAGAGTATATACCGCCTATTTCGCCTGAATAAACTATTTCTCCATCTTTCATAGGTAGTTGGCCTGATGTAAAGACAAGGTTTCCTGTCTGCAAAGCAGGAATATAGCTGGCTACTGGCTTTGGTGCCTCAGCAAGGGTATAACCCAGTTCCTGTAATCTTTTAACTATTTTAGACATTTTTTACCGCCTGAATACTAATACCAATTTGACATTATACTTGAAAAAAAACGGGTTTAAAAGCCTTATGCTTTAAAATTAGAGTATAGTTATTTTTATTATTAACAGCTATCTTATATTTTATCTTAATTAAATATAATTTATATTATAATTAAGGAGTATAAATACACTATAAAGCATTAAGGTTACTCAACAAATTGTTGACTGCAAACTGACTTCAACCGGTCTTAACCTAAAAAATACCTGCAAAAATTGATAACTTCCCCATTAAGATGTATGAACATAGTATAATTTACATTCTATAATCAATTTAAATACTAAACAAAAAATCAATGCATAACTTAAAAATTTATCACCATAGTTATGCGTTAGTCTAATAAAGGAGATAAAATATGTCTGAAAAACCAAGGATTTTAGCATTTGCAGGCAGTCTAAGAAAAGATTCTCTAAACAAAAAAATTGTTAAAATTGCTGCAAAAGCAGCAGCTGAAGCCGGTGCAATAGTCACATACATTGATCTTAAAGACTATCAGGTACCTGTTTATGATGGCGACATAGAAGATGAGACAGGAATACCGGTAAAAGCAAAAGAATTTAAAGAATTAATGAAGTCTCACCACGGTTTTTTAATTGCATCACCTGAATATAACAGCTCTATATCAGCAGTACTAAAAAACCTTATTGACTGGGCCTCTAGACCCGAAAGAGGAGAACCTGTGCTGGCAGCTTTTAAAGGTAAAACAGCTGCTCTATTGAGTGCCTCTCCAGGTAAATTTGGAGGGCTAAGAGGGCTTTATAGCCTTCGAGAAATTCTTCAAAATGTTTTTGTTCTTGTGTTGCCTGATATGTACTCTCTTTCAGCGGCTGATAATGCATTCAACGATGATGACACAATGAAAAATAATGATCAACTTGCCAGTGTAAATGCTATTGGTGAAAATTTAACTAAATATCTTTTAAAAACTTTAGAGTAACTTTTATTACTTAAAATACAATACCTGAGTAATAGTTTGCAAAAATACTTTTTCACAAGTATTACAAACTGATAAATTGTTAAATGTAACCAAATTTCACAATTCTGATAGTGTATTTGACGTATTTTATCAAATATATCTGGTATTTGATGAAAAATAACTATAAAATATAATAAGATATTGATTGTTTTCAGCAGAGGTTAAGATGGCAGAAAAAAAAGTTATAAATATTGCAACAATGACCAATGCCCAGAAAGTTGCAGCTCTTTTAATACTTTTAGGGCCTCAATCAGCCTCTGAAATACTGAGAAATATCAAAGATGAAGATGAAGTGGAACATATTACTCTTGAAATTGCTGCACTGCACAGAGTCCCGCAAGAACACCTGGAAATTATCCTTGAAGAATTTCATAATATGTTTCAGGCAAGCGGGTTTATAGCTCAGGGTGGCGTAAATTATGCCCGTCACCTATTAGAATCTACCTATGGAGAGAAAAAAGCCGATGCCATTCTTGATAAAATGATGGCATCTCTGCAAAGTACTCCTTTTCAATTTTTTAACGAAGCTGATCCTTCACAACTGGCAACATCTTTCCAGAATGAAAACCCCCAGCTGGTTTCTCTGGTGCTGGCTTATCTCAGACCAGAAAAAGCAGCAGCTGTATTGAACAGTCTTACACCAAAAATGCAGGCGGCTGTTGCCACCAGAATTTCTCAAATGGATAGAACAAACCCCGAAGTTCTCGCAGAAGTTGAAAGAATACTTGAAAATAAATTTTCCTCAGTTGTATCACAGGATTTCTCTAAAGCCGGCGGTGTTGAATGCCTTGCTGACATACTGAACAGATCTGATAGAGCTACAGAAAAAGCTATTATGGAATCTCTGGAAGAAAATGACCCTGAACTCGCTGAAAACGTACGTGAACTTATGTTCGTCTTCGAAGATCTTATCCAGCTTGATGATAGAGCCATTCAACGACTGTTAAGAGAAGTAGAAACAAAAGACCTTGCACTGGCTCTTAAATCTGCAAACGATGAGGTTAAAGAAAAAATATTCCGCAACATGTCTGAACGGGCAGGCAATATGCTTAAAGATGATATGGAATATATGGGCCCGGTGAGAGCTAAAGATGTTCAGGAAATGCAAACTAAAATAGTAGGAATTATTAGAGCCCTTGAATCTACTGGTGAAATAATCATATCTCGTGGCGGTGAAGACGATATGATTATTTAACGCTTCTCAAGTTTACTTAAAGATAGAATTGCGTCTCTTAAATTGCCATTAAAATATTTGTCTGCAAGGGTTTGAAGATCCTTTTTTAGTGCCATGTCTTTTGTTTCAGCAGTTTGATAAAAATATTTGTTCTTTATCTGTACTTTTTCTAGCCTGTTCTTTTTACAGAGGCGTAAGCACGTTGTGTGTATTGTAGTATAAACATATTGCTTCTCTGGGTTCTTTTCATTAAGTGCCTTTATTATAGATTTAACGTCTACAAGGTTTCCATTTACTTCTGTTAAATCCCACACACATTGCATAACACTATCTTCAAGTTCACCAAATTTAACTTTTTTTGATCTGGTTGTTTTCATACGCTTTCCTGTTGCCTTTTGAAACGATTAATAATAACACAAAACCATATATAAATAGGATTAGATAAAGGTATAATATTGTCTATAGCCTTAAAGAGCCTGTTTACACACTAATACTTATGTATTGTTGAAAAACTAACCAATTATTGAATTCTCAAGTATTTCGCTAATGATAATCATTCTGAAATTGTGAATTTTCATTGCAATTATAAATTAGAAAATATATCTGCTTAATTAAAATTTAAAAAAAAACTCATTTAAAAGATCGTTGCATAACTTAAAAATTTTTCGATGTTCAAACCCCAGATACCGCCCACCCTAAAGGAAGGCATGAGGTCTCTTCTTTTTGAAAAAAGAAGCAAAATGTTTTCACAACTGGCTTGCTGACTTCGTATACGTGCTTTGAAAGCCCGGGGCAAATCGACTCGTTCAATCCATATCTTCACTTTTAATATTTTTAAAATCGAAAACAAAAAATCTATTGCTATAGTTATGCATTAGTCTTTTTATGATAAATTGTTTGTATAACTTACTCTCAATAAAGGAAATATTATGTTTTTCGGATTTGAACTGGCACTAAATGAAGACTATCTCAACGAAATTTTTAATGAAAGAAGTGTCGAATATATATTTAACCCGTTAAAAGAATATGAACGGCTTGAAAACAACGACAAAATAGCACTTAAACACCTGGTTAAAGCATCAAAAGCACTGGATTATGTGTTTTTAAAACAGGATCATTCCAGAAATCTTGACCTTAAAATGGCTCTGCAAGAAGCTGCCCTCAAAGGCAATACACGTGCAGAAAAAACACTGAAACTCTTTAAAATCTTTAACGGAATTGAAGGCAATGACGGGCTTTCTAAAACCCCTGTCAGATTATTTAAAAACCTTGAACAAACTAAAACAAAAAATATTTTTCCTGAAAAGCTTACACCTGAAGAACTTATTAAATATTTAAAGGAAAATGTTGAAGAAATACCTGCTATTTTAAGTTTTGATACTATCGTTAGAAGAGATGGTAATACTCTTAAGGCAATACCATACTATATTGCCTTTGCCAGAGAGTATAAAATAGCTGCAAAAGAACTTCTTAATGCAGCAAGCTTTACAACCCACGAAGGGTTTGCTAAATACCTTCGAACACAGGCTCAAGCTCTAATGTCAAATGATCCTGAATATAGCTATAAAGCAGATACCCTGTGGGCCAAACTCTTTGATTGCCCTCTGGAATTCACTATAGGCCGTGAATCATACGCAGATACGTTTACAGGCTCTATTGTAGAGAATATCGATTTTTTAAAATTACTGGAAAAACATAACCTTACAGTAAAAGCCAAAGATTTTATTGGAGCCCGAACAGGCATTGTAGATATCGAAGCCTCCAGAAACCTCATGGATTATAAAAACCACCTGGCATCTCTGGCTAAACTTATGCCAGATGCCGAAAACTATAAACAATCAATAAACAATGCCAGCAAAAATGAAATCAACCAAACACTTGTTGATGTAGATCTTGTTTATCTTTCAGGCGATTACAGCGCCCTTAGGCCTGGTATCACTCTTGCTCAAAATTTACCTAATGATGATAAGCTTGCAGCACAACTCAATTGCGGTAATAGAAATGTGTTCCACAAGCAAATCAGGCATACAGTAGATCATGAAAAACTACTGAAACTCTTAAATTCATTAGTAGATCAATCTTTACATGATTTATATGACAGAGAAGCCGACCATTTATTTACAATTGGACATGAATTGGCTCATTCCCTTGGACCTGTAACAACAACAGATGGTAGAGATAAAAAAGTTTCTCTTGGTGATGGCTATGGAGATATAATAGAAGAGTGTAAAGCAGATGTGGCCTCTTTATATGCAATAGATTATTTTGTCAAATGCAATAAATACAGTCAAAAGCTGGCTAATAAGATGCTTGTTACCTGGGCAGTAGACCAGATGCCACTGAGTGAACCTGACCTGACACAGGCTCACCGAATGAGAGAGTTGATGCAGCTAAATTATTTTATTGAAAAAGAGGCTATAATGATAAAACCTGCAGGTAAAATGAATGTAAATCTTGATAAAATGATCCCTTCTGCCCGCAATATGCTTGTAGAAGTCATTGAAATTCAACTTGAAGGCTCAGCTGATAGAGCAAGACAATTTGTCGAAAAATATGGCTCCTGGAATGAAACTATGAAATATATCAGCACAACTAAACAAAGCTTAAAACCAAAACCGTTCAAGATCTTAAAAATGCCACTAGCCGAAAAGCTTCTTGCAGAGGCATAAATTAAATATTACCAGAAATAAAGTTATAATTAGTAAGAATTAAATATAACATATCTTGTATTCTGGATAATTAAATACAAGATAGATAACAAATATAAACTTTTTCAATGCTTATTTACCATTTCCCATAAGCACAAAAGGTGCCCAGTAGTAAGGATTTTTATACTTATTGGTGTTAATAAGCTTTATCTGAGCAGATCTTAATGATTTTGAACGACTATTACCCTGTGAGAGCTGATGATAAAATTCTTCCATAAGAAGAGATGTACTCTGATCGTTGACTTTCCAGAGAGATGCAATAACAGCAGGTGCGGCTGCCATTTCGAATGCTGCACCAAGAGCACTGATTTCAGCTCCCCGGGTAATTCCTATATTGCTATCACAGGCAGACAGAACAATTAACATTGTATTTGAAAAGTCATACGCCATAATTTCAGAGACTGATAAGAAATTATGATCTTTGCCAGCAAATAACAGCCTTGAATCACCCGGGTTATTATTGTTTAATACGCCGTGAGTAGCTAAATGTATTATATCATAATCATTATAAATCTCTTCGTCAAAAGCATTACGCAGCGCATCAGATCGTATATATATTTTGTTATTGACAAAATTAGTTGCAATAGTTTTTACTTCTTGCTCTGAAGAGGGCAGATCTTCAGTGGGGTTGCCAAAAGCCAGAAATTTTGTATTTCTTGTGATATTCAACCCACTTTGGTCAGCTAATTTTAAGGTTCCAGAACCTGTTAAGTTAATTATATTAAACTTTTCAACCATATACTTGTTTCCATCATGTAGAGCCTGAAATGGTATATAGCGCAAATTTTCGTAAGGGCTAATAATAAGCGTATCATAACCTTCTATATCTTTTTCTATTGGTGCTATTAAAAGCTTATAAAGATCATATCCAGCTTTTTTTAGCTGAAATTCATCATGTTCATTAAGTGATTGTCTGAACTTAACTAACATATTAAGAATATCTTTATTGCCGGCAGGTATCTCTTTGAATGTTGAAACTTCTTTTCCTGGTGGGGCAAGAAAGATAATTGTTCTATCTTCAAAGACTACAGGTTGAATTAAGATCGCCCCTTCAGGGAGAAGTTGTTTTACCGTACGCATAGTCGTAGGTTTGACAGCAATGTATTTCAATATTTCCGGGTATTTCTCTTGAATTTGAAGGGCTTTCTGCTGAAAATCAAGGCGGGCTTGCTGGAGCTGTTTTCTAAGGTCATCAATATTAATAGAATTCTGTGATTGAGAATTTGCTGATGCCTCTTGATGAATAGCATCATTAATTCTGGCAGCTCTTGTTTTCGCATCTATAGTACTCTTAACAAGTTCAGCTTTTGGATTCTTAATGTTTATAGTATTGTTATTGATACCTTTTATCAGATAATCAGCCTGTTCAGAGAGTTTACCCAGCTCTAATATTTCCATAGCACCTTCAATACTACCTGTTTTTAATTTAAAATCTGCATATTCTCTAAACAAAAATTGTTTTTCTGTTATATAACTGGTTAAATCTTTTTCATCAGGTATATATCGGGTGATATCCAGTACACTATCAACTGCCTTTTGATAATAGTCGTTAGCTTTTTCTTTATTACCCTGTTTGTCATACATTCTGGCTGCATTTCTATACGCTCGCCATATATCAGTAGAATACAGTTCTTTTTTAAGGTTTATAGCCTTTTCCAGAGCTTCACAGGCTTTTTCATAATTACCTAGCATAAAGTAGTTATCTGCGAGAATCATATATGCATTGGGCAAAAGTCCTTTATAATTATTTGCTTTAACTACCTCAATAAAGGCTTCATTAATTTCAATTTGCTCTTTTATTGTTCTGGCAATAACTTCTTCATTGCAAAATTGTCTTGGGTCTTCCAGCGCCTTAAGTTCAGTAACAATGCTTTTTGTTTCTTCAGTATTTGAAAATTCTTCCAGTTCTCTGACATACTTCATAGTTTCACTGTAAGCTTTATTTATTTCATCACAGGAGTTTATAACTGCCTGATAATAAGCCTGAATCTGTCTATGAGCCATCAAACCTGTATCTATAGCGTTAATTTCAATGGCTATATCTCTTGCTTTTTTAAGATGAATGACAGAATCATTTTTTAGTTTTATGGCTTCTGTTACAGGTTTTGCAGATGAGGCTTTCAGCTCACTTGCGCCCAGATTGAGGTATAACTGACTTAATTTTTTCTTATCACCTGTTTTCAGGTAATAAGGTTCAAGTTTATTCATATATTCAATTGACCGGTCATACTTCCCAAGATTATGTTCAAGTATAGCCAGGTTATGAAGGGCATCAGTATAGAGTGATTGGTCTTGATAGTCTTTAGAAATACTGGCTACAGATTCATACATTTGTTTTGCTCTGTCATAATGTCCTTTATAATTATAAATATTTGCAAGATTAAGGGTAACAGATATTTGGTATTCTTTTACACCTGTATTATTTGCTATTTCAAGTGCTTTTTCAAGGCTTTCCTGTGCTTTATCATATTCTGCCAGGTTAAAATACATATTACCTAGGTTATTATACGCAGATAGAATGCCATAATCAAAATTTAACTCTTTAGAAATATCCAGCGCTTGGGCATAATAGTGTTCTGCTTCTTTATAATTGCCCTGATAGGCGAAAGCAACACCTGTGTTATGCAGACTTGAACGGGTGAGTTTTTTTTCATTAATGTTTTTTGAAATCTCCATAGCTTTTTTATAGTAATTTATTGCAGTAGCATAGTCTGCTTTTCTCAGGAATATATCAGCAATATTCTTGTTATATTTAGCTATATCTCTATGTTTATTAGTTGTTATAGCTTTTTCAAGATTGTTTTTAAAGATTTCAAGTGCTTTATCATGCTGCCTGGTATCAATAAGCATTCTTTCCTGTGGGAGATAGAAATATTCATCCTCGTTATTTTCAGCTCTTAGTGGTCCTGTGCTGAATACAAATGCTATTAATATTGATAGAATGAGAAGTAATCTGGTCATCAATTGCTCCTGTTACCTATCTATGCTGTTTACAGAACTATAAAGCTGCTCTTTAAAGCTTATTAAATCTTCTTTCGATAGTTCAGATTTACTATTTTCAGATATTTCAAGAATTAGCTTGTCAAGATTTGCCAGTGCTTCAAACCAGAAGTTATTTTTCAGAAAAATATTTATCACTTCGATCTTTCTGTCAAAATTTTCAAGGGTTTTTACTTGTTTTAATTCTTCTTCAAGATTTTTAGTATCTGAATCAGGAAGATAGTTAAAGACAAGCAATTTCTCATATGCAGGCTGACTATCAGTGTGTGAAACTTTAAACGTATAGCTTTTACCGACTATAAGCCCTATTTCTGTTGGTTTGATTGTTATTTGATTATCCATAATGTTATCCTGGCTTAATATTGTGGGTTCTTCCAGCTCTGCTTCTTTAATAGTAATTGTGCAGGGTGTTTCTTCAGAACAAACTGGCAAATGCCACTCAAAAAGTGGGTTTACCTTGTATACACTGGCATTTGTCGGGGTAATATATTTTGTTATATTACCGCTTTCAGACATTGATGGCTGGTCAAATGGTGGCATTGCCTGTTCAATTTCATTTTCTAAAATAACAGTATGGGCTCTTATGGCATTTCCACCTATAGTATCACTGCTTATTGAGGAAGAAAAAATCTTTGTTCCATTTGGTATTTCAAGTTTAGGTTTTTTGCCTTTAGCAAGAATAGCTGGACATGCAAGAAAACAAATAACTATAAGTGTTAACAGATATTTGTTATACATTTTCATAATTATTCCTCCGTTTTATTTTTTATAGTAAAAATATTTACTTCTTGAGTTCTGCCTTTAACTTTTGCAGAACCTATATCCTTAAAATTAAATCTGTCTTTTATCATTTCATAAGTATTATTAGAAACTATTATATTTGTATTATACTCTTTATTGAGTCCTTCCAGTCTTGATGCTAGATTAACGGTATCCCCCAGAGCAGAATATTCAAGTCGTTTTGATGAACCAATGTTACCAACAATTATTTCACCGCTATGAATACCAATACCTATGTTAATATTAATTTCAGGGTATTTATTTTGCCATTTATCATTAAGTTTTTTTACTTCTTCAAGCATTAATATTGAAGATTTTACAGCATTATAAGCATCCTGATCTGGTGTCCCTGCTGAAACCGGCACTCCATAAAGGATCATTAGCCCATCACCAATGAATTTATTAAGATTTCCCTGATTATCATAGATAACAGAAGCCATTCTTTCAAAGTATTCATTTAAAAGAGCCAGAATCAACTCAGGATCTGCTTTTTCTGAAAGTGAAGTAAACCCCCTAATGTCTGAGAAAACAACTGTAGCATATCTTTTCTCTCCTGATAGTATTATCTGATCCCTGTTTTTCCATATAAGATTTGCAACATCAGGTGAAACGTACCGACCAAAGAGTTTATTCACTTTTAGATATTTATAAGCATACACCAGTGGTATTGATAGTAGCATTGTTGCAACAGTTGTTCCTGTTTGAGTGATTATATAGAAATATTTAAATAATACAAAGCTTGCTGTCAGAGTAATAGCAGCAAGAAGTATAGTGTATACAAAGCTATATCTGGATTCAGGTATTAATAATGACAGCAAACTCAAAAGAATTAAAAAAAGTGAAACAATAAAGGTTAACCATAAAGGTGTATGTTTAAAGTATTTTTCATTTATCAGGCTGTTAACACAGTTAGCTAGAAATTCAATGCCAGGCATGAGCCCCTTAAAAGCCTTGTTGTGGTTAAATTTTGTAAAGGGTGTAGTTGTCAGATCGCCTAATAGATGCGATGTTGATCCAATAAGAACAATTTTGTCTTTAAATTTTTTTAAAAAATAATCATCATTATTCAAATTATTCCATAGTTTTGAGGCATTTACATAATGGAACTGGCTATTAGGACCAGATAAATAAGGAGTCACAATAAACTTATTATCAGTAATAATAGTCTTATCCATAAATTTAACAGTGTCAGATGAATCTATAACAGGTACATCTGTTACGTATGCTGCTATTGCTGCTGGCATAGAAAGAAACTGGATAGAATTTTCTCCATAATCAAATAATATAAAACTTCTCTGTATTCCATCATGGTCAATCTTTTTGTCAACATAGCCAAGGCCCCAGGCTGCCTCCTGTAAAATAGGCAAAGGAAGGCTGAAAGTTTTTTTATCTAACCTCTGAACAGCCAGAATAACATTATAAACATTTTCATCATCCATAATACAGGCCAGCTTCATTTCATAAGGTATATTATAATTTTGAGTACAGTCTAAAGTCAGGTCATCCAATCTTTTAGATGGTGGCTCAGGGTTTTTATAGTCGTCAAAAAGGATATCCAGGGCAATAACTTTAGCCTGTCCTGCTACTGCCAGCTTTTCTACAAGATCTGCTAAATAGTCAGGCCTTTCTTTGAGCCAGAGTGAATCATAGTCTAGGTCTATAATAATTATATCATCAGGTTTTTCCTGTTCTGATATAACATAATTAAGCTGATACATCAAATCTGTTATACTGTTATCCAGGTTTAAACCTGTCTTAAAGTGAGGTACAAAATACAAAGTGCACCAAACGCAAGCTAGAACTATAAAAAGTATTATATTATCTCGTGAAATCGGTTTCATTTCTTAAAAAGACCATCCTGCATTATAAGAATGATAGTATAAACGATATTGAAATTCAATTAAATGTTTATGTTTTTAAAAAAGGCAACGATTACAGCTTTTAGTCAGATTTGATCGTCAGAATTGCTTATTAGCAATCTATTTCTATGATCAGATCCTCTGAAACATGGATTTTAAAGCTCTCGAGGCAATTTGCGTGTTTTTAGATACACTGGTATTTTAATAAGGAAATAAACTATCATGAATAGCAATCCAGCGACACTGCCACCTAGGTGACCCCATATATCAAGTGTCCCTGCCCCTTGAAGGTTGTAAAATATTTGTATTATAACCAGTACAGAAAAACTGACAAGCTGTCCGCCAAATTCTTTAGGGTTTCCAAGTAAAGTTATAACGAAAGCATACACCATAAAAGCTGTCATCAGGCCGTAGGCAATACCTGAAGCACCTATTGAAAAACTATCTACAGGTGAAAAAAGCCCTGAAAACACTGTAGTAAAAAGGCCTGACAGTATAATAAGAATTATCATTCCACGACTACCTAAATATTTTTCGAGCAGGTGGCCCCATATCAATATACTAACCGTATTGGCAGCTATATGCATCAGGTTTGCATGCAACAAATTAGCTGTTATCAGCCTCCAGTATTCAGATGAATCAAGAACAACCGGTATCATACCCCCCCATAGCAAGAAAAAATAGTTAATTTTTGTGAAATTAGGAAAAGTTGATATTATATAAACCACCAGCAAAAGGATTACAAACCCTATTGTAACTGCATATGGATATTTGGGGATGGCATCATTCGTTTTTTGGACCTCTTTAAATTCTTTGTGTGTTAAAAAACGGCTAATTTTTCTTTCGCATTCCTTGCATAGTAAAATTGTCGGAGATATAAACAAGTTATCAACTGTCAGACTGGCAGAACAGAACGGGCAATGAATCTCCTTTTCTTCCGGGAGAACTTTCATCTTTATGTTATTATTCTTAATACAGTCAATACAAAGATAACCGTCTCTGGTGATGTATGAATTACCCAGATTCTGATATTTTTGACAGCCTGGGCACTTTCTGGGTTCGATTTTATCATTGTTTTTGGTCATAAGCCCGCATACAAAATAATTGTTTTAGTTAAATATTCTTTGATTTTAAACCATTTCTGGCGTTTTACCAAATGAAAGATAAAATTATAATACTAAGGTGCCCATATCTTAAATTTAAATTTATAAAAGCGTTCTGGGGTTATAATATTCTCAGTTTCAAGAAATAGGGCCGGAGGGTTTAAGGCTATAAAAACACATATGTATTATAATTTAACACCAGCAATATCAGAAAGTTGTTCTTGAAGAGCCGGAATCCTTTCAAGGAGCGCATCATAAATGTTTTTATAGAGCATTATATAGGTTTTCTTATCTTCAATATTTTCATCGTCAACCTGCTTGAACCGCCTGTATTTCTGTTTAAACTCCATGCCTTCTTTCTGAATATAATTGATTAAGAGTGGGCATTCATTCTGTATTGTCAAATTAAGTTTATTATTCATATCATACAGCTCTTTAAATAACTTTAATACAAAGGGTTTGCTGCATGTTGATTTATCAGTTTCTTTTTCCATTCGATCTGCTATGCTTTGAGCTTTACGAATTATAACTTTTAACTTATTCATAGCGTTGATATGTGTTTTAAACGATTTATAGATAAGCACTTTTCTTGCTTTAAAGGGGTTAATATAGTTATTAATAGAGTCTTGAATGATTTGTTCGACATCTACTATTCTATCAGGTATTGTTTTTGCTGCCTCTCTAAATGGTATATGTTCCATCCCTTTGATAAAAGCACCCCCTTCAGTAGCATTTATGATTCTTATTTCAGGGCTAAATTCAGGGAGAAGGTCTTCAAAATTTTTAATATAGTTGGAATACTGCAATATTGTTTGCACCTTATCTCCGTGCCAGCCGGCAACTTCAACATTAACCTTATCTCCAAAGAGGTCAGGTATGTTCTTATCAAAGTATGCATTTCCGTCATTTGAGTAAGCAAGATCCTGTCCCATAAATATGATAGGGTTACAGCCAAAGTTGACAGCTGAAAACAGAGCATTAATTGCTACAGTGCCGTAGTTTTCATACTGTTCAACATCTAAATCTAATAGATTACCCAGCCAGTTGCCAAAAGCACTATTTTTTGCAAGATAAATAAAATGTCGTTTGAAATTACTGTCAAAGACTGGTTTATATACCACCGGCTGGATTATAGCATTGACCTGATTGAGTCCTTCAACATTTTTAACCTGATTAAATATGGGTTCATTGGCATCAGAATAAACAGAAAAATCAGGAACTATATTATATTTATCCTTTACTGCTCTTAGAGCTGCACCTACACAAATAACAATCACCTTATCTTTATAAGGCTTCAGTTCTTCAATGTTTTTCTGTAATGATGGCCCGGCAGATAAGATTACAGCTGGTGTACCCTGAAATTTGTTCTTCAGGCAATCTATATATTCTGATTCCATCATTTTTTTAAAGTTTGAAAAGCCTGTTTCCAGCCATTTAACAGAAGTATTATAAAGAGTATGTGCGTCACTATCGATATACCTTCTGATTCTTACAACAGTATCCATTAATTGCTGTATTTTAGCAGGAAAAAGTTTTTTATATGAGTCTAAAAAGCATATGTTCATAGGATCTTCAAACATATAATACTTTTTGATAGCCTGCTCAAGCTCATTATCAGTAGTAACCACTGTAACCCTTTCATCTGCAAGCTCCGGGGAAAAATCAACATTCTCGAAGGTTATTTTCAGTATATCAAAGCTTGGTTCATAAACAATAATACGTCCCTGAGAGCTTAAGTAGAGCCTTTTAAACAGATAACCTAATCCCAGCCCAAACATAACGTGTATCGCAGAACGGCTGGTATCTGCAATTGTATCAAAAACCTGTAAGGCCTCTTGCTGGGGTGCTTCAACAGAATGAAAAGGGAAATTTTCATATATAAGAACAACATCCCCTGATTTTGCAAGATCAAAGCAAAAATTGCCAAGTATAGAGTGGTTTTTAATTTTATTAACAAGGTCTTTATTGTATTTTTCAATATTTATAAGGTTTTTTTCAAGCATAGAAAGTGGTTCCTATATTGTAATATCTTTATTAGCTTCTATATATGATTATTCGATTAAAAAGAGTTATTTTTTAAACACTGGCAAGTTTCATGAACCATTTAAGGTAATATTATTATACCATTATCAAAGATCAGTGCATAACTTAAAAATCAAAACCTGTTGATTTTATTACTATAATTATACATTAGTCTCTATGTTTAGCTCTATGCACGTGTTAATATAGACTTTAGCAGCAGGCTATATTTTAAAAACACGATTGATAAGGCTTTTCAAACATAACCTAAACCAATTGTCATAGAACTATATTGTTGATATTATATGAAAGCTATTTATGTATAGCTGCAATTCACAGGCCTTGAGAGAAAAACCGTAAAGGTCATTATCGGAAATAAGACATTTTAAGGATTTATTTATGGCAGATTTACTTATTGTTGGCTCAATAGCGCTTGATTCTATTAAAACTCCCTATGGCGACAGAGATGAGATTCTGGGAGGATCTTGTTCTTATGCCTCTATTGCTGCAAGCTTATTTTGCAATGTCAATATGGTTGGAGTAGTGGGTAAAGACTTCCCTCAGGAAGCTATAAGTCTCTTTAAATCTAAGAATATTAATATCGATGGTATAGAATTTGCAGAAGGAAAGACTTTTAGATGGAAAGGTTATTATGAATATGATATGAATCAGGCTCACACACTGGCCACACACCTTAACGTATTTGGCGATTTTTCTCCCAAGATACCTGAACACTACAGAGAATCAGAGTATGTATTCCTGGGTAATATCCATCCATCACTGCAACTTGACGTTCTTAAACAGATTAAGAACCCCGAATTCGTTGTTTGTGATACAATGAACCTCTGGATTGACTCAACCAGAGAAGATTTAATAAAAGTCATTGAACAAGTAGATATGTTGCAATTGAATGAAGAAGAAGCAAGACAGCTTTGTGAAACTCCAAACCTGATTATTGCAGCTAAAAGAGTACTGAAAATGGGTCCGGAATATGTTATCATCAAGAAAGGTGAACACGGAGCCCTTCTATTTAGCAAAGATGGCAGCTGTTTCATCTGCCCGGCTTATCCACTGGAAACTATTAAAGACCCTACAGGAGCTGGAGACTCTTTTGCAGGAGGAATGATGGGGGTTATAGCCTGTAAAAATGACACGTCCTTCAAAACAATCAAATCTGCTATCGTCAATGGTACCATCACAGCCTCTTTTACTGTACAGGATTTTAGCTTAGACAGAATTCTGGCAATTACTGTGGATGATTTAAGGAGACGATTTAAAGATTTTGAAAAATTTACGAAGTTTGAACCTTTTTTTATCTAAGTATAACAAATTTTTTTAAGAACTATATTACCTGAATTGCAGTTTATATAGTAATGTAGCTGACAATTAATCTTGATATCATTATGAATTATATAGAAAAAATAAATGATCTTATCTATTTACCTGATACACTTTGCCGGCAATGTGGTCTGTGCTGCAAAGTGCTTGTCTATAAAGGTGGATATACATACGAAGAACTTACAGGTTTCATAGATAAAGAACCTGAAGATCAAAAAGCTATCAATGCATCTTATTTTCTTGAACTTTTTAAACCTGTATCCCTTGAAGAGGCTATCAAAATTGATTCTGTGTATGTTAAAAAGGCATTAGCATTTTATCCAGAGCGGCAGACGGTAGGATTCTATAAATGTCAACATATAGATGACTCAACAAATTGTTGTGCAATTTATGAACGTCGCCCTGAAGCCTGCAAAGCTTATCCAATAGTGCATGATAGTACTCTTTTTCATACAAATTGTGGCTATCAGGCAACAGCAGTTGAAAACTGGAAAAAACTTCAAAATATCCTAAGAGAACTTGAAACGCTAAATCATGAACTTGAAGAGACTAAAAAATCTGCTATCAATGAACATAAAGACTGGCAAGACTATCTAACAGAGTCATCAGGAGAAGTTAAAAAATATCTGCCTGCCCCTGAGGGCTTATGCAAAGGATGTGGAACATGCTGTCGTGTTGCATTTAATGCTATACCTTTTGAAAAACTAAAAGAAATGGTCAAAGAAGGAAACAGCCTGGCCAAAGACTTCTTATACGTTTTTGAACCACATTCTAACATAGAAATTGCAAAACAAATCGCCCCTGATCACGTTAATAGAATGATTCAGGAAGCAGAAACAACAGGTATTGAAGAGCTGACACTTTATCATTGCCGGTTTATAGATGATATGAACAGATGTAGTATGTATAAAGAACGACCTGAATTCTGTAAGAATGATCCATGTTCACCATGGGCTATTGTAACAAGAGGATGTGGTTATGAAGGCTGGCTTTTCAGTCAGAGAGAACAGGTAAAAAAGTATATCAGAAAGCTTAAGGAATATTATTATACTAGAGAAGCTCTATCAGAAGACCAGCAGGCTGAAAATGTACCGGTAGAAACTTTGTGCAGGCTAAAACTGGAAGATATTAAGCCATTTTGTCGATTTGAAGATTATTTTAATTTTACTAAAGTCTCTATAGATTCTCAAAATGAGATCAATAATGAAATCATATCACTGAATGACCTGAAAACAATAATTAGAAAAAAAACTATTTATTGGAAAGAGTTATTTTTCGTAACATAATCAAACATCATGTTTTTTATAAGTTTGTGCAAACAGGTTAAAATATATTATAGGTAAAAGAAATACTGACAGATAGGGCATAAAAACCATACCTATGCAGGTACAGTTTAATACCATAAGGGGAAACATCGAAGCAATAGCAATTAAAATCATCATTCCATAAGCTGCTAGATAGTCAATAAAGCTACTTTTAATTTTTTTAAATATGGTAATTATTTCAAAACCAGCCAGAAAGCGATCTTTTACAGCATAATGTACAAATGTCATGGGGAAAATAAATGAAAAAACAAGGGATACAACCATCAAGAAAAAGTTTATAATCAGCGTAAAGATTACAGCAAGGCCCCCTATAAGCTCTTCAGAAAATTGAACCCCTGAAAACTTTAATGCTAGGCCAATAAGAATTATCGGCACAGTCAGAATTATTATAAGAACAGTTATAGCGATTGTATAAACAAATATAATGCAGATACCAAGGGTACCTTTTTTGATGAATCTTTTGAAATTACCCTCCCAGGGTGGCATTATGAATTTTTCACCATCAACCTGCCTTTTAATAGTTTCAAGCAAATAGCCTGAAGGCAGGCAAAACATCAATATGACAAGACCAAAAACGTAAACAAATAAAAGCAAAAACAACGGTATTGCAACTAAAAAGTTTACCAGAACTGCTCCGGCAGACATAATAATCAACAAAACAGGCATTATAAGAAAGTTGCCCAGAAACATAATAACAAAAGAGCATATGGTTATGAGTGCTGCAATAAGATGATTTTTTTTTAGCTCTTCTCTGTCAAAAGCTTCAAACGGGGCAACGAAACATTTCTTTATATCAAGTGTCATGGCAACAAATATAATCCTGTTAGAGTTATCTTAACTATTGTATGCAATTTTTAAAATTTAAAATGTTTTCAGGATATTGTTTTACGCTAGTCAAATTCCATATATTCAGACATATCAAGAAATTTTTCTGCATCATTTAGTTTGAATTCCTGATAGTCAAGAACAAGACCTGGCAATTTAATCTTGCTTGATTCGCTGCTGCGGTCTTTAATAAGAGACACCTCAACCAGCTGTTCTTTTTTATCGGCAAGAATCTTGAGGAATATTTTACCTCTGTCTTCTTCGCTGAGGTTCTTTATAACCTTATCATTTCCTATAAGCTTGTAGAACTCTTCTATTTGCTTATAGTCATTGAAATCATAAGGGTCATTGCTGTATATTTTAAATTTTTCCATGCCCTGCTCCTGATACTACCTTCACCACCTGATTATTGCCTTTTATAAGTTGATTTATGTTTGTTTGAAATAAAAGGAATGGTCAACAAATTCAAGACTTTAGTTCCTTTTATTATAAGCCTTCCGGGATGATTTATAAATACGTTTATTAAGAATATTGTATTATAAAAGTTCATAATTCCACCAAAAGTACTGTTATTAAGTGATTTTAAACCCCAATTTTTTTATGGTTAAATATCCCTCTTAAGAATGAGTCTTATCTGGCTCCTGACACTGATAAATTGAGCTGATGAATTTGATATGATTTTATTAAAGGCAAATTTTACGGATATAATGAAGGGAAATATTATGTTTTTAAGAAAGATGGTAATATCAATACTCGCAATCGCAATGATTATGACGACTTCAGGCATGGCATTTGCCAGAGAGAATTATGGTCAGCAATATCAACAACAACAGACCTCAGGGCAAAAAGCAAAACGTGTACTAGAATATGGGGCTTTTGGAGCTGGTGCTGGCTATGTTCTATCTGGTAAGCATAACCGTGGAACAAACATTATTAAGGGCGCAGCCATAGGCACTGCAGCAGGATTGCTTACAGGGAAATAGAGTTTTTGATAACCTCCTGTGTATTTGCCCGGTTTTATGCCGGGCTTTAGTTTACAGGGTCTGATAAACCTGTAAACACAATCTGGCAGTTATTTTATCATTTGCCGTGCTTTTTCATATTGATCTTGAATTTCTTTTGAAGCCAGTGTAAATCGAATTGTGACCCCTTTTTTCTGTTTAATATCTGCCCAGATAGTACCTCGATGTTCTTCTATGATTGCTTTACAGATAGCAAGACCAAGCCCTGTGCCTTCTCTGCAGCGTGTAGAGGAATTGTCTATTTGAGAAAATTTCTCAAAAACAAAGCTGGCTTTATCTTCAGGAATACCTATTCCATTATCTTCTATATTTAGCTGTATATGGTTTTCTGTTCTTGAGAGATAGACTCTAACACAGCCTTTTTGTTCTTTATCCAGGCTTGAAAACTTTATAGCGTTAGAAAGGAGGTTATACATAACCTGTGAAATTTTTCCTTCATCAGCATAAATATTAACAGTATCTTTTACTTCATTAATAATCTGTACATCATGCTCAACTGCATAACCGCTAATGCCCTCAATAGATTCATTTATAAGCTTTGTAAAATCAAATTCACCTTTATTGAGGTCTATTTGTCCTGATTCCATTTTGGCTATATCCAGTATTTCGTTAATTATTCTAACAAGCCGGTCAGTATTTTTATAGCATACATTTAGAAAATTTCTGGTTTCGTCGTTTACAGGGCCAATCATATCATTTAATATCAACCCCAGAGAGCCTTTAATTGAAGTCAGAGGGGTCCTTAGCTCATGGGATACTGTTGAAATAAAGTTGTTTTTCATTGAATCCAGGTCTCGAAGACTCTTATTGATAATTAACAATTCTCTATTAGCATTTTCTTTTTCTTCATTTGCTTTTGTGAGGGCTCTATTGCGTTCCTTTAACATTCTTTCGTGCTCTTGAAGTTTTTTGTTGTGTTGGATGAGTTCTTTTTCTTTCTCTTGAAGCTGGTTATAGTTATTAATTATTTCTTTAAGGCCTGTATAGTCTTTAATAACTGAAAGTGCAATAATTATAATGCCCATTAAAATTATAAGAATTGAAGCATTTATTATGTTGTCGATACTTCTGTTATAAAATTTGAGGCTTAGATCTTGTTCATTTATGCTGTTATTGATGTGTCGATTTATAAGAAGGTCTAGATCTCTCTGGGCTCTAAGATAGTGTTCATTGGTAGAAAGTTTTGTTATGAGAAGGGCCTGTTCGTCTAATTCAAAACTCGATTTTTTAAGAATTTCCATATTTAGCTGTTTAAATGATTTTATTTCTTCTTTTAGTTCTTTTATGAGTTCACGATTGACATTAATATTATGAGTATTAATAAGAGATACATAGTTTTTCAGGTCTTTGTTGATGCTATCTTGAAAGTCTATGATTTCTTTTTTGATTTTGTCTTTTTCTTTTGCATCTTCAGTCAGGATGTAGTGTTTAACATAGTTTTGCCAGTCATGCATCTTTATATCAACAGAAAACAGAATTTTAACAAATTCCAGCCGGTTAAAAGATTTTTCCATATAGTTATGGTGAGAGACAAAGTCATTTTTAATTAATGAAATACTATATAAAGAAATAACAATAACCGATACAAGCAGAATAATATTTCCTGCAGTGCCACAAATAAGAAGATTTTGAAACTTATTTTTCTTAAACATTAATATTAATTCCAGGTTTTAAATGGAAAATATCACGGTATTGTAAATGCATCAAAAAAAATTTTGTCTGTAACCACAATAGATGTGTAATTTTTTTAGGATAATGCATTAACAATACTTTCTAATACTATATTACATTCATTTCATATGAACGTGCCCCAAAAGGGGTATTTTATAGGGGTAAAAAATATTAAGAAATATTAAAGTTTTTTTGAGTTCTTCCGATACTCTAAATGTAAACAAATATTACAATCCTGTTACTCACCACAAGAGAAGGAATACCGGAGATGGCTTCAAGCGGATTAATTAAAAATCCGGTGACTCTCTATAACCTGCTTCGTAAAGACGTAAGAGAAGCACTGGATGAACAGATCATTCTTTCTGAAGACCTTTATTTTAAGGATACCCTCATAATTAAAGCTGGCTCATTTCTTGATGACCAGACCATTTACAGACTGTTAAACTTTGGTGTAAAAAGAGTGAAAATACTTTTGCCAGAGTCTAAACCAGGTAAAACACCATTTGAAAGTCTTTCTATCTTACAACTCAAGAAAGAATATCTTAAAGGGCAAAAATGCCTTATAGCAGACAGAGATATAAACCATATTAATGAACTTATAGCTGTTATTTCAGCTTCTTATATCAAAGACAAAAACATTATTGCTGTTAATAACAGCATGCCCGTCAAAGGTATTATTGAAGAAAAGCAACCCAAGTTTATTTTTGTCGACCTAAACCTTTATCCGCAGCACGGGTTGAAAATAATCAAAGATATAAAAAAGATAACTGCTGGCAATGTCTTTTTAACAGCTATGGTAGACCAGTCTAAAACCGCACTGGTAGAAAAATTGCAACACGAAGTAGAGATGAATAATGCTACCTTATTGTTTAAGCCTGTTGCTGTTGCACAATTAAGACTGTTATTACTTAACAGTATCTCTAATAAAGAAGTAAGCCGTTATCTGTCACTGAAAAAATTATTAAGTAAAAAAATTAAAACTGCATAAAACTATATTTCCCCTGATGTTTTCCCTCCACCTGAAAGGTGGAATTTTTTTGCTTTAACAGAACAATCAATTTATTCTATACAAAAGATCAGTGCCTAACTTAAAAAATTTTCGATTTTCAAAACCCAGATCCCGCCCACCCTAAAGGAAGGCATGGGGGTCTCACTCTCAGGCTGAGCCTGCTCGTTCAACCCATATCTTCACTTTTAAAATTTTTGAAAATCGAAACCAAAAAGTCGATTGTTATAGTTATGCATTAGTCTTTACAAACGACTTAAAAAATTAAACAATTCTAAAAAGTGCCCTATATTTTCTGAAATCTGATTACTATATGACGTTGATTATAAATACAAAACAGACCCTTTTTTAAAAGGGCCTGTCTCGTTTCAGGGATAGGATTTAGTTATGACAGCTTAAACCAGACGTCGTCAACTTTATGTGTTTTGCCGTCAGTTGTTGTGTATGTTCCCTGCTGGTTGTGCTGTACATCACCAGTTTGTTTAACCTCAGTATAGTTATTAACATTGATCTTGTGAACATCACCAAGATCTTCCAGGTTCTTGTTGTTATCATCACTTATTAACCCGAGAGACCCTTTGCCGGATATTTCAAGAGCCATCTTGAGTTTTTGAGCATCTACATTACCTTCATCATCAATACACTTGATACCGGTGTGTTCTTCAGCACTTTTAGCAACAGTTTTCAGCGCTTCAAAGCCATTTTCAGCTTTGATTTTTTCGCCTGTAAACGGATCCACTGTTTGATCTCCAAAGACCTCTTTGCCAGTAATCTGTCCATCGCCGTCAACATCACCGAGTGAAAGCATCTTATCTCCACCGGTAGCAGCACCATCAGCTTTTCCGTCGCCGTCAATATCAACACCTTTACCCTGCTCGGCGCTTACTTTACCATCTTTGTTTGTGTCAAGAATTAATGGAGACATTGTTCTCTCTTTACTGGTAACAGTACTAACTGTGCCGGGCTTTTCTTCAACCTGGATATCAGCAGAGGCAGCAGCAGCACTGGCAGCACTTGCAGAATCTTTATCAGAAGCTGCTGAACTTGATGCAGCACCGGAAGCTTTAGCTGTTATGTCATATCCGCCATTGCCACCTTTTTCTATATCAGCATTTCTGGATAAATACAGATTATTTTTACCCGCTGGAAGCCTTACGACTGATGAATACATGTTGGGCATTTTTTCTTTGTAAAGGTGACCATCATAAACCACATATTTGTTTTCGTTAAAACGACCCTTAGCATTCAAATCATCACCGTTTGTAGCTTTGATTTCATTTTCAGGAATCTGATCAACAGGTGTGCCTTTACCGCTATCACCAATCGAAACAGTTTTTTCAGCAGAAGCACTGGCAGCAGAAGCAGCAGTTGCCGGGGCATCCTGAACAGTGGTTATTTCAGCAGGTTTATTTACAGCAGGAGCTGGCTGACTTACAGGTTTTGCTTCAGTATTTGCAGGAGCCTGAACCGGCTGGCTAACAGGGTTTGTTACAGTTGTTGCTGGAGCCTGATTAGTAGCTGTAGCAGCAGCGGCAGCAGCTGAATTGCCAGTGGCAGCAGCAGCCGCAGCAGCGTTACCAGATGACCCTGCTGGCTGGACAGCTTGTTGCGGTGGAGCTATCTGGTTTTGTTGTGGCTGTAATTGTTGCGGGGCAGCTTGATAAAAGGGCGCCTGGTTTTGCTGGGGTTGATATGCTTGCGGTTGTTGTGCTGGTTGCATCATCTGTGGTGCTGAATTTGGCTGTACCACCTGAAATGGCTGTGCCTGCTTTGGTTGTTGAGCATTCTGATTTTGTGCAGGATTCTGTTGTTGTTGCTGATCTTTGTTGTTCAGACCTAACATCTGCATTAGCATTTGCAGAAGCTGCATCATCATCTGCATGAATTGCTGTAACATCTGTTGCAGTGGATTTTGTTTCTGATCATTTTGTTTTTCAGGTTTTTTAGCGTGCTGGGGCTTCTCTTTAGCAGAGCTGGCTTTTTTGTCATCTGAACCAATAGCCTTATCAAGTTGCTGAAAGCCTTCAAACATTGATTGAGGCTTATTTTCAGTTTTAGAAGCAGCATCAGCAGTTGAAGTTGATGCTGATGCAGCAGCAGCCGCAGCAGCAGAAGCAGGATCAGCTATTGCACTGGCCGCAGCAGCCGCAGCACTGGATCCGTCTTTTGATTGGCTTTTTTGAAAACTAAACTCCGGAAAATGCATACTTAATGTTGTCATCGTTTCTCCCTCTCTCTATTCTCAAAACCAACTGAGTTTTATTATAAATTTGTCACACTCCATTAATTCCTAATATTTTAAAAACAATCTGCACTAATTATATGTTAGAGAAAATTCACATTCTTTTGCTAATAGATAGGGAAATAACACTATACAACAAATTGTTGATTAATTTATATGTTGTTTAGTTTTGTACAAAATAACTTTCTTCTAAGCCTTATGGGATAATTCTCGGGCTCTTTTCATCATTTCTTCCGATTTATCAGTTTTCTTTAATACTTTATAAAGTATGGCCAGATTATAATAGGGGTCTGCATAATCCGGATTAAGTTTTATGGCCTCTTCAAAAGCTTCGATGGCCTGTTCATCTTTGCCTGTCTGTGCATAAGCTTTACCTAGATCATTATATATACCCGGATCATTACCTTTCAAACTGACAGCCTTTTCTAAATATTTGACGGATTCTTCATATTGTCCGGTATAATAGTTTGTACGACCCAGATTAAAATATACATAAGGGTTATTACTGTCTGTTGCAGCAGCTTTTCTGTATATTTCAATAGCTTTATTGTAGTCTCCTGTTGACCCACAGGCATAAGCAAGACCTATGTATGCATCCATTATGCTGTTATCAAGTTGCCATTTGCCATAGTTTCTATTAATCTTAGAAAAATCATTATTAATATGTAATGCCCTCTCATACTGCTCAATGGATTCAGTGTATCCACCTAGTGCAGCATATGCATGGCCAAGATTTGTAAGTACGTTTGAAGAATCAGGGTGTAAATTATCTGCTTTTACTGCATACATAAGAGCATCACTCAGGTATTTTTTCTTTTTATCAGGCTCCTGAGAGACCATGCCCAGACGAATATAAGATTTTACCAGATAGTTATAATACTCATAGTTTTCTGGTGTGACGCTAATAGCTTTTTCAAAGCTTTCTATTGCACTATCATATTTGCTTTCATTAAAGAACTTAACGCCCTGTTTGCTAAAAGCTGCCCCTGGCAGCTGTTTTGAGCATCCTGTGGTAAGCATCATAGCAAAAATAAAGACGAGAGAGGCTATATTTAATTTTTTAAGCATTGTTGTTCCCGGCTATTCTAAACATACCGATACACTACTAAAAAAATACCTTCAAGAAAAGAGTAGTATCAATAATCAACGCTATAAGTAATCAGATTTTAGAAGATATAGGGCAGAATTGTTTATTTTTTATGTTGTTTGTATGAATTACTACAACTAACCTATTCAGATTGATGATACTAGATTACCATCAAAAAACAAGTGATTCCAAAGATAGCAACCCTCAAAAGAATCCACTGAAAAGTGATATCTTAAAAGCAAACTAATAAGAATATGGTTTGTAAATGTTTTACATTTCTATCAGGCGATGTATTCCATTGTGTGATAACGCCCGGCGTCATTATTTTCTTCCTGCCGCTGAGTCACAAAGTCTTCTGACTCTAAAATTTCTTCAAGCAGAAACAGTGACCTGACAGAATTAAAATTCAGGCTGCCTTTATCTTTTTGATATTTGTCATAAGAATCTTTGTATGCCTGCGTCATAGAAGCAAAAGTTGATTTTGCAGGACAATGAGATCTGGTTGTGCTATTCGGGTTTACCTGATGAGGGAATTTTGCACTGACAGTATTTGCTGCACTTGCACTCTGTGACGATCTCAGATTGCTGGAAACGTCAGTCGCCTGTGTTGTCGGGTTCGTAAATACGCTGTTAATTGTCATTTCTCTACCATTACAAATTAGTTAGTTTTAACCTACCTAAGTATATAAAAACAATTTTGATACGGAAATTGCGTAAATATACCTATAATGTTAACAATTGTAACAAACTAACTGCTTACAGGAGTTTTTTTTAAAGGCTCTATGACCCTGTTTATACAGCATACAGCTGGTCGTTTTTTCAGGCCAATTCATCTACTCCAAAAGGGGTATTTTGTATCTAAAGACTATGCAACAATCTCTAGAATACCTGTGACAGCTGTCATAAATTTATTTACTACAAAAGTATTAACAGCTCTCTTCTTTTCATTGTACACTGAATGGAGAAGAATGTAACAATAATACAAAAATATTAATGGTAGTTATGATAGAAACTAAATTTGTACGTACACCATTATTTGACCGTATCAGGTCTTACGCATCAAACCCGAAGCACCCATTTCATATGCCTGCACACTGTGGTGGCAGGGGTATTCACCCTGAGCTGCTTTCTTATTTTGGTGAAAACACTTTTAAAGCTGATCTTACCGAGCTTGATGAGCTTGATAATTATCATGAACCTGAAAATGTCATTAAAGAGACACAGGAAAAAATAGCTGAAATCTTTAATGCCAGAAAGTCATTTATGTTAATAAACGGTTCTACAGTAGGTATTATGACATTGATGATGGCCCTCGCCGGTGATGGTGATAAAATAATCTGTAATCGTAATGCTCATCGTTCAATTATCAACGGGTTAGTCTTAACGGGCGCTGTGCCGGTCTGGTATTTACCTGAGTGGCTGGAAGATTATGAGGTTTTTGGGCCAGTTTTACCAGAAACAATTGAAACTGCTCTCTCTCAGAATGCTGATGCTAAAGCGGTTTTTATTACCAACCCTACCTATGAAGGGGTAATATCAAATATACATGCAATTTCAAAAATCTGTAACAGTTATTCAGTACCGCTAATAGTAGATGAGGCCCACGGTGCTCACTGGAATTTCAGCGATATGCTACCTCATAATGCTATTGAACTGGGTGCAGATGCTTCAGTACAATCTATGCATAAGTCAGGAGGCAGTCTGTCACAGAGTTCTCTTTTGCATATTGCCAGAGAATCAGCTCTATCTGATACCCGGGTAGAAGAAATATTGCGGTTGCTACAGTCGACAAGCCCTTCATACCTGTTGCTAGCCAGCCTGGATGCAGCTACCAGCTATCTTGCATCAGTGGAAGGAAGAGAAATACTTGAAAATACTATTGATTTAGCTATCAATCTAAAAAACGAACTTGATCAGCTCAATAATGTCAATTTGCTTAAACCGTCTTCTCTTTTCAGTCTTGACCCTACCCGTATTTTTGTTTCTCTGAAGAATCTTTCAGGTAAACGTCTTGCAGATGTCATTGAAGATAAATATCATATTGCTATTGAATCTTATAATAATAAGGGTAATCTATTCTTTATTAATATTGGAAATACGGCAGAGGAAGTAAACTATCTTTTTGAAACACTAAAGAAAATAGCTAATTCAGATATTATAGAGCATATAAAGTCAGTTCCTGTGCCGGTTTTGCCTGAGATGGTAATGGCTCCGAGGGCAGCTTATTTTGCTGAATATGAAAAAGTGCTTTTTAAGTTTGCCAGAGGTAAAATTGCCCGTTATCCCAGGGTTAAATGTCCGCCAGGTGTCAGCATGATGATACCAGGAGAGAGAATAACAGCTTATCATGACTATTTCTTTGATCCTGAATTAGAAATTGAAGTGGTTAAGTCATAATATTTTTAATACCTGAAGTCATTTATTCACGCAGGTTTTAATCTGATGTGAAGTTTTATGTTCAATGTTATATAATCCTTCGGTATCAGGAAGCAATCCGGGGAGTTAAATTGTTTTTTTAATAATAAGAGTATTTTGGAGGCTACAATCCACACATAAAAGAGAGGATTAAATATAGGGAGCTGAGGTTTGATAACTATTATCAACTTTAAAACATTGCAAATATAGCTGTCTGGCCTTTTAAAAATGGTTGACAGTCAATATGCATATATAATAACTCCTGAAACACACTAAAACTCGCCATACACTTAGTCAGTAAACTACCTGAATTTTGGGCACCTGATTAATCAGGTGTTTTTTTGTTAATTGACTTATGAGATCTCTGAATAATTTAAATGTTCACAGATTCAAGAAATTAGTGTCTTTTGCTGGAATCAGTACTGTCTTAATTAATCAGAGGTTCCTTATATAAAAAACAAATGCGTTTTGAGTTACTAGCTGCACAGTGCCAGCAAAGCTCCTGCTGCAACGGCAGAACCTATAACCCCGGCTACATTAGGGCCCATTGCGTGCATTAACAGAAAATTATGAGGATTATTTTCAATACCGACTCTGTTCACAACCCTTGCAGCCATTGGAACAGCTGAAACACCTGCTGCGCCTATAAGCGGGTTTATTTTTGTTTTGGAAATTAAGTTCATCAGCTTTGCAAGAATAATGCCGCTGGCTGTACCTATTGCAAATGCAAAAAGGCCCAGAAGTAAAATCATTATAGTTTCATATTGTAAGAACTTATCAAAGGCCAGTTTCGTTCCTACTGCAAGCCCCAGGAAAATAGTAACTATGTTAATCAGCTCATTCTGGATAGTTTTAGAAAGTCTTTCAACTACTCCACATTCTTTAACCAGATTTCCGAATGTTAGTGCCCCTATTAAAGGTGTGGCAGTAGGAATAAACAAAGCACAAAGGCCTAATACCAGAACAGGAAACAAGATCTTTTCACGTTTAGAGACCTGCCTTGCTTGTTTCATAACTATTTTGCGTTCTTCTCTGGTGGTTAAGAGGTTCATAATAGGTGGCTGAATTATAGGCACCAGAGCCATATAAGAGTATGCAGCAACGGCAATTGCTCCCAGCAGGTCAGGAGCAAGTTTAGAAGAAAGATATATTGCTGTTGGGCCGTCAGCTCCTCCTATTATTCCGATGGCTGCGGCGTCGCTAATAGAAAAATTTACAAACGGAACATAATGAGATATAGCCAGTGCTCCAAACAGGGTGGTAAAAATGCCAAATTGAGCTGCTGCACCCAGAAAAGCTGTTTTAGGGTTGGCTAATAGGGGGCCAAAGTCAGTTAAGGCACCTATGCCCATAAAAATCAGCAGAGGGAACAGTGTATTAGCGATACCCATGTCGTAAATGATTTTTAACAGTCCGGGTGTACCCATCGGATCTACGTCAGCGATGAAAGCACCGGGAATATTAGCCAGTACTCCTCCAAAGCCAATAGGTATAAGCAATAGCGGTTCAAATTCTTTTTTAATGCCAAGGTATATAAGAAATAATGAAATAAAGATCATGACTATCTGGCCTGTTTCGAAGCTTGCAAGGCCAGTAGAGTTCCAGAGTGCCTCGAAATTATGCATCAGGCCGCTGCTGTAATCACTGGAAGTAGCGAATATATTATTTATAAGTTGTGTATTCATGGTTGTGTTCCTTATCAACTAATTGTTAGCAGCACTTGATCAGCTTTAACCTGGTCTCCGGCAGAGACTTTAATGGACTGTATGATCCCTGCTTTAGGAGCTACAACCTGTGTTTCCATTTTCATGGCTTCGAGGATGAGTAGTGGTTGATCGAAATTGACTTTATCTCCTTCTTTGACTTCAATTCTCATGATATTACCGGGCATAGGAGCTTTAATTTCTTCTTTTGCCGCTGAATCTATGGGCATTGATGTGCTGCTGGAGCCAATTTGAACATCAAAATTATATTCTTTTCCGTTTACAGTAGCGCTGTTGCCATCCATAATAACATTATATTTTTTACTATTAATGGTTACAGTATATTCATTACCTTCTTTATCTGTGGTTTCAGGCACTTTTTCTATTTTGCGAACATTCATTTTAGCGTTGCCTTCAAGGAAAGTGATGCCTTTTTCTTTGCAGGTTGCTGCTATAAAAATGTTTTCATCAGAAAGATCCTGAATATTTGCCTCTTTTAGAAGTTTTTTAGCTGCTTCTATGCCTTTATCCGGGTCTTCGTCATTTAAGTCGAGTGGATTTCTGGTAGTGGGTTCGAGCCCGAGCTGTTCAGAGGCAATTTTAATTATTTCAGGGTCCGGTTTTAGTGGTGTTTTGCCGAAGTATCCCAGAACCATTTTGCCGTAGCTGTCGGCTATTTTAACCCAGGGGCCAAACAAAACATTATTAAATGCCTGCTGAAAATAGAATTGAGAAACAGGAGTTACGGAAGTCCCGAACCCGCCTTTTATTACAACTTCTTCCATTGCTTTAATGACTTCCGGAAACTTATCCATTATGCCGTTATCTCTCATCATTTGAGTATTGGATGTTAAGGCTCCGCCCGGCATAGGGCAAAAAGGTATGAGAGGTTCAACAGTTTTGGCTTCTGGAGGCACAAAGTAATTTTTCATGCATTCACTGAAGATCATTTCGGCCTCTCTGACTTTTTTTATATCTATGTCCAGGTCATATTCTGTTCCTCTCAGTATATGCCACATAGTAATTATATCTGTCTGGCAGGTTCCGCCTGAGACGGGTACCATTGCCAGGTCTATGCCATCTGCCCCGGCGTCTAATGCTGCTTTGTAGCATAATGCACCTATACCGGCTGTTTCGTGGGTATGAAATTGTATGTGTGTATTTTCGGGTAAGGTTTTTCGGGCTTCTTTAATAGTATCATAGACTACTTTTGGTGTTGTTGTGCCCGAGGCATCTTTAAAGCATACTGATGTGTAGGGTATATCTGCATCTAAAATGCCTTTCAGTGTTTTGATATAAAACTCAGGATCATGTGCGCCTGAGGCCCCTGGTGGAAGTGCCATCATAGATACGACAACTTCATGCTCAAGGCCAGCATTTACGATACATTTGCCACTATGAATCAGGTTATTGACATCGTTTAAGGCATCAAAGTTTCTGATTTTTGATATTCCGTGTTTTTTAAAGAGCATTGCATGGAGGTTAATAATATCGCTGCTTTGAGATTCAAGGCCTACAACGTTTATGCCTCTGGCCAGTGTTTGCAATTTAGCATCAGGGCCTGCTGTTTCTTTAAATTTATCCATCATCTGGAAGGCGTCTTCATTGCAATAAAAATATAGAGATTGAAATCTGGCACCTCCGCCAGCTTCAAAATAATCCATGCCAGCTTCTCTACAGGCTTCAAGAGCAGGCAAAAAATCATCTGTTAATACTCTTGCGCCAAATACTGACTGAAAGCCATCCCTGAAAGATGTATTCATAAATTTAATCAGTTTTTTAGACATTTTATTACCCCTTTGATTTGAAAGCTTTTACCGAAGCAATAACCAGTGCGATCTCGTCGTTCAGGTCGCTGTGGTTTTCAGATGTGCAAACCTGAGGAACTGGCTCCGGGAAGTATTTTCCGTAAAATTTTAGAAAATGATAATTTAAAACCATTGTAACAACCAGCATTGTTAAGAAGATAAATACTGTGGACATGCCCAGTATCATGAAAACTAAACCCTGTAATAGCATAATATTTTACCTGTAGAATATTCTATGACGTACATTTTATTGAGTTTGGTCAATTTATTTCTTTTTTTTAGTAAACGCATTTGAAGCACGTTTAGAAAAATCAAGCTCTTATTAATAAAAGACTTAACTTAAGCAGTATTAAATCATGCGTTCACTATACCTGTTCATTTTGTACCCGAAATAAAAAGAATTCAAGCAGCATTAAATCACAAAAATGTTTATCAGTGAAAAAATATAATATAAAGATTTCTGAATAATTTAACCCATTTAATTCATAAACTATTAATAAATTAACCTGAAATACTTATAGAAATTGCCGTTTAGCGAATACATCTTTTTAACACAGTGTTAAAACATTGCAGGGAACAGAAGTTAGTGGGTCGGGTTTAAAAGTGCTGCGGCGCAGCACTTTTATACCCTCTAGAATAAATAGACAGTAAATTGATGAATAATTCGGGTTAAGAGTTCACAGATTCAAGAAATTAGTGTCGGGGGGTTAAATTATTTTTGAAGTTTGGTTTCATTAAAAAGTCAAAGTGTCTTTAATAGCAAGCTCAAGATTAGGATAAGAAATTATTCCACGATTTAGCCACCATATTTTATTTCTGAAGCCGCAATTTAATGCCACAAACTTTGTACTGGCCAGCCGGGACCATTCATAATCAATACCTGAATCACCATAAATCATAAACAGATCAAGGTGTTTTGTCATCTGATATTTCTTTTCTGCAAGATTGTCATAGGATCCTGCAATAAAAATCTCTTGAAAATAATTGTTTAGTTCAAGTAGTTTCAATTGTTTTCTGGCTGCAACAATGTTTTTGCGCCCTGTAACCAGATAAAGGTTATATTTTCTCGACAGGACATTGAGAACAGATATTGATTCAGGAAAAAGACAGTCACAATCAAGATATTGTTCATCTTCAATCATTTTTAGCCAGCAATCATAAATATCTTTTGCAGGAGAAATCTCTTTTTTCTCTAAATATGAAGGAGTATTATTGCCATTCTGCTTAAACGGAATATAATCGTTAAGGGTTTCAATTTTAACATCAGGATTAAACCTGATAATGCAATCATGTAAAGCTTTCTGGTGCCTGTATCGGCTATCCAGCAGTGTTCCATCGAGGTCAAAAGCTATATTGAGTATATTCATGTTTTTTGATCCACTGTTTGAGGAGTTATTTTTAAAAAGAAGATTGCTGAATACATCTTAATATTAATGTATTATTTTTTCAAAATATTTAAGCAAAATAAAGCAATCAAATATTTATTTTAGATTGCCACGTCGGGCTAAAAGCCCTCCTTGCAATGGCAAGATCTTATTGAATGCCTGAATTAGCCTGAAATAAAACTCTCACCGGAGCGAACTAAGTTCGCTCCGGTAGTATTAGCCTCTTTAGAACTTTTGAGTTATCCAGAGCACATATCAAATGTTTATTCTGGATTTCCACTTCGGACTAAAAGCCCTCCTTGCAATGGCAAGATCTTATTGGATACCTGAATTAGCCTGAAATAAAACTCTCACCGGAGCGAACTAAGTTCGCTCCGGTAGTATTAGCCTCTTCTGTCTTCTTTAATACTGCTATACTGATCCTTGAAAGTAATGTATAGATTCCCGATTATAGAGGGCGGGTGTTAACCAAAAAACGACCGGGCTTTTGACCCGGTCGCTCTTTTATTTATGCTTCAAGTAAGTGAAAAATCTAGAACTTGAAGGTTGATCTTAAACCAATGACAGTCATCAGATCGTTGCTGGTATCGCCAGCACGGTTGATGATGAACTGTACGTTTGGTGTTAAGCTGAAACGATCATTGAGGTGAACTCTATAGTAAGCTTCAATGATGTGTTCCATATAAGATCTGTTGTATGTGCCACGGTTAGCTGATACAACTGCGCTATTGTTGGTGTTGTTAACCTGGAAACTATTAGTTTTTCTACCCCAGTTAGGATTTGTAGCAAAGAAATTAACACCATCAGCTAAACCAGATGTCATCATAGCACCAGGAACATTAGTTGTGCCGGAATATGCTGAACCATAACCATCTTGTGGTTTAAGCTGTGCATAACCGATACCAAATACGTCTTTCTTTCTCCAGGGCAGATGCAGAGCATCCATCGGGAGTTCAAGACCCATATTCATGGACTGTTTAACACCAAAGAAAGCGCCTGTACGGTTCCACATTGCATTTCTGCCAGTGCCATTTTGTAATGCACTTACGAGAAGTGATTGTGGTCCGGTATCCTGAACAGCGTAGCTGAAGAATACACCAGAACCTCTATAGAGTTCCTGATTGAAGCCGGTGTAGAAACCTTTGGCATTATCGTTATCATCGAATCTGCCTTGAGAATCGCCACCACCAACCATGTTACCTTCACCACCAGGCTGAGCACCAGCTGGTACGATACCAAGGTTGAATAAATCTTGATAATATTGACCTAATGTCATTGTATCACCAGGAGCTCTACCGGCACCGAATAATACACCTGCCTGAGCAGCAGTTAAACGGATAACGGTGTTAGGATTTCTTACCTGAGCAGCTGTTAAGTTAGCGCCACCAGGTGCAAAGAAAGATGCACTTAAGTTGGCAACACTTTCTAAACTGTTTGCAGGAAGACCCATTGCTGCTGCAACAAGGTTTCTGTTAGCAGTGTTATTATCTAATGGTCTACCTGTTTGAGCGTTAAAGAGGTTCTGGAATACTGTTGTGCCCAGAGCTCTTACCGGGTTGCTACCTACACCTCTTGCTGCATCGTAAGCTGATGCAAACTGTGTGCCATTATAACCGGTGTTGGTTGTAAGTAAGCTGTTAGAGCCACCACGACCATTCATCCACCAGCCACCTGCATAGACATTACCTGGTTTGTCTAACCAGTCTGCAAGCCAGCCCCAGTTATAATTTAAGCTTGCTTCGTATGTTATAGCAAGTGAGCTCATTGCGTCTGCAACGTCAATTGAACTTAAAGCTGTTTTCAGATCTAAACTATGCCATTTGCCTAAACCTTGATGCCATTCAAAAGCAACAGTCGGGGCAATGACGTTAACCGGAATAGCAGCGTTGTTTACTAAAGCTGTATTCTGGAATTGTTGTGTTTCATCACCTGTATATGGTGATTTCTGGAATATTTCTCTCCAGTCGATAAGACCGGCTTTCATTTTTAATGAAAGTTTCCAGTCTTCATCATCCGGTAATAAATTAACACCGGGGAGAATATCTGTTAATAGAGGAATACCACTTCTGAATTCCTGTGTATAGTATGCACTATCTAAGAAGATGTTTGCACGGGTATTTGAACCTGTCTGGACAACTTTACCGTTTTGTAAGCTGCTGGTGCCGATACCTTCGTTGAAAGCACTGGCATCACTTGCTACACGGCTAACGCCTGAAAGAAGGCCATAACCTGTTCCCGGGTTGCCTACATCAGCATTTGAAATTAACGGTGATACACGACCAAAAGCACCCACGAGTCTTGTGTGGATTGTACCTTCGCCTATGAGACCTTCACCATCAAGATCTTCTACGATCGGATAGTCAATATTGACACGTACACGGCCAAGTGCACTGATGGAATCTGCCATACCTTCAACCTGATTGGAGGCAACCTGTCTTACTTCGCCAGGACCATCAGCAAAATAGCCGAAATGTCTCCAGTGTCCCTGACCATGAAGCGGAGAAGAGTTACCGCCACGGCTGCCGACATCTGCATAAGCGCCTAATGTTACGTCACCGTAAATTTTAAGCTTTTCTAATACGGTCAGTCTGTTGTCTTGTTCTTCGTTTTTGGCTTCAATTTTTGCTGCTCTTGCTTCTAAAGCATCTGTTCTTGCTTGAAGAGCTGCGAGTTCTGTTTTGAATTCTTCCTGTAATCTTGCTAATTTTGCGAGATCTTCTTTGTCTGCTTTCTCTGTGCCTAATCTGGCAATATCTTTACCAATGTGTCTGATTAAGGCGTTCAGAGCAGCGGCCATTTCGTATCTGGTAGCTTTGTGGTCGCCACGGAATGTTTTGTCTGGATAACCTTCGATTACGTTATACTTTTCTACTAAGTCTCTAAGTGCATCGAAAGCCCAGCTGCTTCTGTCTACGTCTGATAATTCGTCTACAGAAGTAATACCGTAGGCAGCGTTTGGAGCATATAAGAAAGCCCCACTGAAACCAGTTACTGCTACACTGGCTGCTAAGAGCATTGGAACTAATTTTTTGCTGTTCATAAAGTCTACTCCTACAATCAAATTACTTCTCTCAATCCCTGAAGGGTCTTTAACAGAGTTTGAGGTTTGGGTTTGCCTCTTAAGGAAGCTTAATCTAAACTTTTTAAGGATTTGTTTTTTGAGTGTGTTCATTTAGACTCCCTTTTGTTTAGATCTCATACCATAAAGCCTTTTAAGCTAAGTTTTTTGCTATTGCCTGAAGGCCGGTATGTTTACTGTGTTTCCTTTTGAGAGATTCCCTTTTTTTCCTCTGTGAGCCTTGAATCGCTCAAGGTCACTGACTATTTTAGGCAATAAATTAGCTATTCCTTGATTTCTTTGCATATTCTTTATCTGATCACTTTACAAAATTTAACATAAATTTGAAAATTGCATAAATATACATATATTTTCTTACTTGTAATAACCACCATATAAAGCTTCTGACCATTTATAATCTGTCAACTACTTTTTTATGCACTACATTTATTACATAAGAGATCTCTGATTAATTTAAAAGTTCACAGATTCAAAAAATTGAAGTCAAAAAAAAGCGATGTATTTAAACACCGCCTTAAGGTTTTTAACCCCTTGTGATAGCTCAATTAGCCTACATGCTGTTTGTTGAGGTGCATGCAGCGTTGTTTTGCTTTGTCCGGTGTGGGGGTCCATTAACACTATGAGTGTTTGATGAGGAAGTTTTATGCATATTTGCCATACTAGCCACTGAATCGGCCTTTAGTCTGGCCAGATGCTTTTGTCCATTTCGTACAATAGTTTGAAGATCGGTCAGATCTTTTTCAAGACTACTTAAAACTCTTTCTGCATATTGATCAGCACCCTCTTTGGTTGCCATTGCTTCATTAATTGCGTGAGTTCTAATATCTTCTGCTTCTTCTCTGGCCTGTTTTCTCATATATTCTGCTTCTGCAATGACCTGCTGCCTAATTCTATCGGCTTCGGACTGAACAGCTTTGAGCAATTCTGATTCACTCAGAAGAAGTTCTGCCTGAGCTTTAGCATCAGAAAGCAGTTGATTGGCCCTTCTTTGAGATTCAAGCTGTATTTCATCTCTTCTTTTGATAATACTTTGAGATTCAGAAATCTCTGAAGGCAGTGATGTTCTCACTTTATCCAGCATGTCTATTATTTTTTCGTGTGGTACAATATACCAGGGTGTTAGAGGAATTGGGTATCCCTTAATTACTAACATTTCTATTTTGTCTAATAGTTTATAAACGCTATTCACAGTCATTTTTAAACCTCATTCTCCCGTAACTTACTAAAATGTTCATTAACACAGTGTGGTACTACGTCAGATATATCTCCTCCGAGGAAGCAAATTTCTTTCACTATACTTGAAGAAAGAAAGGCATATTTCAGGCTACACATCAGAAAAACAGTTTCTATATCAGGGTTCATGTTTTTATTGGCCTGATACATTTGAAGTTCTTTTTCAAAATCAGAAAGAGCTCTCAGGCCTCTAATAAGGACACTGGCATTTTTTTGAACTGCATAACTAACTGTAAGGCCTTTGAAGCTATCAACTTCAACATAACTCATACTGGCCGTAGCAGTTTTAATTAGTTCCAGCCGCTTTTTGGTTGATAACAACGGCTTTTTTGCCGGGTTTTCCAGTACTGCTATTATTACTTTGTCAAAGAGCGTTTGAGCACGGGCCAAAATGTCTAGATGTCCATTGGTTATCGGGTCAAAACTTCCAGGATATACAGCTATTTTCACAATTTTTCCCATCAGTGGATATTAGTAAACAAATAAATATTATATCTTTCAATTCATTATATAATTGGATGCATAAGTTATCATAAATTATTAATAAAGATTTGAATTTTTTGTTCTTTAAATATGCCAGAAAGCCTTCTCTCTGGCAGCATAAACACTCTACTTAACATTAAAATTTTTGCTTAACAATTGATAGAAACCAGGCAGCAAATGTTTCAATTGTGTAACATTTTACATATTTACCTGTGTTACATATTCAGCTAAATTTCTTTGTATACGTGGATTTACAGCATTATCAAGAAAAAAATATTCATTCTTAATGACAAAAATATAACCTTAATAACGTCATAGGTATTCAGGGTTTTATAGATACAGGGCTTCTTTATGTCATTTAGTATATAGTGATAGAACTTGTTATTTTCAATTATTTTAAAACACAAGCCCTGCAATAAAATGCAGGGCAAATGCTTTTGAAGGTATTGATTGCTAGCTTATCCTTGCCATCAATGCCCTGAGTGGGTTCTCTGATTCCATAAACGGGTATCTATAATCTTCAGGAGGCACAAAGTTTTCTTTAATAGTCCTCGGGCTGGCCCATCTGAGAAGGTTTGTATAAAAACCTGCTTTATCATTGGTACCAGAGGCTCTACCACCTCCGAAAGGTTGCTGTCCTACGACAGACCCGGTGGGTTTATCATTGATATAAAAGTTACCGGCAGCATTTTTAAGCTTATTTGAAGCCAGTTCAACAATTTTTCTATCCCGGGCAAAAATTGCACCTGTCAGGGCATAAGGAGAAGTCTGGTCACATATATCAAGTGTTTCTTCAAATTTAGCATCCTGATAGACATAAATAGTCAGCACCGGTGCGAATAATTCTTCTTCCATAGTTACAAAATGCGGGTCTCTGGCCAGTATAACAGTAGGCTCAATAAAATAACCTTCTGACTTATCTCCATTGCCACCAAAAATTACTTCTGCGTCAGGGCTATTTCTGGCTTCATCGATGTATTTCATTGTTCCGTCAAATGAAGACTCGTCTATAATAGCATTAAAGAATTTGAAATCCTGCGTACTGCCTGTATTCTTTTTGATATCTTCTATAAGGATATTGAGTTTGTCTTTCAAATCAGGCCATTTAGATTCAGGTATATATGCTCTTGATGCTGCAGAACACTTTTGGCCCTGATATTCATAGGAACCTCTAACCAGAGCAACCGCAACCTGAGTAGTATCAGCAGAATTATGCATAAATACAAAGTCTTTTCCGCCTGTTTCGCCTACTATTCTGGGGTAATCTTTATATTTTTCAATATTTCCACCGATAGTTTTCCACATTTGATGGAATACTCCAGTAGATCCTGTAAAGTGGACTCCTGACAATCTGGGATGATTCAGCACTTTATCACCTATAGAGCTGCCACTACCGGGAATAAAGTTAATTACACCATCAGGTAAGCCTGCTTCCTGGAATAGTCTCATGATATAATATGCACTCAAAACAGCCGTAGATGCTGGTTTCCACACGACAGTATTGCCCATCATAGCTGGAGATGAAGGCAGGTTACCGGCAATTGCTGTAAAATTAAAGGGGGTAACAGCAAAAATAAAACCTTCTAACGGCCTGTATTCAAGCCTGTTCCAGGTGCCATCAGGGTTGTGCATTGGCTGTTCAGAATAAATTTGCTGCATATAATATGCATTAAACCTTAAAAAGTCTGCCAGCTCACAGGCAGCGTCAAGTTCAGCCTGCACAGGGTTTTTACTCTGGTTGAGCATTGTTGAGGCATTCAAGATATAGCGATACTTTGTAGAGATAAGCTCTGCTGCTTTCATAAAGATTGCTGCACGGTCACACCAGTGAAGGCTTTCCCATTCTTTTTTGGCCTTTAGTGCAGATTCTATAGCAAGGTTAATCTCATTTTCACCTGCCTTATGATATTCTGCAAGAACATGGGCATGTTCATGGGGGCAGATGCATTTTCCTGTTTTGCCTGTTTTGATTTCTGATCCGCCAATAATTAACGGTATTTCAATTTTATTATTATACTGTCTATCTATTTCTTTTAGTAAAAGGTTTTTTTCTTTTGAACCAGGGGCATACCCCAGGACAGGTTCATTTTTAGGTAATGGTATTTGAAAAACTCCGTTAGACATTTTATCTCCTTTCTAATTAATGTTAAAATCAATGCCCTGTGCGAGAGGCATCTCTTTACCCCAGTTAATAGTATTAGTTTGCCTTCTCATATAAACTTTCCAGGAATCAGAACCGCTTTCACGACCGCCTCCAGTATCTTTTTCTCCTCCGAATGCACCACCGATTTCGGCTCCACTGGTGCCTATATTGACATTGGCTATACCGCAGTCGCTTCCACGGGGGCTGAGAAACAGTTCACTGTAATATACAGACCCTGTGAATATTGATGATGAAAGACCCTGAGGTACGTTATTATGGTATTCCAGGGCTTCATCAATATCTTCATACTCTATAATGTAGAGTATTGGTGCAAAAGTTTCTTCCTGAACAATTTCAAATTCGTTTTTTGCTTCTATGATGGTTGGTTCCACATAGAATCCACCCTCATAACCAGCAATAGCAGTACGTTTGCCACCGCATAATACTTTTCCGCCTTCTGATTTAGCTTTTTCGATAGCTGCCATCATTTCTTCGATAGCTTTTTCATCTATTACAGGTCCCATCAGTGTATTATTATCAAGCGGGTTACCTATACGTACCTTTGTATAGGCGTCAACAAGTGCTGTAACAAACTTTTCTTTGATTGATTTGTGAATAATTATCCTTCTGGTGCTTGTACAGCGCTGTCCTGCTGTTCCTACAGCACCAAAAAGAGTAGCTTTAACGGCCATCTCAAGGTTAGCATCTTCTGTTACAATAATTGCATTATTGCCGCCAAGCTCAAGCAATGATCTGCCAAGTCTTTTAGCTACCTGTTCACCTATATTGCGGCCCATGTTACAACTTCCTGTAGCACTGATTAGCGGTATTCTTTTGTCACAAACCATTTTGTTGCCAACATCTCTTCCGCTGCCTATAATCAGGTTAAACAGGCCATCAAGGTCATAGTCATCAACTATGGGGGCTATAATATTCTGGACTGCTACTGCGGTAAGTGGGGTTTTTGAACTTGGTTTCCAGATAACAGGATCACCGCAAACGCAGGCTAAAAGGCTATTCCAGCTCCAGACTGCAACAGGAAAGTTAAAAGCTGTAATCACACCAATGATACCAAGTGGATGCCACTGTTCCATCATGCGGTGGTTTGGCCGTTCACTGGCAATGGTTAAACCGTAAAGCTGGCGAGAAAGACCAACAGCAAAGTCTGCTATGTCTATCATCTCCTGGACTTCTCCCAGGCCTTCCATTTTAATCTTGCCCATTTCAAGCGTTACCAGTTCTCCTAGAGGTTCTTTATATTCTCTTAACCTGTTTCCTATTTCTCTTACAACCTCACCTCTTTTAGGAGCTGGGGTCATACGCCACTTTTTAAAGGCTTCCTGTGCTTTTTTTACTATTATTTCATAATCTTCACCTGTTGCCTGAATAATACCTGCAATTGGTTTGCCATCTACAGGTGAATATGATATGAGTTCTTTGCCTTTTGTTGTCATCCACGATTTTGATCCACCTGTTGTGGCTCCGCTGTTGGTTTCTTTTATACTTAGTTTGTCTAAAATCTTATGCACTATTTGTTTCCTCCGTTATTCATTGACCCGAATCCAAAGAGTCTTTCTCTATTGAATTCTAAATTAATCTGTGCCATAATTCAAATTCAAATTATTTAAATTTTATATGAATATAATTCATACTAAAGGCAAAATTTATGGATCTAAACCAGCTTAAAACATTCTATGTACTGGGTAAAGTAGGCAGTTTCACTGAAACGGCAAAGCAAATGTATGTCTCTCAATCAGCTATAAGCCACTCTATAAAGAAGCTTGAGAATACAACAGGCACTAAACTATTGACCAGAAAAGGCAGACACCTATCACTAACAACAGCCGGTAAAGAACTGTTTAAAACATGCGAAACAATTTTCTTTGAAATTGAAAAAGCAAAAGAAAATATAGAATCATACAAGAAGAAATTCTCAGGAGAAATAAACATTGGAAGCCCTGTAGAATTTGGATCTACAATTCTCATAAGACATATGAAAAACTTTCTTGTGAATAACCCGGGCCTTAAGGTTGATTTCTACCTCTCAAATGACCTGTCAAAACTGCTGCTGATAGAAGAGGTCGACTTTATAATTGATTGCAAAGAACATTTTTTGCCAAATATCGAAAAAATAAAGCTTTTTCAAGAACAATATGTCGTTATAGCCTCTCCAGAATTTGTTAAACATAATAAAATTCACGCTATTGCTGATCTTGAAAGAATACCCATTTTGTCAATGGATAAAGAAATAACCTGGTGGAAGAATTTTCTGGTTTCACTAGATACCTCAAACAGACCATCATTCAAACATATTATGCAAATAAACCACATTAGAGGGCTTATAAACGGTGCTATACAGGGTATCGGGGTTAGTTTTGTACCAAGATATACCGTGCTTAACGAGCTGTCAGAAGGCATCCTGCAGGAGCTATTCCCTGAAATTCAACCTCTGGCTGATCACTTCTGCATCTATATCAAAAAAGAAAAGCTGATGAAAGAACCTAACAGAATACTCGTTGATTATCTAACAACCATAAGACCTGCCGAATTTTCAGGTTTCGATTAACTTAGCCAGAAAAGGATTTAAAATGGATAATAACTATAATAGACCAGCCACACCAGCAGAAAACGAAATTATAAAGAGTTTAAAACAAAAAACAAAGGATATTTTACACCTATGGAACAGAGAAAACCACGTTTTTCAAGTGCAAAAAGATAATGCTGCTCTGATAGTTGTAGATATGCAAACTTATTATTGCACAAAAGCACTGCAAATAAGCTTCTTTGATTTTGAAATTGTCATTGAAAATATTAACCGGCTTGTAAAACAGTGCCATAGCGAAAATATTCCTGTTATCTGGTTGAGACAGAACTTTTCTATTGATGAAAAATCTGATGATTCTGGTCTTTACGCTGATCTACACAGCAAACCTATCGATAAAGACCTTTGTAACTTCAACAATGGAACAAACATAGATAAATCCATGCTCATAGACAGCAATAACGATTATCAGATTACCAAAAAACGCTACAGTGCTTTTATTAATGGCTCTTCAGAAATTACTGATGTTTTAAAAAAAATTAACCGCTCACAGCTTATTTTTACCGGAATACTGGCCAATGTCTGCGTTGAATCATCTATAAGAGACGCTATGCAGCTTGATTACAAAACATTTATTGTATCTGATGCAACTACATCCTTTGACAGAGTAATTCATGAGGTAACCATGACCAACATAAGACTCTTCTTCGGTGATGTTTACTCTACTGAAGAAATGTTAAAAGCCTTAAAATAAGTACAGGCATGCTAAAATGCCTTCAATACTCTTGCCCAGCAGGGCGGTATATTATCAATAATTGTTCTATTTCTATTAAGGCTGTATGTAGCCCCATCAGCATTCAGTATATCTCTTGCCTGACCTGCCTCTATTGGAAGATTATAAAGCTCCAGTCTTCCGGGCTCTGAGGAAGCATTAATGACAATTATAAGACTTTCTTCGTCTGACTGCCTTATAAAGCCCAGCTGTTCAGAAGAAGCCCCACCCTGAAAATATTTTCCATATTTAATAGCATGAGATTCTTTTCTGATATTGTAAAACTGCTTTATTGTCTTATAAAGATCAGGATGACAGTGGTTTAAAGTATTTTTCACATAGTCAAAACCAGGTCTTAAAGGCAGGTCAGAGCCGTTATGCTTTTTGCCTTCTATGCCAAATTCGCTGCCATAATAGATTGATGGACAACCTGGCATAAACATAAGTATTGCATGAAGAGGGTAAAGGTGCGCTGGATTTTTTAATGTGCTTGCTATTCTATTAACGTCGTGATTATCTGCAAAGTTATAGGTTATAAAATCTTTATAAAGACCATATTCACCGAACTGTCTTGCAAGATTAGCACCTATTTCGTGATAATTTTTGTCGTTATGACTTGAAAATAAACCTTTATAGCAATCGTAATTGGTTACAGAATCAAGCATTTCAGAGTTAGCCAGCGTTCTATAATCTCCGTGAAGCACTTCGCCGAGCAGCCAGAAATCAGGCTTAAGGCTTTTACAAAAGCTTCTTAACTCTTTAAGAAACTCTCTATCAAGACAATACGCAACATCAAGACGCAATCCATCTATTTTAAAGGTATTAATCCACATTTCTATAGCTTTAAAGAGGTGTTCTTTGACCTGCGGATTTTTGAGATTCAGCTTGACAAGGTTATAGTGTCCTTCCCAGCCCTGATAAGAAAAAGCATCGTTAAATGGGCTGTTTTGACCGAAGTTGAGTCCTGAAATCCAGTCACAATATATTGAATTCTGGCCATAATTTTGAACATCTTTAAATGCCCAGAAATTTCTTCCAGTATGATTGAAAACACCGTCCAGTATGACTTTTATGCCTGCATCATGGAGGTTCTTAACCAGTTCTATAAGGTTTTCATTTGTACCCAGCCTTCGATCTACGTTATAGTAATCTGCTGTGTCATATCCATGAGTTGTTGATTCAAATACAGGGCCCAGATAAAGACTATTAATCCCCAGTGCCTGCATATATGGTATCCAGTCAGAAATTAGATCCAGTCTATTTACAGGAGGTGAAATAAAGTCATTTTCATTTGGGGCATTACAGAACCCGAGCGGATAAATATGATAAAAAAATGCGTTATATGACCAGTGTGACATTGATTTGCTCCTTTTATTTGATTTATTTGTTTAAAATGTTTTTCAGGATTGTCAATTATACTGTTTTATAAAAAGAAAATAAAGTAAAATTCAAATTCTGGGCTGTTTAAATCTTCATATTGCAATGATAGCTTTAAACTTTATTCTTTTACAATTTATGACACACAGTTTTTAAAGACAAAAAAACCTCTTAAGGCATACTCAGAGGCCTATAGAGGTTTAAGCTTCACTGATGATAAAAATTTGTTGTTCGGGTAGTTAAACTGTTTATTATGTTCTTTCCTGTCTTTAGAGAGAATTTTAAAACTATTTATGACAGGGGTAATGCTTTAAAGCTTTTTCAGGAAGTTGCCAGCTCCACTGGCTATAGAATCAATAATATTACCTGATGCCTGATATGCTTCACCGGCAGTTTTTAAGACATTACCTCTAATTTGATCATCTATTGTCACTATTTCTGCACCAAATCGGGTTGCATCAGCAGCAAGACCACCGAATATGGGTACATTTTCCATTTTACTGGCAACAGTTTCAACTTTGTCTTTAAAGTTTTCAGCGTTATTTATTTGTGCATCTCCAGCTTTTTCGAGTAAATTACCTGCACCTTTATAGGCTCCACCGACTATATTACCGCCTTTTTCGGTAATTACACCAAGTCCATAAACTTCAGCACCAGCAATATTAAGAGGAAGTGCTTTTATTTCACCTTCCAGTCTGGTAGCATCTGCCATCAGTCCACCAATAACAGGTATATTTTCCTGTTTGTCTGCTTTGAAGTCATAATAATTTGTCACTGACTTTCCTGCTTTTATGTACACGTTTTCTGATAATGGAATATCAGTGCCTGTACCGGGTTTTAGATCAGAATTGAAATTTTGCTGAAATCCACCTGCTAGATTAGTTGATGTCATCTTAATTCCTCCATCTCTTTAATATCAGGATAATTAATCCTGATAAATTAATGTCTAAAAATCTTTACAGATTATTTTATTCCTTTGATAAGGTTTTACAAGACATTAGTAGACCTGTATGTTTCTCTATGGTTTTCAATAGTGGTTTTATTTACCCAAAATACTATTATTTCTTATTATAAGAAATTTTTAGTAATAGTACCTGAGTAAAGAGGTTTAATTTATTAGGTAAAATAGCCTAGTAGTTAGTAGTAAGAACCTGGCAAATCAGTCATTTATTTGTTGATCATTTATTTGTAGACCAATGTCTGTCTTAAATATTAAAAACGTAAAGATAGCTCTAAAACGACGACTTTGACTGACAACATTGAATAGCAGCCTCTAGAGCAATTTGAAGCTTTAACCATCACTTATAATTGTCTTATGAATGACAGTCAAAAAATTTTGCTAACAATAATTATTATCTTCTGCCTGTTTTTTGGATGCAGTTTAGCAGCCCTGCTAAGCGGCGGTTTGATTTATTTTCACAGAGATAGTTTAAATTTTCTCTCAAAGAAAACGCCACTCAACACTGAGAAATTACCCGGAACCTTCAATATAAAAAAGATTACCCTGAAAGATGAATATTCTAAAAAGCTTAACAACATCATTAAACAGGCAAAGAAAAAACCAGATGACCCTGAAATACTTAAAAAACTTGCCCTCAGCTTTTCAAATGAAGGCTATGACAGGGAAGCATATAACACAATTAAGGTTATTCTGGCAAACCATAAGCCTGATTTAGAAACCTGCCTTATTGCAGGAAGTCTATATGAGAAATTTAACCTGCCTGCAGAAGCTATAAAGGTATACCAGAATGCAATTAATATATCTCCTGAGGATGAACGCCCTTACATTAAACTTTCTCTTGTATACTGCAAGCTAAAATACTATACAATGGCAGAAAAAATACTTGTCAGCCTTTTAAATACTTTGCCAGATAGTTTGATAGCTATGCAATACCTTGCTGATGTATATGTATACAATGAAAAGTATGACAATGCAATTGCTCTTTACAGCAGGTTGCTTGATGAACATCCACTTGATGATCAAATACATCTGCGGATGGCCTCTGTGCTTTATCACAAACATGCCTATAAACAAGCTCTCGAATATTATGAATCTGCAATATCTCTCAATAGCACCTCTGCAAAGATTTATAACGATACCGGGATCTGTCTGAATGCTTCGGGCAAAGCAAAAGAAGCTCTTGAAAAATTCAAACAGGCCCTCAAGCTTGATCCTGATAATCCCAGAATCATTTTTAATATTGCCCTGACACTGAAAAAAATAGGTATGATGAATGAAGCTATAAAAGCTTTACAAAAAGCAATCAGCTTAAAGCCAGACTATATCAACGCACTGATTACCCTGGGAGACTTTTATGATGACAGTGAAGACTATAACGAGGCTATCTATTATTATCGGCAAGCCCTGAATCTGGATAAATACAACCTGAGAGCATTAAATAACCTTGGCCTGGCATTTTATCACAAAGGTGACCTTGAAAAAGCCGGTAATTATTTTAATAAAGCCCTGTCTGCCAATCCTGATTATTCTGTTACACGCTACAACCTGGGTATACTATTTATTGCAGACAACAGAAAAGACCTGGCAATAAAAGAATATGACAGACTGCGGCAGCTAAAATCACCATTAGCTGAAGAACTCATCCAAAAGATATCTAACAGCAGCTATTGATAATAATTAATACGAAGTTGCTATCAAAAGACTACTGATTCCAGTGATCAGAAAATGAGTGTGTACTGATGCCTGTCTGAACTATATTACCTAACTAAATAAGCAGGTTTAACTTTTTACTAACTGAACCAAAAGATGGTTGTGACTTATCAGCAGATTTTATGCCCAGTTGATCCCGTGTCTGGACAATATAAATATGATCATTAGACTCTTTTATTACACCTTCAATATCCTGGGGTTTGCCGTCATAAAGATTCTCTATTTTCAATGAATATTCACCAATCTGCCTGATAAAATCTTCCCATTGGGGCTTCTGACCGGCAAAAATATCATTTTTATACTCTGTCAGAGCTTTTATAAGAGAGCCTTTACCGTCTGGCACCAGCTTATAAGTCTTATCAGCAAGATGGTTTCTTTTTACTTCACCAGTCTTCTTATTGTAAGTAAAGCTATAGCCCATACCCGGAATTTCACCACTTACCAGTGCTTCACCAAGCCCCTGAACCAGGTCAATATAAATCTCATCAGGATTATGTGTTAAAGGATTAGTTGTATGAGTCACAAAAGCATATTTTGCATCAATACAAGATTGAACCAGAACAGATACAGCCAGGTCTGAATGCGGAATATTAGCTTTAACTCTGGCATCATAAGCTCTCTTTCCCCATTTTGAAGCCCATACCTTTTTGATATAAAGGTCAATCTTTTCTTTTGTAGCTCCAGGGAAAGATTCATATAACCCGGCACCTGAAAAGTCTTTCAAATCTTCTCCATTTGTGCTTGATCTGGTTATAATAAACTTTGTATCTGCAGGAACTGTCTCTTCCAGTGCTCTTTTAATATCCTGAAGTATTTCTGGCGGAAACTGCAATTGTTCAACCAGCTTTTGCTGCTTTTTAAGTTCGTTAACAACTGAAAGATCATTCACCTTCTCTTTTTCTGCTATGATTAGAAGGTTATTATTGTATTCTTCGAGAAGTTTTGAATTAATCGGATCATTTAAAACCCGATCAAATACTGAAAAAGGTATCGATAAAGATTCTGGAACAGGCACAATGTTAGCTAATTTTGAAACATTATAAGCCTTTGGCCCGGATGTATTAAATTTTATCTCATCGATAGGCAGCACAGCGGTTTTGAAATCCCTGCTGGCAGCAGGTAATACAACTTTAACATCTGGCTTATTAGCTTTATCAGAACGTATATCTTCGGCATAAACGTCATTCTTTGCAATTTCCTTAAGCATTACGTTTCCATCAGTTACTTTTATTTCTGCATAAGAATCATTTTTGTCATATTGAGCGACCAACGTTTTGTATAATTGTGGATCATCAAGACAGGCAAAAACAATACTTTCCTGGCGACAGCGCACACCAAGGTGCGCAAGTGTGTCAATTACTTTGGGGGTAATGATAGCCTTTACTCCTCCGGGAGGTTCTTCAGCTCCGATAAGAGAATCAACAAAACAAACAAGATTAGAAATGTCATTACCGGCATCACGCTCTTTTTTAATCATTTTTTCGAGATGATCCATGCTTTTAGCGTGTATGATTCTTCCGCTTTCTTTACCTGTGCTTATGGTTTGCCATGAGGTTGTTCCGGCAATTTTTCTCACCTGTGTTCTAAAGCCAGTTGTAAGTTGAGAAATGTCAAACAAAAGGCTTCCTCTCAAGACACCATCTGCTAGCTGTTCTACAGACTTTGATGCTGAGGAATCATACATATTGATTTTAGCCAGATTAGCAGCTACCGGCTTATAAATACTTGAGATGGCGTATGATTTATCAGCAATTAGTCGTTGCAGTTGATTTAAAGTAACCAGAGTGCGTTCTGAGCCTTCGATTGAAGTTTTATCATCAGCTGTAAAGGCTTCTTTCAAGTTCTTTCTAATCATTGCCAGCTCTTCAGCCTTTTCAGTGTTTGTCAGGGCATAATTATCAACAAGTGCAAGAAATAATTTTTCTGTGGTTTCATTCAGTTTGTAAAACCCATTTTCAACCGGGGCCTTAGAAAGCATATTCATTGAAACGGTACTTACAATGCCTTCAAGTTTATTATCCAGTTCAATTAAAGCTTGAAGTTTCTTAACATCAGTACTATTATGAATTTCAGCTGAAAGGTTTGTTCTTAATTCAGTTGTTTTAAACAATAATTCTGGCAATAACCTTTTAAACTTTGTTGTATCATCAACTTGATTATTATCAAAAGCTTCTTTTTGAAGTTTTATGACAGTATTCAGCTTTTCAAAAGTATTTTTGTCGAGTATTTCATCAAGATTATCTGATTTAGTTGTTAACTCAATGCCCATGCCTTTGAGCGTATTTACAATCGTCTCTCCGTAAATCTGGAAAAAAGTAGCCAGCTTTGGTTCAGGCCTGCTCATTAACTCATCGACATTATACTTGCTTCTATCAAGCCATCCATGTCTTTCAAAAGCCTGACGAACCTGATCATCTGAAAAATGCGGAACCTTTACAGGCTTATCAACAGAAATGCTGTTCCAATCGCTGTTGCCTTTTATTTCGTTACCCATTTTGACAAAATAATCTTCAAAGCTAACACCGTTTGCTTTTAATACCCTGTCAAATTCTTTTTGGTCGCCATTAGATCTGATGTACTGGGCAAAGGCCATACAAACATATCCAAGCTCAGGGGCTGGTCTCTGGTGAGCTAACTGGTGAACAGCTTTTATAAAGACACCTCTATCACCTATTTCATCCCATTTATCACTGCGAAGGGTTGCACTTTTTAAGGCCAGGATGCCATGTCTGATCGGGCCTTTATTTGGTATTCTTGTAATTTCTCCACCAGAGCTTGCTGATGGTAATTGCTGACATAGGCTTTTAACTGTACCATAAATATGTTGTTTCTGTTCTGGTGAAGCATTAACATAACTCTCAAGCAGAATTTCTTTTGTTTTGGCAGGTATACTTCCTCTATCAGGTATGATACCTATTTTAGCAGCTTTTAGAAGACCGTCTAAAGTTTGAAGGGTTCCGGGTGTTAAGTTTTCAGCATCTTTCAATATGCAATTAATTAGTTCTGCTCTTGATTCGTTATTACCCTGACCATTTTGCTCGATACTGATAATATCCTGCCATAATTTCTGCTTATCGAGAGATACATCAAGAGTATTAGCAGATATCTGTCGCTGGACTGTTAATATTCCAGAGTTTGAGTCTTGTGATGTTACTTTAAGACCGAGGTTTTCAAGCTTAGTCCGAACTTTATCAAAGTTTTCTTTACCTACATTAAGGTTTACAACTTTATATTGTGCAATCTGTTCAAGTATATGAGATATAACCTTCTCTTCTATCCCCGGGAACTTTGTGCCTGGTTTAATATTAAGTTCATTTTTATCTGTTTGGACTTCTGCTTCAGTGACACTGGTCTGATCCATAAACTTTTGCACCAGTTTTTTAATGAGTTCTGGCGTTTGAGACCTGAGCTTATTCAGGCCAGCAATATATTCTTCAAAAAGATCGCTGTCGTTTTTCCCATTTTGAGCGGGTTGAAAAACCAGGGTTTTATTATTATTACCCCAGATATAGCCAGCAGAGCCGAAAGAAGGATTATTATCTTTATTATTCTTAATAGATGTAAACTTTTTTATTAATACATCATTATTATACCCCAAACCAGTAACTAAATTCGTCATTGAAACTCCATCTGGTTTTACAGTTGAAATTTTTCTTAACCATTAATAAGAATTAAGTTTCTCAAAGAATTTAGTGACTGGTTTTTAAGTGTAAGTGTTACATTTATTTACGTATTAAGTGTCTGCTTGACACTATTATAGCTTGACCGCTAGAAACAACGTCATAAGTAATCAGATTTCAGAAAACACCCTGGAGACTTTTAGAATTGTTTAATTTTTTATGTCGTTTAGTATAGAAACAAGCTAACCGGAACAATAGAGACAGGCAGCATAAAAATCAAATAATTATCTATGAAAGTTTATGCAGAATACTAAAATAAAAATGCTGAAACAAAACTATAATGATAAAATTTTTTGTTTCAGATTATTCACTTATTTTTATCAAAATACCTCTCCTCCCTGTTTGATTGACATAATAAAAGCCTCCGTACCGGAGGCAAACACAGAACCAGAAATGTTAGCGATTAAATTTATAAGCTTATGACCAGATATTAATACCTGAAGCCTGACCATGACTGCTGCCAGAAGCCTGGGCAGCAAGGTTGTTAATGGTTCCATAAAGGTTATCTATGTCGATAATGCCGCCATAGTTGGCCTGAGCAAACATATTATTGACACTGCCAGCATTCTGGAAGCCGACATAACCTTTGGCTCCATTGGCTATAAGCGTTGCATTGTTAATGCCACCAGCGTTATATATATGAGTATCATCATTTTGATCTTTAGCGAAAAGGTTATCAATACCGCCAAAGTTAGCGATGTTAGTATGAGCTCTAAAAGTATGTGTGGCAAGGTTTGTCATCCCGCCATTATTGGCTACGCTGACGTTGCCCCAGTTAGTATTTGTAACATTAACATTATTTACACCACCACTATTATTTAAGGCAAAATTTGCAGCACTGTTTTGAACCTGAAGGTCAGCCATACCGCCAGCATTGTTAACCCATGCATTGCCGCCGCCTTTGTTGTTAATGCCTACCTGATTAATGCCGCCCTGATTCTGAAGTGCAAAGTTTGCACCATTGTTTTCAACGCCAACATTAGTGATGCCACCATCATTGAATATACTGAAGTTGCCGCCATTCTGGTTGCTTACACCAACGTTATCAATACCGCCTGTATTGTTTAAAGCGACATTGCCGCCAGAATTAGTTGCCATAAAGTTATTCATACCGCCAGCATTGTTGACGGCAATATTGCCATTTTGAGAATTAGCCCAGACGTTATTTATTGCGCCCTGGTTGTGAACATTAATGTTTGCATTATTACTGTTTAAGCTTAAATTTCCAATAAATCCCATTAGTGACTCCCTTCTATTTCTATTACAATCTAAATTACATAACATTATTTTGAGAGGCTGGATATATACCAAGTATATCTTAAGTATATAAAAACAAATTTTTAGCCGAAATTGCCTAATTAGAATAGAATATTAAGCAGTCTTTACATTTACCGCTCTTAACCAGCTATATAGTAAATGCATTTAAAACACATTTATAGAAAAATCAAACTCTTATTTATTAAAGACTTAACTTAAAGAGGTATTAATTTATGCGTTCACTATAAAAAGAGCTTTTATAAAATACCTTAAAAACAATGTTACAATACGGTTGTTTCTATTCAGAAATTTAAACAAAATACCGATAAAATAATTCAGCAGGTTCTTCCAAATGAGGTAAATTTATGAAAAATAAAGGACAAAATATTTTAGAATTTGTTATTATTCTGGCATTAATTTCAGTGAGCGGTATTCTGGTTTTAATATTGCTTGGAGATAACATAAAATCAATATTTCAGCAAAGTCATACTGGTTATAAGGCTTATAAACCATTTAAATGGGATGACAAATCATCCAGTATAACTCCTCCTTCGCAAAACACGGTAATAGCTTCTAACCCAAACCCTGTTATCACAAGATCAACAGATCCTGCGGGTCTTTCCACACAAACAATCAATGGTATCGATGTTAATTTCGACCAGAATGGCTCAGCAGCCTTTACTATTGCAGGGCAAAATGTTAATATATCTGCCTCTATGATAAATTCTCTTAATAATGTCTTTGAAACAAACGGCACCTCTGGGCTTACAGAAGATATAATAGCTGCCATACAAAAATTAATCACCGATCATCAGGCAGAATATCCGGGTAGTGATGTACCTGTTCAAATCGCATTCGGAAATGGAGAACGACAGGAAAATAACGGTGCCACTTTTGAAGGAAATGTAACCGTTAATACTGTAACACTGGCTGTAGGAAACCACGCAATAGTCATTCAATCTGATCATACCTGCACAAGTCCTGACCCAAACGTAATATGCGACCCCAAAAACGTACATAAAATAGAAATCAAAGGTTCAACAGGCACTGTATATAGCAACCAGTCTACACTAAATGAAAATAATGTTTCCAATATTACTTATAATGATGATGGCTTACCTGTAAGTGCCTAGGGAGAAGGTACAACAGCAATAGCAAACTGGAATTTTAACTATTCTACACAACCAGATAATATTTAATTGAGATCTCTGAATAATTTAAAAGTTCACAGATTCAAGAAATTAGTGTCGGGGGTTAAAAAAACCGCTGTGCGGTTTTTTTAACCCCCTCCCTGCTTTTGCTGGAATCAGTAATTTCATAATTAATCAGAGGTTCCAATTCTAAAGCTGATAAATATAATTCATTAATAATAAAGTATGTCTTTACAAATTGTTAAAAATATTATATTTTCACTATATATTTTTATCTGTAACTGTCGATTACTTTTTTAGCTGGCCAGTGTCAGTAATTTACTTAACGATTAAATTTAATAAAAGATAAAAAGAGGGGTTTATTATGAAAAATAGAGGACAAAATCTGATTGAGTTTTCAATTATTGTTGCATTAATAGCAGTAGCAGGTATTGTTGCTCTTATTGCCCTTGGAGGTAATATTAATTCTATGATCTCAGGCTCAACTCAAAAAGTTGAAACTTATAAACCTTTTGGCTGGGATACTCAGGCTAGCAGCTCTGTCTTAAATCAAGGTTCTACTGCACCAGTAGAAGAGGTTATTCAGGTAGGCTCTTATGATGTATCAAAACACTCTGATGGTATATATTCATTTGAAGTTGATGGGCAGAAGATCTCACTGCCACAGGAATATCTTGATCAGCATAATGCCGTCTTACAAACAACAGGCTCTTCAGCCCTGGAAGATCTGGTATCTGAAATTGCATATATGATACAAACTCATAAAGACGAATACCCTGATCAGGATGTACCCATAGAAATTAACTTTGGCGACAGCACAAGAACTAAAGGCAATGCAACAGTTAGCGGTGAATCTACCGTCAATACAACAGCAATTAAAGTAGGCGATCACATAATAAACCTCGTCTATGACCATACCTGCGAGGGTGGCAACTGCCAGTCTGTACCACAGGGCAAATTCAGAATAGAAGGTACCGTTCAGCCTGATAATACACTGGTCGCATCCGTCGGGTATAATAGCTCCAGCACTGCTACAGATTATACAAATACATCTAACACCTTCGATGCTACCTATGACCCTGCAACAGGAGCATTTTCAGGCACTTACGGTGCTGATGTCGGCAACTACAACTGGGTTTTACAATATTAAACTTTATTGACAATTTTACCTCTCATTGCCCTGCAGTTTTATTTTGCAGGGCAATAGTTTTTGATTAATTCAGAAAGACCTTTAGCAAAAGGTTTTCTGGCTGATTGTAATGCATACACTTAATACCAGTGTATAATTACAAAATATGATTTGCCTTTTTATAGCCTGTTCCTGATCCCTATAACAATAATTTTCTATATAATCACTGCATATGAGCAATTGTAACAATTATTTTCTATATTTACACTTTAAATGTTAAAAATAATATGTTAATATATATTATATTCAGGGGTATACTAAATTTAGAGATTTAAAGTAGCCCTTTATCAGGCCGTATAAGGAGGTGTTTCTTTTTGTTAGATCAAAAAAAGACGTGTGTAAAGGTGAAAAAAAAGGCTGAAAAAGAAAAACCAGCCCAAAAAGCTGTTAAAGAATTTCAATTTGATGAAGAGCTTGCCAGCGGAACTGTTTGCAGAACACAGATAATAAATATACGTAAGTAACAATAACTATTGTTTTTTCGTAGCTTTATTTACTATGGAGATCTTTGAATAATTTAAAAGTTCACAGATTCAAGAAATTAGTGTCGGGGGTTAAAAAAAC
>CAZFBA010000022.1:0-64895 GCA_964517135.1 uncultured Gammaproteobacteria bacterium
ACCCCCTCCCTGTTTTTGCTGGAATCAGCAATTTCTTAATTAATCAGAGGTTCCTTTAGTGATATAGTATTACTGTTAAAAAGATTATCAGAGAGAACTCTATGAGAGAATGTAGAAAAGAGTATGATTTGCTTGGTGAGGAGCTGATTCCGGCAGATGCTCTATGGGGTATTCATACCAGCAGGGCAGTTGCTAACTTTCCTGTAAGTGGATATGGTCTTCACCCTGTGTTTATAAAATCATTCGGTCTTGTAAAACTTGCCTGTGCTATGGTTAACAAAGAGCTTGGATATCTGGATTCTCAAAAAGCTGATTTTATTATTGATGCAGCAAACGAAATGATAGACAACAAGCTAGATAGTGCTATAGTTATTGATGCATTTCAGGGAGGTGCAGGAACTTCTACTAACATGAATGTCAATGAGGTTATTGCTAACAGAGCTTTAGAGTTAGCTGGCAGAGAAAAAGGTGATTATGATTTTATCGACCCGATAGAATGTGTCAATCTTCACCAGTCAACTAACGATGTCTATCCTACTGCTCTTAAAATAGCTATATTGTTTCTGTTGAAAGATCTTGAAAAGAATCTTGTTATTTTACAGGAATCTTTTCAGAGAAAAGAAAAAGAATTTGCTGATATAGTCAAAGTTGGCAGAACCCAGCTTATGGATGCTGTACTGATAACACTTGGTAGAGAGTTTGCATCTTATGCTGAAGCAACAGGTAGAGACCGATGGCGTGTATACAAATGTGAAGAAAGAATACGGGTCATTAATATTGGAGGTACAGCTGTAGGTACAGGTCTTACAGCACCAAGGAAATATATCTTTGCAGTATCTGAAAAGCTTAGAGAACTTACAAATTTTGGGCTGGCCAGAGCTGAAGACCTTATGGAAAACACACAGAATAATGATGTGTTTGCAGAAGTAAGCGGTATTCTTAAAACATGTGCAACAAACTTGGTTAAAATATCTAATGACCTGAGATTAATGAATTCAGGTCCGCATGCAGGTTTTGGCGAAATAATTTTGCCCGAGTTGCAGTCAGGGTCTACAATTATGCCTGGGAAAGTTAACCCGGTTATCTGTGAAATGGTTGCACAGTCAGGGTATAAGGTAATGGCAAATGATCAGGTAATAAATAATTGTGTTTCGGCCGGGCAGTTAGAACTGAATTCTTTTATGCCTTTGATAGCTTTTAGTATGCTTGAGAGCCTTGAGTTATTGAAAAATGCCAGTATACTTTTTGCTGATAGAGCAATTGAAGGCATTACAGTTAATTCTGACCGAATTAATTCTATGGTTGAAAATAGTCTGGCAACGCTGACAGCTTTATTGCCTGTGTTAGGTTATAAAAAAGCAACAGAAATTGCTAAAAGATCGGTAGAGACTGGTAAAACAATTTTAGACATTGTTATAGAAGAAGACATACTTCCAAAAGAAGATTATGAAATGTTAACAAGCCCTGAAATGGTTTGTGCGCTGGGGCATGCCAGGAGGATTCAAACATAATATGATAAAAACACCAAAAGGTTTAAGATGTCACATTGCTATATTTGGCAGAAGAAATGTCGGTAAGTCTAATTTGCTTAATGCCCTTACTTTTCAGAAGGTATCAATTGTATCAGATGTTGCAGGGACTACTACAGATCCTGTCGAAAAGGGCATGGAGCTACAGCCGATAGGGCCAGTGCTTTTTGTTGATACAGCAGGGATAGATGATGTAGGGACTCTTGGCAATATGAGAGTTGAAAAGACCTTCAAAGTATTTGAAAGAACAGATGTTGCTATTCTTGTTGCAGAGCCAGATTTCTGGGGTGAGTATGAGGATAAGATTATACAGGAATTTAAAACCCGTAATATAGCATTTATAATAGTATTAAATAAATCTGATCTTAAAGAGCCTGATAAAAAAATAGAAGAAAGAGCAAAAGAACTTACAAAGCATGTTATTGTTACCTCAGCACTGGAACTAACAGGTATTAATGAACTAAAAGGAGCTATTGTTGACTGTGCACCTGAAGAATATATTAATGCACCAAAGATTATTGGAGATCTGTTACCTCCAGGTGGTCTGGCTGTGCTGGTAGTTCCCATTGATAAAGAAGCACCCAAAGGCAGGCTTATACTTCCACAGGTGCAGACTATTAGAGATATTCTTGACTCTGATGCTTACTGTATGGTAGTAAAGGAAAGAGAGTTGAGAGACTCTTTAGATCGATTGTCTACGTCACCTGATATTGTTGTAACTGATTCACAGGCATTTCTAAAAGTTACAGCTGATGTATCAAAAGATATTAAGCTGACATCATTTTCTATACTCTTTTCTCGCTTTAAAGGAGACCTTGTTGAGCAGGTAAAAGGTACGCTTGCTATTGATCAACTTAAAACAGGTGATAAAGTCCTTATCTGTGAGTCTTGTTCCCATCATCCAATTGCAGATGATATAGGCAGAGTGAAGATACCAAGATGGTTAACTCAGTATATTGGCGGAAAAATTCATTTTGACGTTTATGCTGGCCGGGATTTTCCTGAAAATATTAAAGATTACAAATTGATTATACATTGCGGTGCCTGTATGTGGAATAGAAGAGCCATGTTAAGCAGAATTATCAAGGCCAGAGAAGAAGGTGTACCTATTACAAACTATGGACTTACTATAGCTTATTCTCTGGGGATATTTGAAAGGGCACTTGAGCCATTTCCTTATGCTTTACAGGTATATAATGAAGCAAAAACCCATCTTACAGCCTAACTTAAATCTAGTATCACTGGTTTTAAATTTCAGCTCTTCGAAGGATTACAACAGATGGCAGCTATATTATGCTGGTAATAGATAACTTTTTGATTATGGGTTGAGTTTGGCAGTTAATGAAAGATCTTAAATTAATAACGGTTTCGCCTGAATCTACAATACTTGAGACACTTGAAGTCATTGATCGTGGCTTGCTGGGTATTGCACTGGTTGTTGATCAAAGCTTTAAGCTTATAGGTACTGTTACAGACGGAGATATAAGGCGTGCAATCATAAAAAAGGTTTCTCTTTATGACACTATTGATTCTATTATGTCAAGAGATCCAGTAAAAGCAAGAGTAGGTACCAGTCCTTATCAGCTAATATCTATAATGAAGTCAAAGGTAATAAACCAGATACCTGTTGTAGACCCTGAAGGTAGGCTTGTAGATATTAAAACTCTTGCAGAATTGATCAAAGGCGAAGATAAAGATAATTATCTGGTAATAATGGCAGGCGGGCTGGGTACTCGCTTGAGACCTTTTACCCATACTACACCAAAACCGTTATTGCCTATTGGTAATAAGCCTATTCTGGAGTCTATTATAGATCATGCAAAGACGTATGGGCTGACAAAAATTATTATTTCTTTAAACTATCTTTCTGAAAGTATACAGAATTACTTTGGTGATGGATCTAATTTTGGTGTTAATATTAGCTATATTAATGAAAAAGATAGCCTAGGAACAGCAGGAGCGCTGAGCCTCATAGAAAAAGAGATTATCAGTGATATATTTGTCATTAATGGTGACATATTGACCAGAGTTGATTTTGATCAAATGCTTGAGGAACACATCTCACAGCAAAATAAGCTTACTACTGGCATTAGAACATATAAGACACAGATACCTTATGGTATCGTAAAACTGGAAGAAAAAATGATTAAAGAACTGGAAGAAAAGCCTGTTCTTGAATATTACATTAATGCCGGTATTTATATACTTTCACCACCAGCTTTAAAAAGAATACCGCTTTATCAAACATATCATATGACAGATTTAATTAATGATTTACTTGAAGATAACCGGAAAGTTGGTAGTTTCCTTATAAATGACTACTGGCTGGATGTCGGAAAAATCAATGATTATTACCGGGCAAACTTTGAGTTCAGTGAATACTTTGTATAGGTTCAATTATGAAAAATAAAAAGGTATTAATAACAGGTGCAGGCGGTTTTATAGGCAGTCATCTTACAGAATCCCTTGTGAATCACGCAGGTAGTGTCAGAGCACTGGTACACTATAATTCAAGAGGTGATCAGGGTTTGCTATATAAACTTGATGAAGAGGTTTACCAGGCAATAGAAGTAATAGCTTCTGATGTTAGAGATCCTGCGTCTGTATATAATATGATGAAAGATATTGACATAGTTTTTCATTTAGCAGCACTCATAGGTATACCTTATTCTTATTATTCACCTGATTCTTATGTTGATACAAATATAAAAGGCACATTAAACGTTCTTAACGCTGCCCGTGAACTTGAGATTTCTAAAGTTATTCACACTTCTACAAGTGAGGTTTATGGAACAGCACTTTTTACTCCTATAAACGAAAAGCATTCTCTTCAGGCACAGTCTCCTTATTCAGCTACAAAAATAGGGGCAGATAAAATTGCTGAGAGCTATTATTTAAGCTTTGGTCTACCTGTAGTTACAGTCAGACCTTTCAATACTTATGGTCCCAGGCAATCTTTAAGAGCAGTAATACCTACCATTATTACACAGGCTCTAATGTGTGATAAGGTCAGGCTTGGTAATGTTGATACTGTAAGAGACTTTAATTATGTAAAGGATACTGTTCAGGGCTTTTTAAAAGCAGCATCTTCTGATAATTCTTGTGGAAAAACGATTAACCTTGGTACAGAAACAGGAGTCACTATATATCAGGTGGTTGAGCTTGTTGGTAAAATTTTAGAGAAAGAATTAATCGTAGAACAGCAGTCAGAGCGATTGAGACCGGATACCAGTGAAGTCTATAAGCTCATCTGTGACGCAACGCTGGCCAGAGATCTAATTAATTGGCAGCCAGAATATTCTCTGGAAGAAGGCCTGGTTGAAACAATTCAGTGGTTTAAACACAATTCAGGACATCTTAAAGATCAATGTCGTTCATATAATCTTTAATTACTGGCTGTTTAGCATTACTGTCTGGTTTAATTTTTCTGAGGGTTTGGTTTTTGGGCCTGCGGGCCCAAAAACCAAACCCGACCTATCTCTTCGCTGAACCCTGTTTAATAATTTTTGCCAGTTTCTTTAATTTTACTTCCTGTAAAATTTTCTAATCCAAAACAGATATTATGATCGGTTTTATACAACTAAATAAAATCTTTTACCGGGCACCAGTGGCTGTTTAGGCTGTTCTATCCTGATATTTCTCTAATAGTGGTCTATTCAATTAACATTTATTTGTAATATTTCTTTAGTAACATTCTTAATAAATATGCCTTTTTAGCTTCAATCAAGTATGCTTATAACAATTAGACAATATGGGGTGATATATGAAGAAAAGGCTGCTTGTTTTCGCATTGACATGTTGTTTTATTGCAGGTAAAGGGGTTTTTGCCAGTGATAACACTTCTTATTTATACCAGTTGAGTGGTTTTAAAAGTGATAATAATTTTTCAAATACTTCCTGGGAGCCTTATATTGACAAAATAAAAAAAGAACTTAATGCCAGCTGGTTCCCTCCAAGGTATAGAGATGAAGTTGAGGTAACCTTTAAAATCACACCAGATGGGCTTTATAAAGACATACGAATAGTAAATCCTTCTGTAGAAAAGGAAGTCAGCCAGGCAGCTATTGATGCGATAATGTTTGCTTCTCCTTTTGAGCCTCTACCTCATCAGGTGAAAGATATTACTGTTAAATACACCTTCCCGGGAGAAGTCAGGCAGGCAAAAAACAATAAAACAAGCTCTATACAGGTATTAATAAACAACTGATTGCCGGGTTATTCTTTTATGTAAGTTTATACAAGAGTGTGAATTTGTTACCGGAGTAATTAATCTTAACTTTTCCTGTTATAACCCTCAAGAGCGAGAGCAGGTTTGTTTCTTTTGAGATAAATGCCTGTATAAAATCCATTAAATGGCTCTCATCTTCAATTGAAAATATTAATACGTTTTCATTTAGTGAATAAATGACAGAAATTTCTCTGTCAAATTCATTCAAGTCAGCCTTTTCAATAATGTTAAATATTAAGGTTTTGAAGATCAAATGGAGTTCATCAAGGCATTTTTGGTTTAAGTCGTATTCAGCTGATAAATTCTCAAGAATCTTGTAAATGCTTGATCTTAAAAATTTATAGCTGGTTTTAATTTTGAAACCTGTGATAGTATTGTCAAAGATGGTGAATGTTGTTTGATCTGGATATTCATTTTTCTGAAAATTTTTTTTACAATTTGCAAGCATAAAAAGGACTCCAATGATTATTGGCTTTCAAAAGGAGATAACTAAATTTTGTCAGAATTCTGGTGGCGTTATTAAATTCCTGACATTTTATCAGTATGACATAATTCTCAAAATTTGTGTTGGCCGTATTTTCGGTTTTATTAACTGTTACAATAAATTACATAAAAAATGTTATTAATGTTATTGTAAACTCTTTGAGAGTTTTTGTTGAGAGGTGATAATTTGTAAAAACTCCCTCATTTGAAGCTATTTAGAGTTAAAAACATTTAAATAAACTGATTTTAAAGAAATGTATAAATTTGTGAAAATAACAAAAAATAAGATCAGGATTTTTGAAAAATGAAAATATGCCGGCAAATATTAACTAACTTTAAAAAATATGCAACCATTTGTTGTGCATTACTGGTATTTATTGCAGGAAGCGTTACTTTTGCTGGAGAAAATATTGATGATCGTATTGCGGTTTTGATTGCGGTTGATAATTCAGGTAGTATGAGGCAAACAGACCCTGATAATCTAAGATTAGCTGCAACCAGGCTTTTTATTACACTTCTTAAGACAGGAGATCAGACAGGTATTATAGATTTTGCTTCTGATGTTAAATTAATAAGTCCTTTAGTGGAAATAAAATCATCAACAGATAAGGAAATACTTGTTAATAAGCTAGATCAGATGTCAGCAGGTGGCAATACACGTATTGATATGGCAGTTGAAGAAGCAATAAACCTTTTTGAAAAGACAAATGTTAAAAAGAAAGCCCTTATACTTATTTCTGATGGTGCTCTTGATGTTAATGATAACCCTGTATCACCTGAAAGTATTAAGGCAACAGAGATACTATTAACTGAATCGCTGGCAAGGCTGAAAGAAAATAACATTCGTGTTTATTCTGTCTCGTTGTTGAATCCTGATGATAATCCTGAAGTTCAAAAACTTCAGAACAGCTTGTTATTGAAGTTATCAAATGAAACAAAAGGGGCTTTTTTAAACGTTTCAAGTAATGCTGAATTGCATAAATCTTTTATTGAAATACTTAAAGATCTTATTGATCCACCAAAACTTCCATATGTTAAAGAAAAAAAGCGTATAAAATTTCAGGTTGATGATACTATAAATTCAATTAATATATTAATAGACAAAAAAAACTCGCCCGGTCAGGCAATTAGCATTATGATGTTAGATAAAACCTATGATAAAGGCCTTAAAGATACTATTACATGGACTAAATCTAAATATTATGAGATTATAACCCTTCACGAGAAGCCTGAAAATGGCTTATGGTATATTCAATCTACAGGTAATATTGATGAATTGAATATAGATATATTTGCTGATACTGTCTATAAGCTCAAAATATCAGATATAAAAGGCGATAAACAGGCTTCAAAAAAGTTGACTTTTTTTGTTTCAATGCTTAAAAAAGAAACTCAAAATGATCCATATAAAAAAGTTATGCCGGAAAATTGTTCTTATTTTCTTTCTGTAACTGATCCTGATAATAATAATGTGGTTATACCCTTTAATAAAACCAGAGATAATGATTATTATGGTTATTTTACACCACAGAAAGAGGGCAAGTATACTGTTAATTCTTTTTCAAAAGGCTATATAGAAAGGCTTTCAGAAGATCATATAATTGATATCCTTCCTGCACCTGTTGATGAGCCCCGTCTGTTTCTGGATCAAAACGTTTATGTTGCAGGTGAAAATATCAAGTTTACAACAATTATTAATGATGACCGAATTACCCTGCCTGATTCATTTTTGGAAATCAAAAAAGAAGATGCACCTCAAAGTAAGGACAAACTTAATGTTGATATAAATCAAAAGACAGACAGGATAATGGCTAGAATTAAAACGTATCCTGAAACACCCCCCGGTATCTATGTTATAAGATTACATTATTATGATATAAATCATAGCTTGAAGACAAAAGAAATAGAGGCTTATCTTCTTGGTCGTGTTTACCTGGCATCAGAGTTTCTGGACTTCAAAAAGCTCAATTCAAAAGGCAATTCAACTGCTATACTGACTGTAAATTCTGATCTGGAAATGACAAATTTGCCTGTCAGGCTTAAATTGACCCGAATTGAACCAGATACAGATCTTTTGTCGCCTTCTGATATAAAGTTTGGTTATAAATCTGATTTTTTTGTTAAGGGAGGACAATCAAACAGGCCAATAACAATAATAATTCCTGATAAGAACTTTTATGAAATTCAAAAAGCTCTTTCATCCACCAAGATAAAATCTGATGCATTTTTTAAAATTTATACAACTGAGGGTGAGCTGCTTTCCGAAAAAATTATCCCTGTACACTTTGAAGTAGGTAGTAAAATCTATTATTACAGATATTTTTTATTAGCAATTTTAGCGATATTTTTAATTACATTATTGATATATGCTTACTGGAGGGCATTTATATTCCCATATAATGATAATCTTTCAGGTTTTCTGGTTGTTATAGATGCTCCGGATGATAAAAAGGTTTTTATTAATAAGCAAACAGATTTAAAAATCTATAAAAAGCTTTTTGTAGGCTCTTCAAACCTTAATGAAGTTCAACTTTCGGGTTTGGAAGCAGAACAAGCTGAAATTTACCTAGAAATAATTAATAATCAGAAAAAGATATTTATCAGGCCTATCACAGCATTAGGAAGAACTAAAATAAACGATGGTCCTGTTATAACTAAAGAAACCGAAATTAAATCCGGAGATATACTTATATTGAATGATTACAGAATACTTTATAAAAAATAATAAATTCTATCATCTAGATTATTCACTGGTCTTTTAAATTAGAACATTTAAACTGATTAAGCTAATTTTTGTAAGACAAAACCTGATAGAAAAACGATATATAGCCTTTGATAGTGTATTGTATTTTATTAATAAACTTAATAATCCTTGATTTAAGGCTTACAGGCAAAACATAATATTCTTCATAGCTTTCAATAATATTTTTAGGTATTTCATTTCCTTTAGAAAGAATGTTAATAAGGTTTTCAAGCCATTCAATTTGAGCATCTCGGTATTTAGGATCATTTTTATTTATATCTTCATCTGCTGCAAAGTGAATTAGTGCATGTCTTGCGCAAATTAATGTCGGATCACCATAGCAGTCAGGCCATTGTTTCAAAGCCTCTCTTACTATGAGGCCACCATAAAGGCATTCACGAATTAAAATGGCAGTTTTTTTGCGTTCCTCTGTTAAATCTGGAAATTTTATCATACCCTTTACATTCTGATTCTCTTTAATCCATAATGAAAAAAATAGCTGGAGGTTTTATGTTGAGGCTTATCTCGTTAATAATTTTAACTGTTTTTTTGTTTCTGGCAAATAATGTTGCACTTGCTACAGATGGCAGCTGTCAAAATGCTCAAAGACAGGGGTTTAAGGTTGTAAATAATTCTGAAAGCCTTGAAATGAAAGGAAATAAATCGTCAGAAGATGGCCAAAATGCACTTGAAAAAAATGATAATATTGAATATGATACTGATTTTGATCTTGTTCAAGTACATAAAAAAGAACCATTGACTGAAACACTTTTTAATTATACAAAAAGCAAGGTTAAGGTTAAAGATTTTCAAGGCATTAAAGTTTACTTCATTTATCAAAATGGTGATACACGCTACAATATGGGCTATGCTTTGGGCAAAAGTATAATGCTCAATAATAACGATTTTGCAAAAGACCTGAAATCTTTTTTAGAGTTGTATAGAGAACAGCATGAGCAATATAAAATGGACGATGTTGTCTTAAAGCTTTCAAAGGCAATGCCATGCTGGTTAATGGAAGAAATGCAGGGTCTTTCAGATGCTTTATGTGTTAATAATGATGGTATTAACATAACTTACCGGGATATTGTAACGCTTAATACAGTAGTACTCTGGACAAGATTGCCCCAGAAACCTCCACAGGCTCCGCCGGCGGCCCCGACATCTGTGACCCCGATAAAAGGAAAGGATCCTGATAAACAGTTGCTTTCACCACTGCAAGAAACTTCTGATGAAGCTTCTTTTGCTGCTGCTTTTGGTTCTACTGCTGTTGTTGGTAGTTATCCACTTGTGTTGAGAACATATGAACGTTTTCATAAAAAGTTTTTTGATATGTCACCTGCGGTTATGGTTTATAACCTTGACAATATATCTTTTATTAACAATGGTTTTGAAGGTTTATTAACGGTTATATCAGGTATGAATAACAATGGTGTTGTTGTTAATTCTGTTCAGGATATCAATCAGGAGAATATAGAGATTATAGGCTCGACTCCGCCTTCTGTAGCCTTAAGAATGGTAATAGAAAGTGCCAGCAATACCAGCGAATGCAAGGAACTTCTTAATAAAGTTACCCCGTCGCTCGAACAGACGTTTTTAATTGCCGATCAACATAGTCAATATATGCACCATACGTCGATGTCTGAAAAGTCTTCGAAACCTGATTATGCAAATGTTTTTTTTGATAAATTCTTTGTTTATAACCATAAAATACTTCCTGAAAAGTCAGATGATTTTAACAAGCTAACTGAAGCAGATATTTTTAAAACCCCTGTCACTAAAGGTAGTCTTTTGCATATTCTGGCTCAAAATGATTTCTTTAATGCTTACACTTTGAAAGATAAAGATGAGAAAAAGACAGTTTTTAACGTACTTTATAGCCCTGATGAGTTGAAAACCTGGGTTTTAATGCCTAAAGAAAATATGGCTAAACCTGATAAGGAATATATTGAGGTCGATTTTAAAAGTGCAAAGTTTTATAAAGGCCACAATCACTCAATAGATAAGGCAAATAAATTAGAGAATTTTTATGATAAGTATCTTGATAAGGATGAAAATTAAAGTTTTATGTCAAAAGTCTTTTTAATTGGTGCAGGGCCAGGTGACCCTGGTTTGGTAACAGCTAAAATGCTTGAAATAATTAAGGTTGCAGATGTTATAATCTATGATAACCTTGTTAATAAACACATTTTAAAGAATAAAAAAGATAATGTTGAAATGATTTATGTTGGCAAACAGGCTTCTTGTCATAGTCTGGCACAATCAAAGATTAATGAATTGCTTGTTGAAAAGGCAAAAGCAAATTCAATAGTTGTCAGACTTAAAGGGGGTGACCCATTTGTCTTTGGAAGAGGCTCAGAAGAGGCAGAATACCTGTTTAAGAATAATATTGACTTTGAAATTATACCCGGTATAACAAGTGCTCTGGCAGCCCCTGCATATGCTGGTATACCAGTGACTGATAGGCGGTTTGCCAGTAGTTTTACTGTTATTACAGGGCATGAAGACCCTGATAAACCAGAAAGTTTCCATAAATGGGATGTATACGCCAGCATGCCCGGAACATTGATTATACTTATGGCTGTTAAAAATCTTGAAGCTATTACAAAGAAGCTTATTCACTATGGTCGTAATCCTCAAGAGCCTGCTGCTATTGTGCACTGGGGAACCACACCTGCACAAAAAGTTATTTCCGGGCTCCTGGCTGATATTGCTGATCTTGCCAGAAGTCATAATATAATTCCGCCCTCTATTCTTGTTATTGGAGAGGTTGTTACTCTTAGAGAGACTTTAAACTGGTATGAAACTTTACCTCTATTCGGTAAAAATATTGTTATTACAAGAAGTATTGATCAGGCTGATAGCTTTAACCTTAAACTATCAGCACTGGGGGCTAATGTGATTCTGTTTCCTGTTATTGAAACTTTGCCAGTTAATGATTTTAAAAGCATTGATTCAGCTCTGCAATCAATAAGGTCATATGACTGGCTTATATTTACCAGTACAAATGGAATAAAGCATTTCTTTGATCGCTTATTCTATCTTAACCTTGATTCTAGAATATTATCAGGTATAAAAATAGCTGTCATAGGCGATGTTACAGGATTAGAATTGAAAAAATATGGCATTAAATATGACTTTATGCCTGATACTTATACCTCAGATTGTCTTGCTGAAGGTCTTATAAAACATGATAACCTTTCAGGAAAAAGAATAATGCTGGCCAGATCAAATATTGCCAGTACAGAAATACTGGAAAAACTGGAAAAAGCCGGAGCAGAAGTTAAAAATATTGATATATACCTCACAACAAAAAGCCAGAAAACGGACACCTCTTTTAAGCAAATTGCTTTAGAGACTCCGCCCGATGTAATTACATTCACAAGCCCGTCAACAGTAATTAATTTTGCTGACTTGCCCGGAGAGGTTTCTCAGTATATTGAAACAGCTTTAATAGCTTCTATTGGCCCGGTTACTTCTCAAACCTGCTTGAAATATTTTGGCAGAGTAGATATAGAAGCCTCAAAACATACAACAGAAGGGCTGGTAGAGGCAATAGTAGATTATTATGTAAATGTTTTAAATTAATACATATGTATTGGTTATAAAGTTTAAATATAATAAATTTTATCGAATTCATAGGGGGCCACATAATCAAAGTTGGCATACTTTTCGTCGAGTATTTCTCTAGTAAGTGGCAGTATATGCCGTGTTTTCACTCTTGCAAGGCAGTTGTCATACTTTGTAGTAAAGAACAGAACATTAACTGAGGCTCCGTTTTCTCTTGCTATGTCTATAGATATTTTTCTATCTGATGCTTTCAGGTTTGTAGCATCAAAAACCACCTTTTTTCCCTGTTCTAGATATTTATATAAACGTTCATGGGCTATTTTAAAGACCTCATTATTCATATCCTGGTTGGCTATATCGCCTGTTAGTTCTATTCGTATCTGGTCTGAGCTAATTACAGGATACATAGAATAATTTTTTTCAATCCAGCTTGACTTTCCAGCTCCAGGAGGCCCAACGGTCAGAAAAAGATTTCCCCAGTGCCATTGGCGGTTTTTATTTCTAAGCCATTCCTGTGCTTCAATTTTGTCAATGATTTTGCCGGTAAGGTAAAACCAGTCAATGATAGATTTTGCAGTTTCAGCATTTTGTCCAAAACGCCTGAAGAAGGAATAGTTTAACAACCCAGGCCATGATTTATCTTCCCAGAGGCCTTTATTCTGGCACCAGTATTTGAAAGTTTCAAGTTCTTCAAATCTTTCTCTCAGGTTTGGGGCCTGTCTTCCTATGTAGTTTGACTTTGTTAAGAGATAGAGTACTTTTAAATTGCATTCCAGTGAAGTTTTATAGATTTCTCTTAATGGCATATCATTTTTAACAGACCATATAGGAACAGGATGATTATTAATTAATGCTAAAATAGATTCTCTTTCTTTTGGGTTTATCTGTGTATACTTATCCAGTATGACTCTTGACAATCGTGAACTTATAAGATGTGCGTTTTCAAAGGAATAGATACCTGGTGCAATTTCTTTGAAGCAGTGAGGTTTGCCTACATCGTGCAGAATAGCTGCCAGTCGAAGCATTTTTTGTATGTTTGAAGGGAGCCCCTGTGCAAGTTGATTTGCAGCTTCACAGGTTAAAATTGTGTGTCTGGCAACATTTCCTTCAGCATGATCAGATTTAGATTGAGGTGTATCAAACATAAGCTGCAACTCAGGACATGTTTCAATAATAGTAGGAACAGAATTAACGTTTCCGTTTGCCCATGATGTCCAGTAGGAGCGCAATTTGTCTAATAAATTTATACTTACCATTGAAAACTCATTTTATTTAAAAACAGCTTAAAATTATTTTACACAATTTTCAATGAATAAAAAACTCACGGGGTTTCTGCATAAATTGAAAACTCAGTCAGGCATTTAATTTTTTAATTTTGTCAATCATATCAGTAGTAGAATGCCCCTCTGTGAAAGGGATAAATTTAACGTCAATACCCAGAGCCTTTGCAGTTGCTGCCTCAGGGAGATTATCTATTGAATAATCTCCTCCCTTAATGTGAATATCTGGTTTTATTCTGTTTAAGAAAGTATCTGGTGTATATTCATCAAATAAAAAAGCATAATCAACACACTGAAGACCTGCAACAAGATGGGCTCTATCTAATTCGCTGTTAACTGGACGTAGTGGCCCTTTAATAGAACTGACAGACCTGTCTGTATTGATGCCTACGATTAAGATATCTGCAAAAGTGCTGGCTTGTTTTAAGTAATTCAGATGTCCAATATGCAAGATGTCGAAACAACCGTTTGTTGTTGCTACAGTTTTCTGAAAGCCCTTTAGATCCTTGACGATAGAGATTATAGAATCAAGACTTAAGAGGTATCCCACGGTAATTAACCTTCTTTATCTTCGTTATTATTGCTTTCTGGTTTTATATCGGCTGTTGCCTGATCAGCAGGAGACACATTGTCTTTACCTAACTGTTCATTGATATATTTTTGATCGAATTCTTCATAAATATAGTCAATTTTAGAATTTGCTTTTTTCTTATTAACAAAATTGGTAAGTAATTCAACCTTTTTAGCATCTGATAAAATACGTTTGATATCATCTTTTACCGTATCAAATGACAAAATGCCTTCTTTGCGGTGGTCTGTAAGTTTAATAATATGGAAACCTATAGGTGACTGGACAACCTCGCCATACACCTTGCTTACCTGTACTTTATCAGGGTCAAAGACAACATCATTGAAGGCTTTAAGCATTTTGCCTTTAGGAAAATATCCCAGGTCACCGCCCTGTGGGGCACTAATTCTATCCTCAGAGTGCTTATCAGCCAGATCCTTAAAGTTATCAGGAGTGTTAACAGCTTCCTTTAAAATGGTTACAGCTTTTTTGCGGGCTTCTGCCATCTTATCATTTACTTTTTTTGTAGCTTCTTCATCAGAAAGCCCGGGAGTTTCTTGTCGTATTTCTTTTTTAAGAACCCTTGGGTCAGCTTTTATAAATATATGACTGGCTCTAGCTGTTTCTGGTACTTTAAATTTATCGAACTTGTGCTCATCATAATATTGTTTTACATCTTCATCTGTTATGGTTAAGTCTTTTGACATCTTATCAATTAATTTTTTAGCCATTATATCAGCCTTAAGGGATTTTTTGAAATCTTCTTTATCCATGCTGGCTACTTTTAGCTGATTGAGCAATCTTTCTTCACTGCCCATTTTTTCGACAATTTCGTTATATATATTTTCTACTTCATCATTTGAAACTGTCAGATTGCTATTTTTAGCCTCTTCTTCAATAAAATGCCTGATAATAATATCATTTATTGCCTTGGCTCTGAATAGCAGCTTTAGCTTGGTATTTCTTTTTAAGGATAGATCAGTTTTTGAAGCTCCGAAGGGTGATGAAACATAAAGCTTGTTGAAGGCCTCGTCAAAATCTGCTTTTGAATAACGGGCTTTATCAATGGTTAGTATTATAGAATCAGGTTTTAGCTGGCTTATATCTTCGATGTTTTCTTTTTTTGCTTTATTACAGGCAGTTACAAATAATACTGAGGCTATAAGTATTGTAATTAAACCCTTTTTCATTGTCATCAATCTCCCTTTTGGTCTTTTAAGTGGTTTAGAAGGTAAAAGCTAAGTTCTTCTAAAAAGTTTAACAAGCGAACCGGTGTGAACCCCTTATATTTTACCAGAATAGCACTTTTTCCATCCAGTGAAGTTTCTGGCATTTTAACCCACTTTGTTCGTTTCGTAAACTGTGGTGGAATTTTGCTGACAAATTTTGTCCAGGTTTTGAAATCATAATTTGTAAATATTCTTATAAATTCAGGTTCTTCTCTTATGAGATTAAAGCCTACATCACTTGCAAGAAGGCGTATTCTAACAATTTTAATGAGATTTTCTACTTCTGGTGGTATTTTTCCAAACCGATCTTCCCATTCTTCCTTAATAACTTCAAGCTCTCTTTGTGATTCAACTGCTGCAAGTCTTTTGTATTCAATTATTTTCTGTTCTTTATCTCCGATCCACTTGTCAGGTATAAATGCTGTTACATTTATATCTATAACAGGCAGGTATTTCTTGATAACCTCCTGTCCTTTAAGGCGGTTTATAGATTCTTCAAGCATTTCGCAGTACAGGTCAAAGCCGATAGCTACCATATGACCGTGTTGTTTTGATCCCAGGATGTTTCCAATGCCCCTTATTTCAAGATCTCTAAGTGCTATCTGGTAACCACTGCCAAGTGTATTGAATTCACGAATTGACATCAGGCGTTTTTTGGCTTCCTGGCTGAGAAGTTTTTTGGGCTTATAAAAACAATAGGCATAGGCCTGGTTTTCACTTCTTCCTACACGACCTCTAAGTTGATAGAGCTGGGCTAAGCCCATGCAATCAGCATCTTCTATAATGATGGTATTAACATTAGGTATATCAAGACCTGATTCAATAATGGTGGTACAGATCAGAACGTCATATTTGTGTACAGAAAAGTCCAGCATAATAGATTCAAGTTCTTTTTCTTTCATCTGGCCGTGTGCAATAACAATTTTAGCTTCAGGCACTAGTTGAGAGACCTCATAGGCGACCCTGTGTATGCTTTGAACTCTATTGTGAACGTAATAAACCTGCCCGCCTCTTTCAATTTCTTTCATAATAGCACTGCGGGCCTGGTTCTCTGAATATGGCCCGACATGAGTTTTAATGGGTTTTCTATTAACCGGTGGAGTATTAATTATAGACATATCTCTTATGCCTGACATAGCCATATAGAGGGTTCTTGGTATTGGTGTTGCGCTCATACTTATTACATCGACTTGCTGGCGAAGTTGTTTGAGTTTTTCCTTGTGTTTAACCCCGAAGCGATGTTCTTCGTCGATGACAACCAGGCCAAGGTTTTTGAAGTCAATGTCTTTTTGAAGCAGCCGGTGTGTGCCGACGACAATGTCACATTCTCCTGTAATAAGTCTGTTTATGCTTTCTTTTTGTTCTCGTGATGTTCTGAATCGTGATAACATGGCGATGTTAACAGGATAAGGCAGAAACCTTTCGCTTAGTGTATTAAAGTGTTGCTGTGCCAGAATTGTTGTAGGCACAAGAAAAGCAACCTGCTTACCTGATAAGACAGCCTTAAAAGCAGCCCTAATAGCCACTTCGGTCTTTCCATAACCAACATCACCGCATATGAGTCGATCCATGGGTTTTTCTGATTCCATATCTGTTTTTACATCGGTAATACTTTGCATTTGATCGGGTGTTTCGACAAATTCAAAGGCATTTTCCATTTCATTTTGCCAGTTTGAGTCAGGTTCAAATGTGAATCCGGTTATTCTGGCCCTGTTAGCGTAGAGATTTAAAAGATCCTGTGCTATATCTTCAATGGATTTTCTGGCTTTTCGTTTGATATTTTCCCAGTCAGATCCACCCATTTTATTTAGTTTGAGAGGTTTTTCTCCGGCTCCACGGTATCGTGTTAGAAGATTAATCTGATCTACCGGTACATAGAGCTTATCCCCTCCATAATATTCTATTGTTAAGTAGTCACGTACTTGATTATCAATGGATATTTGTTCCAGTCTTACAAATTTGCCTATGCCATGGCGGGCATGAACTACATAATCATTTTCTTTCAGGTCTGAAGGAGACAGAAAAAAGTCAAGATTTTCTCTTTTAGAGGTTCTTTTGCTAATGGTTGTGTTTTTTTTCCTTTTACCAAAGAGTTCAGTATCTGTCATGCAGGCAATTCTTTGATCGGGCAATAGAAAACCGGTTGATGTTCCCAGTCGTGTAATTATAATATCTTCTGGTGTGATTTCATTTTCTGTTTCATCTGAAAGATAGATTGTCTGGCAGTTCCATTCGCTGAAAATGCTTTTTACCCGCTGCGGATATTCTGTTGTGATGGTTATTTTATAGTTTTGTTTTTTCAGGTTATTAACATATTCAGCTGCTTTTTTCAGGTTACCCAGAAAGCTCGGGATGTAAGAATAATTTAGCTCAATACTTAAATCATTGTCTCTTAAATCCGATGTTATTGCGTTAAGGTATAGCAGTTTATGTTTTTTGATTTGATCCAGTATATTATCAGACTTTAAATGAAGCAAATCAGGCATTGTAACTAATCTGGCAGTTTTAGTTTCGGTTGTATATTCGTTTTTATAGATGTTTTCGTGATGAAAGAGTTGACTTTCAATTTCATCAATTTCGTCTAAAATTATCGTTGAGTCAGGCTTTAGATAATTAAGTATGCCTGCTGTCTCTTTATGAACTACTGGTGCAAGATATTCAACACCTTCAAAGTAACCAAATTCTTTAACCTGAGATATTAAATCATTAATTTTTTCAGTAAGTACAGGGCTTTTATCATCAGAAAGTTCAAGTGATTTAGCAATCCCGGTCAGATAGTCAACAAGTTGTTGTCTATTTCCTTGATTTAATATAATGTTATATTTTGGCCTAACACATATGTAGTCAATATTTTGAATAGATCTTTGTGTCTCAATATTAATATAGCGTATCGTTTCTACTTCATCAAATGCAAATTCTATCCTGACAGGTGGGCTTGAAAGAGGATAAATATCACAAATATCACCTCTTACACTGAATTCCCCGGGGTCTATAACCATAGGAACCCTTGTGTAGCCCAGCTCAACCAGCTTTTCGGTAAAAATTGCCGGGTCTATTTCATCACCTTTTTTTATTGATATTGAATATTTTGAATAATCTTCAGGGCTTAAAAATCTTGTCAGAAGTGTTTTTGCATTTACAATTATAATCGAAGGAATTTCATTTAAGAGATGTTCAAGGCAGATAAGTTGCTCTCTTTTATTGTTAGGTGTGTTATAAGACATTTCGTAAGGGCTTGACTCATTTGCAGGGAAGTATAATACAGGGTTATCAGATAATATAGATAGTTCTAGCTGGAGTTTTAATGCACTTGAAATGTTTGAAGTGACAATTAAAACAGGTTTCTTGGTGCCTGTTGTTAAAAAAATAGACAGAAGTGACTTTGTTGTGTTGTTTAATCCAGAAACATCTATGCGTGCAAAGGGTTTGGTTAATTTAGCCTGTGCTTTTATAAGTTCTTTTGAGTTTGACAGGCTGTCAATTAATACTTTCCTCAGTATTGAAAGATTATCCAGATTTTTTTCTAATAAGTTTGTATCCATTTTGAAAGTTTTTTGAGCGGTAAACAATTAATATCCCATTATATATTAACATTGTTTGTTAATGAAAAAGCCTACCACTTAAAAATAGATCTTTAATAAAGTATTGATATTTAAAATCCTTTTATAGTAACTAAAAGCAGAATATAAAGAGTTTTGCTTATGTTATAAAAGTCTTTAATCTAAATTCACATAATTTAAACCTTTGGTGAAGGGTTTTTTGAGGTTTAGCGGTTATTCTTTACTTGTTCTTTGCTTTCTATGCGTATAAAATAATCTTAAATTTAAGCATTAATTGAAAGTATTATTTATGGTTGTAAACATAGCATTAGGTAATATCAGGGTTGTTTTTGAGGGTGAAATGCCATTCTCTATAACGCAAATTGGAAATATATTTATATTACTCGAAAAGCTATACAAAGAATTTGCCAGTTATATTCTTGAAGAATCTAATTTTTCTGTAGTTATTAACAATATTAATTCTGATAAAATATCATTTGAGCTTATGCCTGTTCCTCAGCAGGAATCGCTGCTTAAATTCAGTGATTTTCAGGAAATCATTTTATGTCTTTTGTACAGTATATACAGTTCAACAAGAGAGAATGTTCTTGAAACACTTGATACTCAGGCAAAGGAAATTCAAGCAGAGGTTCTTGACCTGCTTAATATCATTCAACAGGATCAAAGTCTTGTATTAATGTCTATCATTGATGATAAACTGGTAAAAATCATTATATTGCCTGATAAGAAAGTTATTTTAGATAAAATTGATCCTGAAAAGATTAAGAAAAAATTTGATAGCATTGATAACATTATTGATGCCTATAAAGCCAATAAATTAGAGTATTTTGTCAGTGCTAACCTTGAAAATTTTGAACTTGAAAATGTTAATCTTTCAGGAGCAAACTTTACTGATGCAGAGCTGTATCAGGTTATACTCAATAACTCAAACCTGACAGATGTTAATTTTTACAAAGCCGATGTCAGCAATGCTCATATAAATAGGTCAAAAATGGTTAACGCTTATCTGGTTAATGCCGATTTTTCCGGGGCTGAAATAAAAGAAACTGATTTAACCAACGCCAACCTTAAAGAAGCAGATTTCTCGTCAGCTAACTTAAGTGGCTCAATACTCTATAATGTAAATATTATGTCAACAGATCTTAGTGGTAGTAATTTAACAGGTACAAAGTTTACTGGAAAAATAAAATTTGATTCTGATACTGATTTTGGACATAATACAAACTGGTGGGATGCTGATATAGAAGATGAAAAGCTTCTTGAGTGGCTTAATAATTATTATCCAAAGAAGAATTCATAGAAGAATGGACAAAAAAAAGCTAACTTACCAGGACTCAGGTATAAATATTGATCGAAGAAAGCAAATCGTAAGGAATATTCAGTCTATTTCTGAAGCTAATAAACGTGATGAAGTTCTTTCAGGCATTGGTGGTTTTGCAGGTCTCTTTCAAATAAAGAACTATACCCGTCCGGTTACTGTTTCAGCAGTATCGGGTATTGGTACTAAGCTTATTATAGCAAATATGGCAGATAAATTCGACACTATCGGTAAAGATCTGGTTGCTAGATGTGTCAATAACCTTATTACATATGGAGCAGAGCCTATTTTTTTCCTGGACTATCTTGCTTCCAGCCAGCTTGATGTTTCAAAGACGACATCCATATTAAAAGGCATCTCTCAGGGGTGCAAAGAAGCTGGTTGTTCACTTATAGGAGGTGAGATCCAAGAATTACCTGATGTGTTTAACATGCAAAATCTTGATCTTGCTGGCTTTGGTGTGGGTGTGGCTGAGAAAGATAACCTGATTAATTCTGCTGCCGTTGAATCAGGTAATATAATTATTGGTGTTGCGAGCTCAGGCCTTCATAGCAGTGGTTTTAGCCTTTGTCGCAAGCTTTTTTTTGATAAATATAAACTTTCAACCCATAGCTATATTGATTTGCTTGAGAGACCACTTTTTGAAGAACTTTTAGAACCTGCTAAAATCTATGTAAAGCCTGTTTTGGAGATAATTAATAGATATCAGGTGTCTTCAATGTCTAACATTACTGGCGGTGGCTTGATAGAAAATGTACCGAGGTCTATACCATTTCAATATCAGGCAAATATTGATTTTAATACCTGGGAAATACCCAGAATTTTTAAAGCTATTCAAAATATGGCTCACCTTTCCACCCGTGAAATGCTTGAAATATTTAATATGGGTATTGGCCTTGTGCTTGTAGTTAAAGAAAAAGATGCAGGTGATATTGTTAAAATACTTAAAGATTATGATTTTCAAGCTTTTACAATTGGAAAAATAGCAAGGAAAAAATCTAAAGAGAGAATCGTGTTTAGAGATTTAAAGTGATATGACCTGTAGTGTTTCAAAATATAGGTTGGGCGTGTTGATATCCGGTAGTGGTTCAAATTTACAGGCTATTATCGATGCCACAAAAAAGGATACATTACCTGAAGCTGAAGTAGTAGTTGTTGTATCAAGTAAAAAGTCAGCCTATGGCCTAAAACGGGCAAAAGATGAAGGTATTGACTCAATCTACTTGCCATATAAAGAGTTTGGTATTTCTGAAACCTATGATAGAAGAATTGTAGAGGTATTAAAATCTTATAAAGTTGATTTGGTAGTTCTGGCAGGGTACCTGAAAATTCTGGGTTCTCCGCTGCTGGAAGCTTTTGAAGATAAAATATTAAATATTCATCCAAGTTTGTTGCCTGACTTTGGTGGTGTTAATATGTATGGTATAAAGGTTCATGAAGCTGTTTTAGCAGCAAAAAGGTCATACAGCGGGTGTAGTGTGCATATTGTTACTGAAGAAGTTGATAAAGGGCCTATTATAGATCAAATTTCTGTCCCGGTTAAGCCGGATGATACACCTGAAGAGCTGGCCCGCAGAGTGTTATCCTGTGAACACCAGTTATACCCCAGAGCTATAAAAAAATATATACAGAAACTTAAGATGGAGCAATCAGTATGAAGTTTAAAAAGTTTAACAATTTTTTATTATCAGTATTTGTTGGGTTTAGTATTATTTTAATCTTGCCAGCATGCTCAAATCTCAATATTCAAACGCTTAATAATAATGCAGCAAAACTAATGCAGCAGGGAGATGTTGATGGAGCTATTGCCAGGCTGGAATCTATTCAGGATCTAAATCCTAATTTTCCTCAAACTAACTATAATCTGGGTGTAGCATATAAAGAAAAACAAGATTTAGACAAATCAGCCCATTATCTTGAACGAGCAATCAGTCTGAAACCTGACTTTTACCAGGCTCACATTGCTTTATCAGCTGTATATGAAGAACTGGTAGAAAAACTTATACAGCAAGAACTTGAAAATCTCAAAGAATCAAAAAAAGATGAGAACCTGACTGTTGAAGATATTGAATTCACTGTTGAACAGAATAATAAGATAGCTGAATATTACAAAAAAGCTAAAATAGGCCTGGAAGAATACATTAAATATGCCCCTGCATCTGAAGATAAATCTTCAATGGAAAGCAAAATTAAAGAATATGAAGCAAATATTAAAAGTATAACAGTTAGTCGTGATTCTATTCACGATTCTGCCACAAGTACTAACAATGAAGGTTAAGTATGCAGAAATTATTAAGAAAACTATCAGTATCAATTAAAGATCAAAAGCTTGACGAGTCTATAACTCTTTATTGCAAGCTTAAGCAGAATAATATAGACCAGAATAGGATAGTATATAACCTTCTGGAAGACATAATACCTATATTGTATAGAAATAAATATTTTAGGGTTCCACATGGGTTTATGGGGCTTATGGCAGCTGTAGATTTATCAGAGATTATTCAGGAAGATAAAGACTTACCGCTGCTTCAGGCAATTTGTTATCTTTCTCACGAGAATAAACTGGCGCCACTGAACCTTTCTATCTTTACTCCGCTTTATAATGAGGCCGATAACAGGGCTGAAAGCTTTAGTAAATATGTTTTTGACGGTGATATTCCAGGAGCGTATCGTTATTTTATTGGTGTAAAAACAAAAGGTTATTTTGATGCCAGATTTATTGATGAATTGTTTAAATTAGCTATGGAAGATCTTGTAAATATAGGCCATAAAGCTATTTATTTTCAGAAAATACTTGAATTAAATGAATATCTTGATGATGAACCTTCTCATTTATATTTTCCTGCTATTGCATATCTTGCTTCTGAACCGAAAGATTTTACTTTGAAAAACCTTATAACCAAAGAATATGAGGCTTTTAGAGGTGCCGGGGTTGACTTATCTGCTAATAATAAAGAATTAACAAAAGATGATTCGTCTTATATAATTGCATTAGTTATAAATTCAATGAAGACACGTCTTTTTGCTCAAATAGCAAAACTTTTAAAAGATGGATATTCTCCAAGATCAATATCAGATACGTTAACACTTGCTGCTGCACAGCTGGTTCTTGATACAGACACAGATGATTGGGTAAGGCCTGTTCATGGTTTCAATTATTGTTATGCTTTAAACTGGTGGCAACGTCATTTTAAAAGTAAATACGATGTTTTAGTATTGTATTATCAGGCAGCCTTTGTTAACCAGCTTTCAGTAGAGCATAAGAAAGTACACTTTGCAAGTGCATCAGTTTATGTCAGGCACAGATGTATATTAAATAATATAGTTAAGTCAATCAGGGCTTCTAATGTATCTGATACAGTTTCTCTAACACAAAGTTACGTTTTATCAGACTTTAATGTTGATGAATTGATTAATTGTCTGGCTATTTTAGCTGTTCAAAATAGTTCAATTAATAATTTTACACATGATATGAAGTTTACATCAAGCTGTATTAATGAATATAAGCAAAATAAGTCACCTTTAAAATGGCTTATACTTGTTGCTTTAACCAAGCAATTATCTCAAAGCCTTAAAGATTATGAATATTATACAAAATATTTTCGCTGTATGACAGTAGATAAGACTGATATACAGGATGAAAAACCTTGTTCGTAGTTATTGTAGTGCTTTAGTCATATGAAATGAATGATTCAATCAGTAACACAAATCAGGCTATTGTTTATTTAGCCTCATTTATTGCAGGTGTTTCACTTGGTGTTTCAACTGGTAACTTTTATATAAACTTCTTGTTTATTATAACACTTTTTATAGCATCTGTTTTAAATAATTTATTATACAAAAAGCTTTTAATAATGGGGGTTATATTTTTTATTGTCGGTTTTAATTACTCTATTTTAAGGACTCCTCAGCTAGCTATAGATGATATTTCTTTTAGAGCTCCACTTAATAATGCTGTGATAACTGGTAGAGTTGAAACAGAGCCCAGATTGAAGGCTAATGATAAACTGGAATTAATATTTAAAGTTGACAGTATAATTCTTGAGGATAAAAAAAAACCGGTATCAGGCAAAGTAAGAGTTCTTATTATTGATAAAAACCAAGATTTCAATGTTATTGCCACCGGTTATAAGTTAAAACTGATGGGCAAGCTTTATTTGCCACGGTCAGCAACCAATCCATATGAATTTGACTATAAAAACTATCTTCTAAATAAGGGTATTTCAACTAATATGCTTGTTATGTGGGATGGTTATCAGCTTTTATCTCCACCTGATAGCTTATTGGCAAAATTTATGTATAATGTTAACCTTTTAAAAAATCATATTAAATATGCTCACGAGAAGGCTTTGCCAGATAAAGAAGCGCAATTGTTAGGTGGAATAGTACTTGGCGAGCGAGCGATACCCATGGATAATGATATGAAACAGACGTTCATAAATTCAGGTCTGATTCATATACTTGCTGCTTCGGGTATTAATGTTGCTCTACTTGCTCTGGCCTGGATATTTATAACTTCAAGGCTGGGCCTTCCTCATACCTTTCAAATAACTGGTGGTATGATAATAGTAATCTTCTATTCCCTTTTGACCGGGCTCCCTCCATCTGTTTTGAGGGCCAGCATTATGCTGGAGCTTGTTTTGCTGGGTAAATTAATTGACCGTGAAGCTAATATGATTGCCATAATTCTTTTTGCTGGTTCGCTTTTGCTCTTTTATAATCCGTATATGATTAATGACATAGGTTTTCAGTTATCATTTGTAACTACTTTTGGCTTGATACTTTCTGTTCCTGTTTTTCAAAAGTATATTACCACTATACCTGAAGCACTGGCGATGCTTGTATTAATACCTTTTATAGCTCAAATGTGGGCTTTACCTGTTTTACTTTATCATTTTAATAATCTTGCAACCTATTCAGTTTTTGCAAATGTTATGGCAATGCCCCTTGTTGCACTTATAACTTATGGTGGTTTCTTATCCAGTTTATTATCTATGATTCCTTTAGTTGGTATAGACCTGGTTAGCTTTATTGACAGTATTTTAGAACCAGTATTATCTCTATTAATACATATTGCAGCTTATTTCTCTGGTTTGCCATCCTCTCTGGAACATTTTTCAATTGATTCAATAATTGGGGTTATGTTTTATTATGCTGTTACTGGGGTTATATTATACCTTATGTTCAAAAAAGCTTCTTCAGGTAAGTATATAGTTTCTGCTGCCTCTATTATCCTTTTCTTAATGATTGTTAACTTTATTAAACCTTTTGATAATACTTTAAAAATTACTTTTTTTGATGTTGGGCAGGGTGATTCAATATTAATCAGGACACCAGAAGATAATTATTTGTTAATTGACGGTGGTAGAAGGTTTGGAGACGATTATAACTCAGCAGAATGGGTTTTAAATCCATATTTATACTCACAAAAAGTTAAAAAAATTGATGCTATTTTTCTTACTCATCCACAAAATGATCATATTGGTGGAATACCAGAAATATTAGACTCATTTCATGTTGATTATTACGTTGATTCTGGCTTATATTCATATAACAAAGCTTATAATGAAATACTTAAAAGGGTATACAGTAAAAATATTGCATATTTACTGGCCAGAAAAGGGGATACTCTGTATTATTCAGATGATTTACAGTTAAAAGTGCTTCATCCAACTGAAAATTTATCATACATATCTGACATCAATGATTATTCACTGGTTATTAGACTTGATTATAAGAACTTTTCTGCCCTCTTTACAGGAGATACAGAGGCTGATATAGTTGATAAGCTTCCAGAAAAAGAACTGGATGTTGATTTGCTCAAGGTAGGGCACCACGGTAGCCGAAATTCAGTGAATGAAAAGTTATTAGAGGCTACTTCTCCAGAGATTGCAGTTTTAACTACAGGAAAAAGTAAATATCACCCGCATAAATCTACAATCGAATTGTTAAACAGATACCGGATAAAAACCCTTAAAACACACTCAGATGGTGCTATTGAAGTAAGAACTGACGGTATTACTATTCAAAACTCAACTTTTGCAAATAAAATTAAATAATTTTCCACTGGTGTCTGGTAAAATTTTTTATTTAGATATATAAAAACCGCTCATAATCTCTTTTTTTAAATTAGAAATTTTTACAGGAAGTTCAATTAATGAAACGGGCAAAAACTAAACCCTCAGAAAAAATTTAATCAGACAGTAATGATAATTTTCATAAATTTTTTTAAATTTGGTTTTTACATTGCAGTATAATAAAATGGTTGCTTAAATTAACGGTTTGCACAATCATAAGTGGCAAAAATAAGTTATGAAGATTGATAAGCCAGAAGAAGCCTGTGGAATAATTGGTGTTGTGGCACCAGGAAAGTCTGTTAGCAGGATAACCTTTAATGGCCTGAATGCATTGCAGCATAGAGGGCAAGAAAGTGCTGGTATTGCTGTTTTTGACTTTAATTTTTTTAAGCTTCATAAGAATATGGGTCTTGTATTAGATGTTTTTGCTGATGATATTCTTGCTCAACTTTGTGGGCACATTGCTATCGGGCATACCAGGTATTCTACAATGGGTGACAGTAAATTAAATAACTCTCAGCCTTTCGCTATAAATACTAGATTAGGAACTATTGCGCTGGCTCATAATGGAAATATTGTCAATGTGATTGAATTAAGAGATTATTTAATTGAAAAAGGTTTGTCTTTAAGTTCTTCTTCAGATAGTGAGATAATACTTTCACTTATAGCAGAGAGAATTGATGATGGATATACACTTGAAGATGCTTCATTGTGGTCATTGTCGAAATGTAAGGGAGCTTATTCTCTTGTAATAGGATCAAAAGATAGACTAATTGTTGCTAAAGATCCTAATGGTATCAGACCTTTATGTCTTGGCAGAGGAAAATCAGGAGAAGTTGTTGTTGCGTCTGAAAGCTGTGCGCTTGATTCAATTGATGCAAAGTATATCAGAGAATTAAACCCTGGAGAACTCCTTGATATAAATATCAGAGGTAATATTAAATCAAGTAGAATTTCAGCTGAAAGCAAGAATAATCTCTGCATATTTGAATTGATTTATTTTTCAAGGGTAGATAGCTTCCTCTATGGTAGTAGTTTATATACATATCGTTATAAAATGGGTTTAGAGCTAGCTAAAACTGCTCCAGTAAAGGCTGATATAGTCGTACCTGTTCCTGATTCAGGTTTGTGTGCTGCTCTGGGATACTCTTATGGTTCCTGTATACCTCTTGCACAGGGGCTTGTCAAAAATCAGTTTGCAAAAAGAACATTTATTCAGCCCAACTATCAGTCACGGGAAGTAGCTATAGCTTTGAAATTAAACCCTGTAAGAGATGTTGTATCAGGTAAAACAGTTGTTATAGTAGATGATTCTATTGTTCGTGGAACAACCTGTAAAAAAATAATTGAAATGTTAAAAACATCAGGTGCAAAGGATATACACCTCAGGATTGCTTCTCCACCTGTAAAATATTCATGTTTTTATGGTATTGATACTGATAATACTGAACAGCTTATTGCTGCCAGTTTATCGGAGGAAGATATCTCATATGAGCTGGGAGCCTCAACATTAAAATATTTAAATTATAAATCTATGCTTGGTGCATGTGATGTAAATTCTAATAATGATTTTTGTACAGCTTGTTTTACAGGCTCATACCCTGTGTGTTTACCTTATAAAGGCTCTGTACATAAAATGATTCTGGAAAAATAAATACCAAAAAATAACCGGGCATTATCAACCTCTAACCGCCCGGCAATCGAAGGGGTATAAATTCACCTTTATGATACCACATATTAATTGTTTTATTTAATACTTGATTTGTAAAATAATTTTTTACAGATCATTGTTTCCTTAAAACGATTGCCACGCAACCATTTTGAAGATTTAGCAGATAACTCAATGTCAATTGTTTTTAAAAAATAGCAACTTAAAGTTTCTTAATATTGGATCCCTTTTGATTAGCTGAATGACAGATGTAATTCTTATTTAGTAATTCTAAAGTTTAAATAAGCTTTTTAGTTAAGATATATGGATTTTTAAATACTTGTATTGCTTGTTGTGAAGTTGTTTTAGGTTTTTTGAAAATTAATAATAATTTTTCTTATTTTTTGTAAACTTTAAATTAATATTTGAAAAATTATTGTAATAATTAAATATTGTTTGATTTATAATTCCTAATATAATCAGAGAGAGCATCAAAGGGGCAAGAAAATGAAGGTAGCAGCTAATGTTTTCTTCCGTGGACAACCACTAAAGTCTGATGGAGGACAGGAAAAGCAGGGGATAGTATCAAAAAAACCTGGAGTGGTAGATCATAAACCAATTTCTTCGCTGGCATGGCAGGCAAACACTATACCATTTGCCTCTATTAAGTTGTCAACTTCAGATTTTAAGGATAAAATGCAACAAAAAATCGACCTGATACGTGAAGGTAAGTTTGAAAGACAAAAACGCACAAAAGCAGAAGTAATGCAGACTAAGGCGGAAGCTGTTTTGAATATTAAAGGTCCTCTTGTTATTGAGTGCAGCGAAATGAAGCTAGATGCTCTGGAATCTATTAACAGGAAGTTTGCCAGAGTAGAAAATATAAATGACCTTCGAGCACTTCTTGATGACCCGTCGATACCTGCAAATACACCCATCGTAATTGGAGATAGAGCTTCTCAAAACTATAAAACCTTTATCAATGAAGTAGATAAGGGTAACGCTACTGAGGATGTAAAAGAAGCAACAGCTATTGTTCAGGCTGCTTTAAACGAAATAAAAGGGCAGGAAATTGAATTGCCTGAAATAGCAATAAAAGTAAGCAGAAAAGAGCTGGCAATTGGCCTGATTGACCATCTTAAAGCAGGTCTCAAGTATGAGCCATTTTCAATAGTCGCAAGTCCATTTATGAATTTCAGAAATGGTGTGCCCAATGAAATTGCAGTTGATATCTTTGAGCCGGTCTATAAACGTTAATTTATATAATTTGCTTTATTGAGGGATTTCGTGGGGTTAGTTAATAAGCTTAATCAACCAGGCAATAATCAATATACTGCTCACAAAAGCAGAAATGTCTGTTGTCCGGACATTGCCATATTAAAAGTTCTTAAAAGTGATGTTATCTCTTTTTCTTCTAGAAATAAAGAAACAAATGAACAAGATGTATACAAAAAGGTTAATAGCCTTGCAGAAAAGTACTTTCAAAAGTTAAAACAGGATCTTCAGGCTGGCCTTGACTATTTGAAACAGATAATACCATCTTTGCAGGTTTCTTTTGAGGCATTAAAAAGTGGTGCTGGCGGTCTTGCTGAAATTATACCAGGGGATAAGAATTCTGTTGCCTATAAAATGACTATTAATACTGATACTAATGATCCTTTCGGGGCTGTTTTGCATGAAGGGTATCATCTTATACAATTTGATAATCTGGATAACGCCGAATTTGTTAAGATTAGAAAATTAATAGCAAGGAATGAACCAGCAATATCAAAGTTTAAAGAGAAATATGAAGCGTTAACATCAATAGTGGTAGGTGATATAGTATTACCGGTTTTTAGTAAAACTATGGAAAAAGTTGTTAAAGATATTCAAAAAGCAATGAATTCAGGTGATCAGAGAAAAATTAATGATATACTGGACGGAAAAGTATTGTCAGACAACCATAATTTATTGCCCGGATCCTTGAAGGAGTGGTTTAGAAGTTTGCCAGATACACGAAGTATTGAGTATATACGTTCACATGCCATTATTGAAATAGAAGCTCACTCTTTTTGTCTAGAAAAAGATCCAACCCCTGTGATCTATAATCGTAACGATATTAATAGAAATAAACTTAGAGATTTCATAGCTATTAAAATCTATAAGGAATTATCAAACCTTGCTTCAGAAGAGCTTGAATCAAGAAAGAACAGTCAAAATACCCCTCAGTTCATGGGTTTTGCCCGTGAAAAGACTGGTTAATCCATTTTGAAAAATATAAAATTGCCGAAAACTTATAAATTATTTTCATTTTTGTCTTAAAATAATTTGTTTATTATAATGGAATAACTTGATAAAATCACTTGAAAAGAGGTATAAAATGGATGCAGATAAAGCTCTGGCAAAAGAACATTATTTAAAGGCAACTAATTACAGGCAGAGGTTTGAACTTGACCTTGCTATTGCTGAGTATAAAAAGGCAATACAGAATGATCCGGATTTTAAGGATGCCTATAGCGAACTGGGAATGGTTTTTATCAGCAAAAATAATCTTAATGAAGCTGAAATGGTATTTAAAAAAGCAATTGAACTGGATAATCAAGATCCGGTGCTCTATTTTAATATTGGGAATGTTTATGACCTTCAAAATAACTATGATAGAGCTGTTGAATCATACTTAAAGACAATTGAGCTGGATGATGATTATTTTCTTGCTTATCGGGCTTTAGGAACCACGTATGCTAAGAGGTCAGAGTTTGACAATGCAATAGAGATGTTCCAGCAGGCAACCAAACTTAACCCTCAGGATGCTGTAGCCTACTATAGCCTGGGAACCGCTTATTATTCAATTAACAAGAATGAAGAGGCTTTAGGAGCTTTCAGGCGTTCTATTGAGCTCAATCCATCTGATTATATACCTCATAGAAACATGGGATTAACATATGTCAATATAAACAGGCTTGACGATGCTGAGAACGCCTTTAAAAAGGCCATTGAGTTGAATCCTAATGATTCAACAAGCTATCATAATCTTGGCAGTGTGTATTATTTCAGGAATGAAGTTGACAAAGCAATTGATTTATTTAATCAGGCAATAAAAATAAACCCTAGAGACCCTATACCATATAGAAATCTGGGATTAGCATATATTCAAAAGAAGAAATATGACGAAGCTATAGAAGAATTTTTAAAGATTCTCAGGGGATATCCTAATGCAGCCGATATCAGAAACTATTTAGCATTGACTTATAGCGAGAAAGGTGAACATGATAAGGCAATAAAAGAGTATCATATTATTTTAGAGCAAAATCCACAGAATTCTGTTATTTTATACAATCTTGCTAGGGCTTATTATATGATAAACAGGCTTGATGACTCGATTTATTTCTTTAGAGAATCTATTAAGTATCAAGAAAACTTTGCTCTGGCTCATTATGATCTTGGTATAGCCCTTGCAAACAGAGGTGATATTGATGATGCTATCATGGAACTTCATAAAGTACTGGAATTGAGCCCATCAGAAGTGCAGGCGCTTAGTAATCTGGGTCTTTTATACGTTAATAAAGGGGCAATAGATAAAGGTATTGAATACTTTACTAAGGCTATTGACCATGATCCATCAAACCTGGTAGCGATTTTTAATCTTGGAAATTGTTATCACGCTAAAGATGATTATGAGCAGGCGATTGAAAAGTTTAATAAGGCACTGGAAGTTGCACCAGATAATTCTATGGTACTTAGAAATATTGGCATTGTTTATTATGCAAAGGCTGAAATTAATGAAGCCCGCAAATATCTGGAGAAGTCAAGAAATATATTTAAGGATGATGCTATAACAAATTATAATTTGGGCCGGGTATATTATACTGCTGGTGAATATAATAAAGCAATAGATATGCTGGAATATGCAGCAAAACTGTATCCAGGGGCAGGAGAGATTTATAATTACCTTGGTTTTGCTTTGATGGAGCTTAAGAAATATAATAAAGCTATTACAGCTTTTGAGAATGCACTGAATATATTTCCTAATGATCCAGTAATATACTATAATATTGCCAAGGCTCATTTCTTTAAAACAAACAATGATCAGGCTATTATATATTTAAATAAAGCACTTCAGGTTCAACCAAACTTTTCGCCGGCGTTCTTCTATCTCGGTAAGGTTTATAAAGCGAAAAAACTTATACCAGAAGCTGTAAATGCTTTTAATAGATACCTTTCAATGAACCCTGTTGGGCCAGAAGTAGAAGAGGCAAGAATCGAACTGGATAGTATAAAGGTTTAAGAACTTATAATAAGGTTTTAATTTAAATTCACCCTACATTATTTTTAATGCATAATTTTCTTAGAAACAAAACTTAATATAATCATCATCGTCATATCTTACAAGCAGCCCGTAGAGGGGGTCATCAGTATCCATTCTTTCAAAATTATATTCATCAAATACCCAGCGCTTGGGGTTAATGTTTATTGATCGTACCAGACCAATAGCAACAAGGTAATTGAGCTTTTTTTTCACAATATCTTGATTTAGATTATGTCGTTTAGCAATTTCTGAAGCCGTTGGCCCCTCAGGAGACTGCCACTTCTGGGGGTTATTATACATTAGCTCCAGTGCTACTGTACGTAAGACTTCATCTAGTTCTGGTTTATCCATAGTAAGTACTGACATATTGCGAAAAAAATTTCTGTTTTCTTTTGTTATTAATCTAATTTTGTATTAAATGTTTATTGTTTTCCTATCTTTAATTATATACCTGATTATAAAATCTATGAAAGAATATATATCTTATTATTGCGAATTATTGAGAGTTATAAAAGAGTAATAGCAAAAAAATCATCTTTTTGATGTAGAGAAACGTCGTAAATGAGTAATTAAATCGATCTTAACTAATGTTAAAAAAGCGGTTGTTTTTATATATAAAGAGTTGCATTCGAAGCAAAAATAGGTAATACTATAAATATAGTAAGCACGAGAAATTCATATAATAACACACATTTAAAATTTTTATTCCGGAGTGATAAGTATTTTGTAGTTATCTTATCTCTTAAAAAACAGGAAAACATTCAGGGTGAATCAAATTAAAAAAATACTTTTTGGGATTATTCTTCTCTTGCTCTTTTCAGGCTTCTGCTGTGAAAAAAGTGTGGTACAGGCAGTGAATCTTAATCTTCAAGTTGTACCTGATTACCCTGATATGACCGGCTCAATATATTATAATATGCATAAAGCTTCTCATTATGAAGCAAATGGTCAGCAAGAACTGGCTATAAAGGAATACCTGCAAGTATTAGAACTGAAACCTGATGACCTTATCGCACGCTATAACCTGGGGTCTCTATACTATGAAAGGTGGTTAGACCTTAGCAAAAATCAGGATACCCTTAATGAAGCATATAAATATCTTGATCTTGCTGAAGAAGAATTTCTGTGGATTAATGAAATTAGCCCTGGTATTGTAATGGTTTATTTTAAACTTGGCAGAATAGCCAGCATAAAAGAAGAATATGAATCTGCTATTGCTTATTATACTTCAGCAAGAAAGTTAGCTCCTAAAAACTATGTAGTATGCTTTAACCTTGCTACTATTTATGAGGAAACAGGAGAAATTGATCTTGCTATTGTTAGTTATAAAGATGCTGTAAACCTGAATAAAGACTTTACACACGCTTATAATAACCTGGGGCTTCTTTATGAACGCCGGGGTAATTTAGAACAGGCCATAAAATATTATAATAAAGCCCTGAAAACCAACAAGAAATATGTTTATTCTCATCTCAACCTTGGCAGCCTTTATACACTGGAAGAAAATTATAAAAAAGCCAGTAAGCATTTTGCCATAGCTAAAGAATTAGAGCCATCTAACCCCTGGGTTTATCTTCATACAGGTTATATGTATGATGCACAGGGTAAATATATTCAGGCATTTAAAGAATATTCAGTTTATGTAAAGTTAAAACCGCTTAACCCTAAAGGATATTATTTGATATGCAGCGTGCTAAAAAAGCTAAACATGCCATCTGAAGCAATGATGGCTGGTATACTTTACTTAAAACTGGATCCTCAGGGTGAACATTCAAGTGAAGTGAAAGGTATCATTAAAGAAATTCAGAACGATATAATAAAAAGTAGTAATATTTCAAAAGAATAGAAATCAGGTTTCAGTTATGTTTTATTTTTAGACCTTTTAAGGTTAAATAAAGTTATTTCTGGTGGACAATTAACCCTGAAACCTACTTTGACAACGCCAATACCTCTGTTTATATATACCCTGGAGTTGTTGTATTCATAAAAACCTGACCTGAATTCAAGACCGTGAGCAGTAGGTAGCTTTAAAGCTCCAACAACAGGATACACAACCTGCCCACCATGGGTATGGCCAGAAAGGACAATATCGATTCGCTTTTTAGCCTTTTTAATTTTAGCCAGAATATAAGGATTGTGGCAGAGAAGAATTTTTACAAATTTATTATCAACACCCTGGTAGGTTTTTTCAAGTGTGAAGCCTCTTGCTTTATCGTCATCAACGCCAGAAAGACATATAGTATCTCCATTTTTCTTTATATATTCGGTTTTGTTATCTAGCAGTTTCATATAAGAGCCTCTAATAATGGCTTTAGAATCTTTGAGGCCATAAGCTACCTCCCAGTTGCCAGTGACAGCATAAATGCCGTAAGGTGCTTTAAGCTTGCATAAAAGGTAGCAGCATTCCTTCAAATACTTTAGATCGTTGGCAAGATCGCCTGTTATAACAATAAGATCTGGCTTTAGCTCATTAGTCATAGCAACTGTTTTCTGAATGAGCCATGGTTTAACTATATTGCTCAGGTGAAGATCTGAGAGTTGTGCTATTTTAAAGTTTTTAAAGCCAGCAGGAAGGTTATCGATTTCCAGATCAACATTTTCGATAACGATTTTACTGGGGGCATATGCTAAGACTTCATCTTCATAGATAAAAAATGATGAAAAGATTATAGAATAAAACAGGTATCGTTTTATAAATTCTCTACGTGTCAGTTTTTTCAGCATTTTTGACCTTGAAGCCCAATAATTGCGGTTCCATACCTTCAATAAAGCATAAGCTTGCAGCTGCTTGTGCCCGGGTAACAGCTTTTTGAGGTATAAAGACGTGTATTTCCTTTTTAAAGACGTAAAAAGTATTATTTATAAGGTTTGATTCATTTAGATTCCTATAAATCATTCTGGCATAGTTGAGGTTAACATCTTTGCCATCAGAGACAAAGCTATTGATATAAAGCTTACAAAACTCAGGGGTTAGCTGTGCTAGTTTATAACCGGGTGTACCTCTTTGAAGATACTCAGTAAAGGCTATCAATTCTTCCCGGGTAATGGGGTCATCAGGGTGTAGTATTCTTTCGCCTGAAAAATCCTTAATTAAACCGGCTTCAGCCAGGCCCTGAATGTATGGATAAGCCCTATGCCCGCTGGAAACATCATCAAAAACATTAAAAGAGACAGTACCTGGTTTTATTGCAGGTGCAGAATTTGCATGATAGGCGTTATATGTTTTAAATAGCCAGGTAAGATATTCTGCTTTTGAGATGGTTTCTTCAGGTTCAAAAAGCCCTGAATCTCTGTCAAGGATACCGCCGATAGTGTGCAGGACACCAATATATTGCCTGAATGGGTGATCCATGATGTCTGAAAACGTGTAAACGATGTTTCTGGATTGATTTGATGTAGCTGGTGGCTTTGGTTCAGGGTTTTTGGTTTCAGGTATTTTTTTTTCAGGTATTTTTCGGCCTGGTGGCAGGTCAGATTCAATTTTTTTGGGTTTTGGTTCTGCAATTTTATAGTTTTCAGGAGGATTTCGATCTGAGTTAATTTTATCAACATTGTTAGTTGCTGGTTTTGTAGCTTCTGCTGAAACAGGTTTTTGTACGGTTGTTTCAGGTCTTCTGGAGGTTTTGCTTGTTTTGATGGCATTTTTATCATCCGGGGCTGTGACCTGAGAGTTTGCAGGTTCTTTTTCTTCTGATTTTTCTGATGTTTCAGTTTCTGTTGCCTCTGACTCTATCTCTGTAGTGGTTTCAGTGATTGTAACCTCTTCTTCCTTTACTCTGGCTTTATAAGAAGGAACCAGGTGTTGCTTTATTATTTCAAGGTCTCTATTTTGTTTGGCTATATCCTGAGAGATCTTTTCGGTTTGCAGTTTAAGGTTTATGACTTCATCCTGAAGTTCTTTAACCTTTTCAGAGTCAGGGTTAGAGCTCTGGGTCTGACAGGCAGAAAAAAGCAAGCAGATTATAAAAATGCCTGAAGCCCAAATATATCGAGTGGATATAGTTTTTAATGACATCGTTTACTCCCTTTCTTTTACCTCTTCACGGGGTAAAACTTCTTCTTTTTCTAGCACCTCTTCTTTCTGGAGTACTTCTTCCTTTTCAAGCACTTCTTCACGTGATAAGACTTCTTCTTTTTCGAGTACTTCTTCTTTCTGCAAGGTTTCTTCTTTTTGCAGAGTTTCTTCTGGCTGTATTGAATCCTCGTTAGGCAGAGTTTCTTCTTTAGACGTTATTTCTGGCCTGTCTTTAGAGCTGCTATTTTCTGCTTGGCATAAAAAAGTTTTATCTTTTTTAAAAAATCCAAAATTTTTTACAATTTGAGACAAACTGCCTGTAATACTGATAAAGAGTAGTAAATACACCAAATAACTTTTCAATTTCATGGTTTTTCCTGAACTTAAGCTCTTTATTGCTGATTATAATTATTATATACTTACAATTAAAGGAATTATACAATAATTTCGGTCAGGCTTGAAATATTTATTTGGTAGGGGTATTAAGAACTTGAAGATACTGAAGAGTATTAGATCCGTGAAAAAACTTGTTAATCGCTGCCCTGATTGCAGCAGGCCTGTGAGCTTGATAGAGAGATTTTATGTCTGTCCAAGTTGTGGCTGCTCAGGGTATTTCTTAATTGATGTAGAACGGTGGAATCGTAGTGTACAATTTAAATAGATCGCTTCAGCAACAGACAAAAGTGAATGAAGTCTCTGTAGATACGGTAATTTATACAATCCGTAAGAAAGAGCTTATGGTATTGCTTATCAAGCGTGGTCATGAGCCTTACAGGGATATGTGGGCCATACCGGGCGGGTTTATCAGGCTGGCTGAAACCCTGGATGAAGCTGCACAACGGGTTTTGTATGAAAGAACACACGTTGAAAACGTTTATCTTGAGCAGTTATATTCTTTTAGTAATCCTAATAGATATCCTAATGCACGTGTTATCACTGTGACGTATTTTGCTTTAATCTGCTCTGATGAACTTAAGCTGTCTCATGATCCGAATATTGATATTAGAGGCTTAAAGTGGCAGTCTGTTTATAATCTTCCACCGCTGGCATTTGACCATGAAAACATTATTAAGTTTGCTTTAAAGCGTTTGCGTGAACGATTGGAGTACAGTAACATTGCTTTTCAGCTGTTACCTGAAAAATTTACGTTAACAGACCTTCAAAAAGTATATGAAATCATTATGAACAGGCCGCTGGATAAGCGTAATTTCCGCAAAAAAATGATTTCACTGAATATCTTAAACGAACTTGAAGAATACACAAAAAGTTCATCAAAAAGGCCAGCACGGCTGTATTCTTTTAAAGTTGAAGAAGATGAAGAAAGGCTTGAGGCCAAAATACAGGCTATGTCTTAATTTCCTTTGGGAATATAGTTATTAATCTTATTGTGTCTTTAAAAAGACAGTTTTTGCTGTTGTTTTAATCTTTTTTGTCGGTGGTAAAATAATTTTGATGCCCGAGAAAAAAGATAGGTAATTCAGTGATGAAGAATGTTTTAACCCGATTAATCTTAGCTTTTGTATTGATATGTACCTTTGCGCTAAGTCGAACAATAACTTATGCCGAACAGGATAATACTTCTGAAGATCAGATTAATAGTCACTCAGAGACTGTTATAAATACCTCAAAAAATGAAACTTTCGATCAGGGAATAAAAGCATTTAATGAAAATAGCTATGATGAAGCTATAGATAGCTTTCAAAGCTTTCTTGAAGAGAACCCTGAAAATATTGAAGCCATTATTTATCTCGGTATGGCCTATCGTTCAGCTGGTGAGTATGATCAGGCAATTGAAAAATATAAAAGAGCCCTTGAGCTTGATCCTGATAGAAAAAGCGTTTTTCAGCTTCTTGGTGTTGCCTTTCTGTTAAATAAAAACATTGAAGAAGGTAAGGTATATCTTGAAAAATACAGAGAACAGGAACCCGATGATCCTGATGCTTATTTTAATCTGGGTGCTCTGTATTCTATGATAAAGCAATATCAGCTTGCAGCAGAATATTTTGATCAGGCAATTAAAAAATATCCACGCAGTAAGAAAACTTCTCTGGCAGATGCCTGGCTAAATAAAGGTCTTAACAGCTTTAAAGAGGGTAGTTATTCTGAATCTATAGAACACATAGAAAAAGCCCTGAAATATGACAACCAGAATGGCCTTGCTTCTTATTACATGGGCTTAAATTACATCTATAATAAACCTCAAAACCTTGAAAAAGCTAAAAGTTACATCGACAAATCAAAGGCTCTGGGTTATCAGGTGCCTGATTATATTGATAAATATCTCGAAATTAAAGAACAATCTAAAAAACCTTCTTTCTGGTAGGTTTCATAAATTTTGAGTAAGATAATAATACCCTTTTTCTTAACTTATCTTTGAAAAAATTCATTTTTGATTGTTTCTTTTTCTTGAATAGCTATACTTTTAACTATTGTAATAAAACATTTAACTGCCTATGACAAATTTTTATTACATAACTTAACAAAAAAGTATTCTGTCATACTGAAAAGCACAATATCAGTTATAAATACTTCCAGCAAGTAATAAACACTCTTAGAGGAAATAAAAGTTTATGATGAAGCTTGAAAAAAGAGAATATTTTTATTTAATAACCTTGCTGTGTTTATCTTTATTTTTCTTTTTCTTTAGACTATGGGGATTCAACCTTTTTGACGTTGATGAACCCAGATATGCTGAAGCAGCAAGGGAAATGATTGAAAAAAATAACTGGATTACCCCTTATTTCAACTATGATGTTCGTTTTGATAAGCCCGTTTTGTTTTACTGGTTAATTGCTATTTCTTATAAAATCTTCGGAGTGAGTGAGTTTGCAGCAAGGTTTCCATCGGCCTTGCTTGCTACAATAGCAGTTATATCAATCTATTTCTTTGGCAGGCATTTTATAAATGCTAAATTTGGTTTTATTTCAGCACTTGTAACTCTTACATCTATACAATTTATAGGCCTTGCCCGTATGTCAATCACTGATATGACACTTTCTGTATTTATATCATTGATGTTACTGGCTGGTTTTACTGCTGCTCACAGCCCTGAACCTTCTAAAAAATACTGGTGGTATTCATTTTATATCTTAGCAGCCCTTGGAATGCTTACTAAAGGGCCGGTGGCTCCTGCGATGGCGGTTATAGTACTGGGGCCTTATTTCCTTTTGACAGGACAATTTATCAGTGTTCTCAAATCCTGTCGCCTTTTGATAGGTATTCTGTTATTTGCTTTAGTTGCAATACCCTGGTATTTGCTGGTTATACTTGAAAATGGTCAGGCTTATATAGACCAGTTCATTATTGTAGATAATATAAAAAGATTTACAAGTACAGTATCAGGTCATAAAGGGCCGATATATTTCTTTGTAATTGTTGTGGCAGTGGGGTTTATACCCTGGAGCACATTTTTGCCCTATGCCCTTTACAGATATTTAAAACCAGTCTTTGGTGCTTATAAAAAGACTGATAAGCCTACTGAATCAGCTGAAGTACCTGAAGAAGGCAAACAGTGCAGTCTGAATGCTGGTTTTTGCCCATTTATAAAGCTTTATAATGTTGTTATTAGTCCTGTTGTTTCTGTATACAAAGACAATACAATAGTTAATCAATTATCACTTTTTAGTCTTATCTGGTTTCTGGCGATATTTATTTTCTTCAGTCTCTCAGGTACGAAGCTTTTAACCTATGTGCTGCCATTGTTTCCGGCGCTGGGTCTTATTGGTGGCAAGCTCTGGTATGATTATATTGAAGATAATGAACCTGTTAACCAGAAAGCAATGCTTGCTTCGTCAATATTGTTTTTGATGGTTGTTTTAGTTCTGTCTTACCTGTTTGTATTCAAGTTTAATGTGTTAATGCCCAGAGATGCAAAGGTTCTTGATCTGGGTAGTGTTAAAATATACTCTGCTATTGTGCTTATTGCAGGTTCAGTATCCAGTCTTATCTTTTTATATCTCAAGCATAAGACAAAGGCTTTTGCATCTATTGTTGTTATGATGGTATTTGTAGGTATAGTTGCCCTTTATGGTGTTGTGCCAAAAGTAAATTATGCGGCACAGGGTCACCTTAACCGCTTAATTTACATCTCAAAGAATTATAGTGATATAAACAACATTATACTTACCTACGGAATGGTGAAACCAAGTATCGTATTTTACACCAGGCAAAGGGTAGAACACGTAGAACCGACCGAACAAGACCGCCTGGCAGGCTATTTGAATAAACCTGATAGAATATTCATTATTACCCGGGTAAGATTTCTTGACGAACTATCGAAATTTTCTAATGTTTATATTATAGATAAAGGCAGACGCTTTGCTCTGGTTACAAATAAAAAGATTGATGAAAAAATCAAGAAGCTTCTTTTAGAAAGTGAAAGTCAATGACGATAGTAACAACCGATCAAACAAAACATCATGAAGGCGAAATAGCAGTTGAAACTACTTTAAAGGTTTCTATTATTATACCTATTTATAATGAATATGAGAATATACCCGTGCTGGCTGGCTCAATTCTGGGGGTTATGGATAATTATGGTGTTCCTTATGAAGTAATATTAATAGATGACGGATCAACTGATGGCTCACATGAAATATTAAAGCAGGTATGCAATAAATATGATAACTTTAAAGCAATAAGATTCAGGAAAAACTTTGGTCAAACAGCTGCAATGGCTGCAGGGTTTGATCATGCTAGAGGAGAAATCATTATAGCTATGGATGGAGATCTTCAGAATGATCCTGCTGATATACCAAAGCTGATTGAAAAGCTTGAAGAAGGTTATGATGTCGTTAATGGCTGGAGAAAAGATAGACAGGATGCCTTTATAAATAGAAGGCTACCTTCAATGATAGCTAACAAGCTAATAGGTCTTTGTACTGGAGTTCAGCTAAATGATTATGGCTGTTCACTTAAAGCTTATCGAGCAGATACAATTAAAATGGTTAGTTTGTATGGCGAAATGCACAGGTTTATACCCGCACTTGCCAGTATTGAGGGTGCTATAATTACTGAAATTCCTGTTTCACATCATGCAAGAAAGTACGGACAGAGCAAATACAACATCATGAGAACATTCAAGGTTATCCTTGACCTGATGACAGTCACGTTCCTTAAGAAATTTGCAACACGCCCCCTGCATATGTTTGGCAGGATGGGTATGGTGTCATTTTTCCTTGGCTTTTGCATTTGTGTTTTTTTAACAGTTGAAAAACTCTTCTATGCCATCAGTATTGGTGATAGACCGCTCTTACTTCTTGGCATATTGCTCATTTTGACGGGTGTTCAGTTAATCAGTTCAGGTATTATCGCAGAACTTCAGATTAGAACTTACTATGAGGCCCAGCATAAACCCATTTATCGTGTAAAAGAAATTTACGACTAGGAAAAAAAATGTCAGAGCAAACCAGCCACAAAAAAGGTAAAATGAAAAAACGAAAACTGGCTCTTCGTATATTTATAAGTGTTGCTTTGATTCTGTTTTTTGTTTATTCTGTTGATTTGCAGGAAACATTTGAAGTTATCCTTAACACAAACTATTTATTGCTTTTAGTGTGCCTTATAATTTACCTGTTAGGACAGTCAATCAGTGCATACAAATGGGGTGTAATCAGTAAAGTTATAGGTTTTAAGAATACATATGTAGAATACCTACAATATTACTACATTGGAATGTTTTTTAACCTGTTTTTACCTACTACCATTGGTGGAGATGTTGGTAAGGCATATTATCTTTCTAAAGGAGACCCGAATGGACGTAAAGCACCGGCAATATATACTGTGCTGGCTGAGCGTTTTAGTGGTTTAACCGTTCTTGTATGGCTGGGAACCATAGCGCTGGTTTCTCCTGTAGGGCATAATGTTCCACTGACAATAAAAATCTTTGCTGTATGCCTGTCGTTAGCTATTTTAATTGGGGCACCCTTATTTCCCTATTTTAATAAGCTAGCATTCAGCAGAAAAAACTGGATCAATAGGTCTATGATGAAAGATGTTAAGGTTTTCTGGGAATATAAACTGGTTTTAAAATGTCTCGGGCTATCTTTATTATTCCACGGGCTTGTTATTCTTATTCATATTTTGATTGGTCTTGCTATTAAACTCGATGTTCCTTTGATGTATTATTTTGCTGTCTATCCTGTGGTGGCTATTATAGGTTTTATACCGATTGCATTTAACGGCATTGGTGTAAGGGAAGGTGCTTACATATACTTTTTTAAACTTGCAGGTGTTGATATAAGTCATTCATTTGCTTTTGGTATTTTATGGTTTGCAATAGTAGTTATTGCAAGCCTTATAGGTGGCATTGTATATATTAAAGGTCATCATGCTCCGCCAAAAATGGATGATGAAAATGAATTTACCCTGAAAAATATTGCCGAACAGGAAGAAATTGATTCTGAAGATGAACTAAAAGATGATAAAATAAATGTAAGTAATAATTTGATTTCTCATAAAAACCAGGGATAACAGGTAATTTGAAAGATCGAATAAAAGAATTTATCAAGCGATACAAAAACTGGGATTTTATTATCCTGGCAATAGCCCTTCTAATTATCTATGTTGCTGTTTATCCTCTTGCACAATCTGCAGAAATGTTTGTTTATGATGTTATGATTAAGGTCTATACTCAGGCTACTGCTGCAAAGAAAGCTATAGCTGATGACCGGATCGTTCTTGTAGTAATTGATGATGAGTCCCTGGAAGAAGTAGGAAGATGGCCATGGCCCCGTAAAATGTACATTGATATGTTTGATTATCTGCAAAACCACTCAGGAGCAAAGGTAATAGCCTTTGATAGCTTTATAAGAGGTAAAGATACCTGGAACCCGGATAGCGATGAGTATTTTTTCTCCAGTTTGAAAGATTTTCCATCTGTCAAAATGGGGCTTGATTTTACTCAGGATATAAAAGGCAATGATCAGTCTGATTCTAAAACGGCTCTAATTACTAAATATGCACTAAAAAATATTAATGATTTTCGAAGAGATAAGAATAATCAGGGTATGTACAGGCTTAATACAAAGCCTATACCTGAACTTATAGAAAATGTAGATGGCATGGGCTCAGTCTTAACTGTTCCTGATGAAGATAAAAAGATTAGAATGATTTCACACATTTATTATGCAAGTAATAAATATTTTCCATCTCTTTCTCTGTTGACGATTTTAACTTATTTTGATATTAAAAGTCCTGAAATTGAGCTTTTTGACGATTTTATTCGTGTTAAATCTAAACAAAATGAATTCAAAATACCTGTTGAAAAAAGCAATAAATACTATAATACACCTCAAGGAAAGGATAAGAACCTTTTTGTAAAGATAGTTTCTCTGCCAATAACCACTTTTGAAGTTTTTAAGAATAAAAAAGTCTATTATAATACCTGGATCAAATGGTATAAACCCATAGACGATACAACACTGACTCACCATTCGGTAAGTGCTTATAAGATATTTAATGCCTATAATGCTTTACAGCAGGGAAAGATACCGGAACTTGATCCTGAAGTTTTTAAGGATAAAATTGTTGTTATAGGCTCTACAGCTACAGGTGTTTCAACATCTGGGTTGGATGATATCAAGGCAACACCACTATCTCCATATCAACCCGGTGTGGATATTCAGGCTACAGCAATAGATAATATTCTTAATCAGGACTTTATGGATAAAGTGCCTGCATATGTAAATATCCTTATATTGTTTGGCTTTATTTCAACAATTGTAGTGCTTTCTTTGAGATCCCAGGATGTAAATGAGTCTTTAATTGCAGTGCTTGTTCTGGCTATGTTTTACTTTGTTATTGTTTTTTACTGGCTCTATCCAGGCAATATTATTGTAGATACTGTAACTCCTATCATTTATCTCTGTATAACCCCTATGATTATTTATACTTTCCAGTATTTTATTGAAAGACGAAAGAGGGGCCAGATACAGAATGTGTTCAGCAAATTTGTATCTTCAGAGGTTATGGGAGAGATTTTGAAAGATCCTGATACGGTAAACCTCGGTGGTGAAAGGGCTGAAATAACCATACTGTTTTCTGATATTCGTGGGTTTACTACTATGTCAGAAAAACTACCCCCTGAAGAGGTCAGTGCTATTTTGATTGAGTATTTTAAAATTATGGAACCCATTATCAAAAAGCACAATGGAACAGTTGATAACTACATGGGAGACGCAATTATGGCTATTTTCGGCGCACCGGTCCGACATGAAGACCATGCGCTCAGGGCAGTAAAAGCAGCTGTAGAGATGCAACACGAGCTCAAAAAACTTCAAGAAAAATGGAAAAAACAGGGTAAGCAGGCTTTTGGAATGGGAATAGGCATTAATACTGGTTATACATTTTTAGGGTATGTTGGAAGTAAAAACTTGATGCATTATACTGCAATTGGAGACGCTGTTAATATTGCAAGCAGGCTTGAACATCTAAACAAATTGTTTAATACAAGCGTAATTATTTCTCATTTTACTTATGAAAAAGTCAGAAACCACGTAGAAGTGAGAGCTCTCAAGAAAGAAAATATCAGGGGAAGAAGCGAACCTGTTATGCTATACGAACTTAAGGGCATTAGAGACCTCAAAGATATTATTATGTAACTCTTTTCAAAAACTAGCCAATTGTTGTATGAACTTTTGTGACACTTACCTCTAAAATAGGCAATTTTTGTCATTAGAATGGTTTTATATAACTAAGATATACTAAATATATACCCAGAGCAAAAATAATCGTTCATCGAAGATGATATATAGATTTTAAGAATTATGGATAGTGGAGAGAGGAAAGTTAGGTAGATATCCACAGTAGTTGAGCTACTGTTTTTTCTTTTGTTATGTTGCTTTTTAAGAAAAATACCTGGTATTTTCCAGGTATAAGTCATTACGCATCCATGAAAGTACTGCTATTATTTATATTACTTAAAAAGTCAGGTATGATCTAAAGCCTATTACTGTATTGAGAGGTCTTTTAAATCCACCTGGAGAATAAATAGCTTGAAAATGAGGGCCTATTGATAGCATCTCATTTATCTGTGCTTTGTAATAAGCTTCTATAACCTTTTCAGATCGAGTATTTAACCCTCGAGGGTTGTTAAAGGTGTTAGTAATAGGTGTAGCCATTGCGTAAGCTATTCCTAAGATGTCATCTGGACGTTGTTTTATATAATCACCGACAGGGAATTCTGCACCAAAGCTGTTTGCCTGTCTGACATTATTCCATATTTCTGTTGCCGGACCTGAGTCATTGATTCCATAGCGGGCAAATACCCTCATGTTTTTGTATAGTTGCTGATCAAAGCTAATGTAAAGACCTTTCCCTGTTCTATCCTTATCTCTATAGGGCATAAATTGCAGGTCTGAACTGTTGATATATCCATTGTAACCGCCTGCTCTGAGGTTTCCTTCTTTGTTTTTGATATAATACTGGATTCCTCCCTCATATAGTGCAGCAAATGCCCCTTCAAGTTTGTCAATATCAACGCATAGCAAGCCTGCTTTTAAATCGATGTTTAGTTTGTCTTTTATGACAGGTTGATGCCATTGTATTACGCCGCCAGGAGAAATGTATATTGGCATGAATGCACGGTTATTAACCAGTGCCAGATTTGAAAACTGTGTATTTTCACTATTTGCTACAGCGTTAAGGTCAAAATAGTTAGTGATATCTACAAGACCGCCCTGTAGATTTAAGATTCCATCCTGTGGGAGTTTGATATCTTGTGACAAAAGAGCCTGTTCAATAAAAGCATTGGCCCTTGTCATAGAGAATCCACCTGTGCTTCTGACGTCTTCACTATAAATCGATTCGTCAGATTCGACATCATTAAAGAGATTTAAAACATTACCTGTTGGTATAGTGCTGTCAAGAGGACCCTGACGGCCTATTGCTGCGGTAAGTCTAAAAAAGGCTTTCCCTTCTCCCCAGATGCTTTCAGGGCTATCTTCATTATAAGTAACTTCTGTATCATTTCTAACTCTGAGAGTAGCGCCAATGCCGTTGGATTCTCCTCGGCCCTGATCGGCCTGAGTTAAAAGTAACATATCCTGGCTATTTCTAACCCTTTCAATTTTTTCCAGACGACCTCTATGTTCAGATAGTTGTGCATCCTGTTCAATGTTTTTTCTTTCTATTGCTTCTGCCCTGAGTTTAAAGGCTGCTAGTTCTGTTTCAAATTCTTTCTGGAGTCTAATAACAAGTTCCAGATCTTTTCTATCAGCTTTTTCCATGCCGAGTTTAGCCATTTGTTCTCCGAGGATCAGTGCAACCTGATCCAGGGCTGCTGCCATCTCAAATCGGCTTGCTGTTGAATTACCTTTAAATGTATTATCTGGATATCCTTTAATGCCATATTTGTTAACAAGATTTTTAACTGAATCGTATGCCCAATCAGTTGTTTTTAGATCCTGTATTTCGTCTATGCTACTGGTTCTGGCCTCTAAGGTATTCCATGATGTAAAAACCCCAGTTAATGCTATAAGTAATAGCAATAAAATCTTTTTATTCACTACACACGTCTCCTTTAAGAGTTGTTATAATACTACTGGCTAAATTAGCAATTATTTTAAAGAAATAAGAGTTCTTAAAAAACTTCTGAATTAAGGTTAATGGATTAATATTTCCGGGATGTTACCTGTTCATAAAAAGATCATTAATTTTGTGTTAAATAATTTATCCTGTAATATACCCCAGCAGGGTATGTTACAGCGAAAATTTAATATTATTCCTTAACAAATCAGCAATGATATTTGATAACTCATTCTGAAAGTTGGATAATAATGTGAGTATATATTTTTTACCAGCAGTGCTCAGGAGACAGATATGGTTAACCCAAAAGAGGAATATCAGGCAATAGAATCTTATACTATTGCAAGGTATGAGCAAGATTATATCTTGAAACTTGATATGAATGAAAATACCCTGGGATGTTCACCCTTTGTTGAGTCTGCGATCAAAAGCCTTAGTCCTGCTGATTTTTCAAAGTACCCGACATACGGAGAAATAGAGGATAAAATTGCAAATTTTTTCGGGTTAGAAACTTCACAGGTAGTTGTGACCAATGGGGGTGATGCTGGCATAAATGCAATGTATAACACCTATGTTAATCCTGAAGATGAGATTATATACACAGTACCTACATATGTAATGTATAAGATTGATGCCCAGCGTGTAAGAGCAATGATTGTACAGGTGCCTTACGAGCAAAAATGGATTTATCCAGTAGATAAGGTTATTGAAAAAGTAAGCAATAGAACAAAACTCATTGTGATAAGTTCTCCTGCAAATCCTACTGGTGATATTGTTCCTGAAGAAGATATATGTAAAATACTTGAAGCTGCACCTGATACTATGTTGTTGCTTGATGAAGCTTACTGGAGGTTTACTTCAAGGGAGAATAAAACACTTAAACACCTTATCAATAAATATGATAACCTGACAATTATGCATACTTTCTCCAAAGATTACGGACTGGCAGGTATAAGAATTGGTTATCTAATCTCTAAATCTGATAATATTGAGCAAATCAGAAAGTCAATGGATCCATTTTCAGTGAATATTATAGCAAATAAAGCAGCTATGGCAGCTATGGACGATCAGGATTTCGTTCAAAACTATGTAAATCAGGTGAAAGAGAGCAAAGAATATGTAAAAAATGAATTGAAGAACATAGCAGATGAGGTTTATGACTCAGAAGCAAATTTCATCTTCTTTTATGTGGGGTATAAACAAGAATGGTATCATTCAAAGCTTATTAAAAAAAGGATTAAGCTCAGGCGATATCCGAATAACCCTATGCTGGAAGGCTATATTAGATTAACACTGGGTACAATTGACCAGATGAAAATAGTTATCAATCATCTAAAAGACTATGAACTTATTATCTTTGATATTGATGGTGTTCTGGTTGATGAAAGTCAGACCTACCGCAAGGCGATCAGGTGTACGTATCAGTATTTTGCCGGCAAAGAAATTTCCTTTGAAAAGATACAGGAATACAAGAATAAGGGAGGATTTAATAACGATTGGAAGCTTACCAGGCATCTTCTAAAACTTGAAAATATTAATATTACAATGGATGAGGTTATTAACAAATTTCAAGAATATTACTTTAATGACGGTAAAGGTTTTATAGCAGAAGAAACTCTGCTTGTGAATAAAGAGCTTATAAAAAACCTTGCCAGGAAGTATAAACTTGCTGTTTTTACAGGTAGGCCCAGGTCAGAAGCTTTATATATCCTCTCAAAAGAAGGAATAAAGAACTGTTTTGATATTATAATATCAATGGATGACGTCCCACAGGGTAAAGGGAAGCCAGACCCCTGGGGATTGGAAGAGATTTGCAATAAACTTGGTACAAGAAATGCTATTTATATTGGTGATATGCCTGATGATATAGAGGCCTCAGAAGCTGCAAATCTTGATTCTGCTGGCATTCTACCTCCTCAGGACAAATCAGAATCTCTTGCACAACTACTTATTTCTAAAGGTGCTATAAGCGTTTACGATAATGCTAGTGAAGCAATTAAAAGAATATTCGGTGAAACACTTACTTAAAGGGTTGTAAAATGAGAGAATTTATATTTAGAAGAGATACATCAGAGTCTAATGTTCTTGTTGACATTAATCTTGATGAGTATACAGAGCCTAAAATTTCTTCACCTATCAGGTTTTTAAACCATATGCTTTACTTATATGCTTTTCACAGCAGGTTTTCTCTTGAAATAGAAGCAAAAAGTATTGATGGTGACCCGCATCATCTGGTTGAAGATATTGGAATCACTCTAGGGATAGCTACTAAAAATGCACTGGCTGATAAAAAAAGCATTAATCGCTATGGATGCTGGTTGTTACCTATGGATGAGGCTCTGGTTATGACAGCTGTTGATGTTAGCGGTAGGCCATATTCAAATATAGAACTTAACTTTAAAAATTATATGATTAATGATCTCCCTGCTGACTTGCTTAAACACTTTTTTAACAGCTATGCTGTTCATCTAATGGGCACAATACATATTAAACAGTTAAATGGAGAGAATGATCACCATATAGCAGAATCAGCATTTAAATCATTTGCCTTTGCAATGAGTCAGGCCTGTTCCTTTTCTGAAAAATATTCCAACGTGACTCCTTCATCAAAAGGAGTCCTCTAGTGTCTGTGTCAGTTCTTAATTATGGGGCAGGAAATCTGAAAAGTATCACTAATCTACTGGATTATATTAAGGCTAACTATCAAATAATTCAAACAAGAAAAGAAATAGAAGAATCTGAAACATTAATATTGCCTGGCGTTGGTCATTTTGGACAGCTTATAGACTATCTGGATACTAATAACCTGAAAAGTGTTCTTATTGATTATATTAAATCCGGTAAGCCATACCTTGGAATCTGTCTTGGATTACAGATTTTATTTGAAAGTAGTGAAGAAGCACCGGGTAAAAAGGGGCTTGATGTTTTTCCAGGAAAGGTATTAAGATTTAAGCATGGTAAAGTGCCTCAAATAGGCTGGAATAAGTTAGTAAGCTGTTCAGAAAACTCTTTGCTGAGAGATGATTATGTGTACTTTGTTAATTCATACTATGTGGATACTGATAAAGATAGTATTATTGCCTCAAAAACCGACTATTATATAGATTTTGTAAGTGGTATACAAAACGATAACCTTCTTGCTGTTCAGTTTCACCCGGAAAAAAGCGGCAAGGCTGGTGGTGAGATGGTTAAAAGGTGGTTAAACCATGTTAGCTAAAAGAATTATACCCTGCCTGGATGTTAAAGATGGCCAGACAGTTAAAGGAATAAATTTTGTAAATTTGCGTTATGCAGGAGATCCGGTTGAGTTAGCCCGCCGTTATGACAGGGAAGGAGCAGATGAGCTTGTTTTTCTTGATATAACAGCTACTAATGAAGCCCGTCAGACAATGTTAAATGTTGTTGAAGCTGTAGCAAAGCAGGTTTTTATACCCCTGGCAGTGGGTGGTGGCATCAGGACAATCGATGACATTAGAAACCTGTTATGCTGCGGTGCTGATAAGGTATCTTTAAATACTGCTGCTGTTAAAACCCCTGAACTCATTGAACAGGGAGCCAGCGCTTTTGGCTCACAGTGTATTACAGTTGCAGTTGACTCAAAGAAAGAAGGCAATGACTTTTATGTATACATTAATGCTGGACAGAAAAGAACAGATTGGAAAGTACTTGACTGGGTTAAGGAAGTAGAAAAACTGGGAGCAGGTGAAATACTCTTAACTTCAATGGATGCAGACGGTACTCAAGCAGGATATGATTTGGATATTACAAAATTAATTTCTGAAAATACTAACTTGCCAGTGATTGCCTCAGGTGGAGCAAGTAAAGAGCCTTCTACTTTCTATGATGTACTAACTCAAGGGTCAGCAGATGCTGCTCTGGCAGCTTCTGTTTTTCACTTTAATACTCTACCAATAAAGGAGCTAAAACACTATCTTAATGAACGGGGTGTAACAGTAAGACTATGATTATTCCAAGTATTGATATAATGGATGGAAAAGCGGTCCAGTTGCAGCAGGGGCAGAAAAAAATTATTGAAAGAGATGATATATTTGATCTTGCTGCTGAGTTTTCTCTCTATGGTGAAATAGCTGTAATTGACCTTGATGCAGCAATGGGAAAAGGCACTAATTGCGAGCTGATAAAGAACCTTTGTCGGAAATACCCCTGCCGGGTTGGTGGTGGGATTAGGTCTAAAGAAAAAGCCCTGGAGTATCTGACAGCAGGAGCCAGGAAAGTTATTATAGGTACAGCTGCTTCTAAAGAACTGTTAACCGATTTGCCTTCATCCAGAGTTATTGTCGCAATCGATACAAAAAAAGGTAAAATTACAACTGAAGGCTGGCAAAAAGATACTCAGGTTACACCAGAGCAGATGGTAAAAGAACTTGAAGACTACTGTTATGGGTTTCTATATACTATAGTTGATAAAGAAGGCATGATGCAGGGAACAGAGCTTGATTCATTTAGAAAAATTAACACTATTACTAAAAAGAAAATAATTGCAGCAGGAGGAATAACAACTATAGATGAGATAAAAGCCCTGCATGAGCTTAATGCAGATTGTCAGCTTGGCATGTGCATCTATACTGGCAGGGTAAAGCTATCAGATGCTTTTGTATCACTTGTAGATTTTGAAAAAGAGGGTGGTCTTGTTCCGGTTGTGGCACAGGATGCTGATACTGGTCAGGTCTTAATGCTTGCTTATGCTAACAAAGAAGCCTTAATAAACTCGTTTAATTCTAAAAAGGCTACTTATTACTCACGATCCAGAAAACAACTCTGGGTAAAAGGTGAGATTTCAGGTAATATTCAGCAACTTCTGAATGTAAGATTTGATTGCGATAGAGATTCATTGCTTTATACTGTCAGGCAAACAGGTAATGCCTGTCATACTGGAGATTATAGCTGTTATGATTCACTAAAATCCTTTAACTGGAAGGTTCTTTATAACATTTTACAGGAACGTGCCAGAAGCTTGCCAGAAGGGTCTTATACTGCAAAACTTCTCAAAGATGACCATCTGATGAGAAAAAAGATCAATGAAGAAGCCTTTGAGGTCATTATGGCAGCTAATAATGATGAATTAAAATGGGAAATTGCTGATTTAATGTACCATTTTACAGTTTTAATGGTAAAAAACAACATGAATGTTGATGATATATTTAATCAATTAGAGGTCAGGCACAAATGAAAATAATATACTACCGTGATCTTGATGAAAAGTTCTTTGAATACAATGAATATGAAGAAACAGCCTGTGTCAGTGATATAATTAAAAAGGTAAAAACACATGGCGATCAAGCCTTAATCTCTATTAGCAGTGAATTTGGTGAAACCATTGAGGCAATTGAGCTTTCAGAAACAGAAAAAGCTCAATGTCTTGATCGGATTTCTTCTGATATAATTGATACCCTGAAAAAAACAATTAAAAATGTCAGGCAATTTGCGCACCGTCAGCTTGATAGTCTTCAAAAGCTTGAATATACTTATAAAGGATCTACTTTAGGTCATAAATTAGTACCATTAGAGCGGGTGGGGGCTTATGTTCCTGGTGGTAATTACCCTTTGCCCTCTTCAGCGATAATGACAGCTGTGCCTGCAAAAGAGGCTGGAGTAAAAGAAGTAATTATGTGTTCACCAAGAATTCAAGATGTAACAGTTGTTGCAGCCCTATTATCAGGAGTTGATAGAATATTCAGAGTTGGTGGAGCTCAGGCAATAGCAGCCATGGCATATGGAACAGAGACAATACCTCCTGTTGATAAGATTGTTGGCCCTGGTAATAAATATGTTACTCAGGCTAAGAAAGAAGTATACGGTAAATGCGGCATAGATTTTCTTGCAGGCCCCAGTGAAATAATGATTATAGCTGATGAGTCGGCCAATAAGTCTTATCTGGCAGCTGACTTGCTATCTCAGGCTGAGCATGATGTAGATGCAAGTTCAGTGTTGATTACGTATAACGAAAAATTTGCTGAATCCGTTATTAAAGAATTAACTGTTCAGCTTGAAAATCTTGAAACAAAAGAGATAGCATCTAAAGCACTTGATAATTCATTTGTCATTATTGTAGATTCACTTGATCAGGCTGTTGAAATAGCTAATAAAAAAGCCCCGGAGCATCTTCAATTATGTTTTGATAATGCATACAGGTTTATTAACGCATTTGTTAATTATGGATCGCTTTTTGTAGGTAATTATTCAGCCGAGGTTTTTGGTGATTATTGCAGTGGAACCAATCATGTGCTTCCTACAAATGGTGTTTCTCGCTACAGTGGTGGTCTTTCTGTATTTGATTTTATGAAAATTCAGACCTATCAGATAATTTCAGAAGAAGCCGCTAGAAATACTTTAATACCTGTTGCTGCCCATCTTGCTGAAATAGAAGGGCTTATAGCACATAAAAAGGCAGCCCTAATAAGAAAATGAAATCTTACTATATACTTTAAAATAATTATGCTAGAATTTGTTCAAGTGCAGGAATGATAATAAACTATTACAGTAGAGGTTTCTATGGTCACTGTCCGTAAAGAAGATTCAATTTGTATAGTCGATGTACCTTTTTCTAGCATTGATCTTGAAGCTCTGGAAAAGATAAGAGCTGAAGCAGAAAGGCTTTTTGAGACTGATGAGTATAAAATTTTAATGAATTTAACCAACATCAGCTATTTGAGCTCAACCGGATTGGGTCTGCTGGTATATCTCAACAATAAATGTAACGAACATGCTGGCAAATTTGGCGTTTATGGTTTGCAAGAGTATACACTTGATATGATGAAGCTAACAAAGCTTGATTCAGTGATCAATATTTATAAAGATAAAGACGAAGCAATATCTCAAATGTGAGTATCCTATCTGGATAATTGTTTTATTGCCAATAATGTTTTTTTTAACGCTTATATAAAACCATTAAGAATTCTTTTACAGCATTATACCCACTGAAGATAATCTTTTAAGTTATATTTATTGTATATTATTAAGTGTCTTTAATAATGTGGCTATTCATTTATGTTAAAAGTAAAATAGAGAAAAGAATTATATAACCTGGAGGTTTCTTTTTAATGCCACGTGTATTGATAGTCGATGATGATCCTGAAATAATGGATTGGCTATACCTTGACCTTCAATTGATAGGGTATACGGTTGATTATGCTACTGATGGATATTCAGGGCTGCAAAAAGCACAGCAAGAAAAGTATGATTGCATTATTCTGGATGTTATGATGCCTAAAATGGATGGTTTTCAGGTATGCAGTCAGCTAAGACAAAACAATAATACTAAAGATGTGCCTATAATACTTCTGACTGCCAAAGGAACGCTTGAAGACAAGATAATAGGTTTTAACTCAGGAGCTGATGACTACCTGGTGAAGCCTTTTGATATTCAGGAGCTGCTTGTCAGACTTCGTGCCCTGATGAGGCGTTCAGTAAGTGGAAAAGATGATAATACTAAAACCACAACTGAGAACCTGTCCGCTGGAGAGATAAGGTTATTTCCTGAATCGCTCGAAGTACAGGTTAAAGATAGGCTTATTAAGCTAACACCTACTGAATTTGAGATATTATATTGCCTGATGCAGCATGCTAATACGGCTGTGCCTCTTGCTACGATACTTGATGAAGTCTGGGGGTATGATGCAGAAGAAGATGTCAGAATGCTGAGGGTGCATATAGGCGGCTTGAGACAAAAAATAGAAATTAATCATAAAAAACCACAATATTTACAAACTGTTACCAATGTTGGCTACCGTCTGGTGCCCTGGACTGAAAAGCCTTCCAATATAGCAACATAATGAAATTAAAGTTTACAAGGTTTAAATTAACCCAGCAAGTTTTTACTGTTATTCTGGTTGCAGTATTCTTCCCTCTTTTGTTGGCAGGATTGCTTCTTGTAAACATAAATCAGCATGCCGTAAGAAAAGAATTCTATTATTCAGGCAAGGTTACACTGGATAATGTCAACTACAGGCTTAATTCATCAATAGAAATACCTACATATAACCTTAAATTTCTTACAAACTTCATTATTAACCCATCCTTGCAGCTTTCAAAAGAAGAAATAGAAAGCTTTATGGAATATATGGTTTATTCAGTGCCTCAGATTAAGAGCATTGAGATTTATTCCAGCAAAAATATCCCTGTTATGTCATACAACCCGGATAATATACAGACGTTTAATTTTCTGGATTTTGATTCCAATACATTTGTATACGTAAATAAATTTCAGGGTGAACTAATTATTACACTCTATTATAAAGTGCCAGAAAATGTTCTGGGGTATAAAGTTGTTAAAGCCAACCTTGACCCTGGTGTTATGCAGGATGTAATTTTTGATGATGTTTCTGCCATAAATAGATACATCAAAATAATTAACTCTCAGGGTTATGTAGCTTTTGCTTATCCTGATTATAAGACTGAAATCTATGATAATCCTGAGTTTTCGATACCAGAGAAGATTCTTAAAGAATCCAAAGTGGGAGAAGTAATACTTTTTGGGCCCAGAAAAAACCAGCCAGCTTTCTTTTATAAGGTTCCAGACTCTAATTTGTCAATTGTTATTTATACTCCTGAGAATGTTACGTATTATGGTATAATTCTGGCAAGGCAGAGAATTTTAATTACACTTGCAATTGCAGCATTTATATCTGTTTTACTTGGTTTTATATATGTTAATGCCCTGAATCGTAACTTCAGACAGTTAATCAAGGCCGTTAATGCTATTGCTCAGGGTAAATATACCAGAAAGATAAGGCTTATTAAAGGGTTTTTCACGCCTTATGAGATTGTATATCTTGCCAATGAGTTTAATGCTATGGCAAAAACAGTACATCTAACATTAAATGCTCTTCAGGAGGCTAATGAAAAGCTTGCTCAAATTGATAAATTAAAGTCTAATCTGATTGATACTGTAAGTCACGAGCTGAGAACTCCTCTTACCAGTATTAAAGGATATACATCAAGGTTGATGCGGCAGGATGTAGAGATACCTGAAGACCTTCGTAAAAAGTCGCTCAGGGTTATTAAAGAGCAGGCTGACCGCCTCAGTCGGATGGTTGAAGATCTTCTTGTTATCCCTGATCTTGAATCTTCAGTATTGAGGGTTTACCCTGATCAGGTAGATATTGTGCCTGTTATTGAAAGGTCTATTGCTTCTTTTAAAGATAAACAGCATAAAGAAATAGTGCTTTATGTGCCTGAAGAAGTTCCTATTATTACTATAGATCCAGACAGGCTTGAGCAGGTAATTGTTAATCTGGTCAGTAATGCAGTCAAATACTCATACCCTGAAAGCCCTGTTACCATTAATGTTGATGTATTTGAAGACCAAAATAGTCTGGCAATAGAGGTTATTAATGAATGTGATCCAATATCAGAGGATGTATTACAGTCATTATTCGAGAAGTTTAAGCGTCTTGATGATAATTTAACAAGAACAACAAGGGGTTCAGGTCTGGGACTTTTTATCTCTAAAGGTCTTGTTAATGCTATGGGTGGTGAAATTACTCTCAGTTATACAGATAAGTTTAAGGCAATACTCAGTTTGCCTATTTCGCAAGAAAAAAGCGATACAGATGATCTTGATGGCTCTTTACAGGAATAGTTTTAATCTTTATTACCGAGATAATTATCCATAAACTGGTTAATTTTAGATTCATAATCGTTGTCAGAGATTGTTTCTGTGTGATCAGCTCCTTGAACGACATAGAGTTCTTTTGGCTGCTTTGCTTTTTCAAAAAGTATATAGCCATTATCAGGTATAATGTTTGTATCACTGCTACCGATAATGAACATTATGGGTCTATTGATCTTATCGATGACATTGATCGGTGCAATGTCTTTTATTTGAACCTTATAGATCATGTTTGTATATTTTGTAGCTATGTTTGCAAGTATATCTACCATGCTGTCTGGCAAAGCCAGCCCTATGCGATATTTTAGAATTTTTTCAGCTGAAGCAAAGGTGCTATCTACAATGATTGCTTTAATCTCAGGGTTTTCAGGAGCTGATAAAAGCACTATAGCACCGCCCATTGAAAGCCCAAAAATGCCTATTTCGTTGATACCTCTGTTTTTAATGAGCTGAACAATGGCTTTAATATCTTTTCTTTCATCATATCCGTAAGTTATGCGTGCTTTATCGCTGTCTCCATGGCCTCTAAAGTCAAACATATAGATTTCATATCCGCCTTTGTGAAATTTTTCAGCAACGGATAAAACATCTGCCTTATTTGCTGCGACGCCGTGACAAACGAGGATAGTTCCTTTTTTTGCTTCATGCGGGATGTACCAGCCTTTGAGATTAATATTATCTTCTGTGGTGGTGGATATATCTTCAAATTCCATACCTCGTGAAGCAGGGTTAAAATAATTGGGCAGACGTGGTATGTGTATATGAGCATATATAAAGATAAACGGCAATATTATTATTGAAAATACAATGATAAAAAGAATTGCAATTGTTGAATGAATCATTAATTTTTTCATAGGCCTTTTCTTACTTTAAGTGGATTTAACTTTTTAAGGATACCACAAAAGAATGCTTGTTATGCACTTAGTGTACTAGAAACAATATGTAAATATATGTAACAACTTACTCTTTGTTTTAGCACTTTTTGGTACTCAGTACACTTTCTTAATTATAAGCTTTCGATTTAATTAAATAATCCTGAAAATTTTGAGCCTCTAATCTTCCCCCCACAGAGGTTTTTTTTTGCTTGTTGTGTCTAAGATTGAAGCACTTGCTTTATATATTCTTCAGGCCATTGTTTGATAATACCAAGAAATTCGTTCATTGCTTCAGTGTATTTTTGTTTTATGGCTCCATATTTTGTTGTATGTTGTTTGATAGAGGTTGTATTTTCTGATTGTTGTATAATTTTCATACCTTCTTGCAGGTATTTAAGATGTTCATAAGTTGCATGAAGTAGTTTTTGGTGGCAATCCTGGAATTGCGGGGTTGGTTTTAAGCCCATCAAAACAGTATAGGATTCTTTTGTGTACTGATATTTTTCTGCCATAAAAGTCTTCATACCTGAAAGTGATTGAAGGTCAACTTTACTAAGGCGGCTGACAAGCTTTTTGTCTGATCTTTCCATGTTCATGTAAGTTTGGTAAAAGTCTTTAGCAAAGATAAAATCATCAGAAGAAGGTGTTAAAGCCCGGCTTTCAAGGCTTGATGCAAAAAATACCAGTAAAAAACTTAGAGTAATTGTTACAACTCTTGTTAATGTCATAGAAACTCCTTCTTGTTATGCTTTTAAGTTTTTTTGATATTCTCAAGGTTTTTTATGACCTGTTCTTCAACATTTTCTACAGTAGAATTATTATCTATTATTACATCTGCCATGGCAATTTTCATGTCCTGTGGCATCTGTGTGGCTATTCTCTGTCTGGCTTCGTCTTCAGGCATATTATCTCTATTTTTGAGGCGTTCAATCTGATTTTTTTCATCGGATGTTATAAGCCATACTGAATCAAACAGGTTTTGTCTATTGTTTTCAAGTAAAAGAGGTATAACAGCAGCAATAACAGGGCTTTCTGACTTGTTTATGAAATCCCTGATAACCCTGTATGTGTGTGGGTGGACTATATTTTCAAGTTTTGTTAACTTATCAGGGTCTGCAAAAACTATTTTAGCAAGTTCTTTTCGGTTGATACCACCATCTTCTTTAAGAATAAACCTGCCGAAAATTTCTATTATCTGGTCAATAATCAGTTTATCGTTTTGTAGCATATCGTGAACAATTTCATCAGCGTCGATAGTATTCACGCCGTTATTTTCAAGAATATTTCTCAAAAGAGACTTGCCGCAGGCAATGCCGCCTGTGACCCCTATTTTAAATGGTTTGTTTGATTGAGAAGACATCTTTAAGAGTAATTTTTCCTATGGAGCAGGTATAATCCTAAAATTAATATTACTACATTAGGTAACCATGCGGCAACCAGCGGGTGTAATAATTCGATTTCACCAAGAGACATGCTGAGTGCTCTAAGCAGGTAATAGAAGAATATAACAATTACGCTGAAGCCAAGACCCCTGTTCAGCCTTGATCTGGGAGGACTCAGTGCCAGTGGCATGCCCACTATAGGTATTAAAAGGCAGGCAAATGGTATGGCAAGCTTTTCATACCACTTTATCACAAGTGATGCAGGCACTTCACCTTTTTGTTTGAGTTCTTCTTTGATCACTCTGGCCAGTTGAAAATAGTTAAATTCTTTGCTTCTGGGGTCTTTTCTTGTCAGGTCAATTTTAACAGGATCTTCAAGTATTATTGTTTCAAAAGAGCTTGTGTTGGTTATTTTACCATTGTTTGAAACAGTGTATACTCTGCCTTCGTTGAAGATCCATTTATTGGGTTTGCTTAAAACCTCCTGTGCCTGGATCACTTTGGTAGTTTTTTTATCTGAAAGATCTATAACGATAACACCCAGTAGCTTTTCCTCTTTATATTTTTCGACATAGAAAAGTCTTTGCAGATAGTTGTCTTTGCCCAGTTCTTTATAGACAAAGTTATGGTTTTGCCGTGGCAGGTTTTTTTGTGTTATTGCCCAGAGCATGATATTTCTGGCCTGATAATTAGCACCTGGAACTATAATTTCATTCAGCACAAGTGTTAATATACCAGCCATAATGCCAAAAGCAAGTGCAGGCATTAGAATACGGTAGAGGCTGACTCCACATGCCCTTATTGCTGTTATCTCAAGATTGTTATTGAGCCTATTATACGTTAATATAATACAGACAAGCAGTGCCATTGGTATTGTATATACGATAACACCTGGTAATTTCAAACCTACTACAAGAAGTGCTATTTTAAAGGGTATACCGTACTTTGATATTTGTCTTACCGCATCAAGAAAAGCTTCAGACGCCAGCAAGACAGAGGCAAACACGATCATACCAAATATAAAGGTTGTTATCAGGCTATAGAGAATGTATTTATCAACTATTTTCAATGATTTTTACCGTATACGGGTAAATACTGACGTTTGTTATTTAAATCTATTTTATTCTAATATGATTACGATAATAAAAAAATAAGATTGCGAAAAATTTTATTTCAGACGGGTTGTTTCTGGGTGTCGCAAGAAAAGCAAAAAACGACAGGGCTAAAAGACTGTTTGTTACTGGCTTTGTGTCTTTTGTGGAAATTTCATTCTGCTAAGTTCTTTAGAAATAATCTCTGAAGCTGCTATTAGTCTGCTTTCTTACAGACGTACTGGTTATGTAATACGGCCGTTAATAATGGTGTTTTTGATTTCAAGGGTTTGTTTGTCCCAAATAACAAGGTCTGCCCTGCATTTGTGATACATGCAACCTTTTTCCTGATATATACCAAGTAGTTTAGCCGGATTGAATGTTGCAAAAGTAACAGCTGTAGGAAAATCTGCTATGCCCCACTGTACCAGGTTTCTTATGCATTGGTCGACAGTCACTATGGATCCTGATAAAACACCGCTATTATTAACAGCTTTATTATCTCTGATAGTTATTTTTTCACCGCTTACAGAGTAACTGGTTTCAGGAGAATCTCTGAGAGCAATAGAATCAGAAATAAGTATTACTTTATCAACCGGTTTGGCTTTTATAGCAAGTTTTATTGCCCCCGGGTGAACGTGTATGCCATCAGCAATGAGTTCAACAAAGAGAGAATCATCAACAAGTGCTGCTGCCATGATGCCAGGGTTTCTGTGGTGGAAGGGTTCCATGGCATTGTATATGTGTGTTACAAGTTTCGCTCCGGATTGAGATGCCTGTAAAGCCTTTTCATAAGATGATATTGAGTGTCCGAGGCTGACAATAATTCCTTTTTTAGTAAGGAAAGGTATTACCTGTCCGGTTTTATCAAGTTCAGGGGCCAGGGTTAGAATTTTTACTTTGTCGTTGATATATTTATTTACTGTTTCAATAGATAAATTATCAAGGTGTTTTGAAGGGTGGATACCTTTTCTCTGGGGAGATAAAAAAGGGCCTTCTACGTTTATGCCTGTAAAACAGGGAAGATAGGGATCTTGTTTGTCTATGTAGCGTGAAAGAACATCAATAGCATTAAGCATTTGATCAGCTGGTGCAGTCATAACAGTGGGTATTAATTTTGTTATACCGTGTTTTAAGAGGTCTTTTTTAAGAGTATCAAGCTCATCAGTAGTGCAAGCAATAAAATTGCACCCTGCCCCTCCGTGTATATGAATATCTATAAGCCCTGGTGTAATATAACAACTGGATGCGTCAATTAAATCAAACTTTTTATAAGTGTCATGGTAGCCAATGTGTGTAATAATGCTGTCTTCGATCCACAGGCTATCATTAATGCAGCCAAAAGGAGTAACCAGGGTTCCATTTTTAATGCAAATTACTTTCATATAGCAGGTTTCCTGTGTATAAATACCATTTTTGGTGCAATCATTAGAGAAGATCGTATTAGTAATTATTCTTGTTAAGGCAAGTAATACTTTCAAAGGAAAAAGTTTTTTTTATAATGCATCAAAGTTAATACTGAATCAAACAGGGCTTTAATAGCTTCAAAATATTTTTTATGTGTATTAAAATCCCTGTAAGTATTGAATAAAATCTATTTTCTTGATCAAGAAAGGGTATAATCTCTGAATGAAGATTATTAATTCTTTACAATCTAAACAATTATTAAAAAATTTGTTGAATATTAAGCAGCTCTGAAAGTTACATTATAACCAAAAGAAACATTTTTTATAGCTATTAGCAAGAACTGTAAAATTTTCAGGGAACAATATTTGCTTTACAGACACTATTTAAATACTCAAAAGTGATACAATCATCTAAATGCCATGGTATATTCTGATTTGCTTTAGCATTTAATTCTTTTAACTGATATTATCCTGTTATTTAAACAATTTTAATTTGCTAAACCGTTTGTTCAAAGTTTTATTAAGCTGATTAAAAAGTTATTTACAGAATTACAATTAGATTTGTAGTATAATAGCGAATTAAATCAATTTAAAATTAAACAGCTCGCAACCATTATTTTTTATGAAAACCCATTATTGAAAGTATTTAGATATAACCCGTTCACTATTAACAATTTAGGTGACCAAGGAATGACGATAAAAAAATTATTTTTAACAAGTATTTTAACTCTTTTGCTATTTACCACCAGTAATAATTCTTTACTGGCTCAACTTGTGGATGAAGAAGAAGAAGTAACAACACCGGTTGAAGAGATTGAGCCAGACGCACTGCCAGGAAGTAGTATCAGAACATATGATGAAGGTATTACTATTAAAGATATTGAAATTACAGGCAATATGCTTGTGCCACGAGACAAAATAATCAATAAAATGCACACAAAAGAAGGTTCTATCTTTGATAGGCAGGCTCTACAGGCAGATCTTAAGGCTATCTATGAGATGGGATATTTTACAGATAAGATTAAAGTAGTGCCTGAAGCCTCACCAACAGGCGTTAAACTTCGTATTGAAGTAGAAGAAAATCTTCCTGTTACTGGTTTTAACATAGTTGGTAATACTGTTATTTCAACTGAAGAGCTGGAAACCATTTTTCAAGATCAAACAGGATTACCCCAGAATATTGCCCAGCTGAACGACGCCATTTCTAAAATAGAAAAAATCTATGCTGATAAAGGCTTCGTTCTTGCCAGAGTAAAGAAAATTACTGATGATCCTGATGGTATGGTTAATATTGAGATCAACGAGGGTACTATTGACAAGGTCAACCTGGTTGGTAATACTAAAACAAAAGACTATATAATTAAAAGAAATATGTTGACAGCAGAAGATTCTATCTATAACGAAGAAATGCTGAAAGATGATCTCAAAAGAATCTTCGGAACACAGGCGTTTGAAGATGTACGTCGTGTTATCACTGCCTCAGCAGATGACCCGGATAAATATGAGCTTACCATCGAAGTAGATGAAAAAAGAACAGGTTCAATCTCACTTGGTGGCGGTGTTGATACCGGTAGCGGCATATTTGGTTCTTTAGGTTATACAAACCCCAACTTCCTCGGCCGTGGACAGGTTATATCAGCTGTTGTTCTCGCTGGTAGCGGTGTTATACGTAGTGATACCGATACTCTCAGAAGAGCTACATTTCAGTTTGAAGGTAGTTTTACTGAACCCAGAATCGGTAACACACTGAATTCTATTCAGGCACAGGTTTTTGGTAGAGACTATGCCAGTTTTCAGGTTCCACTGGCTATTGAGAGAAGAATCGGTGGTGAAATTGAATGGGGAAGACCTATTAAAAGATTTAAAAATGTTGCCGGTAGCTTTTCTCTTGGCCTTGAAAAAGTTCGACTTAAAGAAGGTGACTTTGGAAGCTATGCTATTTATGCTCTTGCAGCAGGTTTACCCAAAGATCTCATTATTTCTGAACGTATGAAAGAACTTGAAGGTGGTACATTTGTTAGTGCTGGCCCTACACTGGCTTATGATACTCGTGATGACAGGTTAAATCCTACTAAAGGCTGGTATAGTACCCTCAAGTTAAGACAATCGTTTGGTATGGGTGGTGATATATCGCAATATGGTAGAACATATGCCAGTGTCAGCAGATATATACCTATAGGAGAAAAGACATCTCTTGCCTTTAACGTTGCTGGTGGTACCAAGTTATTTGGTGATATGCCGACTTTTTCATCTTTTAGACTTGGTGGTGCCAATACTATCAGGGGCTTTAGAGAAGGCAATCTGGGACATGGTGCCCAGTATATGATGGGTTCTGCTGAGTTGAGAGCTCCTATACCTATATTAAGTCAAATTAAGAAAGTACCGTTTGTTGAAAACATTCGTGGTGCAGTATTCCTTGATGCTGGTAAATTGTTTGATCAGGAGCTGTCTAATAAAATCTTCGATAGGCCTGGTTATGGGCTTTCTGCTGGAGCCGGTTTAAGATTAAATATACCGGGTCTTGGCCCAATCAGGGTTGATTATGGTATTCCGCTAACTAAAGTAGGCAAATATAATGAGAAAAAAGGTCGCTTTAACTTTGGTTTCGGAGAAAAATTCTAGTGTAGTATACTTTTAATGTTGTGTAAATTGAGAGGAGTCACATTAATGCGCTGTTTAAAAACTCTACTGTTAGGATTAGCTTTAGCTGGTGTAATGTTTATAACCCCTGTAACAACAGCTGCTTATGCACAGTCTATTGGTACTGTTGATGCTGATAAAATAATTGCTAATTACAACAGGGCTCAGGATGTAGAAGCTGATCTAAAAGTGAAAGAAGCTGAAATTCAAAAATTTATCGCCGATGCTCAAAAAAGAATTAAATCAGCAAGTACACCTGTAGAAAAGAACAATCTGGAAAAGCAACTCAGCGAAGAGTTTAGAACAAAACAAACTGAATACAGGCAATTGCAGATTGAAGAAAGTAAAAAAATTAATGATGATATAATCGACGCTATCGAAAAAGTGGCCAGTCAGCAAAGCATAGATATAGTTCTTGCTAAAGGGGCTGTATTTGTTGGTGGCTCTGATATTACAGATAAAGTTCTTCAAGCTTTAAATAGCAAATAATACTTTTTGTTTTCAAGATATCACCGGATTATTTTTAGGTTTTGGCCACGCCTTGCGTGACCAAAACCCAACTCACTATCTCTGTAATCAGTTGCCTTTTGATGATGGCAACCAGGTATAAGTTATAATTTTGAAGCAGCAAGCACCGGATGATTTGCTATCATAGTGGTTAAGAGGTTTTGAAGGGTTTCAAAAGAAAACTTTCTTCTGCCAATTTCAAAGTTTCTTTCAACCATTTCGTGGTAATATTGCTTGTTTTTGAGTACTTCTCCCGACTTCAGACACAACAAGTGTAGTAGATCTCTAAGAATTACTAATAGCTGA
>CAZFBA010000023.1:0-62895 GCA_964517135.1 uncultured Gammaproteobacteria bacterium
CCTGTAAGAAACTTGATAAAGGGTATAAAGAAAAGATTAACAGCATGACGGCGGCAATAGGGTTATATAAACATGACCTCAAACAGGCCCGAGCGAACGAAAACTTGAGTGAGTGTGTGAAGTCAGCAGGGCAATTGTAGTCCAGTGCGGTCACGCACCCCGGCGCACTGAAACCCTTCTTTAGTGAGGTAACAGAGGTAATTGCAGCAAACATGCCCCCAGACAGACAAAGATTGCAACCAGATATAATTAAAGCGTCGTGGCGCAAAATAGCGCCACAGTGATAGGTTTTTTGCATACTTTTTTCCTTAAAAAAAGTATGAGTGTGTGAAGTCAGCAGGGCAATTGTAGTCCAGTGCGGTCACGCACCCCGGCGCACTGAAACCCTTCTTTAGCAGGTAATAGAGAGGATATACTATCTGCACCCTGGATACTGATTTATGAGGGTGTTTTGCGGCGCCGCAGGCGCCGCAAAACACCCGACACAACGGGCGGGCGGGTTGGGAACTTGCTGTGGTGTGACCACCACATGGGGTTCTTTGTGTCATCCTGAGCACAGCGAAGGATCTATTATGAGAGATTCTTCGGGCTTTGCCCTCAGAATGACAGATTAAAAACAATGATAATACATATTGTAAGGGAACTTGCAGAGGATAAGCAAACAAACCCTTCTTTAGCAGGTAACAGGGATTATAACCCTCTGCAAACATGACCCCAGACAGGCGAAGATTGCAACCAGATATAATTAAAGCGTCGTGGGGCCGTAGAAGGCCCCACAGTGAAAAGTTTTTTGACCCACTTTTTTTCAAAAAGTGGAAAGGAACTTGCAGAGGATAAGCAAACAAACCCTTCTTTAGCAGGTAACAGGGATTATAACCCTCTGCAAACATGACCCCAGACAGGCGAAGATTGCAACCAGATATAATTAAAGCGTCGTGGGGCCGTAGAAGGCCCCACAGTGAAAAGTTTTTTGACCCACTTTTTTTCAAAAAAGTGGGAGCGTGTAAAGTCAGCAGGGCAATTTTGATAGGTTTTTTGCATACTTTTTTCCTTAAAAAAAGTATGAGGAAACACTCTCATACTCTCAGGGGATTGCAAAATAACCACTTTATCTGTCATAATATATAATGTAAAACACTTCCACAAAAACAACTGATCACTCTGTAAATTTTTTTTAATATTAAGGCTTCTTTCATCAATTATTTTTATTTACCAGACTCTAAATAATAAGAAAGCCCTTCTGGTTCAAGAATTTTTTATTCATTGCCAGCAGATCTAAAAATCTTTATACTTAAACTATCACTTGAGTGAGGTGAGATAATTGTTTAAAAAGATTATAACTTTATTTTATCAATTAGCGGGTTTAGACCAGTTCGATACCAGTGTTTCCAGCCTTTCAAACATCAGGCCAATTTCAAATTCTGAAAAGAGAGCCGCCCGTATAATTAAAATGTATCCACATCTCAAAGAATCTGACCTGATAGAAGATGCCGAACAAGGCTGGGTAAGAGTCATGCGCTAGAATTTAATGTTAAATTCAATAGAGATTTCAATGTATCTTTAAAAGCTTTTTAAAGGTATAATTGTGTTTTGAAATTAATTAGATTAGTGCGTAACCTTAAAATGAAAAATATCTTTAATGTTATGCACCATTTTTTAAATTATGATTATGTGTCCCGTATTAGACTAAAACAGTATTAAACATAACAGGAGGGAATATTTGTCAGAATTAAGCTCTTATCAAACAGCATGTATACTTGCAGGCTTAATGGATGAAAAAAAGGCTAAAGACATAGTAATATTAGATATAGGCAGGGTCTCAATAATGGCGGATTATTTTGTAATCTGCTCAACAGACACCTCAACACAACTCCGGGCCCTGAGTGATGTAATTACGCTGGAGTTGAAGAAGAAATTTGAGCGAACACCACGCAGCGAACAGCGAGATAAGAGTGGCCGCTGGTATTTGCTCGATTATGGCGATGTTGTTGTTCACTTATTACATAAAGAAGCCAGAGAATATTATGCCATAGAAAAATTCTGGAGCCATGCATTTGTTATTGACAGAGAAAAATGGCTTGAAGAATTTCAAAAAGCCTCCTGAGGCAAAAATTATAGATATGATAAACTTCACAAGAAATCAGATTTTGAATGGTTGTGCCCCTGCCTACCCGGGAATAGTATAATCACGTCTGGGCTTTGGCTGATCACCCAGTCGGGCCTTTTCATCCTCTTCTGCTTTTCTTAATACTTCTGGCGTTATTCCCTGTTGTTCCATAGCATCAATAAAGCTTGCAGCAGCTTTTCTCTGTGCCTCAGGCGGAACAACTCTCAATAACTCTATCGTCTTAGATAAAAGAGGATCCTGATCATACCACCTGTTACCATTATCATACGTCTTGACAGTCTTATAAAATTTATCTATAAGTTCAGGTTCTACCTGTGCCTCAATTTTTTCAAGAAAAACCTCTGCCTGGCTTTTTAATTCATCCTGAAAAAACCGCAACATATCAATAACCTCCAGAAGCAAGGGGTCATGATCATACCAGCGTTTATATTTTTTCTCAGTCATCAATATTAATTAATCTATTCTACGCACTGACTACTAATATTATAACCTTAAGTGCTCAGGAATAAAAGTGATACCATCTTCGAGTTCTATAACCCGTGATATATCAGCACCGAGGCCTTTAAATTTATCTGTAACGTGTTCATACCCACGATCAATATGCTGAAGATCAGTAATTTCAGTTTCTCCTCTGGCCCTGAGACCTGCAATAAGCAGACAGGCCCCTGCACGGAGGTCACTGACTTTAACCTGAGTTCCGGTAAGGTCTGTAACACCTTTTATAACAGCGTGGTTGCCTTCTTGTTGTACGTTAGCACCCATCCGTCTTAATTCTCCAAGGTGTCTGAACCTGTTTTCATAAATACTTTCAGTAATTATACTGACCCCGCAGGATACAGCCAGAACAGAAGATAAAGGCGCCTGAAGATCTGTCGGGAACCCCGGATATGGCTGCGTAACAATATCAACGCCTCTGGGCCTGTTAAGACAGGATACACGAATTGTAAATGGATCTAAAATAGAAATATTTGCTCCCATAACAGCTAGCTTGCTGATAACTGCACTTAAATGCTGCGGGAAAACTTTGTTGACAATAATATCTCCCTGTGTTGCCATAGCAGCACACATATAAGTACCAGCTTCAATACGGTCAGGTATGGTAGTATAGCTGGTAGAGTGTAATTGATCAGGTTTTACACCATTAATATATATTTCTGAAGTACCTGCGCCGGTAATATCTCCACCGATGGCGTTGATAAAGTTTGCCAGGTCAGTAATTTCTGGTTCTTGTGCTGCGTTAATGATTGCAGTAGAACCTTCAGCAAGAATAGCTGCCAGCATAAGGTTTTCTGTAGCTCCAACGCTTGGCCTGTCAAGATGAATTTCTTTGCCAACAAGCTTTTTAGCTTTTGCTATTACATAACCATGTTCTATCTCTACTTCTGCACCGAGTTCTTTCATGCCTTTAACATGGAGATCTATACGTCTTTCTCCTATTGCGCAACCACCTGGCAGAGCTACTTTAGCGTATCCGCACCGGGCTAATAGCGGGCCCAGGACAATAAAAGAGGCTCTCATCTGACTGACAAAATCATAGGGAGCTTCGCAATTAGAAAGTTTTGAAGCATCAATCAACATTTTGCCGCTGGAATACTGAACGCTTAAACCCAGGTGATTAAGCACTTTAGACATGGTATAAACGTCAGTTAGCTCAGGTACATTGTTAATTTCGCACTGCCCATCTACCAGCAGAGAGGCGGCCATAATTTTCAAAACAGCGTTTTTAGCTCCACCGATGGTGACTTCACCGGTGAGGGGTTTACCACCACGAATAATGATCTTGTCTTTCAAGCAGGGTTCCTCCTTAATGCTCCCGGGTTTCAGCTTTTACGGGATATTTTTTATAACATACCATACTCCAGAATGTAAAAAAATAATCCAGAGCTGTGCCTTAATATAACTTATTTTATAATTTTAATATTTTTTCTGGCATTGGGTAAGTCGAGAAGCTAAAAACTGAAATACCGGGGTTTTTTGATGGTAACAAAAGTTAACTGTCCTTTTAAACAGGTGATATATGTATTTTTATACCAAATCACTAAAGTAAACTATCCCGAATTATTCATGAATTTTCAGTCGGAACCTCTGATTAATTAAGAAATTACTGATTCCAGTAAAAACGACACTAATTTCTTGAATCTGTGAACTTTTAAATTATTCAGAGATCTCAGTATATTTATTCTAGAGGGTTTATTTTTTGTGCAACTCTCTGTGTATGATGCGTGCAAGATTATAGCTTATGCCTTTGACCTCTGCAATATCTTCAACAGTGGCAGATAAAATATTTTCCAGTGTGCCAAAATGCTTCAAAAGAAAGGCTTTTCTCTGCTTGCCAACAAACTTTATACTATCAAGACGTGATTTTACCATACGTTTTGAGCGTAAATTCCTTTGAAAGGTGACAGCAAAGCGATGGGCCTCATCTCTAATCTGCTGAAATAAATAGAGTACAGGTGAATCAATATCAAATATAACAGGGGCTTTACATCCCGGTATAAAAACTTCTTCAAGTCTCTTGGCTAAAGATATTACTGGCTGATTATTCAGCCCTATTTCTTTCAGGGCATTAATAGCAAAAGATAGCTGGCCTTTACCACCATCTATTATTATGAGATCAGGTAACGATTTATTGTCTTTCTTTAATTTCAGATATCTTCTCTTGATAACTTCTTTCATTGCTTCATAATCATTAACCTTGCCTTCAGTGGATCTAATTTTAAACTTTCTATAATCAGATTTCAGAGGTTTGCCTTCAAGAAAAACTACCATGCTGGCTACAGTATCAGTGCCTGCAAGGTGAGAAATATCAAAACATTCAAGCCTTAAAGGGAAATGTGGCAAATTCAGTTTGTCTTGAATAGTTACTCCCACTTGATTCCAAGCATTTTGATATTCTCTAATACGCTGTTGCTGGAAGTTTGAAAGAGCTATTCGTGCATTAGCTTCTGCCATCTGAAGAAGGTCAAATTTTTTACCTGCTTTAGGAAGAATAATTCTGACTTTGCTGCCTTTCTTTTTATAGAGCAACTGTTCAAGCAAAACAGTCTCTTCAGCCAGACAGGGAACAATTATTTCCTTTGGCAGCTGATCTCCTTGAACTGTGCGATAATAATTTTCCATAAAGGCCAGAAAGGTTTCTTTTGCTGTATCCAGTTCGTTGAAAGTTAAGTTAAAACTCTCTTTATAAGCCAATTTGCCTTCTCTGATTTTTAAAAGAACTATCGAAACACCTGTTTCATCATTTAAAAATGAGAATATATCCTGTTCAATTGTATGATCATCAAAAATAATCTTTTGTGCTTTGATAACCTGATCTATAGAGCTAATAGTATCTCTATATTTAGCGGCTTTTTCATATTCTAGGTTTTTAGATGCTGTTGACATCATCTCTTCAAGCTTTTTGATTAATTCGTTCTGGCGTCCTGAAAGAAAAAGTTCGACCTGTTTTAAAACCTGCTGATATTCTTCAGGTGTAACAAGTTCCTGACAGGGGCCAAGACAGCGATGTATATGGTAGTTCATGCAGGGCTTATCCCTGTAGACAGGTGTTTTACATTGTTTCAACGGAAAAACCTGTTTAAGAAAGTCAATTGTTGCATACAGTGCCCCGGCATTAACATAAGGGCCATAATATTTGCTTTTATTCTGGCGTGATTTCTTTGAGGGGTTTCTGGTTACAATAATACGGGGGTATTTATCGTCTGTTATTTCAATCCACGGAAATTTTTTATCATCTTTTAGAAGTGTATTATACCTTGGCTGATGTTTTTTCACCAGAGTATCCTCTAAAAGAAGGGCTTCAACCTCGTTATCAGTTGTGATAAAGTCTACCGAGTGAATTTTAGGTATCATAACCTCAATTTTTGGCGAATGACTGTCATTTTGAAAATAGCTTCTGACCCTGCTTCTCAGTGATTTAGCCTTTCCAATATATAATATCATACCATCGCTATCTTTCATTAGATAAACGCCGGTTTGATCGGGTATGCTGTCTAATATTTCTTTAATATGGTTATTCAAAATGCCAGAAACTTCTGAATGTGAGCCTTCCAAATATTTCTTAACGATAAGCCTTTAAAGGCATTATTTAAATTGTACTTCAACTCTGACCTGAAGAAAAACGTTTGCCCTGTTAGCTGAAAAAGTTATAAAATAAGGTATGCAAAAAGATTTATGTATTCATATCAGGTTAATAATAATTCTCTGTATGGCACTTTTTACAGTATTCTTGAGTGCTGGTCAGGGTTTTTGTGAGCCCGCCACAACACAGGAAGTTGAAAAACTACAGGCAGAGGCACTTGATCAGGTTGATAATGAGCTTGAAAGAGCTAAAGATGACCTTAACACTCGCAAAAATCAGGAAATTCAAATCGTTGAATCCTCAAGAGCAACCTCAAAGACTAAAGAAAAGCTTATATCCAGAATTGAAAAGAAATATCTTGACCTGGAAAAGCAAATCATTGACAAAACAAACACAAGAAAAAAACAAATCATTGATTATTATACAAATATGAAGAAAGAGCTTGCAGTAGATGAGCAAAAAGCAGTTAAACGGATTAAAGAAACTTTTGTGCCTCCACAAAAGTTGTTGGGCAAATGGTTTATAGTGGGCTATCAGTTTTTAGGCACTCTGAAATTCAGCTCTCACAAGGGCATGCTTGTTGCAAACATCTACGTGTTCAAATATAACAAATGGGAAGATCTTTATAACCTTACCTATGACGGCATGAACATTGCTTTCGATTATGAAAACCCTTATGGAATAAAACTTCACTTTGAAGGTCTGGTAGATCCAAAAGGAAACCTGATTAAGGGTCAGCTAATAGACCTTAAAGATGATTTAACCTACGAATGGAAAGCTTACAGATAATTAATATCAGGCAAACCTCTTAAGAACACCCTGCATGCGTGCATTTTCTCTTACAGGAGAAAGGTTAGGATTATCATTAATTTCTGTAACCAGGCTCTTATCAATCTTAACAGCTTTAACAAGATAATTTATAGCCTCGTTTAACTTATTGACCTTTACATAAACACAGGCTATATCATAGAGACTCCAGGGGTGGTTGGGTTCAATCTTGATAGCCGTTTTATATACTTCTATAGAATCTTCATAGCGTCCCAGCAAGAATAATACTTCTCCCCACCTATTATAAACGTCAATATAATGTGGATCTATAGAAACAGCAATTTTATATTTTTCAATAGCTGAGGGATATTTTCGCATCTTTTCCAGCACTGTTCCCCATGCAAAATAAGCTTCAGGCATATCAGGCTTAATTATAGTTGCTTTTTTAAGTACTTTACAGGCTTCCTTGAGTTTTCCACTGGCCTCAAGACATAACCCCATAGAAACCAGCAAGTCAGAATCGTTAGGGGTCAGACTTAAAGCAATATTATATTTCTCTATAGCCAGTTCGGTTTCTCCCTGTTCTTCAAGTATATTAGCCCAGCCCCAGTAAGCATAAACAAATAGGGGATTCAGCTCAATTGCCTGATTATATTTTTCAATGGCCTGTATATAGTTTCCCTGTTTTTCGAGTGCTTTAGCCCACAGATAAAAGATTTCATAATCCTGATACTTTGAAGTAATACCCTGGTAGATTTCTATGGCTTCTTCATAGGCTTTAATTTTTGTCAGCGTAGAGGCAATACGTTTTAAAACGTCGTTATCTCTCATGAAATATTCTCTTGCTTTTCTATAGAATTCAAGAGCTTTCTGGTCAAAGGCAAAAAACAGGCAGAGATCCCCGGCAAAGAGTTCTTTTGAACCATTAAAATACTTTGCAGGTACGAAAAACAATACAAACCTGCAGCAAAAGCTGAATAAAAATCCTATAATCCTTTTAGCCAAAATAAAAAGCTACCTGTATGGTTGTAAAAATAATTTTTTAGTTTTTGTAATTATATATAACTATTCCCTTACTGATATGAATTTAAACCCTCAGAACAAAGATATTTACACCTGTTAACAAAACCTTTTCTGTTGACAGACGCAGAAAATGAAAGATGTACAAGTTGTAAATATAGAACAGTCAAATAAAATGACTGATCGGTATACTTAAAATATAGAAATAGAGCTTTTATAAGTATTGTAATTCATGTCTATTTAAAAGTATAATTGAATCATTCTGATAACATAACAATATAAGTGTAAAATAGCTATAAATGTTTTTATTAAGGTTGTGGCATATATTTTTTTAAGACCCTCTATAATACTTGAAGCAAAATATCTTTATTAAAAAGCAATTTACAATCCAATAAGCAGCGAACATTCATATAATTTGTGTTACTATTTAATTAAATAGACAAAATCTGGTTTAATTAATTTATGAATATTCGAGAACTAGCAATAAATAGCCGTATTAACGATGTTATCTATCAGGTTCGTAATGCATCTTTCAGAGAAGGTGATGGGGCTAAAGGCTATTATCTAATGCGCCTTGGTGATAGAACAGGTCAAATTGATGCCATATGGTTAAATGCATCTGATGTCGATCTAAAAGTTGGTGATTTTGTTAAAGTAGAGGCAAAAGTTCAGAAATATCAGGGTCGATTGCAGCTAAAAATTAATACCTGTCATAAAATAGACCCAGAGACAATTGACCATCAAAACTATAACCTTAGTGCTGTCAATAAAAAAGAATTGCTGGATAAATTGCATCATTATGTTGAATCTATTGAAATCAAACCACTTTATGATGTTATAAAGCACATCATTTTTGAAGAACTATATGATGACTTTTGTAATGCGCCGGCAGCAACCTTTAATCATCACTCTTATATTGGTGGCCTGCTGGAACATTCTATAAGCGTAACAGAGATTTGTAACGCCTGTATTCCACTTTATAAGGGTGTCAATAAAGATATATTAATTGCTGGTGCCCTGATACACGATATAGGCAAGGTGTATGAGTTTGAGTTTGGTGAGTCCATATCATATACAACAAAAGGTAACCTGTTTGGCCACATTTTTATGGGTGCAAATAAGTTTCAACAAGAATGCGATAGGCTGACAGGTTTTCCAGAATTTATTTCTAACCATCTTATACATATTATACTCAGTCACCATGGCTTAATGGAAAGAGGCTCCCCCGTTGAACCACGCACACTGGAAGCTATACTTGTGCATAAGGCTGATACAGCCGATGCAGACGCCAATGCTTTTAAGCTTTCAGAAATCGAAAGTGCCGGTGGAAACTGGTTAATTAGTCGAACATTAAATAGAATAATTTATCTGGAAACAGAATCTGACTTTGAAATGAGGAAATCAAATGAATAATCAAAAAGTATTACTTACAATTCTTGATGGTTTTGGTATATCAGAACAAACAGAGGGCAACGCTATTAAATTAGCCAGTATGCCCAATTATGATAAACTGCTGCTCAAGTATCCACACACTCAAATAAGGGGTGACGGCCTTGCAGTAGGGCTGCCTGAAGGACAGATGGGCAATTCAGAAGTTGGCCATCTTAATATTGGCGCAGGAAGAGTTGTCTACCAGGAATATACCAGAATAAATAAATCCATTGAAGATAAGTTATTTTTTGAAAATAAAGAGTTTCTTAAGGCGATAGATCATGCCAAAAGAAACAACTCTGCCCTTCATGTAATGGGATTAGTTAGTCCGGGCGGGGTTCATAGCGCAATGAATCATCTCTATGCCCTGATAGATCTGGCTAAAACTTACGGCGTTGAAAAATTTTATCTGCATGCCTTCCTTGATGGACGTGATACGCCACCATCCTCTGCGGCTGGATATCTTCAAGAGGTTGAAGAAAAACTTAAAGATACAGGCATGCCTGTAATTGCTTCAGTCATAGGTCGTTATTATGCCATGGATAGAGATAATCGCTGGGAAAGAGTTCAGCAGGCCTATGATGCCCTGCTTCTTGGTGAGGGTAAAAAGGCAAATATTTCTTATGAAGGCGTTAAACAATCTTATGCTGAAGGCGTAACAGACGAGTTTGTAAAACCGATCATTGTGCTTGATGAAGGAAGAATCAGTGATAACGATGCTATAATATTCTTTAATTTCAGGCCTGATAGAGCCAGAGAAATAACTAAAGCTATTATGTTTAAAGATTTCGATGGCTTCAAAAGAAAAAAAGTTCTAAAAAACATATATTATGTTACGATGACCCAGTATGATGAAACGTTTAACCTTCCGGTAGCTTTTCCTCCGCAGCATTTGTTCCATATTCTGGCTGATGTGCTGGATTATCATGGAATTAAACAGTTTAGAACAGCCGAAACAGAAAAATATGCGCACGTTACGTTTTTCTTTAATGGTGGAGTAGAAAAAGCCCTGCCCACAGAAGCAAGATGTTTGGTGCCTTCTCCGAAGGTTGCAACCTATGACCTGAAACCTGAAATGAGTGCTTATGAAGTAGCAGACAAAGTAATTGAGGCTTTATATAATCCTGAATATCAGTTTGTGCTGGTAAACTTTGCAAACCCTGATATGGTAGGTCATACCGGAGTTCTTGAGGCTGCTATAAAGGCAGTTGAAGCAATAGATGATGTGCTGGGTAAAATTTATAAAGCAGTACTTGATAACAATGTAGCAATGATTCTCACGGCTGACCATGGCAATTGTGAGACAATGAAAGAACCTGACGGCAGCCCGCATACGGCACACACCACTAACCCGGTACCTTTCATATTGATTAATTCTCAAGAAGCCTATGGCTTAAGAGAAACAGGTAAACTGGCTGATATATCGCCCACTGTTCTTGACCTGATGGATATAAAACCTCCTAAAGAGATGGATGGTGAATCTATGCTGGTTAAAAAAACTGATATTCAATATGTTGAAACAGCCCTGCAAAAGCACCAATAAGTTTAATATATTCAGCAGCAAGTGATTTACCCTGTAGATAAATCACTTTCAACTTTCAGAGATTGAGCTTTTAAATACTTTCCAGAATAATTCTATGGTTTCGCTTGTCTATAGTGACCATAAACTGTTCCAGAAAGCTAAGACCGAGCAGCCCTGTAACATTATTAGCTGCTGGCAGATCATGTATAGTTACCTCTACGTTTTTGGCTTCCAGCCCATTTATATTAATAGAGCCAAGAGTTACTTTAGGAACCTGTATGACTCCGTTGGCGGTTTTTAGAGATATCATGCGGGCATGACTAAGATCCAGATTGAGATCCATGGCAGTTTTACGAGATATAGATGTGTATGTTGCACCAGTATCAAGTATAAAGTTGACTCCCAGTCTATTATTAATAACCACATTGGGTACTATAATAGCGTTATTATTTCTTGAAGTAGATATAACTACTTTATTAGGAGCCGGAGTAACAACATTAACCATAGGTGAGGGTTCTTGATCTTTAATAAATTTTCTTTTAGCACTGGCAATAAGCGCAATACCTCTTGAAGCTTTGTTTGCTGCTTCTGTACCGGGTGCCAGCTCCATTACCTTGCGATACTGTTCTTCTGCCTCAAAAATATTACCTCTCTGTACAAGTGTAATAGCCAGATAATACCTGTAGTTTGAATTATCAGGGAATATCTTTATAGCTTCTCTAAAATAATATTCAGCCAGTTGATAATTAGAGTTGCGATAAGCAGCGACACCATCCTGATATAAATCTGCAAAGCTTTGCTGAGGAGTAGCTATTAATAAAACTAACAGGATCAAACTCGCTATTATCTTCTTCATATTTTCCTCAAAATTTTGTTAAATCAAGTTATTATCCGGCTCCCCGGCAAATGAAAATTTTATTTTGGGGTGACTTTATCATGATATCGATAATTTCATAATAAACTTGAGAGGGCAGTTAACAATATCCACCATCTGGTTGAGATTTGATTCAGAGTTATATCAGGTATACTAAACGAGCCCTGTATCTTCTGAAATTTGATTTCTTATGACATATATTATATTTAAAATAATTACTGTCCTGTTAAATTTTCTAATCCAAAAGAGAGATTATGACAGGTTTTATACATCTAAATAAAATCTTTTACCCGGGGTGAATAGCTTTATTCAAAAGGGCTCTGCCATTGAACTTCATTTTGGTGGGTCATGATTTCAGAAATATCTTCTTCTTCGATGCTGAAGGCTTCAAAAATCTTGTTTTCATTGTCATAGGTGCCGAGAAGCTTGTGCCCGAGATATGTATTCAACTGACCCGGAACCCTTATGTTGGTAGGATTTTCCTGCCTGAAAATAGTGAGCTTCACATCTGACGGGAAGTTTTTAATCATAAAATGTATTAATGCTTTGGCTGTTGTTGATTGCCCTTTGTTTTTTATCTGTTCTTTTGATATTTTAACTTTTTCCACTATAAACTCACCTCGATAGCTTCTTCTATTTCGTCTACAACAAGTTTAATTGCTGAAATGTGGTCTTTGGCCATAGTAATAGGCCTTCCCACAACAAGATAGTCAGAGCCGGCTTCAATAGCTTCTCGTGGTGTCAGCACACGCAGCTGGTCGTTTATTTGCGCCCAGGTTGGCCTGATAGCCGGGGTTAGAATAATGAAATTGTTATTGACTCTTTTTCTAACTTCTTTTGCCTCACATCCGCTAATGACAACACCTGACAGGCCTGAATCTTTAGCCAGTCTTGTCAGTCTTAACGTATAATCACATACATGACCGGGTATGCCTATTTCTTCATTGACGGTTTTCTGGCCGAGGCTGGTTAAAATTGTTACGCCAAGAATTCTGGGTTCAGGCATGCTGAGTTCCTGTGCTCTTTTTTTTGAGGCTTCTACACAGGTTTTAATCATTTTTGAGCCGCCTGTTGTATGAATACTAAAAAAATTAACTCCTTTGTCAATCAGTGCTTCACTTGCCCTTGCAACCGTATTGGGTATATCATTAAATTTGCCGTCGAAATAGACGGTTCCCCCTTCACCTTGAATGATATCAATTATTCTGGGCCCTACAGAAGTATAAAGGCACATGCCTATTTTAAAAATAGACACATAATCTTTCAGGTCTCTTATAATTCTGGTCAATTTATCGACATCTATCACATCAAGAGATAGAATAAGCTTATCTTTTGCTGAAATTTTCTTTTTATCCATACAAGTCAGTTTATGCAATTCTAGCCTGAGTGAAGTTTATCATCTTAATGTGAGACAGACAATAATTTAGACGATTAAGTTTACAATGTCAGTATTTTAATGCCATTAGCAGATATACTAAATGACATAAAGAATTAAACAAGTCTAAAATTCTTCAAGATACCTCTGTAATCATTAATTTTGTAATTAATCAGAGATTTTTTATCTCTTATTAAATAAAAGAAAATCCTGGTTTTGAGCCAGGATAATAAAAGATAAATTTCAGTTATTTAGATTTTATACAGCTGCTTTTGCCCTTCTGTCAAGAAGTCCGTGTTTAATGGCATATAAAACAGCCTGTGTTCTGTCATTAACCTGCAATTTTTGAAAAATATTGTTCACATGGGTTTTAACTGTTGTCTCGCTTATAAATAGATTTTTAGCCACACCCTTGTAAGTAATACCCTCTGTTAAAAGAGTAAGTACCTCTTCTTCTCTTTGAGTTAAGTAGTTAAGGAGATTTTCGCCTTCCGGTTCTATAGTTGTATCTTTTGTATTTTCAACACAGAACTGATCAAAGAATTTTGTAGCTATTGTAGTAGGTAAGAAGACTTTGCCCAGTTTAACCTGCTCAATTGCATTAGTAAGCTGTGAAACAACCATCGTTTTAAGAATATAGCCACGTGCACCGACTTTCATTGCTCTAAAAATTAGATCCTGATCGTCATAGCCAGTAAGGGTAATGATTTTAGCCTTTGGATCCTGAGCAAGAATTTTCTGTATAGTTGTAATACCATCCATTTCTGGCATGTTCATATCCATTAAAATGAGATCAGGTCTGGATTTTTTAACCATTTTTATGGCATCTTCCCCGCAGGTAGCAATAGCGAGTACTTTATAGTTTGTTTCGTTTTCAATAAGCTGCTTGATCCCTCTTGAATGTTCTAAATGATCGTCAACGACCAGAATATTAAAACTCTTCTGAGCATCAAATCTGTGCATGCCCTGCCTCCTCGTTAATATGTCCTACAATCCCTTTCCATTCGATACTGACTGGTTTTTTGTTATCGTTTTTTACCACAACAACTGCATTACTGTAAGCATATTAACCTTTTTAGAGGATAGTCTTCATCGGCTAAGTGGTGTAACTTTCTCATGCAGAGGGTTTAGACCATCTCATGCGTTTAAAGTAGACCATCAGGTTAATAAATCAGGCAAAAACCGCTCATAGTATGAAGCTAATATTCAGGCTTAGAAAATTAATCATCTATATGATGTACAACATTTACTTTAATTGTTTTTCATTTATTTAATGGAAAAAAGACGCTCATAACTTTTATTTTTGGAAATAAGAAATTAACCGTTCTTTATTTTGGATAAACCGTTGTGTCATCTGGCTCTTTAGGGTCAAATTATGTTAAGAATATTACATTTCGCCAAATTTACGTTTGGAATATCAAAAAAATGGGTATGAATAAACATGAAGGATGTGTATTTATTAATAAATTACATCATGCATGCAAAATGAAGTTAAATAATACATGAGGGTGGTCTTATGATTCAAAAGAGAAGGTTGTCTTTAGGTGCAGAAAGCGTTGAGATTGCGCTTATTAGTGCAATAGCTCTCGCAGTAGGCATTGGAGCATTTTTGTTATTCGGAGATGAAATACAAACAGTATTTCAAAACCCTGCATCGCCTGTGTTGATGGCATCAAATATGAATGAAGCTGATAATATTGCCGGTACAGGTGAAGCTGGCCTCAGAACTGATATCGACAAAAGTCTTTCTTCATCATCCAACTATATTACCAAAAGCTATCAGGATAAAAGTATAGGCAGCGAAATAGGCCTTGAAACAACCGGCGCAGCAGGCGGAGACGCAGCCATTGGCGGAACCTATATTGTAGATGACCCGTCAGCACTATTTGACGGAGACCCGTCTACTACCGGCAATGCTCTGTTAGATGCAGCTCTCGCCGCCAAAGCTTCAGCAGAAAACCTTGTCAGCTCTGCAAGTAATGCTTTAGGCCAGGCCAATATGCTTGATAATATCGTTGCCAACATGGAAAATAAGCTGGTAAATGAAACTAATTTTCTTAATGAGCTGGATACTACTTTGACTCTTTTAAAAGATCAACTTGAAATGGTAACTATCAACATTGAAGCAATTGTTGGTCTTCAGGCAGCAGCTAATAGCATTACACTAACTGTTGCAGATACATTATCTCTTATTAATGGCCTTAACTCTTCACTTGTAGAACAGGCCAACAACAATACCATCGTAGGTAACGATATTCTTGGCACCAATCAGGATTATATGGATGCTTATGATGCATATCAGGATCTAAAAGATCAATATGAAGCCGGCTGGACAACAACCTGTGATACTGCTGATCCGCCTGTCTGTTCAGATACCAACACTTCTGGTATCTTAGAAGAAGATGTGCTAGCAGCAGAAGCCCAGGCACAAATGCTGCTTGATAATATCAATGGCCAGGTAGCAGGCATAAAAGATCAAATGACAGATCTTGTTGAAAACCTTGAAGATCTTAAAGATGATGCTGAAGACGCCGGCGAAGCAGCAGAAGACCTCCTCAAAGATTCTAAAAAGGTACTTAAAGAAGCCTTCTGGAATAAACACCTCTTTGATCATTGCAATACAATACCTGAAATGATTTCAACAGCTGAATCACAACTTGCTAAAGGCTGGGGCATTAAAAATAAAGATGCAGCAGAAGACGCTATTGAGCTTCTCTATAAAGCATTAGAAGCTTATACCGACTGGCAGTTGCTGGAAGCCCAGGTGCAGGTTGCTGAATCAAACCTTGATCAGCTTAAAGCTCTTGTTGAAGCTGTTGAAAATGGTGCTGACACAATATCGTTTGAAAGCAGCAGCATTGGCAGTGATGTTCTTGTCTCAACAAGCAATGAATCATTGAACTTTATTGTTAATTCAAATGTGGCTGTTCAATCACTCTTAGACCAGGCTGCTGATCTTGACGCACAAATCATTAAGGTAATGCAATATATTGAATCTCAAAAATCATATATCTCCAGTCTTGAAACACAGATTGACAATACAAAACTAAATGCTCAGGATAGTCAGGACAAAGCCCAGGCACTGGTCACAACAGCAGAAGAGGCTGTAGACAAAGCTGATGACGTAATTAATGACATTGTCACCTTCAGTGGTGGATAAAAAATAACAAGTTAATTATTCTGCACTATCGATATAATAGGGGCTATCCTGAAAAGGGTAGCCTCTTTTTAAGTTATAAATAATAAAACTTTAAGTATAACAACTGCAACTCACTTTTTTCAGGTATTATCAGGATATAGCTTTACTGGCTTTATTGCAACATCCAAAAAACACCTTTATTTTCGGTTAATTTTGATATATAGTAATCGGTAAAGTTATGAATAAATTGGAGAAAAGATAAATATGAGCCAGAATATTCAAGAAAAAACAGTAGATTTCCCGGTTTCACCAAGGCTATCAAATCTGCCAATGTATGTATTTGCAGAATTAGACGTTTTTAAAGCAGAAGCAAGAGCCAGAGGTCTTGACGTTATTGATCTTGGCATCGGTAGCCCCGATCAGCCAACACCTGCTCCAATTATTGAAGCAGCCCGGAAAGCACTTGCAAACCCTCAAAACCACGGATACCCTAACTTTAGAGGCAAACCAGAATTCAGAAAAGCTGTTTCTGCCTGGATGCAAGAACGCTACAATGTAGATATAAACTGTGAAAACGAAGTTTTACCTTTGATCGGCTCAAAAGAAGGTATATTCCACCTTACTATGGCATATACAGATCCGGGTGATGTGAATATAGTGCCTGATCCTTATTATCCTGTGCACTCACGGGCTACCTGGCTGGCTGGCGGTGATGTTCATCATGTTCCTTTAAAAGCTGAAAATGATTTTCTGGTTGACCTGAAGTCTATACCTGAAGACATAGCCAGAAAAGCTAAAATGATTTTTGTTAATTATCCTAATAACCCTACTTCTGCCTGTGCACCGGTTGAGTTTTATGAAGAGCTGGTAGACTATTGCAGAAAATATAACATTATACTTGTTTCTGATCTTGCTTATGGCGAGATAGGTTTTGATGGATACCGTCCGCCCAGCGTTTTCAACGCCCCAGGAGCAAAAGACCTGGCAATAGAATTTCATAGTTGTTCAAAAAGCTTTTCTATGGCTGGCTGGCGTGTAGGATTTGCCGTAGGTAATAAAAATCTTATTAATGGCCTGTTTAGTCTTAAAACTAACTGTGATTATGGCCTGGCATCAGCTATGCAGGATGCTGCTATTGCTGCCCTTCAGATGGATAAGCAATTTTTGCTTGATATTAACCGCACATACCAGAGAAGGCGTAACCTTGTTGTAGATGGTTTTAGAGAAATGGGCTGGGATCTTGAGTATCCTAAAGCAACTATGTATGTATGGTTCAGAGTGCCGGAAGGCTATGATTCTAAATCCTGGATCAAGTCAGTGCTGGATAAAACAGGTGTCTGCATGACTCCGGGCATAGCTTTTGGCCAGCATAGCGACGGATACTTCAGAATATCACTGGTTCAAAATGATACAAAACTACAAGAAGCGATACAAAGGCTTAAAGATAATAACATTTCCTTCAAATAAAATGAGTATATACTCATCACCCTGTTGGCAGTGAAAAAATACCAGTCGGGTGAGTGTATAAATAAAGGTTTTCAGGCCCCGTTTTCTGGCAAAATGGGGCTCTGTTCTTAAGAAAAGGCTATTTATCACCCCGGGTGAAAAACTTCTATCACCCTTTAAGGTCAGGCCTTCTTAGGCGGCTTGAGGTACTTTCAGAAGTATAGTATAGCTGTGATCAAAGAATATTAATATAAAATAACCCGGGGTTACTAAAAAACCTCACCCGATAGGGTTAGACAATATACAGTGTTTTTTGAAATTGTATGATCGGGTTAAAAAAAATTTAACTATATAAGGTTTTTTCATCTCACCCGGGTGATTTTTTATATCACCCGATCGGGTGAGCTACGTTTTTTTACTTAATTCTCTTCTACGTGTTTTCACGGAGATTATAAAGTATATACTCTTAAACTGGCATATCACCCTGGTGACAATTTTATCATCTGCTTGAGTGATAGTTGAGCCCTGCAAATTAATGTATTATATAATTAAAACTGTTACAGGGTTATAATCTGAGGAGGTAATATTATATGTTAAAGAATTTACTTTTAAAACTTAAGAAATCCAGCAAGAAAAAAGAAGAAGGTCAGTCACTGGTAGAATACGGCCTGATTCTGGCTCTGGTATCTGTAGTAGCTATTTCCATTTTGACCGCTCTCGGTTCACAGATTAACTCTACAGTTAACACTATCAATACTGTTTTAAACGACGTTAACACAAACATTAATACAACAACTTAAGCAAAAAGTTTTATGACATTCATCAAAGAAGTATTTATTACTTCTTTGATGAATAATATTTGCAGGTTTATCTATGGTATTTAAACTGAAGCATACAAAAGAAAAGGGGCAAAGTATACCCGAGTTGTTTTTATTGCTGGCTTTAATTTCGGTAGTATCGATTATGGCCCTGACACAGTTTGGAGCCAGTCTTAATACGACAACCAATGAGGTTAACAATGCTCTCAATTCAGTTAATACAGGGATCAACACCACAACATAAAGAGGCCTTTATTTTTTTTGTTTTTACAGCTAAAATATAATAGTAGGGAGCATAAACAAGAACTATTTAGGTGACTACAATTAAAAAAACAGAAAAAAAAAGATTTTGCAGCGGCCAGGAGATCGTAGAATGGTGGTTTATAGTAACTTTAGTTGCTTGTGCAGTTATTGGTGCTCTGCTTACGTGGGGAAGCCTGACCAATGATCTTATGAATGCCCTGATGGAAGCTCTTAATACTGTACAAACAAGTATAAATACGAGCACCTAGATGGTGTAAGAGTTAAAAATCTTAATAGATCAACAATAAGCAGGTTGAAAGGCCTGTTTAAATTATTTTTCAAGGGTTTAGGGGTTAAGGTTCTACAAAAGTATTGTCAATAGAGCCCATACTTGCATTATGTTTAATGCTACCGGCAGTGGTATAATAAGTAAGATCAGTACATAACTTAAAAAATTTTTCGATTTTCAAAACCCTTGCCATGACTGGCACCTGACCCCATAAAGGGGGCGCTGCCCCCTTTCGCCTGCAAAGCGGCTATCCCCCGGGGTATTGAGTGATTTCTTGTGATCTTTCTCAGCAAGTGGTTACCTGCTCGTTCAACCCATATCTTTACTTTTAAAATTTTTGAAAATCGAAAACAAAAAATCAGTATTATTATAGTTATGCATTAGTTTTTAAGTGGCAGCACTTGTTAACGGTCAGTCAGATTAAGAATGATTAATGAAATGAAAAACTATACTGTAAGGTTTGTTCCAGAAGAAGCAGTGGCAAAATGTGCCGCCAATGAAACACTTATGGATTGTGCGCAGTCTGCTGGTATCAGTATTACAGCTTCCTGCGGGGGTAATGGTATCTGCAAAAAGTGCAGGGTAAGATTGATTTCAGGCACTCTCAGCACTACACCCTTCGAAGAAGAAAACATATATCTGGCGTGCCTTTCCAGGCCGCTTTCTGACTGTGTTGTAGAGTTGATTTCTACAGAAGATAACCTTCCGGCAAGTGAATTGAAGCATACTGATATGATGTATCTGCCTGAAGAACTGAGCCCCGGTGTTAAGAAAAAATGTTTTTCTCTTAAAAAGGTTAATATCAATGAAACCAAACCTATTTATAATGAAATTATAAGAGTTCTGGCTGCTTCAGAACCTGCTTTAAATCAGGAAAAGATGACTATTACCTCAAGTACACTCAAAAGACTTCCAGATATTCTAAAATCCTTTGATGCCCTGTTTACGGTTACTTATGACATTCACAATCGTATTATTGATGTTGAAAAGGGAGATACTGAAACGCATCTTTATGGTATGGCAGTAGATGCAGGTACAACAACAGTTGAGGTCTGTATTGTTGATCTTAAGAGTGGAAAAGTTCTGTCAATGAGTTCCCTTTATAACAGGCAACGGTCTTACGGGGACGATGTAATCAGTCGTATTATCTATGCAGAAAAGAAAAAAGGTATAAAAGCTCTTCAAGAATCGGTGGTTGAAAGCATTAATAGCATTGCTGAACATATAGCAGCCAGTCATAATATATCCTTAGAGCATATTTACAGAGTAGTAGTAGCTGGTAATACTACAATGATACACCTTCTACTTGGTCTGGATCCTTCACCTATTAGACATGAAACATATGAACCCGGCAGCGAACTTAAAAAACAATACTTTGCAGCTAATATTGGACTAAAAGCTAATTCTGATGCAGAAATAGTTGTTTTACCTGCTGTTGCAGAATTTATAGGAGGTGATATTGTAGCCGGCATTCTGGGGACAGGACTTTTCAAAGAAGATAAACTCAGACTGCTAATTGACCTGGGTACTAATGGAGAGCTGGTTCTGGGCAACTCAGACTGGATTATTGCTTGTTCTTGCAGCGTAGGCCCTGCCTTCGAAGGTGGAAGTATCTCATCAGGTACAAGAGCAGTGCCGGGGGCTATTGATACGCTGACAATATCAAAAGAAACCCTTGACCCTGTATATACAACCATAGATGATAGGCGACCATCAGGCCTGTGTGGCTCAGGAATACTTGATCTTCTGACCTCAATGCTAAAAGCAGGTATTATAGATCGACAGGGAGCAATTAACCGGAGTCTATTTTCTTCAAGAATACGCCCTGATGGTAACGTTTATGAATATGTTGTGGAGTGGAAAGGTAGTACTAATTTAGAAAAAGACCTCACAATAAATGAACATGACATTAAAAACATTATCAGAGCCAAGGCAGCAGTATTTGCCGGTATTACTATGCTCTTAAAATCAATGGATCTTGACTATGGAGATCCCTGTGAAATAATTATTGCAGGTAATTTTGGCCGGTATATTAACTTTGAAAATGCTATTATTGCAGGCTTGTTGCCAGAGGTTGATACTGAAAAGTATTCTTGCCGGGGTAATACGTCTCTTGCGGGCGCTTTAATGTATCTTAATGATTATCATCTTAAAACTAGGATATCTGAAATAGCCTCAAGTGTAACCTGTTTAAACCTTTCTGCCTCATCAGAGTTTATGGAATTTTTCACAGCAGGTTTATTTTTGCCTCATACAGATTTAAATCTTTTTCCAATCTCTGCTAAAATATAAGAAGGCAAATGCATAACTTAAAACTTAAAATAAAAATTGTGCATAAAACTTATAAATCAAGTATTACAAAAAGTTGCGGTAATGATGAGTATTAAAACAAGACAAATAGATTGCAAGACGATTGTTGAGATACCGTGCACGACGATAAATCTTGATAATATCAAAGATTTTAGTGATGAAGTGTATGAAATTATAAGGCAGACACAGGGTAATGTTGTGCTTGATCTTGGTCATGTTGAATCGATAGATTCCAGGGCGTTGGGGTTCATTGTATCGCTGCATAAACGTTGTATCTATGAGGGAAGCAAGCTGTCATTGTTGTCAGTCAGGCCAAGTGTAATGTACCTGCTGACAATAACAAGATTTGATAGTATTCTTGATATATACAATGATGAAAATCAGTTTATGGAAGTTGTAAAGACCAGTGCCTAGGGGGGTGCAGGTATAAAGGTTTTTTAACTACGGCAGAGAAAAAGCTTTTTGTGTTTAATATGAAAGTTGTTCTTAAAGAGGTTAAGAATATTCAAGCAGAGAGTGATGAGGAATTGAAAAAAATATTAGAAATGTGTTAGACTGAATTTGCTTGCAGTAAGATGTAAGCTCAGTTCCTGGAGAGGTGGCCGAGTGGACGAAGGCGGCTCCCTGCTAAGGAGTTGTGTGGTTATGCTACACCGTGGGTTCGAATCCCACCCTCTCCGATTTTTGGTTGTAAGCGCCGGTAGCTCAGCTGGATAGAGTGTTTGGCTACGAACCAAAAGGTCGGGGGTTCGAATCCCTCCCGGCGTGACTCAATAAAATCAAGACTTTTAACCCTCTGAAAGACCAGGGGGTTTTTAAGTTTTTAGCCTCCATGTTCCCAATTTGTTCCCAAAATTTTATAAACCCTTGTGAAAATCTGTTATATTTTAGCCAAATTTTCTGAATTTATATCTTCTTCAATCTTACCTGGTTGTACTATGCTTTCAAGAGCTTGAACTGCTTGTTCATGTGTTTCAGGCATTATATGGCCATATTGGTCAAGAGTCATTTGTATACTGCTATGCCCTAACTGGTTCTGGATGTATTTGATCGGTATATTCTTTGCTATAAGCATACTTGCGTAGGTATGTCGTAAATCATGAAATCTGATTTCTAACCCGGTTTTTTTCATAAGAGGTTCAAATCTTCTTTTGATTAAATTGTCCGGATCCAGGTAATTTTGATTAACATTACTGAATACAAGGTTCTTTTCACCTGGAAAATTTTTCATTTTATGTTCTTTTAATACCTGCATAAGGGTTTTGGTCATATCTACCTTGCGTATACCCTTAACGCTCTTAGGTGTCGATATGTTCCCTTTATAAATAGCCTTATCAACTCTTATTTTTCCTGTTTTGAAGTTAATATCATCCCAGGTTAAAGCTAATAATTCTCCCTTTCTCATTCCTGTGAAGATTGCAGTCATTAAAAGAGGATAAAAATCTGGATAATACTTAAGTGTAGCTTCCAAAAGTAGGTTGATTTCATCATGTTTAAGAAATTGCATCTCTTTGTAGGGAAGTTTTAGCCTCTTTACCTTTACTACAGGGTTACTAGCAAGTTTATCATTTTCAATCATTTTCTGGAAAATGCTGTGTAGCAAGGTTAAAAAGTGATTAATGGACTTGTTTGATAGTTCTTCAGACTTTTTTATCCGGATAAATTCATTGATATTTTCAGGCTTTATTTCGTACATTTTCATGTTCCCAAAAAATGGGATCATGTGATTTCTTAACATTGAATCATAAAAGGTGATAGTTGAGGGTTTACAATGAATTTCAACATGTAACCCCATGAATTCATTGGCAGCATCTTTAAAAGAGAGTTTTTTATCTACTGGAGGTTTTTTACTTTCTTCAGAAACGCTTCGTAAATGTTCTTCAGCCAATAGTTTAGTTTTAAAACCACCTTTTTTTATTCTCTTTCCATCAAGATAATAATCAACTTGCCAGCAAGTTTTAGTGATACCTTTTGATGTAGTCCATGTTCTTCGTTTGACAGCCATTATCTTCCTCAATATGCATTGTATTCATATTAACATATTTTTCCAGGTCTGAAATTTTAAACCTTAAATGACCGCCTAACTTAATGTAAGGAATTCTTTTCTGGTAAACCCAGTTTCTTAAAGTACCTTCGGGTATACCGAAAATAGCTGATACATCTTTTATTTTTAATAATTTTTCCATAAAACTAGACTCCTTTTTACTAATTATCCTTTTTATTACTGTATTGATAGGTAGGAATAATATCTTCAATCTTACAGCTACCTATTCTTAGTATATTTTCAAGCTCTTTAACGTATTGATTTGTTTTATTATCTGCTGCAAAGTCACTTACAGCATTTAATTTAACCCTCAGTATTATATCAGTGTACATTTGTGTTCCTCCATAACCTTTTTTAGCCAGGGAATACATACTTTTTCCTTTAATTTTCTGGATTTTAATTAGATGTTTAACCTGGTTTATCTTTGATATCTGAGAACTTATGCAGGTTAAATGGATATCTGTATTAGAAGCAATAGTTGAAGCACTAACAGGGTGTTTTACAGAATTCAGGAAGTTTAAAATCTTTGATTGCCCAGGTGTAAACTTAACATCGATTTTGTTTATTACTTTAGTGGTCCATCCTGGATATTCAGGTAACTTGTTTGGTGGACCATGTTTTTCATATAGTTTTTTAATCGTTTTATGCATTTGGCAATCATAACCAATATACTCACAACTTGAACCCCTTAAAGCTATTTTGCAGGGATCATATTGAAATATAATTGCCAGTAAGTGACGTATATAACATTGTTTTGCTGAATCAGACCAACTCATATTAAGGATTCAATTCTTTTAACTTGTGTTCATTACAGCAAGCGGGCTTTATCTTTGCTTCTAATTCTTTTATTTGTGCAAGATCTTTGATCTTTTTGGATTTCAGCTTTTTTAACCTGTTTAATTTGGGAATTGCTTTGGATTTTTCAATAATATAAGCACATTGCCATTTACAACTTCTTAAAATACACATACTGCAAGAATTACAATGTTTGTCAGGCTTGTTATAGTTGTTACCAAAAAGTTCTGTTCTTTTTTCGTTTATTTCTTTAACAGACAAGTTAATCTTTGACATTTTTAACCCCTTTCTTTTGATGAATATATCTATAAACCTGTTCTTCTTTTGCAAAATAAGCTAATAGTAAGGCTTCAGCTTGACCATCTGTAATTTTTTGCTTGATATTAAAAAGCCTTTGAGCTAATTGAATAGATCTTTGTTTGTTGCTGGTTAGGTTATACCTACCTTTCCAGTAGTGAGGTTCTATAAAATCAGTATTAATTATGTTTTTGACGATAATTGAAACAATTAGCCCGTGATAAAAGCCAAATTTAAAAGTACTTTTAACCCCTTGTTTTGGCATAGAGTGAACATTTTCAATACAAGCAAAGCAAACTTCTTTGATAGGTTCTATTTTGCTTGTAAAATTCTCTGAAAAGTTTTTATACTTGATGAAATCAATTTTCTTTTTTGTGAAACAGTCCTGAAAATTATAAAGAGAATAGCTATTATGTTGATCAATAACAGCAATTACCCCTTCTTTGCCAGGGTCAACGCCAATAAAGTAACAGAAATTTATTTTACTCATTGTTTTACCTCTGTTTGTAAGTATTCCAGGCCCTTAGCTGTACAGCTAACACATTCTTTTCTTTGGTGAGTGAAGTTTATGTAAACCAGAATATCTTTATCCCTGAATACAGAACCGCAAACATCACACAAAGGTAATAAATTTCTTGTTTTTTCAATAGGTATTCCAACTCTAAAGCTCATTATTAAATCCTTTCTTAACTTTTGAGTAATAACATTAGTAAATTTTCATAAATTCAGCTTGATTTAGTTCTGCACCTGACACTTTACCCTCTTTTAAAGCTTTAACAAGGGATTTTTTATCTATGTTTTCTTTTGCATCAAGCTTTTTAATGAGTGTAGTAATGAAATCTAATGCAGTTAAAGACTTATCAAAGTTATACTGGTCAAAAATACTGTTAATAATGGATAGTGTTTCATCTGAGTAATTTAAGGTGAGATTCCAATATTTATGTATTCCTGGAACCAGGTTTTTATCATTTATTTTTGCTGAATAGGTTCCCTTTTGTATGTTGACTTTATAATGTTCACCTAATAGCTTTCCATCATTATCTTTTGCTACTTCTTCAAGAACTTTTTTCATTCTGTCAGCATTTTTCTGTATTGTGGTTGCTTTTTTATTAATATTTTCAACCACTTCAGCTTGTAAATAATTTGCTTTAGCCTTTAAACTCTCAGATTCAGCTTCAAGATTCTTGATAATGTAAACATATGCATCTACTTTATGAGACATATCTTTTTTAGCTTTTTCCAGAAGCTCTTTTAGCTGTTTCTGGTTTATTTCATCATCTTCTGAATCCTGTGAACTGTTTAATATCAGGTTCATTAAAAGTTTTTGATTGTCGTTTAACTCAAATAGGCTTTGTTTTGTCATTTTACGCTCTCCTCTTAATAAGTTTACTGTTTTCTTCTCTTGTTATAATTTGCAAATTTTCTTTTCTATTGTCTCTTTTTAAGCAATTAATATGGTCTACAACTAAATTATCCGGACAATTCATTATCCATCGATGTAAACGTATTTTTTTCTTTGTATCTTTAAAATACACAAATACATAACCATCTTGATCGCCAATATATAACTTGCATGACCTTTTTAAGAGCAAATTTAAAGTTTTCTGGTCAATAATTGTTGTTTTTCTTCTGCTTTTTTTATTGTCAAGATAAACAATAATGCCGTTTTTATTTATTTCAAAATCGTTAATCATATTAATATTAATCCTTATGAAGCTTGTTGTTTTTGAAAATATTCATCCAGGTTGTAAACTATCCAGTATGGTTTGTATTTTTTCTTTACACATTGCTTTATACGGACAATAATCATCCGTAAATATTTCTTTTCAGAGAAGTTATCCAGTTTTAGTTTTTGTAATTGCCTGATAAGATTTTCTGAATAGCCCGTATTGTATCCATACTGGAAAACCAGAATATCCATCATTTGTTGAACATAATCCCAGGTGATTTCTTGTTTTTTAACTTCTTTAAGCTCCTGGTTGTTTTCTAATTCAAAAATAGGCGGTTGTAATAGCTCTCCACACTCGATACAAAATGTTCTTCCAGGCTTATTAGCTGCCTTACAGGCAAGGCAAATAAGGATCTTTTCAAGCTCTTCTTCCTCTTCTTTTTTCTTTTTCTTCTTTATGGTTACTTCAGTTTTAAAATCATAGATGCGATCATCTGAAGGGAAGCCAAAACGCTCCCAACAATTGCCACAATCTAAGAATAGGCATTCTTTTTTCTTATCAGTGATCCTTAAGCCTCTTCCTACCATTTGAATGTAGAGGCGTTCTACCTGTGTAGGCCGGGCCAAAACAACACATTCAACATTTGGACAGTCAAAACCGGTTGTTAAAACCCCAACATTTATTAGTATTTGTATCTCTTTTCTGGCAAAAGCTTGAATGATTTTCTCTCTATCTTCAGGATTTGCCATTTTAGAATGTACAACTTCAGTCCTGAAGCCAAAAGATCTGAATTCTTCTGTCAGTTTTTCAGCATGGTGTATGTTTACGGCAAAAACTAAGGTTTGTTTTTCTTTTGCGTATTTGGTGAAATTTTCTACTATGTTTGTTATTACGTCAGTTCTAGAACATCTTTCACTCAGATCATTCTCGTTATAGTCTCCAGCGGTAATTCTTACACCTGTTAAATCAACACTTACAGGAACAAAAACCTTATCTTTTGCAAGATATCCTAATTCTTGAAGGTCAGACACTTGTAAATCCATTATGTAATGATCAAAACCTTCAAGTAAATATCCCTGATCATCACAAGGGGTTGCTGTTTTGGCCAATATTTTAGCATCCGGATAATCAGCTAATAATTGCTGGATCCTGGATCCAGTAAAACCATCATGGGCTTCATCCATTATGATAATATCCGGATTCAGATCAGGAAGTTTATTTCTCCTGGCAAAATAGGTTTGAATCATAATAATTTGAACCTTTTTGTCAGGAGAAAACATCTTTCTGTATTTTCTACCCGCTTTAATAATGCTTACGTGATATGCAAAAGAAGCAAATTTATTGTAACTTTGATCAACTAATTCTTTTCTATTAACGATGTATAATACTCTTTTGCCCTGATCAACAAAGAAATCAATTAGAGCGCTTGCAATAACTGTTTTACCTCCACCGGTAGGAAGCATCATCAAAACTCTTTGATACTTATTTAAGCTCAAGATAGCTTTCTTACAAAGATCTTTTTGATATTCTCTTAATTCAAACATTATTTATTAGTTAATTCCTCATATTTTTGCTGCCAGAGTATACGTAATGATTGTTTTATAATCTCGTCAGGATTCCAGTAATTTATGTAATTAGCCATTTGATAGAGATGTTCAACCGTCAAAGCTTCTCTTATGCCAGTATGAAATTGATTTATAACATCGTTTTTTTCTATTGGATTTAAATTTTGAAACATATTTACCTCAAATGATGCTTAAACAAAGTATTTAACTCCCTCTCGGGCAGGTTAATATTAGGTAAACTGTTTATTCTCAGAATTTCATTTTTGATTTTTATTGAAGGGATGCCTTCATCCCTCATCCAGGTAATCAGCCGATGCAGTTCGTTATTTCTATTGCCAGGATGAATTTCATCTACTTTAAAAGCTTTATCAGCTTGCGAAGTACCTAAAATATCTTCCAGCTTTTTAAATCCAGTAATTGTTGTAACTTTGTTGTGTGATACAAAGCTACTCATTGCTTGAGAAGTAGAAGTATGTTTTTGGGTTTCTTTTGCAGGTGATATAATTTCAGGTTCTTTTTCATAAAAAGCTTTCCAGTCAAGCAGTTTATGAGTTTTATTGTAAAAATAGACTGCTCCAGGATAACCAAAGTAAAATCTAGCCGGTTCAATAGCTTTTTGATCAGATTTGCCACCTGATAAATAGTCATCAATAGCTTTAAATGTTTGTTTGTATTCCTGAATACTACCTTCAAAGGATTCTTTTAATGGTAAAAATACTCTGAACCTATCACAGGCTGGATTTGAACCTTTTACTTTTTGATGATTTCTGGTAGTAGCCAGTAAATACGTGTAATCTTCAAAATAAGTTCGTGCTTGTTCAATAGTAACGTTTTCATCAAAATCTAAAATCAGAATATTACAGCAACCAGTCCAGTTTTGTTGATTTCTGTAGTTGTTATGATACTGATTACCTGTATAGTTGTAATCAGAGAGGGCTATTTTGTACAAATCATCAAAGTTTACATCAACAGGAATATAATTTTCAGATTTTTCATGACTTACTGCCATTTTTGCCGGTGCTGGATCCTGGAACTCAATTTTATTTAAGACAAATTTTTGTGAATTACCAGAACCCCTTATTATTTCTAGCTTGTATCCCTGTTTTTCAGCTAAAATTACAGCTTCATCAAAGTTTTCACTAAACCAATTAGAAAATTTATCTTTGTGTACAAATCTTTGCTTTCTGATTTGTGATTTTGTAATGAGCTTGCCAAGATTCTCGATAAAAAAGCCTAAAAGCTTCTCTGAATCAGTAATATTTTCCTGTTTGTAAAACTTGGTATAATACCTGCCAAAAAACTCTGTTACATAAATTGCTTGAAGCATATCTTCTTTTTCAACAGTTTTTTGGTCAGGATGACTTATACAAGCATAGATTCCAGCTAATTTTAATGCTTTCCAAAATCTGTTTTTTGCTTCACTTCTTAATCCTTCATTGTCATAAGGGTTAAATTTTTCTGCTATTTCTGAGTTATAAAGCTTGTAAGCTATAAATTTGTTATAAGCTTCCTCAGTTATCGTGAATGTAGATCCTGTTTTTGTTTTATGGTAGACCTGTAAGAAAAAGTCATTCCAGGCTTGTAACTGTTCAATAGCTTTTTGAGTTTTTGAAATCTTTTCTCTATATTCTTCAAGTGAATTAATCGTTAATTTTGGAGTTTCATTTCTATCCGGAAAACAGATATAAGCTCTTCTGGCAAGTCCTGAATCCAGAATATTTAATAGTTTTTCTTTATATGATTCATTTCTCAGACCAGATAATGAGCTATGAGCAAAAAAAATAGATGGAATACTGTATAAATTAATTGCAATTTTCTCTGATTTAATGATTTTAGCCTGCGTATCCCCGAAATCATAAGCTTCTACCAGGGAAGTTATAAGTTCATCCCTGGAAGTGTTACCAGTGCTTATGTAGTTGCCAAATTCACTGATGTATACATATGTAGAATTATAATTTGCTTTCTTAAGTGTTTTTCTGGCTTCTAAAAAAGCTTCATATGTTGCATCACCTATGACACTTACAATATTCCTTGGGGTATTTTCTTTGATATACTGCATTTTAGCTTTTTCAGATTTACAATTTAGGTCAGCTTCACGTTCAATCTGTTCTACCCAGGCATTGTAAGTATCTTCATTTTTGATTTCTAAGAGTCTTAATACATCTTTAAAGCAATTATTGTTTAAGTAACGTGTTGTTTTATCTTTGCTATCCCCTGAAGGCATAAAAGTTATTCCATAGTAATTAGATGGAACGATTGTATTTTCTGCTCTTATATGTACTTTTGCTCTATTAATTTGAGCTACCCTTGCACAAACAGAATTAAGATTGTTTAAAATAGCAGATTGAGGCGCTTCAAGCGCTTGTGACATTAAAGTTATAATACTGGCTTGCCAATGAGGTAGCATAGATAAATCTAAACTCTTTGTTTTTGGTAAATAATCATTTATTTGTTGCTTTGCAAAAGACATTCTAAGGGTTCTCCAGAAAAAAACAGATTTATGCCACGAAAGAAGCTTCTTTTTCAAGCATAAGCTTTTGTAATGCAGTTATGTTATCCCTGGTGAGATTTTGATCATTGTTAATGAGCTCTTTAACAGCTTCTAAAGCTGTTTTATTAGCTGATTGCATAATTAAATTCTCAAAATCCTGATAGTTATAACCAGATAATTGTTGACCTGGTAAAGTGCTTGTTTGTGGTTGTGGTTGATAGTTCTGGTTTTGTGGTGGTAATGATTGATGTTGCTGGTAGTATTGTTGAAATTCCTGGTAAATTGCCATAAAATCTTTTTGCAAAATTTCAGCACTATTGTTATAGCCGTATTTTGCTATAATTTCTTTTGCTTTTTCAGGTATTAACCCGATATTTACAAGTGTTTGCCTTTGTGCCATTGAGATAAATGGCTCATTTTCAACTTTTGAACCAAAAATAGTACTTAAATCAGGATCTAGTATTAATTCAGGTAGCTGTTCGTTTATTTCAAGAGAAGCACCTGTTTCATATTGACCAGAACTTGTTATTAAAATCCTTTGATTTTGCTCATTTTTGACATAGCAAAACACGTAATCAGTTTTGTTATTAATAAAATTGAATAGATCCCGGTCCAGGGATACAGTCATTTTTCCTAGTTTATCGTTAAATTTCTGATGGGCTACAATAACTACATTCAGGCCTAAATGACCTTTTAATACGTCAATGAGGTCTAAAATGGAGTATATAATACCATTACGCTCATCAAAATTTAAGCTATTAGTAGCCTTTTTGCTTTGAGCTAGTACTTTAACCTGGTCTTTAAAAAGAGTATCAATTGTATCAATAATAACGTTTTTGATACCATGAGAAGGGTCATTTTTTAGAAATGACAATAATTTATCCAGGTCTTCTTGTGTACAAATCTTTGATTTTGAAGGATAAATAATCAAATTGTCTGTTTCTTGGATGTGACCACACCTGTTTTCAAAGTTTAAAAGTATGGTTTTGCCTATACCCTGTACAGTTGTTGCCAGTATGGTTTTACCAACTTTAGATTCACCATAAATCAACACGGAAAAAACCTTGTTATTATGTATGGTTTCTCTTATTGAGCTTAAAAATTGATCTAAATTTGACATTTCTTATAACCTCTTTGAGTTGTGTATACCGATAAAGGCAGGAGACAAGGAAACCACTTGCCTCCTGCAAGTCCAAAGCACCTAAAAAGGTATGTTTTGGGGATTAACAAAGTTATTGTTTTGCTGGGGTGGTTGTTGATATTGTTGAGGTTGAGGAACAGAAGGCTGTTGTTGAGGCGCCTGAGGTTGTGGATATTGCTGTGGTAATGATTGTTGTGCTGGTTGTTGTTGCTGGTGCTGAAGTTGAATCGGACTAAAGCCAGCATAAGCAATTTTAGGATATTCTTTACCCTGTTGATTTTCTTCATACCTGTCTATTTCAACATTTACAAATTTATGTATAATTTCAGCCGGAATCCAGTCTTGTTTTTGCTCAACATTAAAGCCCATTGCTTTGTAAAGAAGGGCTAAACGTCTACAGCCATGTTCGTTTTGAGAACCATCATTGTTGATAATGGTGTAATTGTCATATAATTTTCTGCCTTTAAAGTCTTTTGAGACTATTTCAAAGCAAATATTCCAGCATAAGTTATTCTTTTGGCTTGTTTTTTCTTCACAACTTTTGATTTGCGCTTCATATGTACCCAGGGGTAACTTGCCATAACCTTCCAGGTCTATGTTATTTGTGTTCATTCTTACCATATTTCTTAGTTCTCCTCTTTTTAGGTGTAAAAATCTACGAAAACGCTTGTTAATTGCAGTTTCTTCTGTTGATATGCTGTTGCAATGTTTCATTCAAAGCTGAAACGATATTGCTTAATCTGTTCTTTTCCAATCTTTCAGAGGCTAAAACTTCTTTTAGCTTGTTATTTTCTGCTAATAACTCATTTTTCTTCTCTAAGAGATTGTCATAATCTGATTTTGATACCATATCCATACTTAAATACCTTTCTTGACTTAAAAATCTAATACATCTTTCCTTATGAAATATTCATAAGTGTTTTTATAGAGATTTTTTCTGTACATAAAACCTTTTTTTATAAGCTTATTCAGGATAATTTTTGCCCATGCAACAGTTATTTGTAACTCATGACAGATATCATTAACTTTTATGCTTTCAGACTTTAATAAAGCAAACCTGAAAACCTGTTCTTCACGTTCTGTAAGATATTGAGCTCCACAACATGGGCATCTTCTAGTTTTGAAATTTGATTTTGTGACTTTGACCATTTTATTTTTCCTCTCTTTCCAGCCAGAAATAGCTTAAATTGCCTCTATCGTTTTTGTGATAAAAGTTAAACCCATTTTCTTTTGCCATTTTTCTTATGGTAGGCTGACTTTCGTTAAACCATGAAGCAAACTTATTTTTAGAAACAAATTTTTGCTTTCTTAAATCAGTTTTATTGTATTTTTTACCTGTATTTTGAAGAAAAAAATCAAACAAAATTTTAGGATCAGTAGCTTTACCCAAATATTTTTTTGCCCTGGTTCTAAAATTTTGTTTTTGAGACAAGGAATTAATTTTATTTTCAAGGTTTTCTACTCTCTTGTTTATGCTTGCTAGCTCAAGCAGGTGTTTTCTGGAAATTTTTTCTACTTCAATAAAGTATTGTCGTATTTCTTTACCTCTTGAAGTACGTTCAAGCATAGCTATATGCTTGGCTGCATCCATAGAAAGCATATATTCCTGTTGTGGTCTACCTTTTGATTTTTGCTCAATTTTGAGCAAAAATATAAAATCTATACCTTCATTGAGTTGTGCATACTCAATTTTGCGTTTTATCCAGACATCAAAGCGTGTTTGAACGTCTAATTTCTCATGAAGCTCACGAGCATTGATTAAATGTTCTTTTTCTTCATTTGTATAAATTGGAATAATTGAATTTCTTTCTAAATGCATTTGTGGTTCCTTTTTTTCTCAAAGAAAAGAGGGCACAAGACAACAGAGAGGCATCTTTTGGGGATCTGTTTTTGTGCCCTCAAGTGATTTTTGGTTGTAATATTGATGTATAGTAACTTTACTGTAGTTTATATTTGTAAATTAAATTACGATTTTGTTTATTACCTTATTCAGTCTTTCTTTTTCTTTTCTGATAATGTAAGTAAGCTCATCACAAGCTGGAGCACTGGTAACCCTACCTTTAAAGAAAGCAAGCCAGAAACAATTTGATCTTTTCTGTCTGTCTCTACGGTGGACTATATGGGCATTTAGCCCCAGGTCTGTAGCTGTTCGCACAAGATTTTCTTGTAATGAGTTGGTCATTACTTTATAATTTCCTTACTTTCAATTTATGAAACCTGAGATCAGTATAATTTACGTACGTGGAAATATCAATTTACAAACATAAATCTGTTACAAAAATATCTACATATGCAGAAAAAACCAAACAATGATTTAACAAAACGACTTAACAAATTAACTCAGTTTTTAGATATAAATGCTCTGACTATGTCTAAAAAGGTTGATATGCCTCATTCTACAATTTACAATTATTTAAAAGGTGAAAGACAACCAACAAGTGAATTTTTAATGAAAATTTGCACAAACTTAAATGTAAACCCTCAATGGTTGTTAAAAGGTGAGGGTGAAATGTTTACTGATCCTAATTCTCTAAAATCAAGCGAAATGGTAGATATACCAATTAGAAACTGTGTTGCAAGTGCAGGTGCTGGATGTTTTGTCAATGAGGAAAATGTTATCGATTATTTTCAAATGCCCCGTAAGTATTTAGTAGAGTCTTTGAAGGCAAGCCCTAACCAGTGTGACTTTATTCACGCTCATGGTCGAAGTATGGAACCAACAATTTTAGATAATGACCTGGTTCTTATTGACAAAAGCCAGAAAAGACCAGTTGATGGTTACTTATACTGCATAAGAAAAACCAATAACATTCTTATAAAAGAAATTCAGGTAATAGAGAACGGAAAGGTAAGATTAATCAGTCACAACAAAGATTATGAACCTTTCATTATCAGTATTGATGATACCCTGAATGTTGAAATAATTGGTAGAGTCGTATGGTATGGAAGAAAAGCGTAAATATAATAATTTAGACGTTAACTTTTGAAAAAACCGAAAATATGTAGGACTATAAATTGTAAATTTGTGTTATTAATAAGGGAATTATAATTATATATTTAATTGAATAAGGATTTTTAAATGGATAATATTGATACTCAAATAGATACAAGTGTTGAAGAAGAAAATGCAGAAGAAATGGATATGATTTCAAAACCAGATTTTGTTGATATACCGAAAATTGAGATATCAAATGTACTGGAAGATATTGATGCATACTGGAAACAGAAATTATATAAATCAATAAAAAATTCTTTAAGTAAAGAGAAAATAAAAGAATATACTTCAAATGCATTGTTATTAAACGATAGTAGTGAAGAATCTGTAAATGAATCTCTAACAAATATGACAACTATGGGTGATTTAACCTCAAATATAATATATGATTTATACCTTGAAACAAAAGAATGTGGAAAGAAAAGAATTAAATTTTTTCATCTGCCAACAGATTTTAATTATAATCAATTAATAGAAAAAGTAAAAACGAGTTATCATAATGATATTTTTAATAAAATTAATGCAGTTAAACAATTTAAATGTGTTCCTGAACGTAGAGACGAAGATTATTTATATAATTTAATACATATTTCTTGTGATCATGAAAACATAAAATTTCTTTATAGGCTTATACGATATTGGCTTATACCTATAGCGGAAGATAAATATTATTATAAACCTTTAGTAGTTCCTATTCTTGTGATATTAGGCAGAGATAAATCATATATCCAAATTAGAATTACACCCTGTAGTAATATCAATTATAATACTGTATATAGACAAATTAAAAGTCGTATAGCTGACATTTTAGAGGTAAGAGATCTAAGGCAAATTCCTTTAAGGTCTACTATTGATCATTTCTTCAAAAATAAATTGATAGTAAAATTTAAAGGTGCACATGTTTATAAGCAAGAATTAAAAGTAAAGGATGAAAACTGTGAAATTAAGTTAATATTCAATATTCAAGGTGATACTTTGATTGATTATACTGGATTGGAAGTATACCAAACAATTGATAAAGAAAAATATGAACATCAAGTGGATAATATTAATGGTTATTGGCCTAATGAATTATACCAAGATGGAACATTTATTGTTAAAGATAGAAGAATTCAAATAGACGCTATAACAAATGAAATAATTTTACCGGCAGATTATCGAAGAAGTGAAATTGATTATGTATTACAACAAGTTAAAATGCCTTAAAAGCCAATTTTCAGAGTTACAAAAAGAAATCCAAGCAATTGATAATTACTTGGGTAACTTAAGCATCAATAAAGCTCAAAGATTAATGCCGGGAATGATTAGTAATACTTTGAATTTGGATTATGAAAAAGTATATTCTGTTCTGATTAAAGCTCAAGATTTAAAAATTGTAACAGTAAACTATGAAATATTTTGCCCTGAAACACAAAATTATATTAAAAGAATAGAATTATTACCTGAAAAATCGGAATATGAAATTGAAGATTGCAAATATTGTGATGAAAACCATACAATTCATCAAGATGAAATACAAATTTCATTTAGATTGCTAGAAGAGAGTGAAGGTAAAAATAATACATCTTTACTTTCTTCTAAGATTAATTATATTAAAAAGTTTTTTACAGAAAGGTTTTCAAAAAAAAAACCTTATCAAGAGCTATTAATAGCTCACTTCAAGAATACTTAGAACTTAAAAATGTCAATGGTTTAACTCATGAGCAAATTCAATATATTCAAAATCAAGCTACACAAGAAAAAAATCTTACTTTAGAGTATAGAAAGCTTTTTTGTACACATTTATTTTCCTTGAAAAGTCCAGTGTTTTGGATTTTATTAGTATTTATTTTAATTATAATTGGATGTATAACACCAAATGATGTTAAACAATATTTTTATAATAAGCTTCAAAATGATTCTAATGTAAAAACAAATGATACCAAACCCCAACCTGATAATATTCAAGAATTACAAGTTTCTAAACCTAATGAGAATAAGTAATGAAACAAATTATTCTAGTTTTAATATTGCTATTGTTATTCTTCCCTTCTGTTCAGGCAGAAGGGTTAAGCTGTAAGGTTGTATCTGTTCACGATGGTGATACTTTTACATGATAGATTTGGGCTAAACTTCCCAAAAAAAGGTGTAGATGATAAAAAACTATGTCCTGAAAACTCTATGGGTAAAGGTTTTGCACAGTACTTGAGAGATAATAACCTTGACCAAGAAAATAATTCTATATCAGGGTATAGAGAGACATTATATAAAATTGAGTTACTTCCTCAATTTTATCATTACATATTTACTATCTGGATTCCCCGTACAGGACGGAATTATTTTATGAAGAAAACTCCTAAATTTGTGAAATTTTTGGATAACTTGTATCCCCAAAGCTCTTCATAGAAGATAATAAACATTGAACATAAAAAGGTTTTTCCTGGCTAAAAGGAAAAACCTTTTAGCTTGCATTTTAAAGAAAAGGTGCTAATATACCAGCACACAATGAACTTTGATAAATAAATAGTATATACTTCCAGTTTTTGGTTTTTCCTAAGTGAATGTATCACGGCTTTTAAATACCAGAAGCAATAATTATTCTTAATAAGCTTAAATGCATGCTACTCATGACTTTGCCGAACAGGAAAACGCTGAAAAGATACCCCGGGAATTTTAAAGCTCAGGCGTGACAAGGGATTGCCGGTTAAAATTCCCACCCGGGAACACCAATGGGAATTTTAAAACGCAAGCATAACAACAAGAGAAGCCCAAAATTCCTAAATTCCCAGAATCTCAGGTATATTATTTTAAAAATGACCATGTTAGATACTTGTAGTAATTGATCAACTACAAGTATATTGGCTATTCTATATTATATATAGTAGAAAAAAGAAAAAAATATATTTATATTATAGTGGGAATTTAGGAATTTTAAGATTTTTTAAGCGAAAATAAGCTCAGGGATTATTTATCCAAAATTCCCATTGAAATTCCTGGGGGTGGGAATTTAGGAATTTTAAAATTTGTAAAGTATATACTCTACTCATAAAACGTTTTGAACTTTTTTAAAATGCAGTAATAGCAAGCATTTTACTTAAAAGCTTTACAGATTTTTGTTCTATATTTATATTGATTATGGAAGTGCAAACTGAGTACGGATTAATCCCGAAAACGCTTCGCAATCCATAAACTAGACTTCTTATGCTTTTTTATCAAATACCTTTGTGAGGTTTGAAGACAGTCAGAAAAGTTAGTTCCCCTGGACCAGGGGGACTTTTTATTGGAATTATAAGGGGTATACTATGCAGCAATATAATCTATTTTGTCACAATAGGAAGATTAACACTAAAGAATATAAGGTTATAACAAAGCTAGGAAAGCAATATAATTATCTTACAGAGTCTATAAAAGAGGGCTACTGTTCTTACTGTAAGACTTTTGTTATTTTGCATACCTGGCAATCAAGCTATAATGGTAAAGACTTCTATAACGAGTACAGAGGAAAAGCTGCTAAAAAGTTTCTAAAGAATGTAATACAAAAACAGAAGTGCTACCAGGAAGAACAGGTTGATAAAAGATATTATCTCAACTATAGAGAGTATGGAAAAACTAATGATGGAAATATCAAGAAGTGCTACAGCAACTTTAACTCTTTAAGACTTGGAATGATTGATCCAGATAAAGGTTTAGATTTTTTCGCAGCGTAAAAGATGAATAATAACCCTAAAAATATCTACATAAAACCTGATCAGTTCGATAGCAAAGGCAACTTCATTAAGCCTGTAAGAGGTGAGAAATATGTTTTACTACCTCCAGATACTACTAACAAGCATTTTAACTTGTATAGGTCTTACAATGGCAATGCAAAAGACAATAACACAAATCTTAGAATCGCTAAAACAGCTTAACGGGTCCTTCCTAGAGGGGTGGGAACCCGCAGGTCCGCTCACTCGTTTTTAGTTGCTGAGTCTAAAAAAAATTTTTATATAAACTATTAAACTTTTAATAAAAAATCAGGTAAAATGGCTACAGATAAAGACGTTCAGTTAATAGATGATGCTATTTGTGTCAGTACCAGAGAGATTTTAGAATTATTTGGTATTACAAAAGGTACGCTACACCAATGGGAGCATAAAGGATGTCCTAAAAAAGCTCGTGGATGGTGGTCGTTAAACGAAATTTTACGTTGGAGAGGTTTAGTATCAGCACAAGGCGTTAAAACAGAAGAAGAACTTGAATCTCTTAGCCTGCAAGAACAGAAACTATTTTATGAGGTTAAGCTCAAAGAGTCACAAGCAGAAAATTATAATCTTAGAAATGCTATTGCCAGGGGTGATTATATAGAAAAAGAAATTATTGTAAGTGAGTTATCAAGATTCTTTATTATATTGAAACGTTCTTTATTAGGTTTATCAAAGAAATTAAGTAATGAAATCAGTGCTTATATTGATCCTATTGAGGCTAGAAGAATTGAATCGTACATAAACGATATAGTTATTGATGCTTTAGAACAGTTAAACGTAAATGGTATCTACAAAGCACCAAAACAGAAAAAATGATTTGCCTCAATGGTTATTGCAAGGACTTCAAGCGCTAAAACCTCCAGAAAAGTTAACGGTTTCTGAATGGGCAGATAAATATAGAATCTTAGATTCAAAAACATCAGCCGAACCTGGAAGATGGGTAACAGATAGAACTCCATACTTAAGGGCAATAATGGATGCCTTTAAGGATCCTGAAATAGAAGAGATTATCTTTGTAAAACCTACTCAAGTAGGTGGAACAGAGACATTAAACAATATTATCGGCTATATAATTAGCCAGGATCAAAGTCCTACCCTGGTTGTTTATCCCACACTTGAACTAGCAGAATATACAAGTAAAAACCGCTTACAGCCATTAATTGAATTAAGTGAGGCTACCAGAAAACACTATAATAATAGAGAAAGCAAAGATCTAGAACTTCAATTTACTGGAATGTACCTTTGTTTATCAGGTGCAAATAGTCCAGCTTCCTTAGCAACTAGACCGATACGCTTTCTTTTAATGGATGAGCTTGATAAGTATCCTACAAATTCAGGAAGAGAAGCAGATCCCAGGAGTTTAGCCAGGGAAAGAACAAAAACTTTTGCTACTAATAAAAAAATTATATCGGCCTCAACTCCCACCCTGGTAGAAGGTCCGATATGGCAAGAATGGCTAAATGCCCATAGTCAATACAAATATTATGTACCGTGTCCTCATTGTGGTGATTATCAGGAATTAATCTTTCAACAAATTAAATGGAATAAAGAAGCTAAAACTGATGATGAGATAAGAAACAGTGCTTATTATGAATGTACAACTTGTAAAGGGATAATATCAGATAGACATAAGCCATTGATGCTAAAAAATGGTGAATGGATATCTTTGAAGAAAGAAGGTAAAAGAAAAACAGCTTTTCATTTGAATGCTTTATATTCTCCCTGGGTTCGTTTTGGAGATGTTGCTTCTGAATTTAAAAGAAGTGAGAATTTTCCAGATCTTTTAATGAATTTTGTGAATTCCTGGTTAGCTGAACCCTGGAAAGCAACTCAAATTAAATTAGATCACGAGGTAATACTCGAAAGACAGTCTAAATATAATGAAGCAACGGTTCCTAATGAAGCATTTTTATTAACAGCAGGAGTTGACGTACAAAAAACAAATTTCTATTACACTATAAGGGCCTGGGGTGGTTTTATGAGCAGTTGGAATATTGCTCATGGAATTGTGGATACCTGGGATGAAATTGAATACATAATGAGTATGCCCTTTAGGAATGAAAAAGGGGAATTATTCCAGGTTCAAATATGTGCTATTGACTCAGGAGACAGAACAGATGAAGTGTATGACTTTTGCGCCCAGAATTATGATTGGGCTGTACCTGTAAAAGGATCCAGTAGAGATTTACTAAAAAGATTTAGTATTTCTAGTATTGATAGGATAGGAAGTAAAGCTCATGGAATGAATCTTTATATTGTTGATGGTGGTCAATATAAAGATATGATTGCTGGAAGGTTAAAGAGGACTAGCAAAAGAGGTGGATGGTTTGTATATAAAGGCTGTGATATCGATTATTGTAAACAGATTTGTGCTGAAGAAAAAGTTAAAGAGAAAAAAGGCGATAGAGTAGTTTATAAATGGAAGACAAAAGGAACTAAAACACCTAATCATTATCTTGATTGTGAAGTATATGCAAGCTTCGCAGCAGACCTATTACAGGTTAGGTACGTTCAAACTGAAGATATAGAACCATATAAACGAACGATTCAAGCAGATCAGATTAATCTTCCTATTCAAGAAGTAGAAAGACATATGAATAAAGAAAAAAGTTGGATAGATAGTGATAGATGGTTAAGCAATAAGGGGTCATGGATAAGATGAACTTACAAGAACAGTTAACACAAATAAATGAAGCGATAAGTAAAATTGAAAAAGGTGCTCAGGAATATAAGATAGGTTCAAGATATTTTAAAAAACCTGATTTATCCCTACTTTATCAGGAAAGAAGAGATATTTTAAGAAGAATTGAAGAAAATGATAACTCTTCTATTGCTGGAACTACCTATGTAGCTAGATTTGTAGGTAATAGATAATGGTAGAAAAACAAATAAGAATGAATATAATTGATAGATTTATCAGTTATTTTAATCCCCGTCAAGGTTATGATCGTTTAGCCTGGAGACAAGCATTAAGGGGTTATGATGCTGGTGGTTTTGATCGTATAAATTCCTCATGGAATCCTGTTAATGGTACGGCTGAACAAATAAATCAAGCTCAAAGAGGTGTTTTAAGGGCTAGAGCTAGAGATTTAGAGCGTAATAGTGATATTGCAGAAGCATTGGTAAGCCCTTTTGAGCGTAATGTTGTTGGAACTGGAATAAAATTACAGTCTAAAATACTTACTAACAACAAAATAGAGGATGATAATTTAAATACACTTATAGAAACAGAGTTTGAGGAATGGTCTAAGCCTCAAAATTGTGACATAACAAAACAACAAAGTTTTTCTGAGCTTCAAGCTCTGACCATAAGGCGTTTAATGGTCGATGGTGGTATTATTTTTATCAAAAATTATATAAAGGATAAAAATAGAAATTATTCTTTTGTGCTTCAAGCAAGAGAAGTAGATGATCTTGATAGCTCATATTACCAGTGCAGGCTTAAAAATGGCAATAAAGTTGTTAATGGTATAGAATTAAACTCTTATAACGAACCTATCGCTTATTATTTAAAAATAAGAACTGTAGATGGATTTGAAAACGGTAAAAGTGAAAGAATACCTGCTGATAGGGTAATTTTTCTGTATAAAAAAACACGACCTACTCAAGTTAGAGAGGTATCAAACCTGGCTATTGCTGCTGAAAGAGTAAGAGATGTCAATGAATTTAATGAAGCTGTTTCAGTTAAAGAAAGAATTCTAGCCTGCTTTAGTATTTTTATTAAAAAACACACTCCTACCGCTCTAACACCTGGTTATCGTTCACAAAATAAAGATTCTCAAAGTGGTTATACTCAGAAAAATATTGCACCTGGAATGATTACAGAACTTCATCCAGGTGATAGCGTTGAGGTGGCAAATCCACAAGGGCAATCAAGTAATGCAAAAGAATTTATTCAAACGCAGCAAAGACTTGCAGGAGCAGGACAAGGATTAAGTTATGAGTCTGTTAGCAGAGATATGAGCCAGGTTAATTATTCAAGTGCCCGGCAAGGATTACTTGAAGACCAGAAAACTTATAAAATGTGGCAAAAATTTATTATTGAACACTTTAATATACCTGTTTATGAAACCTTTATGGAATCTCTTTACCTCTCAGGAAAGCTTAAAGTAAATGATTTCTTCAATAATAAGCAGAAATATTTAAGACATGTCTGGATACCTCCAGGATGGTCCTGGATTGATCCAATGAAAGAAATTACTGCAAATCAAAGAGCTTTAGAATCTAATCAGGTAACACTTGCTCAATTATGTGCAGAACGAGGGGAAGATTGGCGTGATGTTCTGGTTCAAAGAGCAAAAGAAAAGGAATTGGAAGAAAAATTGTTAGCAAAGTTAAATATGGAGGCTAGTTAAAGATGACCAAAGGGCAAAAGCCAAAGATAGGGGCAAAGAATAGGAGTACTTTTGCCCTGGCCGTAAGAGAAGTTAACCAGGAAGATAGGCGGGTTAAAGTTTCTTTTTCTTCTGAAATTGCAGTTTTTCGCTGGTATGGGATTGAATACTTACAACATGATCTAGATAGTGTTGATTTAGAAAGAATTAACGATATAGGGGTTAGTTTATTCAATCATCAAAGAGATTATGTATTAGGCAGGATAGAAAACGCCTACTTAGAAGAAAAAGAGAAGAGATGTTATTGTGATATTGTCTTTGATGATGATCCTGAAGCCGAAAAGATTTTTACAAAAGTCAATAATGGGACGCTAAAAGGTGTATCAGTAGGATATATGATACATGCAATAGAAGAGGTTTCAGCTGGAAAAACTTCCAGTAATGGGCGTTTTGAAGGACCTTGCGAAGTTGTTACCAGGTGGGAACCTATGGAAGTATCTGTTGTATCTGTACCTGCTGATGATTCTGTAGGAATTGGCCGGGATATTGAAGGGCTGATTGAAAAAAAGGTTGATAGTTATATACAGGAAGGATTAGAGAAAATGGGTGAAAAAGACAGACAACAAGGGCAACAACAAGTAAAAACAGAACAGAAACCAAATAACCAAGAGGATAATAGAAATCTTGAGACTGAGAGAGAAGAGGCTATTAAGAAAGAAAGACAAAGAGTCTCAGAGATTAATTCTATTTGCAGGGAATTTGATATGAGTCCTGATGATTTTGTTAATAACGGCAATAGTGTTGATGAAGTAAGGGAAGCAGTTCTTAGCAAATTAAAAGCTGAAAGAAAACCTTTAGAAGCTTCGGTAGGTGAAGATGTAAGGGTTACTTCTGATGAAGTCGATAAAATCAGAGAAGCTGCCTCAGATGCTATTATTATGCGTGGTGGAATAAGAATTGAAAAGCCTGCTGATGGTGCTATGGACTTTAGAGGAATGAAATTAAGAGATTTAGCTATTGAATGCCTTGAAAGATTAGGCGTCAGAAATGCTCATAGGCTTTCTGATACTGAATTATTTAAAAGAGCATTAACTCCTGATTCTCAGTTTAGTTCAATTCTCAGTTCTAGTGTCAATAAATCAATGAGTCAGGCATATAGAACGGCTAGAACTACTTATAAAGCATGGGTAGGGAAGGGTAGTAATACTGACTTTAAAACGGCTACTCATTATAGAATATCTGAAGCTGGTGATTTAGAAAGAGTCTACCAGAATGGGGAAATCAAATTTGATCAAGTCCAGGATGAAGGCGTATCCAAAAAAGTATGTACATATGCCAGAATGTGGGGATTTACCCGTGAAGCTATGATCAATGATGATCTTTCTGTACTCACTAAAATGCCAGCAGCATACGTAAGAGCTGCAGAGCGTGGAATAAATAAAGCTGTATATGCAATTTTGGGTGGAAATCCTAAAATTTACGATGGTATAGACTTATTCCATACCGCTTCACACAAAAATTTGGCTTCAAGCGGTAGTGCTCCTTCTGTAACTGCTTTTGATAAAGGCGAGCAAGCCATGAGAAAGCAGAAAAACCAGCGTGAGAAGGAAACTTTAAATATAGCGCCAAGATTTGTACTTTCTCCAGCATCATTAGGATTAACTATTAAACAAATTATTAGGTCTACTGCTGATCCAGCAGGTGATCATGCAGGTGTAGCCAACGTTTATGAAAATGGATTAGAACCAGTTATTGATGCTGAACTGGATAATTACAGTTCAATAGCCTGGTATTTAGCTGCTGATCCTGATGAAGCTGAAACAATTGAAGTCACTTATTTGAATGGTCAGGAAGAACCAATTCTGGAAAGTCAAGTTGGATTTGAATTCCTTGGAATATTATTCCGGATAATTGCAGATTATGGTGTTACCGCTTTAGATTATAGAGCTATGTACAAAGATCCTGGTTCTTCTGAATAAATTAGATCCTCATACCCCTTAGATATCCCTGGGAGTTTTCAATAAACTTCCAGGGATAAATTTATAAAAGGTTCAAAATACAAGTTATTAGGTTAATACAGTTAATAGAAGGGATAAAACTATGGCAATTGCACAATTTAAACAAAATGGTAGAACAATCGATTATGCAAACAGTAGTGGTTCAACAATTGATTATGGTGAAGTAACAGTAATTAATGATTTTATTGGTATTGCTGGAGAAGACATTTTAAATGGTGCAACTGGTTCTATGCATCTTGAAGGTGTTTTTGAGATTCCAGCAGCTTCAGGAGATACCTTCAGTGCTGGTGATCCTGTATATTGGAATGCATCAACAGAGCAAATTACTGCTACTCCTGGTACAAATGCTTATGCTGGAATAGTAACACAAGAAAAAACTAGTGGTCAAGAAGTTGCAGAAGTTAAAATTGGACGTGTTCCTGAATCAGTGAAGGCAGAAGGTGGCAAGCTTATTAGTAAAGCTTATTCTGAAATTACTTTAGGACCCCCAACAGGAACCACTCAAACGGCTACTGTACAAATTAAAGATATTAAAAATGCAAATATTGAGGAAATCAGAAAACTGAGAGCTTATATGGCTGATGGCAGCGATGACACAGGCGCAACAAAATCAACAACTGGTGCAAATACAAGTGCTGGAGTGACAACAGGAACAGAATTGTTAGAAAATGCAGCAAAACTTGACTGGGATGTTGAGACTGATGCTTCTGGTCAAGTTGTCTTTACTTTCGACAATGATGGTGGCGGTGGTGCTTATACTGATCGCCTTGTTGTTGTAATTCCTCATACAGGAGAACTTCTTGTTTCTGATCAGTTAAATGTTGCTGCTGCATAGGTATAATGAACTTTAAAGATCAATTAATAGAAGATTTAGGCGTGTTCCTGGACTTAGAAGAGTTCGGGAACACGCATAATTTCAATGGTAATGATATTGTTGCCATTGTTGATAATGATATGTTGGAGCAAAAAGCAGCAACAAAAGGTGTTTATGTTGGTGATTTGCTGTTTTTTGCTAAAACAGAAGATTTAATTTCTTTGCCTGAAGCAGGTAATTATGATCAGATAGTAACTTTTGACAATAAAGAGTATAAAATAGCTAGTATTAAAGAAGAATTAGGGATGACAGAAGTTATTTTAACTTCACAAAAGGGCTTAAGAGTCATTGTAAGATACAGACCTAAGAAGGCAGTAGATCAGCAATCATTATATGGTATGCCAGGTTACAAAGTACCCTGGACTGAAGCTAATATCATTACTCCTGATCCACTTTATGAAGAAATTAGCAATACTTTTAATCTTGATGGTATTGGTATTATTCAACAAGGAAGTATTTTATTACAGATAAATAAACCTCTCTTTACTAAAGAAGAATTAGAAAGCTATGAATACCTTGTTAACAGTATTGAATATACTTTAGTTGGTGGTCAGGTTATAGAGAAAGAATTTTATTGGAATTTATACCTTAAAAGGAAGTTGTAGTGATAAATTTAGAGGTTGAAGGTTTGAAATCATTTGAAAAACTTCTTAAGGATCATTCAAATGAAAATCTTGAGGGGTTAAAAGTGGTGATATATAACAATACCCCTTATGCAGATATCCTGGAATATGGATCAATACCAGGACAACAACCCTGGCCAAGTCCTGGCAAAAAAACTGAGTTGAGGGCGGATGTATTTGCTGGTCCTGTTCGTGTGGTGTCAATTCAGGGATTTGCTATGATACGAAAATCACTTGCTGAAGCTAAGAAAACCTTAATTGAAGAATTAAAATCTTTTGATCTTAGTAAAGAAATAAGACCGCAACTTGGAAAAGCAATGAATAAAGCTGGTATTGAATGGGAATATGATGCTAAATTTCTTACTCCTGAAGACTCAGGGGAAGCAAAAGAAGGTTGGAAAATAGTACTTATAAATTAACTATGTATACAGATGATGCAATAAATAGCTTTAATAAGTATGTAAGCGAAAACATACTTCCACAGTTACCTTACAATGCAAGTTTATATACTTACAAGGTTGATGATCCTATTTATCCAGCTATTTTTGTAACGTATCCTTTTGTTAAAGATTCTAATAATAGTTACTTGGAGAATGTATTTTGTCAAATTGAAATTATGACAAATAATCATGATAGAAGAACCGTAGGAAGACTTACAGATTCTTTTAGAAGGCTTTTAAATTTATCTAATTCATTTAAATATATAGCAAATTATAACTTTGATAATATTAATTCTCCTGTAGAAAATGGCTTTTTGTTAATTAGTGAAGCTGGAAAACCCCGTGAAAGAAATGATTTGTATGATCAAGGGATTGAAATAAGAATATTTGAGTTGTATTTAAGTTATAAAGATAGGAGTTAATAAGTTATGGGTATTAATGTACAGCAAATAGTTGGTGGACCTGCAGCATTAACATTCAATTCTGTGGATTTAGGGTCTACAATTGGCGGTGTTGTTATTAAATGGAATAATGAACATAATAAAGTAATGGTTGATCAAAGCACTATGCCTGTAAAAAAGCTGGCTAAACTTAAAGAAGCGAGTGTTGAATTTGTGCTTGCAGAAGCTAGTGATGCTAATTTACAGCTTGCTTTAGGTAGTTCAACAACTGGTTTCGGTGGTAATAATGCTACCCCTGAACATGCTTTGGGTGTTGCTGGTCCTGGTCCAAATGGTGGAAACAGAGATTTCACTTTCCACAAAGCTAGTGTGGAAGGTTCATCTGAATATAAAAATGAACGTGGTGAGGTTGTAGGTTTAAAAGTAGTCATGGAATGTGTAGCAGACCTTACCAAAAACAATGATGAACAGCTTTTTACATGGGTTAGTACATAAAATTTCTTGAGGTAACTAAATTATGGCAATGGAATTTAAGTATAAGTTTGATTTGAGCGATTTTTATAGTTTGGTTGAGCTCATAGAAAAGATCCGGCCAGATATAGCCAATGATCTTAATGAGATTGCAGCAATTAAAGCAAATACTGAACTAAGTGAAACAGAGAAAAACGTAAAGCTAGCTAATAAAGCTACTGAGGCAATATTTAAAGCTATTATTAAATCTAGAGAATCAGTATTTGAATTGCTTGCATCAACAACAAACAAAAGTATTGAAGATATTAAAGCGCTTTCAATGCCTGATGCTATTAAGTGTATGACAGGATTAATTAATTATATTCCCTGGTCTGAATGCCTGGGGGAGTTGAAAGCAATAATTCCGGAAAGCTGGATAATAAAAATCAGGTCTGTAATTCAACAGATACAAATAAAAGCTCAACAGATGGAGCAGGACTTAAAGAACTCAGAAAACAATTCTTCAGAGTCGTTCTAAAGCTATCTGAGGCAATGAATACTTCAGCCCTGGAGATCTGGAATTTAGATATTTATGATTTTTTCACTTACCTGGATGTATTGAAAGAAGAATCAGAAGCAAAATCCCGCGAAAGCCTATCTGAAGAAGATAAAATTCTACTTGGTTATGAAAATAAAATCGCTTCAGATAAAGATATTAAAGAAATGCTAGGTAATTATTAGTGAGTGAAGCAACAGCAACATTAAAAGCATTATTAACCGCCGATACTACTGATTTTATCGGCGGTTTTGATAAAGCTTTAAATAAATTGGTAGATTTTGGTGGCGGTATTAGTACCGTTACAGATGCCATAACGCATTTAAGGACTACTTTTGTAGCTGAATTGGCTGCAATAACAGCGGCTTTCGCTGCAACAACTTACCATGCATCAGGCCTGGAAAAAGAAATTTTAGACGTTACAACCCTTGTAGATACGTCTAAAGACAGTTATAAAGAGTTTAATGATAATATTTTACGCGCCGGGGCCATCTTGAAACAAAATCCGGCACCCCTGGCCGCGGCTGAGTATCAAGTATTATCGGCTGGTATAGATGACGTTAACGAGTCTTTTGAGGTATTAATAACTTCAGGGAAAATGGCTAAAGCCGGAAAGGGTACAACTTTCGAGGCGGTGGACCTGCTTACTACGGCTATTAACAGTTATGGCAAAGAAGTAAGTGACGTTCTTGAGTTATCAGACCAATTTATACGAACGGTTCAGCTAGGCAAAACGACAATTGGAGAGCAGGCCGCTTCTTTTGGGCGTGTCGGCAAGTTTGCGAAAGAGGCAGGCATGGAGCTTGTTGAGCTTAATGCAACTACCGCAACACTTACTAAAAATGGTATTGCTACTGCTGAAGCTCATACAGCAATAAGAGGTGTATTGCAGTCTGTTATCAAACCAACAAAGCAGGCTAAAGACCTGGCCAAAGAATTAGGGATTGAGTTTTCAACTACTGCTTTGAAGTCAAAGGGCTTTTTGTCTTTTCTTGAAGATATTAAAAATAAAACAAATAATAATTCTGAAGCACTATCAACGCTTTTTGGTAATGTTCAGGGATTAACAGCGGTTTTATCACTGAGTGGAAAAACACTTAAAGATTATGTTGAAATCCTGGATGATTTAAAAAATTCAGCCGGCGAAACCGAAAAAGCTTTTCAAAAGACATTGCAACCTATTAAAGTCTTTTTGGCTAACCTGAAACTGATTAGTTTAGAAATTGGAACACGTTTATTACCTCTCCTAAATGGTGTTTTAACTCCTATAAACAACTTACTTGATGTATTATTGAAAGCTCCAGCAGCGTTAAAAGATACTGCTATGTGGGTAGGCATTATTGCTGCTGTTTTAATGCCTTTTAGGTACATATTACTTATACTAGGTACATTTGGAACACGTTTAGCTGCTATAATACCGGGGATTTTGGCAGCGATCAGGTGGGTAATACCATGGCTATTAAGGGCAATACCCCTTGTCGCTAGATTCATAGGCCTAACAAATCCTATTGGATGGGCTATTCTAGGTATTATTCTACTTGTACAAGCGTTAAGACATAATATTTTTGGGCTTGTAACCGCTGTAAAAGAGATATGGGAAGCCGGTACAAAGGCAACAAATGAAATCTGGAATGCTATATTCCCGTTAAATGATAGTATTCAGACAGTCAAAGAAACCCTGGCTATTGCCTGGAGTGAGGGAAAAGTTATACTCAGGGCTATTGTTGAAGTTTTAAAAGATTATGTAGCCCAGGCTGTTGAAGACATAAAAGAATTAATCGTTAGAACTAAAATAATTATCATTGCAGCAATTAGGTTTATAAAACAGGAAGTTATAAAGCTAAAAGATACAATATTAAAGGCGCTTAATTCTATATCAATAGGTATAAATGTTGCAAAACGATTCTTTATACAAACGTTTAGTGCAATAATTGGCTATGGTGGGCTTGTCAAGAAAGTTATTGAAGAGATCAGAAAAGAGCTTAATTTACTCATTAAATCATTAATGGTTGCTATGCAATTGCTTAAAAATCACCCTATGTTTGGTTGGATGGCTAAGGGCGCGCTATTTATTGGTGATGTTATTAAAAAATATCAAGAGCTGAAAAAAGAAATAGAAGCCCAGGTGGAAGCTCAAAAAGAAACAGAAGACAACCAAAATGATATAAATGATGCCCTGGATGGTACAGCAGATAGACTTAAACAAAATTCACGTTTTTGGATGAATTGGGCTAGAGAAATAAATGAGGGGCTTAAAAACAGAGCCAGACGCTTAAATGAGTTGACTCAAAAGCAACCTAATTACGGTGGAACCCTTATGGGTGGCGTTGCAAGCAATAGATCTTCTGGTTTGTACAGTAGATCAACTACTTATCATTTTGAGCTTGATGGTGAGCATTATATATTGCCTGGTCCTGAAGAAGGTTTTACTGATTTTGAACGCAGACAGGCTAATAAAATGGCTGAAGAGCTACATAGAAGGCGTAAAAGGAAAAGATAGGCAAATATGGGTTTTACAATATACCAGGATAGCGATAATCCTACGATTTTTCGTTCTGTTAAACGTGAAACAGCAACGGTTAATTACATGTTGTCAATGGATTTTGATAATCCTTTGGGCGAAACAATCTTTAAATGCAATCTTATTGATGAGTTTGACCAGGAAGGTGAACGCTTTAGACCATTATCAGGACAAAGGGTAAGGTGGCAGGCTGATGATGGAACTGGCACAATATTGTTTGATGGTTTTATTATAGATCCAGATAACGAGCAGGAAGGTTTTAATGAGTTTGGTGCTGAAGTTCTTGATTATGATTTGTATGCAAAAGATCCTACCTGGTTGTGGGAACATAAAATCACCATGGAGGGTACGTTTAAGAATTTTAGACCAGGTGAATTAATTTTCTTACTAGCAAACGCTTGTGATTCCAGGTTTGTTCAAGCTCCTGATAATGATTTAGGTGATGTTGTACCGGATCAGGAGTTAGGGGTTAAAAACTATAAAGATGCTATAGAGGAATTAGCCCGTTCAGCTTGTCTGTTTGTATGGGTTGATGCTAATTGGTGCGTTCATGTAAAGAAATGGTCTACTATTATTGCGCTTTCTCAGGAAGAAAAATTTAATATTACTGATCAGAACTATATTTATCAGGGTTTAAAACTGAAAACAGATACTTCAAAATTAGCTAATAGGGTTTATTGTATTGGTTCAAAGATGGATGCAGGGGATATTAATCCTACTAATCGTAAAGCAGGGGTCCAAAAGTCTGAGGAATTAATTGCAATTGTTACGGCTGACTTAGATAGTATTAATTTTATGCGTAAAAGGATTGGTTATGAAGACTTAGTACCTGGAACAAACCCAGATGAATTACCGACAACAACAGAAGGTTTATTTGAAAAAGCCTTAAATTTAAAGGATATATATGATTATGTAACATTAGAAACAATAGGAAATGCCTATTTAGATATGTATAAATTGCCTTTAATTAGAGGAAGTGTAAGTTTTAAAGAATCAGGATTAATGCCAGGAAGAAGTATTTATCTTAATAGTGAAACTAGAGGGATTACAACTTTATTACCTGTAATTGAACTTGAGGTAACAGCTAGAGGTGGTGGTTTTGATGCTAATAATAACGCAGTATATAATTATACAGCGTATTTTAATGGTCCTTCAGCAATTACGGAAATGGCCAGGGATATTGATAGACCGATTGAGAAGAAGACTAAAGCAGAAATAATAATGAAACCGAACCCCCCTGAGTTGATAGGGCATACATCAAAAGAAGAAACCAGAACTCTCAATGTTTCCGGCGTTGTTATAAGGTCAAATGAGAATTATTAATGACTTTTCTTTACGGTCAGGTAATAACTAAAGCCAGTGTAAGCGGTCAGGGTATCGATATTGAAATACCGTTCAGGTATCCTGTGGCTAATCCTGCCAGTAATAATGAAGGTATTGAGCAACCTACTGAACCGCCTATAGAACTATTGTGTACTGAATGGCGATTTACGGACGATGAAAACTGTCTGGTGGATACTGAAAGTGTTGAATGGACTCATTATTTCTATGGTGCACCTGTAACAACCGCAACGTATAACGAAGATACCGAGCAATGGGAAGGTGTTGAAGATACTTACATCTGCAATAATCTACCTGTAAGGAATAGATGGTATTATCAGGCCAGGTGTAGAGCTAAAAACGGGGAATGTTCAGACTGGACGGCCGTTAAAACTATTAGAGATAACCCTGACCCGCTTCCCACACCAGAAATAACAAGCTTGAAAACTAATAATTCTGATCAGGTATTAGTTGAATGGACTGATGTATCAAGCGATATAGTTAATTTTTCACACTATGAACTTATTACAGAAGAAATTAACGTTGAAAGAAGACTAGAAACCGATGCAGTTATTGTAGATAGTGATTAATATAGGAGTAAACCAATGCCAGTACAAGATGGCGACTTAAAGATTTATTTTTCAGACGTTAACGGTGATATAGATCTTACTCATGAATGGCAAGATTTAGCAGGAGTGTATGATCCTGTGCTTGATGTAGATGAAGATGTTGAAGTAAAAATGCATCTCAAAAACACACATGCCACAGATTTAGCTACTAGAATTAAATTATGGACTGTAAACGGTGGTTACTATGATAATACTTCAGGAACACCAATATCAGGCTTAAAACTTGACCAACATATTAGCCCTGGAGAATATTCACTTATTTTTCCTACTGCTAATAGTGTTATTGTTACCGGGCCTGATGGTGAACCACTTCAAGCACAACCGATTGTTCCTAATGGAAGTACATATTTTGTCATTACAATAAACAACAATAAAAAAGCTAAGATTCAGTTCAGCGCTAGCTTACAAACTGGTAATACAGCAAAATTAGTAATTTCGGATGGTGGTGAATATTTGCAATTAGCTCCTGATAATGTTGGAAGTCCTGGAACATATGCTAAAAAAACATCTTATGCTGATGGTATTAACGTTGGAACCTTACAAGCTGGAGAAAGTTTTGCATACTGGATAAAACAAGTTATACCAGATGGATCTACTTCTGTAGGAAATAATAGACGTTACAGAATGCCTGGTAAAGGTGCTAATCAATAATGGCTTGCACATTATTTCAAGAAAAATTTGCTGATTCTTCCTTTTGTGGTGTTGCACAATGTGGAGGCTTTGAACTCAACTCTGAAACAGAATTTATTTTTTCTGAAAACTATGAAGATCAGTATGAAATTATCTTTGGTAATTATCTTACTGAAACTGATTACCATGAACTTGGGGCTTTTACCTGTGGAATAGCTGAATGTGGAATTGCAGAGCTCAATAAAGTACCCCTTTATCCTCTAAATAATAACTATGAAGATCAATATGAAATCTTAGATAGTATTGCTACAAACAATTATGAAGACATCTATATTATTCAAAACTGGATTTATACTGTTTCTTACCAGGATGAATATCAAATATTATCCCCGGTTAGTACCTTTAATTACGAAGATGAATATTTTATCCTCGGTGATGATGAAACGATCTCAACCAATGATTATGAAGATCAATACACAATTTTAGGGTCTATTGGAACGGAAAACTATGAGGATCAGTACATAATCCAGAATTGGATTGATACTTATAACTATGAAGATCAGTATGAAATCTTAGATAGTATTGCTACAAACAATTATGAAGATCAATACATTATCCAGAATACAATCTTTACAGAGAATTATGAAGACCAATATCAAATAATAAACTCCATTGGAACGGAAAATTATGAAGATCAATATGAAATCATCAACGCAGTCGTGATTGACTTGAGGCAAGCTTCAAGCTCTCACGACAATTCAGGATGGTTCGAAAGCGATATTTAATGCCAGTTTTAAATGAATATATAGACAATAGCCGGCAACACGGCGATATTGTAAGATATAGAGTAAGGGCGATCGATAAGTCTGGCCGGGCTTCTGCATTTTCACAGCCGGCAACGATAAAAGTCGGCAACAATGAAAATGTACCGGACCCGGTTAATTTCAGGCTGTCAACAGGCTACAGGGCTTTTCTCTTACAGTGGGATTTTCCAGAATGCGAGAATTACGCTTATACAGAGATTTTCAGGCGTACTAATCAGGCCGGTGATGCTGGCTTTTTTGGAAACAAAATTGTGGCCAGTGTTACAGGTACGAGTTATAAGCTGGTTGACACGGCAAGAGCTGAGGAAAGAACAATTGCAGGTGATATCAACGCCTATTATTGCTTCAAGATAAGACATGTCGATAAATACGGCAATCGATCAAATTTTTCTCAGGCGCTATGCGGTGAAATCAGGAAACTACAACCGGTAGATGTTGACCAGTCGCCAGACCGGGATGTTGTCTATGTGAAGCCCCGCCTGGGTATCCCTGACACAGATATAAGAATGGTTGATCCAGACAACCCGGGTCAATATATCAACCTGCAAACATATGCACAGAGAGTAAAGCAAAAGCATAATTCACTTGATCTGGCTGATCTTAGTGCAGCGCAGCAAATTGTTTCAGCCAATGAGCGCATAGACGGGCTTGAAGCTGCAACCGGTCAACAAATCGATAATATTAATGATCAACTGGCAACCAACAGAACGGCCATACAACGCAATAATAATAACCTGGTTAATGGAATACCAGGATTGAAAGAAAACCTTCAGGAAAACGTCCTGAACACCCCTGAGAGGCAGGCAATATTAAGCAATCTGGGCTTAACAGATGCTACAGTAACCGCTCAAATAATCGGCCTTCGTCCTTATGATAATAGCCTTGATACAGATATCAATACTGCAATCAACGAAAACGACCAATTCAGGCTTTCGAAAAAAATATATGATACAACCAAATATGATTTAGAAGGGGTGAAAACATCCGTAAGAACAGCAATACAACAACAATCATTTGCTGATTATTTAAGAAGTTTGATTGATAACAATTATGACGATTATTTAACCAGTAATGGTTATGGAGAAGCAAGTTTACAGGATCAATCAGATTTCTTGCTTAAAAGTAAGCCGGTTGAATATTCTGGAAAACTGGCTGAAATGATCTATGATAATGATTTGCAATCAATATACAACCCTGCAATTGCTGACGCTATAACATCAAAGACATTCAGAGATGATATTTCTTATATGTATCAATACAATAGCGATTTTGAAGATTATGTAAATACGAAATTACAGGAAAAACAAGAAGCAATAGAACAGCTTGCATTAGATACAGCAACAGAATTAGAGCAGGTCAGAGGGCTTATTGCTTCTGGTGACGATGAACTCAGAACAGACCTGAACGATACAATTCAACTGGTATCTGAGTTTAAGCAACAATATCTCGATTATAAACAACAGCAAGAAACAATTGACGCTCAACAGACATCATTAATTAATGATAATACAACCAGGTTGAACGCAGCAGAAACCGCAATTAATCAACTTGCTGCAAAAATATCTCAGGCTGTGAGTAGTATTGTTGTAACAACACCGAACGCAACACAAGAAGGAACTTACGGCATTGGTAGTAATGCAAGCGGAATGAAAACAATCTATATCAATATTGACGTCAATGCAGGCGGTCTGGTTAACCAGATGAATGAGCAATTTATACTTAGAGATGGTGTAAGTACAGCGGTTTCAGGCCAGATAACTTCGTATAACCCATGAGCGGGTTCGATATAGACATATTGCTGCCGGCATTCACAGATATTTTCTGCCGACGCCCGAAAGACGTTCAGGTTGCAGGATCAAGTCCGGCGGTTATCGAAGCAGGCAAAACAGATAATATTGCCCTGGCCGGGAAATACCTGGAAGGCGATATAAACCTGTATACAGATTCTAGCAGGATTACACTATCGAACATACAACAGCAAGGGGAATATGAAACAACGCAGGTAACAGCCGATGCAACAGCAACAGAAGGCGATGACCAGAATAATATAGATGTATACGGCTATACCTGGGGGCAGGACGGCAATGATACAGCAAAATTCAATGTTGTAGATGCCATAAACATCAAAGACGTTGAGCCCAAAATTAACAGCGTTACAACGTCAATGCCTGACGTTACATATCCTGAACATATACGCTTTGACGTTGATTGCACAGAGAACATAACTAAATTTTATCTTGAAACGGAAGGTCAAGTTAAGTCTATCAGTGATAACCCGTTTTTCTACAGCTACAAAACATATGGCAATAAGCCTTATTCAGTCTATGGGAAAACCGCTGAAGGTGTCAAATCAAACACAATAAGTAAGACAGTTAACGTAAAAAGCCGGCCATACATAGAAAAAATAAACTTTAAAACGGCTATAGATAAGTATCTCGTTGGAGATAATTATTTCATACCGTATCAAATCATTGGCAGCGGTACGGTTAACTTACCCAATTACGATAAGCCTGTTCCATACGTTGAGATAGAAGCGTATTGTGACGTAGCCGGAAATACACAAGACCTGTATTTTTACCTTTACCCGACTTACAAGACTGGAACATTAGGCTACGCAGTTAACAGAGTTGATCAGTGGAAATATTTAACCGGTCATACACCCTCAACTCTTAAATTTAACGTAACAAACAAAGATAAACTTGTTTTAAAAGTGAGGATGCAGAAACCTGTTTATCCGAACTATACATATACAGAGATATTTTTACATATAACCCCATTTAATACTGTTAATACAATTGGTGTTCAATTCCCTCTGGCCGTTTACATCTGGCAAAGTCCGGCAACATTATACTTATCAAACTATACAAATACTTCAGGTTATTATGATCTGCCGACGACAAGCCTGCAATGGTATGATTTGCAAGGCAGTCCGGCATTATTGAATGCCTGGGGGAATATATATAACAGACAGACAGCAGAAGATGTCTATGGATTAATAACTAGTTATAATTATTAGGAGCTTATAAAATGACGATAACATTCCCGATTAGAGAGCGTTACACTGATAAAACAGAATCTGTTCCTGGCACAAAATTCACCAACAATACTTTTCAGGAGCTTCAACAGAGAAATGAGGAGTTTTCAAACTTCTCACTGGCACATCTCTTTTCTGTATATGGCTTTTTAAGCGCACCTATTATTGAGAAACCTTCTGTCAGGCGATTAACCCTGAAAAGAAATACCAGTGCATTGACCCGCTATGCCTCTGAAACCCTTGGTATGTTTGAGCTGCCAGATGATATATCTATTGATTTTTCAGAGCTTACAAGCGGTGTAGCGGTCGACAGATACGACTATCTTTACCTTGAGTTATATCGCTATAATAATGATTCTTTGGATTCAGGTCCTAATGGGGATTTGCAGGGTAAAATAGGCTATCGTCTTAATATCTACGAAGACAACGCAAGCCCGACAACTGCAACAGAGCCAGACGTCACAACATCAGCCAGACAAGAAAGCAAAGAAGAAGGCAGGATCATTATACCCCTGCGGTCTGTACACCGCTATCAGACCACAGAAGAGGACGAAACTGATATAACAACCGGCACAGATATTTCTGTGAATGCCGTGGCCAATATCCCCGGTACAAGCAATCTCTCTATCCCTGACCTGACAATCGAAACGCTGACTGTATCAGGTACCAATTTCGGCATCGATGACGCCGGCAACGCCGATTTCTTATCTCTGTTCGTCAATGAATCTGCATATGGCATCGATTCAGATGGCGACGGAAACTTTAACAGCCTGACTTCCAACGCTCTGACCGTTGATTTTATGGACATCAACGGGGCTACGATACAATTTAAGGGCGTTAATAATACTAAGGGCTTGGCTCTTGGTACAGGTGCAACCGTAAAACACTCGTTATATATGTATGACGGGGCTTCTGATGAGTTCATCATTAAGTGTGAGAACTCTGGAGTGGAACATTATGAGCAATCAAACGACGGTCAGCTAACCCTGAGGACCGGCAACGGGCAGGATCTTACCATTGATAGCGCTGCGGATATACTTCTCAATGCTGGCTCTGATGCCGATGTAAAAGTCAATTTAGACGGTACAGGTAACTTTTACATTGTTGGTGATACTGATAACCCATTGCAGCCTTTCTTTGACGCCGCAGAAGGGCAGAACATCGTTAATTATTGGCGAGTTAATGAAAGTATAGTTGCCCGTATGCAGTACGCTGCAAGTGCTTTCACGATGCAGAATGATAGTAATGACAACTTAATTAATCTCAATAACGATGGCTCGATTGATATCAACCCCACAAATGCCGGTGATGTTACCATTAATGGCTATAACACCAGTGACATTTTTCTCAAAGGTGCTACTTGCACCTACCAAAACACGGGATCAACCGCTGAGTTTGCAATTCAAGGAAATAGTTCAGCAAGTGCAAGGATGAAATTGAAACAGGGTACAACAGATAAAGTACAACTGTACTGGGATGACAGTAATAACAGATTTGACATACAAAATCTGGTTAATAACAATTATCTCAGGCTCAACAACAATGGGGGTATTGCAGGAGTATCAACCAACAGCCAAAGCATAGGGTTTAATTCAGCCGATGCATTTAACATTGTAGCCGCTGGTAACATAACAATCGATGGAAATACAGGCTACACGGGTAATGTTACAACGTCAGGCGGGACGTTACAAATCCACAAAGGCGCCATTGTAGGCGTTTCATAGATATAAATAAATGGTTTTGTAATTATAGTAAAGAACAGGAGTTTAAAATGGCAGAATTTACACCACAATATGATTTAAAATGGATTAAATTTGATAATGGTATGAAATCAATGAAAGTATACGCAGAGCGTGGCGGTGTTACACCTGACGGCGAGCCGGTAAAGCTTCCGGCTGTAAACGCTGTTATAGATAATCCGGACGTTTATGATGCTTTATTTTCGATACCAGCTACTATAACGCTGAATGGAGAAAATTATAGTGGTGTTATTGGCGAAATGCTAGCTTATTTGGCTAGTTGTGCTGTAAGGCGAGAAAAAGATACCTGGCCATTGTCTCAGGCTGAACTTGATAAGTTTGGCACTGTCGAAGGTGTGCCCACAGGTGTTTCAGTTATTGAAAACCTGATCAATTCACAATAGTAAGACACTTATATTTTAGAAGGAGCTAATAATATGACTCAAGAACTCTGTACGATATATGACTATACGCATACAGTCATGTCAACTAAAATTCAAGCTCTTAATAATGTGATCAGTCAGAAAATGGTTGAGCTTGAATCTGAAAAGCAAAAAACTAAAAAGCTTGAAGAAGAAAAGAAACAGCTGAAAAACAAGCTTAAAAAGACTGAAGAAGCTAATATCAGCTTGATTGCTGAAAATAAAAGGTTGAATACAAGGTTAAGTAGTATACAGGAGGTATGAACTATGGCAGATGCTGCAAAAATACTTGATGCAATTTTTTCTAATCTAGGAAAAGGTTTAGCACTATCAGCTAAAGAAGATAGATTACGCCAAAAACAGGAGTATGAACAGAGAATGCAGGAACTTCAATTTCAGCAACAGCAACAACAGGCGTTAATGGACTCATACCCTTACTTGCAAAATGAAATCAGTATGCTGAAAAATCAACTTAATTACGAAGTTCAAAGGCGCAATCAGGTTGAAAATGAACTCAGGGATACGCAGAATACCGTTATGGTATTACAACAAAACAATGATAGCCTGAGAAGAGATAATGACGAACTCAAAGAGCAAGTAGACGAGCTCTTAAGAAAAAATGCTCTTCTTGGTGAAACACTTCAGCAGGCAGAAAGCTGGATTAAAGAGCATTCTAAACAGTAGTAAAACCAGTCTACGAAAAATTAAAGAGGGTTCGTTATGTATTTTTTACAGGTAACAGAAGTCATTCAAGCTGCAAAAGGTCTTGAATCTGATGATCTTTTCTGGATCCTTATCTTTGCGATGTTTTCAATTCTGGCTCTTGCAGCAATACCAATTGTAAAATCAATCATTGAGTATTTTAAAGAGCGTGATAACAAGATCATGAAGTTCGATCATACTCAAAAAGAACTCGATAGACAACTTGAACGTGAAAACAAACGTGAAAAGTTCGATCGAGAAAACAAAATAGCTGATGCATTAATGATAAATGCAAAGAATCTGGAAGAATCAACGAAAGCAAACGCTAAATTGGCCGATATTTTAAAGGAGCAATCCCAGGTTAATATTGATCTTAAGAACATCATCAAAAATGATTTAAGATCTGTCTGTGAAATGCTCAGAAAGGTAGGATAATTCCGTGAAGACTTCTCAAAAAGGAATTGATTTAATAAAACATTTTGAGGGATGCCGTTTAAAGGCTTATAAATGCCCTGCAGGTATCTGGACAATTGGTTGTGGTCATACAGGAAACGTTAATCCTGATGATGTTATTACAATGGAACGTGCTGAAGAACTATTAAAACACGATTTAGCAAGATTTGAAAAAGCTGTTAAAAGGCTTATAAACGTTCCTTTGTCTCAAAATCAATTTGATGCCCTGGTTAGTTTTACTTTCAACCTGGGGGAAGGTTCTCTTGAAAGATCTACTCTCAGAAGAAAGCTTAATGTTGGTAACTATAATGCTGTTCCTGTAGAGCTGAATAGATGGGTTTACGCTGGAAAACAGAAGTTAGCTGGATTAGTTCGACGGCGTAAAGCTGAAGGTCATCTATTTAAAACAGGAGAGTTGAATTTCTTTTTAGATAGTTAAATCTCTCTGATAAACTTTTTTCAAAGACCAGGTAAATAAATACCTGGTCTTTTTTGTTTTTAAAACCTATAGAATTCCTATAATTTTTAAAAGGTGAACTCATTATTATCCTCAAATAGTTAATATTAGTTTAATATAACTAATAAAAAGTTTGAAAACCACAATTTGTAAGGTTTTTATATTAAAAAAATATTAGAAAATGGAAAAAATATCAGAATAAAGTATAAAATAAAAAGGACTATTTTGTTCTTTTGTCAATTGTGTTAAATTTAAGTTTGTTTACATAATAGTATCTTTTTTAAAATGACAAGCAAAATCAAAGATATTGATATAAGAAAACAGCTTAAGAAAAAATTAGAAGTAGATTTTCGTGAAGATCCATCTACTGTTATTATTGATGAATTAGGAATTTGTCAAGGTAAAGTTCGTACAGATTTAGCTGTTGTGAATGGTAAATTTTATGCTTATGAAATAAAATCACCTTCTGATACTCTTGCAAGACTTCCAAAGCAGTCAGAATTATATAGTAAAGTTTTTGATTATGTAACCTTGGTTGTACATGAAGGTTTTTGTAAACGAGCTACAGATATCATACCTGAGTGGTGGGGAATAATTATAGCTAAAAAAAATAATAATGGGAGTATTGAACTGAATGAATTACGTTCTCCAGGTTTTAACAACAATATTAAAGCTTATGATTTAGTAAAATTATTATGGAAAGAAGATGCTCTTGAATTACTTTCTCAAAAAGATTGTTTAAAAGGATTTAAAAATAAGCCAAGGCGTTTTGCTTGGCTTAAAGTTTGTGAATTATATGATATTGATGAAATAAGAGAAACAATTAGGATGAAGTTGAAAGAACGGGCAATGCAGAAAGTTGTTGGCAGGCTAACGTAAGATGGTGGTTGATACCAACTACAACCCAGGTTTCAGGATTGCCAGTTGAAACATTCCCTTCCGAACAATCATAAATATATTTACAACCATATGAATGGTTTTGACTATAGTAATAAGGGCTCTCTATTAATAATTTACATAGATCTCGATATTGTCCATAACCACTTTCACCTCTTAAAGAAGTACCTTTGCATATGATGAAATTATCACCACTAGTATATTTGATTTTTGCAGATATTTGCATAGTAACAGGATCAAAATCAGTTATTAGAAATGGAGATTGTATTATATAATCTCCAAAATTTGGAACTCTTTGATATTTATTATTATAAAACTCTTTCCACACTTTCCATTCTATACGAGGCAATACAGTAATAGCATTTGGATCAATTCCCCTCATACTCTCAGGAAAAGATGCACCTATAAATACAATTTGTTTCCAGGAATCAATTTCAGGTAGTTCATTAAGAAATTGTTTGATCATAAATTTAATTGTAGTTTCATTAATCTTAGAAATATCTTCTAAATCTAGAACCAAAAATATTTCATCATATGATAAATGATATTTGTTTATAAATGAGTCTAAATTGTTTCCCCAATTATCATCATTTAAATCCTTTTGATTTAAACGTAAACAAATACCTCTTTCTTTATATTGGCTTGAATTTAAATTATCATTATTGCTCCAATTTGTTTGCATAACTGGAATAAACTTAATATTAAATTCTTTCATCCTTTCATACAGATAATTTACATAATTTTCTTCTACTAAAATTTCAGTAGGATCAATAATGACATAAAATTGATCCTTAAAAATATTATTAATATCTTCAATGTATTTATCTATTTGTTCTTCTGATGAATACCTAGATTCCTCTTTTAAAGCCTGTAGCTCAATTATAGGCGTAAACTGATTTTTCAAAGTACTATCAAGATTTTTTAATGCTTTCTTTTCTCCTCTTTTCCATTTAATTACAGGGAAATAATGTTTTGAATCGAACATAACAACTTTTCCTCCAAATTCAATGTATACAAACGCATGAAATAACATTAGCATGGAAATTCTATTTTGAAAGAAAAAAAATCATGTTCCCAATATGTTCCCAAAATTTTCACAAGTTCCAAAAATCATCATGAATTAGCATGATAACCTGAAAGCTCAAAACGACTACTAAAACTAAATTATAGGCTTTAAAGTGATAAGCAATTAAATAGCGTGATAAGTGGTAAAATTAACTACGAACCAAAAGGTCGGGGGTTCGAATCCCTCCCGGCGTGATAGATATAACAACAATCTCCACGATTTAACGATCGTGGATTTTTTCTTTCTTGTGTAATATAACCGAGCAGTTACTTTGAGAAAACCGTCTACTTAGTCTGAGATTCCGTGTTAAAAGTCAATAGGTTAATTTTTTATAGAACCAG
>CAZFBA010000024.1:0-43486 GCA_964517135.1 uncultured Gammaproteobacteria bacterium
ATGGGGTCTCACTCACAGGCTATGCCTGGTCGTTCAACCTATAAAATAAATTTATATTTTTGAAAATCGAAAACAAAAAATATATTATTAGTCTTAAAAAGGGGATTAATTTTGTCAAACCCGGATGTAGACAATCTTAAAGAAATATTTAACAAAGCTCTTAAAGCTCTGGTTCAAAAGGATTTCGATACAGCTCAAAGCGGGTTTGAAGAAGTCATTTCTATTAATCCGAGGTCTGCAGAGGCATATCTAAATCTTGGCAGTGTCTATTTCTATCGGGATAACCTTGATCAGGCTATAGAATATTTTAAAAAAGCTATAGAAAATGATTCCACTATGGCAAACGCTTACATCAATATGGCTAACTGTTATTTTAAAAAAGAAGAATATCAAAATGCCATTGGCTATTGGACAGTAGCAAGCAATCTGGTTCCATCCAATTCTACTGTACACCAGAACCTTGCCGTAGCCTATGAAAAAACAGGTAAAATGCAAAAAGCTTTTTATCATTATGAGCAATTTTTGGTTTTTAACAGACGAACTGACTCAACAGCCTCAAAAATCAAGCGAAAAGTTCAGGAATGCAAGAAAGTTGGCTATCATAACCTTGATGTAGGAGTAAAACTGCAAAAAGCTAACCGGCTTTCAGATGCTGCCACCGCCTACATTAAGTCTATTCAGGCCTACCCTAATATATCAAAGGCTCATCTCAATCTGGGCAGTATATTTTATAAAAGCAACAAATTTGAAGAAGCTATTGAATACTGGACAAATGCTGTGAGGCTTGACCCTGAACATGCTAATACTCACTGTAACCTCGGTATAGCATACGACAAACTACAAAAATATGACGAGGCAGCATATCACTATATGAAATATCTTGAGCTTACACACGGTCAGGTATCAGATGCAGATACCGTAAAAGCAAGGGTGGATGAGCTCAAGGCCATTTTACAAAGCAAAAAAGAACTGATCAAACAACATTTAAATAAGGGCAATAACCTTTTACAGCAAAAGAATTTTGTTGAAGCTATAGAAGAATATAGTAAATATATTGCCTTAAGCCCTCCCGGCCCGGAAGTAGATCAGGCCAAAAAACGCCTTGATGAAGCAAAAGAAAGACAAAACCCCGTAGAAAAAGCTAGAGAAAGAGCTCTTGAGCTCGGAGATGAGTATTTTAACGGCTCACTGTATGATAAGGCTATTACTGCATATCAGCGATATCTCAACCTAAACCCTTCTCCTAAAGAGGCTTCAGAGATTAAAAAGAAGCTTGAGCTTTGTCACAAACAAATCAGTAACGTTGTTTCTGCTATGTTAAGCGGGGGTGACTGATCAGGAAATATCATTATAATGATTAATATGAAACAAATTAGATCAAAACTTTATAAGATATATGATGAGCATCTTAGAGACTATTTTGAGGGCGTGAGAGTATCACTGTTAATGACCTGCGGGCGCAAATATCAGAAAATGGGTCAGTGCAACTGCTGTGGAAGCTGCTGTAAAAATATTTCTATCAAGCACGGCAAGAAGATTATTCAGACACCAGAACAGTTTGAAGCCCTTCAGAGAAAATTTCCTGTTTACAGAATGTTTAGAATTATGGATAATGCTGACAACGGGCTTATCTTTCAATGTGTTTATTTGAATGATGAGACAGGAAAATGCACAAATTATGAGAACAGGCCCCCTATTTGTAGAAATTATCCGCATGAGGTTATCTTTAAACTGGGTGGGTCACTGGCAGATTCTTGCGGGTATTATTTCAAACCCCTTAAGCCCTTTAATAGAGTGTTAACCGAGGTTCAAAACAGGCAATGACAGCATCATTTAATCTGAGCTCTATGACTGTTGGTGAGATTATCAGCCGATCATGGAGGTTATACAGGTTAAATATCAAAGATGTCATTTTGTTTACGCTGATACCGTCTGTTATTTATACAGTGGCACAGGTATTCTTAAACCTGCCTTCTGCCTTTCTGTCAGACCCATCAGCAGCCAGCAACCCTGTAGTTATGGGCTCTACCTGCTGTTTTTTTTATCCGGCGGGCTTCTTATTGCTTTTTGGTGGTATGTTCGTCGCTATCTTCTTTAATGGATGCCTGATCAAAGCTTTTTATAATAAACTTACCGGCAAAGTAGTCAGATTTAAAGAAATTATTAATTATATTAATCAATTTATGCCCCGTTTCCTTAAGCTATGTGGCTTACTGGCCCTTGAGATATTTGTATTTACCTTTCTGGATGTAATTTTGCTTATTGCCTGTTATATGGCCTTTCTTGTGCCTATGATGTTAGGTATTGCTGCTGGCCGTGAAGAGCCTGTTATTGCAGGTATAGGTGTGGTTGCTGGTATTGTACTCTTTATGATAGCTCTGATCATTATGACAATGATAGTTATGATGCAGTTTTTCCTGTGTACTTTGCAGATTGTCATAGTTGTGTTAGAAGATACCCCTGTACTTAAGACTATTCCTAAAAGCATAGACCTTATTTCACGGAACCTCTGGCGATCAACAGGCTTTATGTTTGCTATTGTTATGCTCTGGTATGTGCTTGCTTTTTATTTTAACCTGCCTGCATCAATATTTATGATGGTAATGATGTTTAAAGAAGGCATAGCAGGCTCAGCTCAACCACCTGTATTTATTATTATACTTGTTACTACCTGGAGTTATATGGTATCAATGTTTATCTGGCCTTTCCTGGTTAGTGGTATAACAATGTTTTATTATGATATGCGGGTAAGATCGGAAGGGCTTGACCTGAAACTGAGTGTTGAACATTTAAAAAGCAGGGCGGTGCTTAATTAGTAATAGTAATTATTATTAATTAGCTTATAGGCGACTCCTATCTTTACTTTTAAAATTTTTAAAAATCAAAAACAAAAAATCTACTATTATAGTAATGTATTAGTCTTATACATTACTTTTATACCATTCCACATAAATAATTAATATATGCTGATGGAATTCAGCAGGGTGTTTTTGGCCACACAGCGGGCAAAAACACCCTGCCTCTATAATCTGGAATCTATACATTACTTTCAAGGATCAGTATAATAATTAAATTTTGTATCATAAATTGAATTTTCAAGATTAATTGTCGATATACATAAATAGCTGGCAGGTTCAAAGTGGAGAATTTATATGCGAAAATCAAAGGGTATGTCTATTATGGAAACAGCTATTCTAATAGCTCTCATTGCTGTAGCAGCTATAGGCATATTAACAGTTTTTGGCAGTACAATATCAGAAATGCTTCAGCTATCTAGTCTTAAGTATAAAGGATATGAACCTTTTGGTTTCGCAACTGCAACTTCCGCTGACAACAGAACCCACATCATTGATGAAAATTTAGATATTATTGATGAAGGCTCAACAGGAAAAGCTAATACAGGTGATTATGACAGAATAGTCAAAGATCCTGATCCACCATCAGACCCACAAGACCAGGGTGACTCTGGAACAATTAGAGCAGCAGATACTACTATTCGTGATAAATTAGAATAAAAATATTTATACAGGCAATCAAAGATAGATAGAATGCCCGCAACAGGTATTTCTATCTTTTTATGTAAATTTTTAAGATAATAACGCAATTTCAGGCTCTAAAAATACTTTATATATATGGGTACAGATATAACCAGGGGTTTGTAATGCCAGAAAACAAAAATAATGATAATAATCACACTTTACACAGGCAATTTAACCTTCATCAGCTTTATTCAACAGGAAAATTAATAACTTATATGCAAAAATTGTCATATACTAAAGATAACCTTAAGTTTAAACTATCAAACCATAAGATATTTAACGATTTATTTCATCAAACAGGCCAGCACAGAAACAATTTCACTTTTTAATATATTATTCCAGGCATCTGGAGAAGTAGTCTAACCCATTTAATTCATAAACTATTAATAAATTGACCTGAAACAGTTATATAAATTGAGGTCTAGCGAATACATCTTTTTATAATCAACGTCATAAGTAATAAGATTTCAGAAAATATAGGGCGAATTGTTTAATTTTTATATCGTTTAGTATAACACCGTGTTAAAACATCGCTGGAAACAGAAGTTAGGGGGTAGGGTTTAAAAGTGCAGCAAAACCCACTTTTAAACCCTCTAGATAAATAGACTTTAAATTGATGCATAATTCGGGCTAAATTGATCTCTGGTTACAATGGTGATATAGTAATCTAAATGTATTGAAAAATCACTCTTTTCAGGGTTCCTGAGTATATTTATCACCACATAAAGCTATAAACAGGCAATAAAAATAACATGAACTTTAAAGTTATGTCAGATGAAACTTTGAAAAGTCTCTTTGAAAGCCTGAAAGAGAAAAACTTACACATCAATAAGCACCTGATAGAAATAATTCTGGTTGTTGTTTTTCTGATTGGTGTTTTCTCTGTGTACATTTATCAGATTGACCACCCTTCAACAAGTCTGTTTTGTGATGAAGCAGCTATCGGATATAATGCATATAGCATATCTCAAACTCTCAGGGATGAAAATGATACCCTGCTTCCGTTATATATTCGCAATTTCCTGGGTCATAAAATGCCTGTATACGTCTATTTATCTGCGATAATAATGAAGTTTACAGGGCTTAGTGTTTTTAGCACAAGGCTTTTAGCTGTATTATGCGGTATTTTTACAATATTGTTTATCTATTTGCTAGGGCGAAAATATTTCAACAGGTTTACCGGAGCTTCAGCTGCAATTTTTCTTGCACTGACGCCAGGTTTTTTTCATCTTCAGCGAATAGCCTTTGAGTTAACGACTGTTTCCTGTTTTATGCTGGGCTCAGTATACTTCTGGGGTATAGCATCTGAAAGGAAATCTCGATGGTATTCTATTATAGCAGTATTGTTTCTCATATTAGCCTGGTATTCTTATGTGCCTGCACAGGTCTTTATTCTGGCAACTGCAGTTTTGCTGGCCTTAACTTATGTCAACCACTGGAAGTCGTTTGTTATTAAGCTCTTTAAAGATCATCGAAAGAAACTTTTTGCCGGTATCAGTGTTTTTATAGTCTTTTTTGTGATTCCATGGTTTGTTTATATGCCTGATATGGTAAAGACCAGGCATGTTACAGACAATTTTATACTCAAACAGGGCCATCAGGTGCTTAATCACAGCAGGGTTATGAATTATATTAAAGACAATATGGGTGATATACATCAACAGGTAATTGAATTGCCTGTTATAGCAAAGCAGGTAATTGTTGGTACGGTGCATTATTTTAAGTGTTATTCACCCGGATTTCTTTTTGATCACGGAGATAATCTAGCCAGACATCTTGCACCTGATTTTGGTCCATTTAATTCAATTTTTATAGTGCTTTTGCCTGTTGGTATTATTGTATTGCTTAACAATATTAAGAAACTTGAATATCGGCTTTTATTTATAGCTTTTATAGCAGGGGGTATTCCTTCTGCGTTAATCATAGAAGATGTTCAGCTAACACATAATATCTATATGTTTCCTGTTTTTGCTCTGATTGCAGCTGTTGGCTTGAATTATATCTGTCAGGAAGTGGCAAAACCTTTGTATTTAAAAGTATCCATATTTGTCATAGTTCTTTTCTGTATGCTGTCTTACTTCCATCTGTATTACTCTAATTATTTCAATGTCTACATTACAAAGTATGAACATGACTGGCAGGCAAGAAGGGTAGAAATTTTAGACTTCATAGATAAGAATAAAAGCAAATATAAACAGTTTTATGTATCAGGCCAGATCCATGAAATATATATGCACCTGCTATTTTACGGTACTTCAAAATATAATTTTAACCCGGGAGCTTTTCAGAAAGATAAAAAATTACCATTTAATATTAAAATTCTTGAACATGAACTGTACCTGCCTGCTATAACAGCAGAAACAATCAACACATACTATGGAGATGACATTTTGCTCATTCTTAATGAAAGAGAGCTTGATTATCATCCTTCTGTGAAAGAATTCAAGTATCAAAGCGAAATTCCTTATGCTGTTGCCAAAGAATTCAGGAGTAATGCTAATGAAAATAATCCCTGATGTGCTTATCATATTATTTTTAATGTGTTTTGTTTCTTTTCCTGCCTTATCACAGGAACAGGGAGTAGTAGTAGAGTTTAATCAAGATTTAAAACCGGTAAACTGGGCCGGAGCGTATATAAATCCTAAGTTTACAACAATACTTGATAATGGATACTATCTTACAGGAGATGATAAATTTTATTTTACTCTCATACCTTCTGAAAACAGAAGCATTTGCATTACCTACCTTGTTCTTCATCCACATGTGGCAGGACAGTTCGATGATGGTAACATTATTTATATGAGCAAAGACAGACTTCTTGAGGTTACCAGAAAGGGAAAACTCGTCAAAAAATTTCAGCCAGATTTTCACATTTTTTCTTTTCTTAAATATGATGAAAATAGAATAGTTATAAGCGCCAACAACCCTGATGCACCACTGGTTCTGGTAAACAGAAAAGATGAAAAACTCTGGCATAAAAACAAGTTTGTCAGGCACATAAACCGCACTTACCAGAATAACATTCTTTGCAAAGTAGAAAATGCTGATAGAAGTGTGAGCCTTATGGAAATTGATATTACTGGCGACATAAAATGGGAAATACCGCTGCTTTATCCTGTTGAATATATGATTAAAATAGATAAAAACAGGTTTTTGATTTTTAAACATGATCGCAATGTAGAAGTTGCAAAATATGAAGATAAACAATTTATACCTGTTAAAAAACTGAAAGGCTTTTCAGATGTTTTTGGTATTAATATGCTTGAAAATGGCCACCTTATGATTAACGGACAGTATAACCTTGAAAAACCAGAGTTTCCTGATGTTTATTTTGAAGATTTAACACCCACAAAACAATTTCGATTGCCACAGGAAAAAAACCAATAAGATTTTTCAAGTTGTGCATCAATACAGATATTATGACTGGTTTTATAGATCTAAATAAAATATTTTACCGGAGACAAGTGATCAATCTTATAAATTTACATCCAGAAAAAGTCTATGAAAAAAATTGCCTCGAGGAACTAAATAAAATATAGTATGAGATTTAACGTAGTATTAGATTTAATATAATATGTATTTGTTGATCTTTTTAGTCAATTTGAACTATTCCGATGTTCATAAATTATTGTATGATATATAATAAATAATGTAATAGTATTTCCGGGATCATTATGTCAAAAGAAAAGAGAAAATTCAGAGTACTGGTTGTTGATGACTCAAATACTGTAAGGGCTACGCTGGTAAATCATCTTAAGAAGGGGCATTTAAAGCTGTATTCCGGGTATGAAATTACACCTGAAGTTGCAGTTGACGGCCTTGAAGCCCTGTCAAAAGTAGAAAAGACAAAATACGATCTGGTTATTTCTGATATAGTAATGCCCAATATGAATGGTTTTGAGCTTATTTCAAGTCTTTCACGCAGGCATCCGCATCTCTGTACAGTGCTTATAACATCCAGTGATGTAGAAGACTACATTAAAATGGCCCTTGTTTATAATGTAACCAACATTATAACAAAGACAAACCCTTTTAACTTTGAGGAATTTTCAAGGGTCATACATAGCTTGTTAACCAAAGAAAACATTTTCGGGTTAGAAAACTATTTATCTACAGGCGCTGACGTCTATAGCATTTTAATTGAGGATAAAGAAACCATTAGAACTACTATAGACAGGATTAAATCACTGGCAAGTAATACACAGCTTGATGAAACTGTAGTAAAGAAGTTTGTTTTGTCTACTGAAGAAGCTGTTTTAAATGCCTGTATTTACTCAACAGTAGAAATAGAAGATAGTGAACGACCCAAGTTTTCATTTTTCCAGGCACTGGAAAACTTTTCACCTGTTAATGTTTCGTTTGGTTATGACGAAGAAAAACTTGCAATATCAATTACTGATAGTGGTGGCAAGCTTAAAAAAGACGATATACTATACTGGATAAGCAGAAACATCAGTGGTGAAGGTGTATTTGACAATCATGGCAGGGGTTTATTTCTCATGAGGGTTAATACAGACCGCATGATTATTAACGTTGACCCTGGCAAAAAAACGGAAATTGTACTCATTAAATACTTTGAACCTAAATATGAAGGCCATAAACCTTTATATATCAACCAGGTATAATTTACAGGTAGATAACAGACGGTCTCATATCCATACCGACATCAAGCACCGGTGCTTTGATAGTAATAGCAGATGTTGAAATATAATCAACACCTGTTCTGGCAAATTCTTCAAGGTTTTCGTAGCTTACATTGCCGCTGGCTTCTGTAATAGCTTTGCCAGCAATGAGATCAACCATACGTTTTACCTCAGCCGGAGTCATATTATCAAGCATAATAATATCTGCTCCACCCTCAAGGGCTTCTTTGACCTGACCTTCATTTTCTGTTTCTACTTCTACTTTTGCAGTATGAGATAGCTGTTTCTTTACATTTCTTAGAGCAGAGGAAATAGAACCTGCCAAAAATATATGATTATCTTTTATAAGTACACTATCAGATAGATTATATCTGTGAGGTATTGCTCCACCAACTTTTATAGAGTATTTTTCGAGAATTCTGGCTCCTGGTGTTGTTTTTCTGGTATCAGTTAATTTTGTAGTAGAACCTGTAAGTTTTTTGACATACTTATTCGTAATAGTAGCTATTCCTGACGCTTTTTGTATGAGATTAAGTGCTGTTCTTTCTCCTGTTAATATTGCTTTTGCAGAGCCAAAAATTCTTACTGCATCTGTATTGCTGGTTATTTCTGATCCTTCCTGGCAAAGTTCTTCCCAGTTAAGGCCGGGGTCAAGAATGTTATATACTTCTCTGGCAAAAGGAAGCCCGCAAACAATACCGGCTTCTCGAAAATTAATTATAGCCTCTACTTCACGATCTTCCTCTACGGTAAGTTCGGTTGTAAGGTCATTATAGGTTAAGTCTTCGTCAAGAACATATTGCACATATTTTTTCAGTATAGTTTTGTGCGGTAAAAAGTTTGTATACATATGTATTATCGCCTTTGTTTATACAGCTATGCCAGGCATATTCTTCTAGCTTAGGATAATCTTCTCTGTAGTGAGCTCCTCTGCTTTCTTTTCTACTTAAAGAGGCTATAATAATCAGATGGGCAATAGTTAACATATTCCTTAATTCGTATTCTTTTAGGTTATTACAGATATCAGGCCTGTTAAACCTGGTATTAAGGTTTTCTAGCTGGTTCAGAGCATTATGCAGAGAAGGTTCATTTCTTATTACGCCTGCTTTTTCCCAGAGGGTATATTTCAAGTCAGTCATTATGCATTCAACAAGGGTCGTATTTGATGTTGTAACAGTTTTAGAATAAAGATTTAATTGTTTTTTAACGCTGTTGCAGTTTAATATGTGTAGTGAATTTAGCTCTTGGGTGGCAGAATCTATCTTTTTAAGGATGTCTTGAGCAACTTGTTCAGCAAGAACAACACATTCTAAAAGTGAATTACTGGCAAGTCTGTTGGCCCCGTGAAGTGATGTACAGGCAACTTCGCCTACGGCATAGAGGCTATCAATGGTTGTCTGACCGCAAACATTTACTTTAACACCGCCCATTGAATAATGTGCAGCGGGTGACACTGGTATGTATTCTTTTCTTATGTCTAAGCCTGCTTCTTTACAGGCATTAATTATATTAGGAAACCTTCTTGTTAAGGTTTCTTCTGAAATAATTGTTGCATCAAGATAAACGTAGTCACTATTTGTCTTATGTTGTTCAGAAATAATAGCTCTGGTAACTATATCTCTGGGTGCAAGGTCTGCTTTTTCGTGGTATTTATGGGCAAATAATTCACCATTGATATTTCTGAGCCTTGCCCCTTCGCCCCGAACAGATTCTGATATTAAAAATCTTGGAGATGTATCAATATGCAGGGCTGTTGGATGAAACTGAATGAACTCCATATCCTGAATATCTGCCCCTGCCCTATAGGCAAGTGCTACTCCGTCACCTGTTGATACTTCAGGATTTGTTGTATTCATGTATACCTGAGTAAGTCCTCCAGTTGCGAGTACTGTATTGTCAGATATAAAAAGCTCATGAGAGTTTTGTACTGTATTGAAAGCAATGAGCCCTTTGCATTTGTTATTATCATCAAGCAAAAGTTCGACAGCCTGGTGTTCTTCATAAACGTCAATATTTTGATTAGTTTTCAATAAAGCCACTAGAGCCTGTTCAATGTTACGTCCGGTGGCGTCTCCACCGGCATGAAGAACACGCCTAACGCTGTGTGCGCCTTCAAGTGTCATTGCAAGTCTGTTTTTATTATCCCTATCAAAAGGTACCCCATATTTAATGAGGTTTTCTATAACTGCTGCGCCATTTTCAGAAATAAAACGTGTTACCCGGGGGTCTGAAAGACCTGCTCCAGCTTCAAGGGTATCTTTAACGTGCAGGTCAATAGAATCACTGGTGTTTTCAGGTAATACAGCTGCTACACCGCCCTGAGCATATCTTGTATTGCTTTCACCCAGTTTTGACTTTGTTATCAAAGCCAACTTCACCCCTGTATCTGCTATTTTTAGAGCAGTATACAGGCCTGCTATGCCACTTCCTACTACTAATGTTATGTATTGTTTTGCTGCTAAATTCTGCATAATGCATCCTGACCGGGGTTTCAAATTCTTAACTGCAAAAACTCTCTCTGAAGCTTGATGGGTGGGTTAGCTTCTCGCTAAATTTACTGCGGCTAACAGTAACCAATATAATAAGAACACAAAAAAACAAATTGAACAATTTTTCGTTTATAAATTGTATCGTTTTATTAGCAATATATTTGTCATCATACATCTGAATTACTTTTAAGTCAGCCGTTATCAGGTTAATAATTTGAATCTGACTTTTCAGGAGAGAGAAAGCAGGCAATAATCCAGTCAATCTTCCATTTTAATAACCACTGTTGAATGCATTTTTAAAGATCAGTGCATAACTTAAAAAATTTTCGATTTTCAAAACCCAAATCCCGCCCACCCTAAAGGAAGGCATGGGGTCTCACTCACATGCTATGCCTGCTCGTTCAACCCATATCTTTACTTTTAAAATTTTTGAAAATCGAAAACAGAAAATTGATTGTTATAGTTATGCATTAGTCTTTTTTTATATCATTTCCGGTCTTTAATCCAGAATACCTATCATAGAATCATTCTGGTATAATGAACCTGGTGGAGAAAGAAACACATTATCTTATGAAAGAACTTATATTAACTGAACAGGCCAATAAAAATACTCAAAATATCGACCTGGAAGATACTTTAACTATTGTATCTCTTATAAATAAAGAAGATCAAGCAGTTCCAGTAGCAATAGAAAAAGAACTTAAAGCTATAGCAAGTGCTGTAGATATGATTAGTGAGTCATTTCTTTCAGGTGGAAACCTTCTATATTTTGGTGCAGGTACAAGTGGGCGGCTAGGAGTTCTAGATGCCAGTGAATGCCCGCCTACATTTGGTGTTGAGGCTGAGCTTGTTAGAGGCTATATTGCTGGTGGAGATACTGCCCTGCGTAATGCAGTTGAGGGGGCTGAAGATATCTTTGAAGATGGTGAAAATGATCTGATAAAATCAGGTGTTACTAATATTGACGTAGTTACAGGTATATCAGCTTCAGGCAATGCCCCTTATATCTGTGGAGTTCTATCAAAAGCAAAAGAAATAGGTGCAAAAACCATAGCTCTTACCTGCAATAAAAAGGCTCTCATAGCTGAGTATTCAGATATCCACATTGCACCTGAAGTTGGCCCTGAAGTTATTACTGGTTCAACCAGGCTTAAAGCCGGTACAGCTCATAAAATGATCCTTAATATGCTTACCACAGGAGCTATGATCAAAACAGGCAAAACATACCACAACTTTATGATAGATTTAAAACCTGTTAACAAAAAACTAATCGACAGGGCTACACGCATAATACAGGAACTAACTAATGTTGACCGTGACAAAGCTTACGAAACACTTCTTAGAGCAGATAAAAACGTTAAAGTTGCTGTTGTAATGTTAAACAAAAACTTGAAAAAAGATGAGGCTATCAAGCTTTTAAACCAGTATAACAGTAAATTACGTTTGATAATAGGGTGAAATGCCTGTATTGTATAAAATATACGGGTTTTTAATGAGATGAATCAATTTTGATGATAGAATAGTGTTACAAAAATAAGGCATTCAGGCCAGCCGTATAAAAAGAGTCTTGAGGGTTCAATAATCAAAAAATGAAGAATTTAATTAATATTTTGTTAAAAAATAGAAAAAATATACTTTATGGCTGTTTTGTTGGCTCTGGTATTATTATTCTTGTACTTATTATCCTGGTGTTAGATTTCAAGGCATTCTTTAACTCTTTTGAACTTTATCTTTATGACTTTAGAACTAAGGTTTATGTTGCCACAATGGGCAAAAAGGCTGACCCTGATGTTATTTTACTTGTTCATAATGATGATTCTGAAAATATAATCAATAACAACACTGATGCAGGGTTTTTAAAATGGCCATTTCCAAGGTATCAGTATGCAGAGCTTTTAAGGTTTCTCAGGCGGGCAAATACAAATGTTAATGCTTTTGACGTAAGTTTTTCAGGAGAAACTGATCCTTATAATGATGGCACTTTTGCCAGAGCAATAGAAAAAAATGGCAATGTTATTCTTGGCTATATAGTTCCACCGAATGAATTCTTTAAAAAAGAAGTTTTAAAAGGCAAATATCTCAATAAATTAACAAAATATATTTTTGCCCAGGAAGGTATAGCAGGTTATAACAACTATTACTTTGTGTTAAACATTTTTCCTTTTCTTGAACCTGAGAAGATAAAAATAACATATGAACGGGTATTAGCCAGTGGCCTCACTGTTTTAGATGAAATTAATAACGATTTTAAAAAAGTTGTAGACGAAAAAGAAGCCAGTTTGCCAATACTTAATTATTATGAGCGGCATTTCAAGTATATTTCTCCTGAAAGCTATAGAGAGCTGGGGTATGAGTCCATTGTGATGATGTCATATGTTAACCTGATGTTATCTTATGAGTCTGGTATCAGCTCAAAGATTTCATATACCTATTTTCACCCGATGGGAACCTTAAAGCGTTTTCTAGAAGCTACCCGGAACATTGGCCTTATTAATGTTGAAACAACATCAGCCATTACTGAAACAATAAGAGAATATAAAACATTCTTTAAATATAAAGATACTGACACTTTTATGATGAGCCTGCCTCTTGTTACGGTTTATGAGGCCCTTGGCAGGGATATAGATTTTAGCTTTTCCAGAAACCTGCTAAATAAAAACCTTCATTTTGATAATAAAACTTTCAGGGTTTGCGATAACATTAATATTTTTCCTAACTGGCGTTCAGGGGGAGTTGTTAACGAGACATTTAACCTTAAAAGTGTTGGCTCTATGAAGATAACAACCTATCCTCTGGCCAGGGCTCTTATATATGAGAAGTTTGAAACAATGGATCCTCTGACAGGTATTTATATTACACCGGAAGAAGAAAACTTTTACTGGCAGAGCCATTATAACCAGATCGTTTCAGAAGGCATTGCAAATACTAATGCTATTTATATAAGAATGAAGCATCATGATGTATTAACTGATAATGATATTAACATTAGATACGATACTTATACCTTTCTTGATCCTTTTAAAGAGGGTCTTAGCGTAGAAGGTATTCATACTAATGCAGCTATATTTGATTATAAAAGACCTGTTGCTCTCAAAGATTCTATTATTGATGGTGGATATTACAATCACCTTCTACGAATCATCAGAGGAGACAGGCCCTATCAGTTCTTAAATTATCTTAATGATATCAAATACAGGCATACATACTATGACCAAAGTAAATATTATAACTATGTAATAAATACAGCATATTATCCTTATGCTAAAAACCCAAAAATAGCTGGTATCCCTCTTTATGACCTGTATCGCTTTAACGAATTTATGTATAAAACAGGGCTTGAAAACACTGATGTTATTGATGTATGGCCACACCTGAAAAGATTTCAGGATTTAAATTTACATCCTCATAACCTGTTCAACAAAATAGTTATTATTGGTGAATCACGTGCTACTGGCGATGTTCATTCAACTTCTGTAGCAAAGGTTTTTCCGGGGCCTGAAATTGTCGCCACTGCTGTAGATAACTTCTTAAATGATGGTACTCCTGATAGCAAAACGATTGGCCAGGTTCCTTTCTGGTTTGATTTGATTGTTATAGTCTTTTTTGCAGGTATAACAATCTTTTCGATTGTCAGGGCCTCCAATTATTTATTGAGTTTTGTTAATTTTATGGCAATTTTGTTTATTTTCATTATGATTAATTTTGGCCTGTTTATCTTTCCCTTTATCAGATTATGGGTAAATATGGTATATCCGATAACTTTCATTATTCTTGCAGCTGTTTTTGCTGTCACATATAAAAATATGGTCATAGATAAAGACAAAAAACAAATCAGGTCGTTATTTGGCAAGTTTGTATCTCCTCAAATACTTGAAGCCGTAATTGAAAACCCTGATATTATATCAACTCAAACACCCCGCAAAAAAGAAATGTCTGTTCTGTTCTCTGATATCAGAGATTTCACTTCACGTTCAGAGACAATAGATCCTCTTGAGCTTATTGAACAGCTCAATACATACCTGACCGAAATGGTAGAAGTAATTATTTTAAATTATAACGGCACGCTTGATAAGTTTATGGGAGACGCTGTTATGGCCTTCTGGGGAGATCCTATACCTCTGGAAGACCACGCCAGGAGAGCAGTATTAACTGCTCTGGCTATGCGCAAGCACCTTGAACTTCTCAACAAGCACTGGGAAAAGCAGGGTAAAACTACTTTAAAAATCGGTATTGGTGTAAACTCCGGTGAAATGATTGTAGGCCATATGGGGTCTCCTCGTTTGATTGACTATACTGTTCTGGGTGATAACGTAAACGTTGCTTCACGTATTGAAGGGCTAAATAAACAGTTTGGTACTGACATAATTATCAGTGAATCAACATATGAACAGGTCAAAGACATTGTAGATGTAGAAGACATGGGCTATACCCACATAAAAGGAAAGGCAAAAGAAATCAGGGTCTATAGTGTAATAGATCTCAAACCTGATGCCAGTGTTGAATTCGATAAATCACCAGTACTGTATACCATAAAAGATGAGTAAAACGCAACATATATTTGCTTTTCAATCTTACCCTGTCGTGGAATTATTTTCTTACGACATAAATCCACGGCAGCATTCATCCCTTAATGAGAGGTATGAACCTGCCAGATAAAGCGAACCTGTCAAAACAATTATAGAATTATTATTAAGAGCATTTCTGGCCATCTCAAGGGCTTCTTGAAGAGAACAGGCTGCCGTAACATCAAGATTTTTGCCGGTATTTAAAGCTTTTTCTGCCAGTTCATAAGCAGGTATCGCACTATTAGAAGCAGGTTCCGTAGTTATCACTCTGTCACCTTCTCTAAAAAGTATATCAAGCATTGCATCTGCATCTTTGGTTTTCAATATACCAGTAATCCAGATGATTTTTTTATCTTTAAAATATATATCAAGAAGATCTCTGAGTGTTTTAGCTCCGCAGGGGTTATGTGCTCCGTCTATTAAAATATTTTCATCATGAAAAAACTGTGCCCTTCCAGGCCACAAAGCATTTTTAAGACCTGTTTTTACTGCTGAGTGAGATATATTGTAGCCATTATGATTCATTAGCCTTATAGCTTCAAGGACAATGGCAATATTTTCTCTATGGTGTTCACCTATCATTGATAATTCGGCAATACGTTCTCCTGATTCAAAATATAATAACTGTTTTAAGGCTTTTTCTTTGTACACAAAAGAATATCGCTCAGGTTCAGCAATAATAACAGTTGCATTTTTTTCTTTTGCAACGTTAATGATAGTTTTTTTGCCCGGGTTGTCTTCACAGAGTAATACATATGTATTATTTTTTATGATTCCGGCTTTTTCATAAGCTATTTGATCAATCGTATTACCCAGATAAGCCGTATGATCTATATCTATGCGGGTAATAATGCTCATCAGCGGTTTTTTGATAACATTTGTAGCATCAAACCTGCCTCCCAAGCCTGTTTCCAGAAGGACTACATCAACATCCTGGTCAGCAAAATACATAAACCCCATGGCTGTTATAAACTCAAAAAGAGTTAAACCGCTATCTTTATAATGATTAAGCAGTTTAAATACTTTATTATAATAATCAAGAAAGAGGTTTTCAGATATAGGTTTACCGTTTATGGCTATTCTTTCGGTATACTCAACCAGATGAGGGCTTGTAAAAGTTCCCACATTGTAGCCTGCTTCAATTAAGATAGACTCTATAAATTTGATTACGCTACCTTTGCCGTTAGTGCCTGCCACATGAATGCAGTTAAGGCTATCCTGAGGGTTGTCAATAAGATTCAAAAGCCTTGAAATGCGGTCTAAGCCGAGGTCAATCGTCTGTACATAGCTGCTATCGAGATATTCAACAGCCTTTTTGTAAGTTTCGAACTGTCTGGTAATGGTTTTCATTTCCACTCCTCATCATTTTACCCTTCTGCCTGCAGGGTAAGACACCCGGTTCTATTATAATATAATTTTAGCCAACGAGTGAAGTAATTAAATCATTAATATTAACTATTTGCGCATCAAGCTCATTGACACGGCTTCTGGTCTTTTCTTTGACGTCATCCGGTGCTTGTGCCATAAACTGATCATTTTTGAGGCGGCCTTCAAGAGAATTCTTCTCTTTTTGAAGTTTTTCAAGTTTCTTTTTCTGTCTTTTGATTTCCTGGTCTATGTCTATTAGCCCGCCAAGAGGCACAATGACTTTGCTTACACCAACAACGGCACTGGCAGATTGAGCCGGTATTTCTTCTGATAGATCGGCCTTAATTTCAACACTTTTTGCTTTTGCCAGTATTTCAATATACTTTTTAGCTGCCTGAAAAGCTGTTTTCTCAAGGGGATCATAGCTCTCTATAATAATATCTACCCCGGTTGTAAAAGGTATATTCAGGGATTGTCTTATATTTCTTACAGATGATATGAGGTTTGATACCAGATCCATCTGTGTATCGATTGTGCTATCAATCTTTGAATCATCAGGCAGTGGCAATCTTTCAATCATCAGTGCTATAGAAGATTTTTCCTGGGGTATTAACTGCCATATTTGTTCAGTAATATGAGGCATTATAGGATGCAAAGCTTTAAGAGTGCCATCCAGTATGTGTCTTAATACACGCTGAGTATTGGCTTTTTGTGCCGGGTCATTGAGTTGTGTTTTTGCAATTTCGATGTACCAGTCACAGTATACATTCCAGATAAATTCATACAGTATGGAAGCGTATTCACCAAGGTGGAAGGTTTCAACAGCTTCGTGTGCATTTTTGAGCATACGGTTATACTGACTGATGATCCAGCTATCAGCTATAGTCAGGTTTGTTTCGTCTACAGGATTATTGTCAACGTCTTCAAGATTGATCAATACGAATCTTGAAGCATTCCAGAGTTTATTGGCAAAATTGCGGCCAAATTCAACTCTTTCATCAGAGAGTTTAATATCCTGCCCGCCATATGTATTAAGACTTGTCAGAGTAAACCTGAGTGCATCTGAGCCATATTTTTCTATGAGCAGTCTGGGATCGATAACATTGCCGGTAGATTTGCTCATTTTGCGGCCCTGTTCATCTCTTATGAGGCCGTGAATATAAACGTATTTAAACGGGCACTGATCGGTAAATTCATACCCCATAACGACCATTCTTGCTACCCAGAAAAAGATTATATCAAAGGAAGTTACCAGAACAGAAGTCGGGTAGAACTTTTTAAAGTCAGGGCTTTCGGTATCAGGCCAGCCCATAGTGGAAAAAGGCCATAAGGCTGATGAAAACCAGGTATCCAGGACATCAGTATCTTGCTCAAAGCTGTTACAGTTGCATTTAGTACATTTTGACGGTCTTTCGACAGCTACAATCATCTCACCGCATTCAAGGCAATAATAAGCAGGTATCTGATGGCCCCACCATATCTGGCGACTGATGCACCAGTCTCTGATATTGGTCATCCAATCGAGGTATAGTTTGGTCCAGCGTTCGGGTATAAAGTTCAGTTCGCCATTTTCAACTGCGTTGATAGGTCTTTCAGCCAGAGGTTTCATTTTAACAAACCACTGTTCAGACAGATACGGTTCCACAACTGTATTGCATCGCTGACAATGCCCTACATTGTGCTTATAGGGCCGTTCTCTAATCAGCAGGCCATGATATCTCAGCATACCAACGGTTTTATCTCTTGCAGTATATCTGTCATCGCCTCTTACTTCTGAATGTACTCTTTCGTCATTAACCAGGTTGCCGTTTTTATCCATAATCCATACAGGAGAAAGATTGTGGCGAAGGCCAATTTCAAAGTCATTAGGGTCGTGGGCCGGAGTTATTTTAAGTGCGCCGGTTCCGAAGTCCATTTCAACGCATTCATCAGCAATAATAGGTATTGAGCGTCTTACCAGAGGTAAAACAACCCTTTTGCCAATTAGATGTTTGTATCTAGGGTCTTCAGGGTGTACAGCCACAGCTACATCGCCAAAAAGTGTTTCAGGTCGTGTAGTAGCAATAATAATAGCACCAATCTCATTTTCCAGAGAATAGCTTATTTCCCATAATTTGCCGTCTTCTTCCTGATAGGTAGTTTCTATATCGCTGATAGCGCTGGTACATCTGGGGCACCAGTTAACTATATACTGGCCTTTATAAATTAGGCCTTTCTCATAAAGTCTTACAAAGACTTCTTTGACAGCCTTTGAACAGCCTTCATCCAGGGTAAAGCGCTGTCTTGAGAGGTCAAAAGATACGCCAAGTTGTTTAAACTGATCAAGAATATCTGATCTTCTAGCATTAGCCCATTCCCAAACTTTTTCAAGAAATTTTTCTCTGCCGAGATCATAGCGTGAGATACCTTCTTCACGGAGGTTTTTCTCGACAACATTCTGTGTAGCTATTCCGGCATGGTCTGTGCCAGGAAGCCATAGGGTGGCTTTACCCATCATGCGGTGATATCTGATAAGAATATCTTGAAGTGTATTGTCGAGAGCATGACCTATATGTAAAATACCTGTAACATTAGGGGGAGGAATTACAATTGAAAATGATTCAGCCGGGTTGTTTACATCGGCGTTAAAACAATTGTTAGCTTCCCAGAAGTCATAGATTTTTTTCTCTGTAGCCTGCGGGTCATAGACAGATGGTAGATTTTGCATCATTATACCTCTTAAATATTGTCTGGTTGCAGTGTTTTCAGAATTTAAACGAAGTAAACGTTATTAAATATTAAGTTTGAAAACAACCTGATTATCCAAAAATATAACACAAATAATCAAGTTTTATTACTTTCTTGCTCTCATTAGAAAACTACCTTATGATAGTAAACATATAGCATACCTACTGTAAATGAAGATCAACAAATAATTTAAGGTATATAAATATTTAGATATGTAAATACATTATATACGTTTTTTTTGAAGGAGATAAATACGAGGTGAATGAAAAAGTGGGAGCACAATTAAATTACAAACCAAAACCCGATGAAACCAATGTCGTTGATATCGATGATTTATGGGTAAAATCACCGGATAACTATTCTTCAACGCCAGGTGTTTATACACGTCAGGCACAGGATCACGAAATCGATATGCTCTGGGCAAACCTGAAAGATAGCCACAAGCCCCCAACACACCCGGTAGTGTATGCAGGTATAGGGTTTCTGGCAGGTATCATTGTTACTTTTATAGTTGCAACAATACTTTTCTGGGGTACTGGAAACAGCACTGAAACGGCCATGGATATCAGAAACGTTGAACAGCCAGTAGTAGAAGAAACCCAGAATTCAATAAAAGTTCCGGCAGAAAGCAATCTTGGCAGCCAATATGTTAATAAAGAATACAAAGACCTTTCAACATACACCATTCAGCAGGGTGATACACTTGGCAGTATAGCTGAGCGTTTTTATAAATCTTCCTCACCAGAATATGTGCAGCTTATTCAGAGAGCCAATAATCTTAAATCAGCACATAGTATTACAGCAGGTAATAAATTGTTAATACCTGTGAAACAATAAGGGAATGTAAACATCTGGCAGGAACAAACCTGTTCTCTTTCAACAGGTAATAGCAAATATTTGCCAAGTTTTTAGGAAGCAAAATCAATTTTATAGAAATTATTCTGTTAAAATTTTTCCTAAAAAGGTATTGACTATTTCATACAATCCTTAGTATAATCATCCCTGTGAATGAGCAAGTTAAAGGAAGGAATATTCTATGAACAAAGAAGAATTAGTACAAGAAGTCGCAAAGAAAACAAAAACCACACAGAAAGAAGCTGCTGAAATTATTACAACCACTATTGATGTAATATCTAAAACAGTTTCAAAAGGTAAAAAAGTCACCCTAGTAGGATTTGGAACATTTGAAGCACGCAAACGTGCAGCAAGAACAGGCAGAAACCCTCAAACCGGTAAAGAAATTCAAATACCGGCCAAGAGAGTTCCAGTTTTCTCTGCTGGTAAAAAATTCAGAGAATTAGTCAACAAAAGCTAAGACTTTTACCAGAGTAACGAACTTACAGAAGGAGCGGTTGGTTAGATCGCTCCTTCTGAGGTTTAAAGGAGTTAAAATATGTCTAAAATATATGATATAACAATAGAAATGCACAAAACCATGCCTGCTTTTCCCGGTGATGAAGCAGTATTTCAGATGCAAGAACTTATGAATGTCAACAAAGGCGATATATACTCCATTAAAAAACTTTCTATGCTCACACACACAGGTACTCATATTGATGCCCCCAGTCATTTTATACCTAACAGCAAAGATCTTAACGATTTTCATATTTCAACTTTTAAAGCCCCTGCAAAAGTTATAGAAATCAATGACAGAGAAAAGATTACAGCAGAGGAGCTAGAAAATGTAAATATCAAAAATAATACATATGTATTATTTAAAACACATAATTCATATCGCTGGAAAACAACCCCCCACTTCATCAAAGATTATACCTACCTGACTCCTGAGGCTGCCTTAATACTGGCACATAAAGGTATAAGAGGGGTCGGCATAGATTATTTGAGTATTGACCGCTACGATGAAACAGGAAGTGCAGAAGCTCATCTTATCCTGCTTAAAAATGATATTCTCATTATAGAAGGTCTTGATCTTTCTGAAGTGCCACAAGGAGATTATATGCTTACCTGTCTGCCTTTAAAGATTTCTGGTATTGATGGATCACCTGTAAGAGCCATTCTTGAAGAAATTAATTAAGCTCATAGAACATAATGATTGATTTGTTGTTTTTCTTTTGTATACCCTTTCACTGGTATCAGGTAAAAGATTTTATTTAGATGTATAAAACCTGTCATAATATCTGTTTTGGATTAGAAAATTTTACAGGAAGTTAAATTAAAGAAACTAGCAAAAATTATTAACCAGGGTTCAGCGAAGAGATAGGTCGGGTATGGTTTTTGGGCCTTCGTGCCCAAAAACCATACCCTCAGAAAAAATTTAAACTGACTGTAATAATACCCTTTAATGAAATATATTCCACAAATGAGTGATAAACACTACTAAAAAAATCTGTTATGCTAATATAGAGCAATAAATCAGGAGATTATATTGATTATAGATTATTTACAGATGATTTTTATTGAAATATGGAATGTTTTATGTGAAATGTCTCCTTATCTTCTGTTTGGGTTTTTAATAGCCGGCATTTTATCTGTTTTAATCTCACGCCAGCTGGTAGAAAAGCACCTGGGCGAAAAAGGTATAACTTCTGTTGTAAAGGCTTCTCTTATTGGTATTCCTCTACCTCTATGTTCCTGTAGCGTAATACCTGTAGCAACTTCTTTAAAAAAAAGCGGTGCCAGTAATAGTGCGACATCATCGTTTTTGATATCAACACCTCAAACGGGCATTGACAGTATTTTTGTAACCTATGCTTTGCTGGGGCCAGTATTTGCAATATTTAAACCAGTAGCAGCCTTCCTGAGCGGAATATTAGGAGGGGTGCTGGTGAGTGCTTTTGCCCGTGAAAAAGACTTTAAACAGTTATCTAATAACTGCCCGGAATGTAAAGAAAAATGCAGTGTGCCGGAAAAAAGTAAAAACAAAATTAAAGATGCCTTTTATCACGGTTTTGTTACGCTTCCGGCAGACATTGCAAAGCCTCTCATCATAGGACTCCTTATAGCTGGCATTATGTCAGCTCTTCTGCCAGATAACTTTTTTGCTGATACTATTGGTACAGGGTTTGTAGCAATGCTTGTGGTTTTATTGTTCAGCATCCCTTTTTATGTTTGTGCGACAGCCTCAGTGCCTGTAGCAGCAGCACTTATAGCAACCGGTATATCACCCGGGGCAGCTCTTGTATTTCTTATGGCAGGGCCCGCAACCAATGCCGCTACTATTACAACCATATGGAAAATTATGGGTAGAACTACAGCTGCTATATATCTTATAGTTACAGCATTAACAGCTATAGTATCAGGCATTTTGCTGGATAAATTTTTCCATATAAGTAAAGAAGCTACTCTAAAAGCCTCTCATTTTCACGGGCCAAATTCTTTTGAGATTTTATGCTCCATTCTGCTTATTATTGTGTTTGCTTATACTTTTATAATGCCATGGATTCAGAAAAGAAAGCAAAAAACACACGAGAAAACCTCAAGCTGTTGCAGCTCACACAATAATACTAATCATAAATGATAGCTATTTCAATTTATATATGTCTTTAAACAGTATTTATCAGGCTACTTTATTTTCCATTGGCTTGAATTGGGGTATATTCAGACCTCCATTGAGTGCCATTAAGCCCTGTTGAGCCTTTGGATCTCCGCCGGTTTGCATTTTAGCCTGATTTTTATCGCCCTGCTGGGCTTTTTCCAATCCTTTTTGTGCATAAGCAATCAGGTCAAGCAACTTTTGAATTCTTGGGTTTTCTTTAGCTTTTTCCATAGCCTGCTTAATAACACCGGACTGATCATTCTGAACAAGAGTATTTAAAGCGCTGTTTTGCTGTGCCTCATTCAATGCTCCGGGCTGCTTCAGATGATTGGGGTTAGCAGGATCAATAATAGCATTTTGCTGGTCTTTAGGCTGTCCACCACCGTTCAGTTCTCTTTGAAGTTGTTCTGTACCCATTGAAATGGCCTGACTGAATTTTTGTATTGCAGACTGATTATCGCCCTGTTGAAGATCCTGATAGGCTTCCTGGATCAGTTTTGATATTTGAGAAATTATATCAGGTTCATGAGGTGTATTACAATTGGCACCCTGATGAGGGGCATCAACATTTTCAGGAGGCGGTAATTCATCATTGGCTTCATCAATAGCTTCCTGTGCCTGCTGAATTTCTTCGGCTCCAGGAACTTTCATTTTATCCTGACCGGCTTTCATGCCAGAATCTTCAACTTTTAACTGCATTATAGCATCAAGATCTTCAGGGTTATTAGGATCCAGACCATTTTGCCTGGCCAGTTCTGCTAGTGCCGGGTTTTTTTCTAACAAAGCTTTTGTAGTAGCCTGCAATTCAGTTTGTTCTGCTTCGGATAATTCTCCGTCGCCGTCTTTATCTGCTAATGCCCGGGCATAGTTACCGACTTTATCACCGGCTTTTATATCTATTTCACCATTTTGAACCTGGCTTTGAATCTCTTTTTCTCGCTCAGAAAGCTGCTTTGACTTCATATCATGATTATTTGCTTCTGTTTTAGTAGCTTCAGGCTTGTTTGTAGCATTTGTTGTATTTGTATTATTTGCTTTTTTGTTGTTTTCTCCACTGGAATTTTTTTGCACTCTGGTTTTAGGCGCTGTACTTGATTTTACTTCAGCCATTTTCGACTCCCTCTAAATAAATCCCATCCCATAACAAGAATCCTCTCTAAGAAAATAAAAACAATCAATGGTGCATGATTGCCCGTACTGACTAAAAAGGTAAAAGAGCTTTATAGCAAGCCTAAGGATCTAATATATACCCTTAAATACAATAATTAAGAGCGTTAGATAGCTATATAGGCGCAAAACACCCTGTATAAAAGAATAAACATAATGTGTCTTGATTAGCTTATTAATTTTTCTAAATACGTTTGTATTTAAAATAGATAAAAAATATATAACGCATATCTATTTTGCAAATATTAAAAATGTAAATTTTTATGAATAATCTCTTATTGCAATCAAAATGCAACTTTTGCAGGGTAACCAGATTTTACAATTAAACTAACAGGTCAATACAGTTTCTCATCTGGCGAAAAAGTCAGGAGGCCTAGTTCCATCTTATAAAGATGCCAAAATCTTTGTCGCAGTGGGCTGAAATCTTATACTAAAAGCGTGAATTATTTAATATTAACCTTTTCTGATATTGCTTCAAGCATTTCACTTTTAAGGTTATTAAAAATTTCTGCAACGCTCAATATATCGTTGTATTTGCCAATGTTTTCGCCACTAAAAAACAGGCCATTTTCATAATCACCATTTCTTGACCTGTTCAAAGCATTTATAATACAAAATTCATGGGTACAATGCTTGAGGCATTTTTCACAAACGGCAGGTCTTTCAACAGTTTTATTTAAAATTTTCTCTGAAAAAGGTGTCTTTATTGCTCTTGCTGGCAGGCTGACAGGTGAGTTTATAAGTATAATATCATCTTCAGTAGCATTCAGCAAAACATTCTTAAACGTATCACTGACGCTACACTCGTGTGTTAGAACAAACCTTGTTGCCATCTGAACACCTGAAGCACCAAGTCTTAACATTTCAACAATATCGTGCCCGTTAGTAACCCCTCCGGCTGCAATTAGTGGTATTTCATCATATTCAACAAGAGGAGATTCTACTTCGTCAATAGCAGCCTTAATTTCAGGAATCAATTCTCTGATAGTTTTGTTGGTGCCAAGATGGCCACCGGCTTCACCACTTTCAACAATAATAGCTGTTGCTCCGAGTTTTTTAGATAATATTGCTAACCTTGGCGAACTAACAATAGGAATATAATTAATATTACTATCCTGGCAGGTTTTAAAAATACTGCGACAAAAGCCTGCACCACTTATGATAACATCAACTCGTTCTTCAATACAAACATTCACAAGCGTATTAAACTCTGAAGCTGCATACATAATGTTTACGCCTAGAAGACCATTAGGGTTGGTGATGTTTTTTCTTGCTGTTCTTATCTCATTGCGAAGCTCATCTGTCTCCATGCCGCTACCAGCAATAACTCCAACACCACCGCAGTTTGCAACGCTTGAAGCTAGAGAATGTGTTGAAACCCTTATTGCCATACCTCCTTGGATCACAGGGACTTCAGCTTTCAGGTTTCCTATTTTTAGCTCAGGAATCTTCACCAAATCAAATACCTATGTTCAAGATGAAAATTTCAGTTTTTCTTTTTAACTGATCTTTTTATAGTTTAATGGTAGCACAATATCAATGTAAAATTAGCATCCGTATATTTAATTATTCAAAAAAGAGACTATTTGTAAATGAATGTCTAATCAGATATTAATTTTATTTTCAGTTTTCAGGATATAATTATACCTGAAAAGATACTATTTTTTAGTTAAAGAGCTTTTAAAATTTACAAAAGACTTATAATTAAAGACATCTGCAAATATTATCTTATGTGTATTAATAATATCAGGCCTTTGAAAAAAAAATTTACATATGAAATAGTTTTAAGAAAATTTTACTTAACAACTGAATGCTCTTTATTCACAAACATTTCTCTGTTGTGTAAGAAATTTTACCTTAAATAACCTACCTTTAGGTGCTTTTAAACTATAATTAATTTAGTATAAAAACAGAAAATCAATACATATGTATTAATTCAAAACATTCATGAGAACACCACTAATGAATATTACTGCTAAAACAGGGCTTTTAATGGTTTATCATTCAGGTTCTGGCAGCACCCGGATAATAAACGATATTTTAAAAGAAAAATTATCAGACAGGTATGATATTACACTAAAGGAAATTGATAGAAAGCTTGATTTATCTATTTTTGATGAGCATGAACTTATTATATTTAGCTTTCCTACCTTTGGTTGTGAGCCTCCACAAAGCATGAGAGAGTTTATTGAGCGATTGCCGGCTTATGAAAACTCTAAAAAGGCTTATGTCTTTACAACCTGTGCACTTTATCAGGAAAATTGCCTGAGGCACTTTATTCAATCCATTGAAAAAAAGAATATTCTTACGTTTAATTATGCCTGTATTAAAGGGCCTGCAAGCGATGGAGCATTATTTTTTCCTGAAAAATGGAAATTTATCTGGAATTATGAAAAAAATATTCACTCAAAAATCGAAAACATAACAGCTGAAATTATTAAAATGTCTGAAAATACACTGAAAAAATCAAAAATACCCCTGTATAAATGGTATACACCCTTAAATCGAGCAATGCTTTTCTTTCTTGAAAAGCAATATGAATCTTTAAAAGAATCAATACATTTGCTGCCAGACAGGTGTGTTAATTGCAACCTCTGCGTAAAAAGCTGTCATCGTGAAAGCTGGAAAGCTTCTGATAATAACCCGGTATTTTCACCTGAAAATTGTGAATTATGCTTGAAATGTATTCATAATTGCCCTCATAATGCTATAATCATTACAGACGGAATGAAAGACAGGCCCAGGCTTAATAAAGCCTTTTACAGCAAGAAAAAACAAGAGATTCTATTTGAATAATTAGCTTAAATAAGGCTTTTGAAGCATTAATTATTATTAAGTGATTTTACGTATATTTTGATATATTTATTAACAATTTTGTAATATTTAACAATACTAAATTAATAGTTGTTTTTATTAACACAGGGGTGCTTAATTGCGATTTTTGAACGGGTAATTTCTTCTAATCGGGCTGAAATCTGTATTATTTTTTTGAGGATTAATCAATTACAGGGAAGGTTATATTAACAAGTTGATGAAGAAATTTGACTGGTAATACATATGTAGATTTTTATAAGGATATTATCTGTTACAAAAGGGCTTCGCTTATTTACATACTAAAAAGGTAGATATAACTATATTTATGGGGTTAAAACATGGGGGTATAATTAATGACAAGGATAGATGACAAACCAAAAGAAGTCAAAAAAAGTAATAATATTAAGGATTCTAACCAGAAAACAAAAACAGAAAACTCTAATAATAACACTGACAGCCATAACACCACTGTCAATTCAGCAAGAAACCAAAATACAATACAAGCAACAAATAACAATAGTGCTTTAGATAGCTTTAAAGCACTTGATAACGTTATTAATAATCCTAATAACACTAATCCGTTTTCAGAAACATTAAACATAACAGCAAATAACGCTGTTACAAATAGTGTTAATCCACAGTCAGGAACTGATCAGGCAACACCACCACGGATGGAAGGCTTTGACCAGATGATACCTGATTCGGTAAAGGCTGAAATAGGTGATGTTCAGGACTATCTCAATAATATTCAGGTGCCGGCAGATATTACTGCTCAGGGAGCGGATGCAGTAAATAAGTATAAAATAGACGTTCTTGCAAACGATCTGAAAAGCCGTATAAGAGAAGAAGACGGCAGCTTCAAACCAGCACCGCCATTTGATGATGTGGATGCTGCTCAGACAGTTATGGCTTCTGCTGCTTTGCTTTCCCAGCAAGCACTTCAAGAATCAGGTGAGTTTACTATGGATGCCTGGAAAGATAAATTTGTTGACTATGCTAGAGCTGTAGGTAGATTCGGTGATTATGGCTGGTCTCGCAACTTCCAAGATGGTACACCAACCCAGACAGGGCATTTCTGGATGGCCTTTGAAGGCTCATACGGTTTATTTAGAGGTATGGGCAATAATTTCTTAACAAAAGCACTCCTGAACATTGGAGGTGCGCATGGGCATGAAATACTGGCTGACGGAGGTTTTGTTCATCTGAATACTATCGACGGCAGAACCAAAGAAGATCTTAACAATTCTCTGTTTGCTGTTGAAATGGCCAGACAGTTTGAAAATGGTGATATTCCTTGCCCGTTCTCTTTCACCGCTTTATGGGCACAGAAAACCAGAGAAGGACAAGATATACCTGCATCGGCATTCTATTTGCCACATGCAGACATAAGTTACAATGATTATCCTGTGTTCTGGTCAGCCGGCAACTAGGATAACATTATATAAAGACTTCGCATAACAACTCCGGCAGCAGGTAAAGGCAATTGCTTTTACCTGCAAAACTGTTGCTTGCCTGCGTAAGCCTAAAATATAAACATAATGATAGAATATTTTCTTATTTATAGTCTGATATCTTTTTCTTACAATAAGAGATCAGTGTATAACTTAAAATTTTTCGATTTTCAAAACCCGTGCCACGGCTGGCACTTGACCCCATCAAAACAGGCTAACCCAGGGGTATTGAGTGATTTCTTGTTCTCTTTATCTGCAAGTGATCACCTGCTCGTTCAACCCATATCTTAAATTTATATTTCTTGAAAGTCGAAACCTGAAAAATCTATCATTATAGTTATGCATTAGTCTCAATAAATAAAGCTAATTGTAATGGATAAAAACTATGACCTGGCACCAGTCAATAGATCCTGCTAATAATCTGATTGTATCAGCAATCTGGGCTTCATTGCCTGTAATATTTCTTATTATTGCCCTTGCAGTGCTAAAACTTAAAGGCTATGTCGCAGGAATTCTTACTCTCGTCATTGCTATGCTGATAGCTATAATAATTTTTGCTATGCCAGCTGAGCTAACCGTTTTTTCATCGCTGTATGGCATTTTATTCGGCCTTATACCGGTTGGCTGGATCGTCTTAATGGCAGTATTTCTCTATAACCTGACAGTAGAATCTGGTGAATTTAATATTGTTAAAGATTCGATTTTAACCATAACTGAAGATAGACGTATTCAGGCTCTTTTGATAGCTTTTGCTTTTGGAGCATTTTTAGAAGCCATAGCAGGTTTTGGCACTCCTGTGGCTATTACAGCTGCAATGCTCGCAGGTATTGGCTTCAAGCCTTTTTATGCTGCTGGAATATGCCTGATTGCCAACACTGCACCTGTTGCCTTTGCTGCTGTTGGTATACCAATTATTACTGCCGGGGCCGTCTCTTCAATGGATCCAGCATTGATAGGTCAGATGGCAGGACGCCAACTGGCTCTGTTTTCAGTATTTGTACCTTTCTGGCTGATATTCATTATGGCTGGCTGGAAAGCAACTAAAGAAGTTATGCCGGCTATTCTAGCAACAGGCCTGTCTTATGGGCTGGTACTTTTATTGACATCACATTATCTGGGGCCAGAATTGCCGGGTATTCTATCTGCCCTGGCTTCAATTGTTTCTTTGATAATACTTTTAAAATATTGGAAGCCTGAAACTATCTGGAAGTTTGAGGGAGAAGATATCAAACCACATAAAGCTTTTAATTATAATTCTTTGCAGGTAGCAAAAGCCTGGAGTCCTTTTATAATAGTAACAATACTTATTACTAATTGGGGATTAACTCCTGTTCGAAATATGCTTGAATTAGCTACTCTAAAGATATCTTTTAATACCCTGAATAGAATAGTTTTGCCTGATGGAAGTCTTCTTGAGGCTGTTTATCAGCTTAACTTGCTGGCCACAACAGGCACATCTATTTTCATAGCAACTGTTATTTCTGCTTTTATACTCGGTCTTAAACCTGAAAGTTTCTTTAAAATATTTCTTAAAACACTTAATGAATTGAAATACGCTTTAATAACAATTGCATGCTTTCTCGGGTTTGCGTATGTAGCCAACTGGTCTGGTATGACAGCAACTCTGGGTGCAGTATTTACTATTGCAGGCCCTGTTTATCCCTTTATATCACCGCTTTTAGGCTGGCTTGGGGTTTTTATTACCGGCAGTGACACCTCTTCAAACGCCCTGTTTTGTAACCTGCAAAGAGTTACAGCAGAAGCAACAGGGGTTAACCCTGTACTTACAGTGGCTGCAAATACTACAGGAGGATGTGCAGCAAAGATGATTTCTCCTCAAAGCCTTGCAGTGGCAACTTCTTCAACCGGCCTTTCAGGCCAGGAATCAGCATTGTTCAGGTTTACACTTCCTCATAGTATATTGTTTGTAGTCTTTATAGGGCTAATTACCATTCTTATGGCTTATGTTTTCCCCTGGATGGCGCCTGATAAATCTGTGGATGCTCTGTCATTAAATATTCCTGAATTTATTAATGGCCCGGTAATATTGTTTATAAGCTTTTTAATAATATTTATTTCAGGTTTTTACCTTTCAAAGGTGAGTTCTGGCTCTTCAAAAACAGATTCTTGATAGAATAATCATACTTTTTTCTGAGGCCATTTTCACTCTGTGTTGCGATTGAATAAGAAAACAGACAGTCTATTATGATTTTGTTGCACACAATAAAGGATACTAAAAATGAAGAAAATTCTATTATCTCTTATTGCCATAACTCTCATATTCTCTACTGCTGCTTCAAATGCAATGGCAAAAGAACATAACTACCATAATGGCAATAATTACTACCATCATACATCCTATCATAAAACCTATCAGAAAGATGGAGGAACATACACTATCAATAAATCAACTACAGAGGCCAGATGTCACAAAGATAAAACCACTAAAAGCTCTGGCAGCTTTTTAAACTTTCATATAGGTGTACCGGGGCACAGCGATCTCAGGGGATATCAATCAAGCTTTGGGCCACCATCCTTTCATGGCGACAGCAACGGCAGTTTCGGTCCTCATTCCCCTATTGGTGAAATTTAGCCCGAATTATTCATCAATTTATAGTTTATTTATTCTTGAGGGTTAAAAAGATGTATTCGCTAAATGTCAATTTATTAATAGTTTATGAATTAAATGGGTTAGTCAGGAATAAGGCAGCATTAGAAAATATACTCTGCAAATATATGACTAACGTATTTGTTGCATACCCTTGAAATAGCTATCAGATTTTGCCTGAATTAGCATTAGTCTTTTCTATAAAATTTAATTCATATATAATAAAAGGCAACCCAAAAGCTAAATTATTCCTAAATACAGGAGAAATGTTTTGGATAAAATGGCAGAACTCAATGGGCTGATAGTAAATCAGTTTGTTGAAATGGCAGAAGTATTCACCGGCTTTGAAGCAAGAAATAGATATTCTGTAAAAAACACTGATGGTGAAGAAATCTATTTGGCTGAAGAGTATCAATCAAATACACTGCTCCGAATTTATTTAAGAAACTTTAGACCCTTTGAAATGGCAATCAGATCAGATGTGAGTACTATTGTATTTACTATCAGCAGGCCATTCAGGTTTTATTTTCATGAAATATCAATAAATGACAGAGATGGCAAAGTTATTGGTCAGGTTAAAAAAGAGTTTGCACTGCTGGAGCGTATATATACTATTTATGATGCCAGAGGCAGACAGATATTTGAGCTTCATGGCCCTGTTTTTCGCCCCTGGACTTTCTTTATCAAATGGCGTGGTAATGAAATAGGCAAAATAACTAAGAAATGGTCAGGAGTGGCAAAAGAAGCCTTCACAGTTGCAGACAATTTCGGTGTTCTGTTCCCTAAAAACCTTCCGGTGGAACATAAAGCCCTTTTGCTTGGTGCTGTTTTTCTTATAGATTTTGTACATTTTGAAAACAGAAAATAAACCTGGCAGTGACAGATATAAACTGCAAATAAGATCCGGCAACTCCCTTCTGAGAAAACAGAATAAAGAAGTTGAAAAGCATTTTTTTTATTTGTTGACAATCTGATTTATGCTATACTCAACTTACTATTATTAACTTATATGGACATTAATACCTGCAATAGGCCAAAACGGGGGTACTTATGAGGAAAATTTTATCTTTTACAGTTCTTTTACTTTTTTGTTTTACAGGAGCAACAGCTCTGGCAGAAATTACAACTCAGGATATCAATTATATAAAACAAATCAAAAGTTCTGTTGTTTCAAAGCTGCCTAAAAGGATTGATGTAAACTGGGCCCCATCTTCAGACCCAGACTATGCTAAACATATGGGCTATTGTAAAACAAGAACACCGGCTGAAACCAGTGGTGTTAACTGCTTAAATCACTATGAATATGAGCTTAAAATGGGTAATAGGAACTATTATCTTATTTATAGATACGACGGGAAGCTAAAATTCGTTAAAGCAACTATACCTTCATCAAGAACAACAGCTGTTTACGCTTATCCATCAGGCAATCTTGCTTATATAAAAGTACAAAAATCTAATAATAGTGCCGCACTTTTTAAAGCTGACAGCAAATTAGAAATTTTTCAGACAGAAAAAGGCTGTATGGTAGAAAAAAACAGCCAGTATGTTAGTAATAATTATACTCATTCACTTTGTGGAAAGCTTATTTTGCAGACAGAAACAGTGCTAAAAAATACTACTAAATAGTTTTAACACGGATTATTCACAAATATTTCAATCCACAAAAGCAAATTTGCTGGAATATATTACAATTCTAAAATTCTCAAGAGCGTTTTAATTTATTCACTGATCATATGTAAATATCAGATTAAAAACATAAACCTGAGTGCGAACAGTTTATAAAAGACTGATACACAACCTGAGTGAAAGATTTTTCTGGTTTCGATTTTCAAAAATTTTAAACGTGAAGATATGGATTGAACGGGTCGATTGGCCTGGGCTTTCAAAGCACGTATACGAAGTCAGTAAGCCAGTAGTGAAAAGTTTTTGCTTCTTTATGAAAAAAGAAGAGAGCCCATGCCTTCCTTTAGGGTGGGCGGGATCTGGGTTTTGAAAATCGAAAAATTTTTAAGTTATGCACTGATCTTTTATACAGGCAAAAAAAAAGATGCCACCGGGCATCTAGTTGAAAAGAAGTCATAAGGAATAAGAGTCAAGAGAGCAAAATATATTTAAACGTTGATTGTTTTTAAACTGCTTTTGCAAAAAGCCCTGAGATGTTTTGATTTACATAATTGAACAGACTGTTAGAGTTTTCACTGCCACACATTACCGGGTTGTTAGCATAGTTGTTCATGCTGAATACTTTATTGGTTCCATAATTAACAGCGCTTAAAAGGTCTGCTGACTGACCGCTATTAGTATGAACAGGGTTATTAGAGTTTGTATCTGTATAGAGGTAATTGTTTAAACCGTTATTAACGTAGTTGAGCATATTGTGAGTATCTGCACTGCCAGAATTGACCGGTGCGCCAGAGTTTGTGTTGACAAAAAGATGTGAATTTAAACCGTTATTAACGTAGTTGAGCATATTGTGAGTATCTGCACTACCAGAATTGACCGGTGCACCAGAGTTTGTGTTGACAAAAAGATGTGAATTTAAACCGTTATTAACGTAGTTGAGCATATTGTGAGTATCTGCACTACCAGAATTGACCGGTGCGCCAGAGTTTGTGTTGATATAAAGATGTGAATTTAAACCGTTATTAACGTAGTTGAGCATATTGTGAGTATCTGCACTACCAGAATTGACCGGTGCGCCAGAGTTTGTATTAATATAAAGATGATTGTTGAGGCCAGTATTTGTATCGTTGATCATCTGATTGGTTTCATTACTGCCTGCTGTTACTGGCTGGCCTGAATTTGTATTTGGATAAAGAAAAGCATTTAAACCACTGTTAACAAAATTGAAAAGGTCATAAGCGCTGTCACTGCCTGCATATACGCCATTGTTTGTAGCTTTCTCGCCTGACATAATGTTATCGTAGGTTGAGTTTGTTTCGTTGTAGACTTTATCTGCATTTTTCTGGCCTGTTGTTTGCGGCTGGCCTAATAAATATTCTAAAGCAAGATTTACTTCGTTTAAAATTTTATCTGCTGGACTATAGCAGGTATTTGTTTTGCCTTCGTTAATAACTGAATCTAAAGCATTGTTTACACTACCGAAGATGCCGTTGGCTGTTGTTGTTGCGTTTGTGTTTGTTGATTGGCCAATAATGTTATTAACTGATTCATTGGTCATATCCAAAACTGAGTAAGAAGGCTTTGTTTTATCAACAGGAAGAGGCTGATCGTTATTAATAGCTTTGAGAACTTGAGCTGTCTTAACTAAGATAGCATTAGAATCATTTAAAGTTTTTTGAATGCTTTCTTCTATGCTACCTGGAATGGTATCACCAACGATATTATAAATATCATTATTAATCTTTTTAGGGCTGATGAAGTCAGTGGATTTATAAAAATAACCTGGTAATTGTGATACTGTAGTCATTCGCTTAATCCTTTACTTCTTAATTTAACCTTGCTTTTTTGTGACTCGATCTCTTGTGATATATTTTGTATATACTCTCTATATATCTAAAAAATTTTTTGTGGCAATAATTGCTTAAAATCGATGATTTTTTTACAATTGGTTACAATCCAATTCTATATTTAATGACAATTTAAAGAATTAAATAACTGCCCTGTATATTCTGAAATCTGATTACGTATTTCAAAAATTTTAAAATTGAAAAATTTTTAAGTTATGCACTGATCTTTTTTTAAAAAAACAAAAGGCGGCTTAAATCAGCCGCCATTAAGGTGGTATCTGATATTGACCTATCCAAGCAAACGGCTGATAGAGTCAAGGTCTTTGCCTGCTTCTTCGGCTTTTTTCTTGTAATTCTTGATCTCTGCCTGATCTTCTGATGTCAGAGATACCGTATAATATTCTTCGCAGGCCTTTGCAAGCCTTGCAAACATAAGCTTTTTAAGACTTTCAGAATCAGTGAGTTCAGAAACATCAGCGTTGTTTGCTTCTATGAAATTATCGACAAATTTTTCTAAATCCATTCTGTGTTTTCTGAGTGCAAGATTGTCTTCAATTTTTTCACTTTCAGCAAGCTTCTGGCCTTTAACAGTGTATGCAGAAAGTCTTGTTGCAACCCTGCGAATCATTTTTTGTTGTTCAACAAATGCCTGAATAACCTGTATTGATTCAGGATGACTGGCCGCCATATTATCTGGCAATGAAACAACTTTACTGAAAACACTTTGCTTTTCTCTTGTTATTGTTGAAGATACCATAGTTTATACCACCTTTTCTTTTATACCACCTTAGTAAATCATTTTTGCTTACTTATATAAGAGCCCTGAAAATAAAAATTGTCTAATTCAGGAACGAAATTGACAATTTTTAACATTCTATACGTATAATTACGGAGAAAATCAATACAAAAATATTAAAAACTCTGAACAACAATTTTTTTATCAGATGTAAAATAGATTTTTATTCTTATTAGTAATGATAACGATTACTAATAATATCTTCTTTGTCTGCTGGAAAGTAGTATTTAGAAATAATTTTTTTGATAAATTTTTTAAACACAGGAATAATTATTCTATATTGCTTATATACTTCCCTTCAGGGTATTAGAGCCTTTATTGAGTGATCAAAGTAAACATATAAAGTAGAAATTCTAATTATAGTATACTGTTACCCTGACCGGTGTTACATTTTATTACATTTTTTTCTTTAATCTTTGATGGAAAGGCTTTTTTCTCTATGCTAAAATTCTGGTGCTTACATGATTATTTAAGAAATACAATAATATGGTATTTAAGACTAACTCACTAAAACGATGTAACGATTTGTTACCATACCTTTTATTTTTAGCAACTATTATCATTCAGCTACATTTAATAAGTGTGTTTCAAAATATATGGGGGAAAAACACAGCCAATCAAATAAGAAAAACAAGAAAAAAGGAATAACTTGTTTATTACTTAATTTCAAATGATGGTTTATCATTGTGGGGTAAAAAATGAAGATTCAGCAAAAAAATCCGCTCATAATAAGGAAAAATCCTTCGAGAGAGAATGTAAGCTTTCAAGGCTTACAGAGGGGAAACATATTACAAAAAGATGCATTAACAAAATCTGCTCCGGCCAGTAAAAATGTAAGCTTCGGGGCGACAAGTAAACACGTCCTGGATGCTATTAAACAGGTAAAAAACGCTAATGCATTTGAGAGAGCAGGTATGAAGCTGGCCAAGCTAATACCTGATACTTTTTATTCAACCGGGTTTTTCAAGGGTGTCACACACTTAGCCGATAAGTATCCCGGGTTATTTGAGGCCCTGGTTGCTCTGGGTGTTACAACAACAATAAGACCGGCAACAATTCTTGCTATGCCTGGTGCAAAAAAAGAAGATAAGCAATATGCAGCTGTTAAGTCTATGGCATCCGGTATGTGTGGTTTTGTTGAAGCAACCATACTCTTTAAACCGATCGGTGATATTATTGAAAAACTGGGCAAGGGTCATTACAAGAATATAGGTATTGAATTACCTAAAGCCATGCAATGGACCAAAGACGCACAGGGTGTTCTTAAGCCAACACAGGCTTATAAAGGCTTCTCATTCCTTGTGAACTATGGTATGAAGTTTGTCTTTGCTGTTCCACTGGCAATATTGACCTTTAAACTGATTCCTGTATTTATGGATAAACTCTTCCCCAACAGGAAGAAGAAACCTATGGATCACTACAATCCTCCTATAGCTGCTGCCAAACTGTCTGACCAGCAAAGGATGGTCTATGAACAGTTCATTCAAGGCATCAAGCAAGAAGAGAAGGGGGTGTAGCGGATGATTAGACCAGTAGAAAACATCCTCGCTCGTGGTATTAATACATTAGCTCACTCCAAACCCATAAAAGGCATCGCAGATTGGAGTACCAAACCGTCAGGCGTACATGATATGTTTGACAGAGAAAAAACAAACCTGTATGGCAAACTATATCCTAAAATGGTTCTGGCTCTTCCATTATGGATATCATCATTCTATATTCTCAGCAATCTAAAATCTGATAAAATACCTATGGAACGTAAAGTGCCACTGTTAATTAACGACGCTATCACCTGTACATTCTCTACATTAGCCAGTTTGACAGTTGCTAAAGTCTTTGATTCTATGAAAGAAATCATGGACAAGCAAATGAAAGCTGTTGTCCCTGGTAAATATGACAAAATGGCTGGTGGTCTGAAAGTTATGATGGGCATTACAGCATTTACAGTAGTATTCCGCTTCCTGGGCCCTGTTATTGCACCGCCATTAGCTGATAAAGTTAACAACTTCCTTATCAAAAAAGGCTGGATTCCTGATCCTGCAAAAGCAAAAGAAAAAGAAAAAGCAGATAAAGTATCTATGCAGGGTTCTAAAGATGCCGCAGCTACACAACCTGAAGCCGGTAATATTAATACAAAATCCGATGCTGAGTTCTCAAGCTTCTTAAGCAAAGTAGGCTTTAATCCTTCAAAAACCTTTATAGCATAATCAATTATCTTAAATGATTATAAATCTACAGGGCCACAGAAATGTGGCTCTTTTTTATGGAAATACCCCACAAACAGAAAGAATTTGCCTCCTGAAACACCAAATAGTATTTCCCTGAATAAATTACAACCCTGCCTTTACTTATGAAATTGAGCAGTTATTATTGAATTGTACAAGTTGCCTATTCGTGTATAATGTCATTATGTCATCCTTACCTCCTAAACCTAAAAAACCACAGTTCATACCAATACCCCTAGTGCTGGTTGGTTTATTTATTTTTATCATAATACTATGGGGACAACTTACTTCAGTACCAGGTCAAAGGCTGACTATTCTCCACACAAACGACCTGCAAGGGCAAGTTTTGCCCTTTGAAGAGATAGCAGGCAGCAAAATAGTTGAAATAGGAGGGTTCGCACGGCTTGCAACAGCCGTACAGCAAATAAGAGAATCTGATGAAAATGTCTTGCTGCTCGATGCTGGTGATACTATACAGGGTACACTCTTTACGAGAGTTTTTAGCGGAAAAGAAATAGGAAAACTAATGAGCAAACCCACTGCATCTGACGATGATTCGGGTGTGATAATCTCTGACGAAGGTATCAAAATAAATATTGGCTATGATGCTGTAACCATAGGTGAACATGATTTTGATAAAGGCCCTGAAGGTTTAAGAGAATATATCATGGCTTCAACTTTTCCGTTTCTTGTTGCTAATATAGACATTAGCAGGTCTGATGATCTTAAGGATAACAACGGAACCCCCCTTATAGCACCATATGTTATTATGGATATTGGTAAGCCTGATGATGACAGAAAGTTAAAGGTTGGCATCTTTGGATTAACAACAGAAGACGCTAATATATTCGCCAAAACTGGCCCTGATGTGGTTATAACAGACCCTAAAGAGGCAGCAAGAAAAGCACTGGATGAACTGAAACCTAAAACAGATATCATTATTGCACTCAGCCACCTGGGCCTAAAAGAAGATCGAAAGCTGGCTTCAGAAGTCAGTGGCATTGATGTTATTGTTGGTGGCGGATCTAAAACCAAGCTTACTGTTCCTGTTATTATTAATACGCCTGAAGGCGGCAAAACTATTATTGTTCAGGCTAAAAATCAGGGGCGCTACCTTGGCAAGCTTATTGTAGCTGTCAAAGATAAAAAGACAAGGCTAGTTAAATATGACCTTATACCTCTTGATGAGTCAATAACCCCTGATATCAAATATGTTATGCAAATCAACAAGCTCAAAGATGCCCTTCTCAGAAAGGCAAAGCAACCTATAGGAGAAACAAAAGTTCCGCTTGACGTTATAAAAAGTCATATACGTACCGGTGAAACTAATGTTGGTATACTTTTTGCCGAGGCTATTAAAGAAGAATTCCCTGAAGCAAATATTGTGTTTCAAAACTCCGGTGGCATACGTGGAGACCAGATTCTACAACCAGGTGAGCTTACTCTCAGAGAAGTATATGAGCTTCACCCATTTGAAAACAAGATCATTCTTGTAACACTTACAGGAAGACAGATTAAAGAGGTGCTTGAACGTGGTGTAAGCAATCTCCCTATTTCTAAAGGTACTTTTCTTCAGGTTGCTGGCCTATCTTATGTTGTAGACCTTACCGGTATGCCACAACAACTCAATGAAGACAACGATGCTATTCAATCAATAGGCGACAGAATAATAGATATCAAAGTTAATGGTAAGCCTATCGATTATAACAAAGAATATAGAGTGGCTATTAATGACTTTATGTTCTATGGTGGTGATGGTTTTATTACCTTTAAAAACGCAAAAGATGTAAAACATACTAATAAGTCTCTTACAGAAATTATTATTGACTATATTCAAAGACATTCACCAATTGAAATTAAAACAGATAGCAGAATAGAGGTTAAAGGCGGTTTATTAAAATAAAATGATAAAGATACTCAAAGGATTTCTGGTCTTATTCTTAACGTTTTTCATTGCAAATTCCAGTATTGCCGGTCAGTGCGATATTCAAATTCTACATACAAACGATGTTCACGGAAGGCTGTTGCCGTTTGAGCTTGGTATATCAGATTATAACAAAGACGTCGGAGGTATTGCACGAAGAGTAACACTAATTAAAACACTGCAAAAACAGAACAATAACTCCTGTTTTCTTATTCTTGATGCCGGTGATTTTGCACAGGGCACTATATTTTTTAACCTTTATAACGGTATTCCAGATGTGGAATTTATGAATAAACTTCATTATGACGCCCTTACAATAGGCAATCACGAGTTTGACAAAGGGTCAGAAGTCTTGGCTGCAATGATAGACGAGGCAAAGTTTCCTTTTCTTGCAGCAAACCTCTCTTTTAATGAGAAATCTCCTCTGTATAAAAAAACCCTGCCCTATACTATTATTGACTGTAAAGGATGTACAGTAGGTATAATTGGCCTTGTAACAGATGAAGTAAGAATTATTTCTAATATTGGTGAACATACAAAAGTTTTAGACCCTGCCAGATCAGCTCAAAAGTATATCAATGAAATAAAAAACAAAACTGATCTTATTATAATCCTTTCACATCTTGGCTACGAAGAAGATAAAAAGCTATCAGGCAAGATTTCAGGTGCTAATATCATTATTGGTGGCCATTCACACACTACTACCTACAAACCTACTATTGTAAAAGACTTAAACAACAATGATGTAATTATTGTTCAGGCAGGTGAATTCGGTAAAAATCTAGGTAGCCTTAAAGTATCAGTAGATAATGACAGAGTATCACTGATAGACTTCAATCTTATACCTGTTGATTCTACAATAAAACCTGACACGGAAGTAAATAAAACACTTGATAGACTAAAACTAGAATATGAAAAGATTGCCACTAAAATAGTCGGTGAAACAAAAACATTTATAAATCTTATCAGAGATGAAGTAAGAACAAAAGAAACATCAGGAGGCAATTTCTTTGTCGATGCTATTAAATATAAGTTCCCTGAAGTAGATGTTGTCCTGCAAAATGGCGGAGCAATAAGAAGTGACAGGATATTACCGCCAGGGAAAATCTCTCTGGCAGAAATAATAGAAATTCACCCGTTTGAAAATGAAGTTATTCTGTTTGACCTTAAAGGCAAAGACCTTAAAGCATGCCTTGAAAGATCTGTTTCTGCTTTACCATATAGCCAGGGAGGGTTCTTACAGGTATCAGGCCTGGTCTTTACTGCTGATGTATCTAATCCACCGCAGGTATTATCTGAAAATTACTTGCAAATTAAGAAAAATGGCAACCGTGTTGTTAATGTTTTTGTTAATGGCAGCCCTCTTGACCCGGAAAAGACTTATAGAATAGCATCCAACAGCTATCTGCTGAATGGCGGTGATGGCTTCTGGCCTATGAAAAAAGGGGCAACAAATATTTATAATACTGGAATGTCTATAACACAAGTAGTTGTAGACTATCTGGAAAAGAACTCACCTGTAAACCCGGAAGTTGAAGACAGAATAAAAGTGATTAACATTCCAGGATACGTAAAAAAGAAACTTCAGAGGCAATAACAATGCTTATAATGATGAAAAACAATGCAACAGATGAACAAATTAACTCTGTTATCAATAAAATTAAAAAAATGGGGTTTACACCCTGCCCTATACCAGGAGCACAACGTACAGCTATCGGCGTAATTGGCAACGAAAGCAGAATAGATTCTTCCCAGATTGACCTAATGCCCGGCGTTAAAGAGATCTTTCATGTCAGCAAACCATTTAAACGTGCTAGTAAGGAGTTCCATCCTGAACATACTGTTATAAAGATCAACGGTGCTATTATTGGCAATAACCACTTTGTTATAATTGCCGGTCCGTGCAGCGTTGAGAACAAAGATCAAATTGTAAATACCGCCATAGCAATAAAAAAAGCAGGCGCAAAAATTTTAAGAGGTGGCGCCTTTAAACCACGAACAGGCCCCTATTCATTTCAGGGATTGGGTGAAGAGGGCCTCAAATATCTGGCTGTAGCACGGAAAGAAACCGGTCTGCCCATTGTAACTGAACTAATGCACCTTAAATATATTGACCTGATACTGGAATATACAGATATAGTTCAGGTTGGTGCCAGAAACATGCAAAATTATGACCTTCTTCAGGAACTGGGAAAGGTTAAAAAGCCTGTATTACTTAAAAGAGGTATGTCAGCAACCATGGATGAATTTCTACTGGCTGCTGAATATATTTTAAATGAAGGTAATTCTCAGGTTATTCTTTGTGAAAGAGGTATTAGAACTTTTGAAAGATCCACCCGAAACACTCTAGATCTCTCTACAGTTGCCCTTATAAAAGAACTTTCCCACCTTCCCGTAATTGTTGATCCCTCTCATGGTACAGGCAAAAGAAGTCTCATCGCACCTATGTCTTTTGCTTCCGTTGCCTGCGGTGCTGACGGGCTAATGATAGAGGTTCACGTTAAACCTGAAGAGGCACTTTCAGATGCTTCACAAACAATTTCCCCTGAACAGCTGATAGAAATTATAGAAAAACTCAAAAAGTTTACTGCTCTTATGAACAGGATAATTTAAATGAGATTTTTAAAGCCAGTTAATAAGTACTGGTTTTATCATTTTGCCTTTTCTTTTAAAATAACAATAAACTTCTGGACTTTTTCTGTATCTGGTGAATTAGGCTCTAATTTGAGATATTTTTCCAGCGCAGATATTGCCTTTTCAAGGTTGCCAACTTCTGTATAGGCAAGACCCAGATTATACTGTGCATCTGAGAACTGAGGATTTAAATTTAGTGATGCCTGATATTGCTCAATAGCCTTATCGAATTCGCCTTTTTGTTTGTAAACATTACCCAGATTATAGTGTAAATCAGGTGAATCAGGTTTTAATGTTAGTGCTGCCTGGTATTGTTCAACAGATTCCTGAAGGCGTCCCTGTCTTTTATAGATACTACCAAGATTACTGAGTGATTCAATGCTTATCGCTTTTGCATACTCTGCCTGAGCCTTCTGCATATCTCCCATTCTAAGGTATATATTTCCGAGATTATGGTGTGCATCTGTATGATTCGGGCTTATTTCAATAGCTTTAAGTAGCAATTCTTTAGCTTCATTCAGTTGATTGTCTTTAGACTTAATAACAGCCAGCATTACAATAGAATCAACGTGATATGGGTTGATACCAAGATATTCTTCAAGTTTTCTGGTTGCTTGTGGCATATTACCCTGTTTAAACAATGCGAGAGCCTGATTATATAACTCCAGCGATCCTGCTGAACTTACTGATGCAGGCATAGTTGTAGATGTACTGCTTTCTAATGATTTTTTCAAAGATTCATTTTCTTCTTTAAGCTTGCTTATAGCTTTTTGTGCATCTTCAAGCTTCGTTTTCTGATATCCCTGACTATTATCAAGTTCTTGAAGAGTCTTTTGAAGCTGCTCCTGGGTTAATTTCAGGTCTTTTTCAAGTTTTAGTACCTGCGGGTCACTTTCTCTGGCTTTTATTTCAGTTTTCAGTTTTGCTATTTCGTCTTTCATCTCTTTCATTTGAACAGGGTCTGGGAGCTTATCATTAGCTTTTGTCAGTTCTGTTTGCAGGAAGATTACCTGGCTCTCAAGTTCTTTAATCTTAGCATCTTTATCAACAACCTCAGTTACTGAATCTTCAGAAGAAACTAGTTTTGATTCAAGCTGGCTTATTTTCTTTTGAGACTCTTCCAGTTTTGTTGTCTTTGCATTCAAATCATTTTCGAGACTGGCAATTTTGGTTTCCAGCTGTTTAAGGGCTTCATTATCAACTGCAACTTCAGGTTTCTTCTGTCTGGCCTGTTTAAGATCAGCCTGTAATGATTGTATCTGATTTTGAAGCTTATTTATCTCTTCTGAATCTGTTTTTTGAGTACTTAGCTGCTGATTAGCCATTGCTAATTGTTCTTTAAGCATATTTACTTCTTTTTGTAAGGATGAAACCTCTTTTGTCTCTTCTGTTAAAGACATTGTTTTTTGTTTACTGGCTTTCAGTTCTTCTCTTAATAAATTTAATTCTTTCTGGAGGTTAGAAACCTCTTCATTTGCAGATTTTACTGAGACGACTTTTGCTCTTTCAGATTCTAGTTGCTGTTCCAGATTTGCTACCTGCTTCTGTAATGCCGACAGGTCTTCTGAAG
>CAZFBA010000024.1:43586-58700 GCA_964517135.1 uncultured Gammaproteobacteria bacterium
CTTCTGAAGAGGCTCTGGCTGAGGCGACTTTTGCTCTTTCTGATTCCAGTTGCTGCTCCAGATTTGCTACCTGCTTCTGTAATGCCGACAGGTCTTCTGAAGAGGCTCTGGCTGAGGCGACTTTTGCTCTTTCTGATTCCAGTTGCTGCTCCAGATTTGCTACCTGCTTCTGAAGGTTTTTAACTTCGACAGATGCTTCTTTAGCACTCATTGCGTTTGTTTTAGCATCTTTTAATTCATTTTGTAGAGTTACAACCTTGTTTTCCAGCTCATTAATTCTTAAACTTGCAATAGAACTGTCTTTTTCAGCTACTTTCAAATCTGCGAGCTTCAATTTAAGGTTAGCAATTTCCTCTCTGGCCGCCAGAAGATCTTCAGCCTTATCTGTTCTGGCATCTGCGAGTTCTGCTTTTGTTTCAGCCAGTTCTAGCCTGACATCAGCAACTTTTTGACGTGCTTCATTCAGTTCTCTAATTGTTTCCTGAGAAGTTCCAAGTTGTGAACTTGCTTTTTCAAGCTGTTTTTCAAGTGATGCAATTTGTTGATTTTTTGTTTCTATTGCAGCTTTCTGTTTTTGCAGCTCTGATTTTATTAAAGATAATTCATTTTTTAACTGTTCGCTGTTATCTTTCTCAAGTTGTTTTTCAAGAGACTGTATACGGGTTTCTTTAGATGCTATAAGTTGTTTTGATTGACTTAACTCTTTTTCAATCTGTTCTTTTTCCTTTTGAATATTTTGATATTGCTGTGTTTTTGTTTGGGATAGGTCAGCAACAACCTTTTTAGCCTTTTCAAGTTCTTCCTTTGTTTTTGCTAAATCTTCTTGAACAGCAATTATTTCTGCATTCTTTATAGAAATAGAGGATAGACGTTTTTCCAGATCTGATATCTTTGTATAAGATGATTGAAGTTCGTTTTGTTTTTTTGCAAGTTCTTCTTTTAAATTTATTTTATCTTCTTGAAGACTCTGAAGTTCTGTAGTTTTTAACTGTTTTAGCTCTGATATAGTCTCTTTAGCTCTAACAAGCTCGAGCTTGGTATCATTGAGATCCTTCTGTAGATTAGCTATTTCAAGATTAGCTTTTTCTGAACTACTTGCCCTGAGGTGAAGTACTTCCATTTGTTGTTTTGCTTTATCAAGTTCTTGTTGCTTTGCAGTCAATTGATTGTTCAGTTGATCAACTTTAATCTGTAATTCAGCTAACTTCTCTGATTGTTGTCCGGTCTGAGCCGACAGTTGTTTTGCTGTTTGCAGTTGGTCTTCAAGATTACTAATCCTGCGGGCTTTTTCATTAATACTTGAAGAAAGATTTTGAACCTGATTTTGTCTTGCTTGAAGTTCGGCTTCAAGCTCTGAAATCTTTTTTTCAAGCTGCTCATTTCCCTGCCCCTGCTGGCTTGCAACCTGGAGTTGCTCCTGGGAAGCTTTGATCTTCTCTTTAAGGTTAGATATTACATTCATGGCATTATTTAGCTGTGTTGAATTTTCATCTGCTACAGCTTTATATTCTGCCAGCTGCTTTTTCAGGGTTGTTACCTGCTGGGATTCTCCCGCAGTCTGACTTTGAATTTGTTGCTCAAGAGATACTTTCTCCTGCTTGAGAGCTGAAACCTGCTGGCTAAACATTTCTACTTTTTTGTTAGACTCTTCAAGATCCTTCACCTTAACATTAGCCATTTGAAGTTGTTTCTCGGCTTCATCCAGCTGACTTTTTAGTTTATTCATATCTTCCTGAAGTTTGGATGCATCGCCTCCCTGCTGTTTTAGCTGTTCTATCTGTTTTTGAAGCTCTTGATTGGTTTGTCTTAATTTTTCAAGTTCCTGATTGCTGGCTTTTGCAGCATTTTGTGCCTGTGAAAGCTGTTGTTTCAAATTATCAAGTTGTTGATGTGATGCTGCTGTTTGCTGTGACTGATTTTGAAGTGCATCTATTTTCGCCTGCAACTCATTAACCAGTGATTGAGAAGCATTTAACTTCTGTGCCTGTTCAACTGACTTGCTTGTTGTCATATCAAGCTGCACTTTCAGTTCTTCTAGCTTCTTGCCCGAGATATCAAGCTCCTGTTTAAGTCTGGCAACAAGCTGTTCAAGGGCATTCTGTCTATCTTTTTCTTCTGGAGTGAGAACTTTTTGTTTTAGTTCTTCTATCTGTGAGTATGCCTGCTGCAATTCATCGTTTTGTTGCCTGAGAGTAGTTCTGGCTTCTAGAAGAAGCTTTTGCGAATTATCTAATTTCTGTTCATAGTCTTGAATTTTCTGATCATTAGATTTTGCTCTTTCAAGTTCTTGTTTGAGTGTGTTGACTTCATTCTGTAGAGAAGAGGTCTTATTTAATAGTTTAGCCTGATCTTCAAGGGCTTTTTGAGCTGCTTCAAGCTGTGATTCAAGTCTGGAAACCTGTGCTTTAAGCTTATCTGCTTCAACACCCGATGATTTGTATTGAGACAACAGTTTTTCCTGCTCGGCCATTCTGGTTTTGGTCTGCTGTAATTCTTTCTGAACATTATCAAGCTGCTGTTTCAGTGTCTCATTCAAGGATGTCTTTGAATTTAAAACCCGGTTAAGTTCTTCCGTCTGGCCTGCAAGAGTTTGTTTGGTAACCTGCAACTGGGATTTCGTCTCCTCAAGCTCTTTTTGAAGTTTTTGCTGCTCTGCCAGGCTTTGATTTGTCTGCTGCATTTGCTGTTTAATCTGATCAAGTTGTTGTTGCAGCTCGTTATTCCTAGCATTTAGCGACTGAATTGTGCTGTTAAACTCCTTTTGAGTCTGTTCCATTTTTTCTAATTGCTGGGCTTTTCTAACCAGCTCAGAATTTGAGTCTATTAATTGCTGTTTTAAAGATTCTACCTGCTCAGATGAACTTTGCTGACCTGCCAATTGCTGTTGAAGCTGATCAAGCTCTGTTTTCAGTGTTGCATTAATGCTTCTTTGAGAATCCAGCATGCGATTAAATTCTTCTGTTTGACTGGATAAAGTAGCTTTAGCCGTTTCAAGTTGTGATTGTGTTTCTGCCAGCCTGCGCTGATAATCCTGTAATTCTGTTGAAAGGTTTCTGGAAGTTTTTTGCTGACTGGAAAGGGTTTTTTCTAGTTCTTCTTTGGTTTTTAACAATTCATCCCTGGTGGTCTGAAGTTCTTGTTCTTTCGCTATAAGCTTATTTTGATAATTCAGAGCAGTATCAAGCTCTGAAGACTGTTCTTTAAGCTGGTCTTTTGTTTTGTTAAGCTCATCTCTAGACTTTTCAAGTGAGGAGGTCAGATCACTAATTTTTTCCTGGGCTCTTTTATGCTCACTAATTGACTCTGCAAGCTTCTTCTGGAGCTCATTTATCTGTGTTTGATCTTCTCTTTGCCTTGATGCACGGGCACGCTGAAGTTCATTTTTTAAGGCAACAATCTTTTCATTTGCCTCTCTTATTTTTTCTGTTTGTTCGGCAGAAATATTTGTTGAGCTGTTCAAAAGCTGTTGTGCTGTATCCAGTCTAGATTTTGTTGATTCCAACTCTTGTCGCAATGCCAGAGAAAGCTTTTCCAGTGCCTCAATACGCTGTTGAGACTCTGATGTATTCATATCACTGAAACTTGCTTTTTCTTTCAGCTCTGCTATCTTATCATAAGCCCTGGTAAGCTCTTCTGTCTGCGTATTAAAAGTATCTCTTGTTTGTTGCAATTCACTTTTTAGCTTTTGAAGCTCACTGGCAAGCTGAGATATTCTATTCTGGGCTAGCTGTAGCTCACGAGAACTATCACCAGATGGATAAGAGGGAGTTGTATAATCTGATGGAGTCGAAGGAGTTATGTCTATTGTCTTTGGAGCTTTTGTTTTAACAGGAAGAGAAACCAGAATACTTTTACCAGAATCACTTAAAAGCTGTGGAACACCTCCAGTAGACTTTTCAAGCTCTATGATAAGTCTTGTTGAGTTATCAGCCGTGTTTTCCATAGCAATTACTTTTCTTACTTCAGGAATCTGTTTTGATATTGCCTGTGTAATAGGTATTGAATTTTGAAGATAGCTTTCTGGCCTTGTATTAGGCACATCAATAACTATCATCAGAATAGGTACACCCTTTGAAAAACTTTCCCAATACTTAAGGCTTGGCCTGACTGTCTCAGAGGTCTGCAATTCCAGCGTGCCTTTCTGAGGATTAGCATTTAACTGATTCAGTAAAGCCTTTGCTATTGAAGGCGAGTAATTTGTACTCAGGTTTAATGCTAAAAGCGTTGTGGCTATTATAAATAACTTTCTGGACTTAGACATTATTTCCTTCTTACTCCTAATTCTCCTGAAACTCCCCGTTTATACCAGAAAGAGACTTATTTCTGGCGGTTTAAAGTTTTAAAGGTATTCAATTTAGTGTGATTAAGCGTATAACGTACATGTATTCTACTTCTGATAATGTATTATAGCAACATTTACACATTCGGGGAAAATTGTTAACAAAAGCCGGTGTTTTTGATAGAGAATGATTGCTATAGAAAGCTTATAAATGCTTTCAGGTGAATGTTTGGGCAATATCCTTTTCTGTATTTGTTACTTCAAAACAATTTACGATACCAGCCTGTACCAGAAGACCTTGAAACAGTGAGTTATAACCTCTTGCTTAATTATAAAAATATGCTTCAATTTGTTTACACAATAAATGGTTGTCTACCCATGTATTTGTTGACTGTTCTACATTTGAATGACCAACATCTAAATAAGTATAGCAGGTTATTCAGCTCTAAAAAAACGGCTGCTGGTACCTTCTTTGCCTATTCTGACTTTGATTTCTTTTAAGCACCTGGGGCATTTACCTTCATAGGCAGTGCCATCTTTGTTGATATAAATCCTGCTATAAACATGACAGCACTCAAACATAATACCAAGAAACTTTTTAGTCTTTTTATCCATAGTAAATCCTGTTTATGGTAAGCCTAACAAGATAATTTAAGAATGTTTAAACTCCTATCAAAAGTCATTTTAAACCTTTTACAACACCTGATAATATTATACCGCTGACAGAGGTTTTTTGCAGACAATTTCTTAATTAATTCGCTTAATCTTATAGATGTGAAATTCAGCGTTATCAAGCTTATCGTAGGTCATAATGTGGTCAGAGTGGTTTTTTACATCAAAGGTCTCAATAAATTCATAGCTATCCATGGGTAATACATATTCAGAAACCAGTGTAAAGCCATCAGGAACGTGAATAGATGCATTATAAACAGGTTGATATTCTTGCAATACAGAATAAAGTTGATATTCATTGTCTGCTTTACGCAGTACCTGCCTTGGTGGGTTCTCATTGGCTACTATAAACAGACGTTCATCATCACCAAAGGCAGGTTGTTTTTTCAGGCACCAGGCAATAAGGCCAGTTCCTGTTTCATTGCCATGCCATATTTCAGACACACCATAACGTGTAAAGATATTGTTAAGTGCAAACCGGTTAATAGCATCAAATTTTCTGAAGAATTCTTCATCATTGTTTCTGGTCATAGATATTTCTTCACCTATAACCCTTTCTACACCTGTTCTGGTAAAGCTTTCATCGCCATCAATAAACATTGAAGGTCTTTCAGCCAGAGGGGTTTCTGGTAGAAATTTATATTTAAACCATTTAAAAAGGGCACCTGATGCTTCCATCTGGGCAGGATACTGGTCTATTTCTCTGAATTCCCCGTCCTGATTATTATAAGTTTTCAGGATAGACAGTTGTGTCAAACATTCTGGCAATTTGCTGTTATAATAAGCCAGCTGATGATTGTCTTTAATGATTGTCTTAACATTCTTATGGTCCTGTGAAACTATATCTGCACCCCATAGAAGGTCAAACCTCATATCCTGGTGGTATTCTTTGAGGAAGCCTTCCCAGAGCATATATTCTGCAAGCAGCCCGAAGGTCGGATTAGCCTCTCTAAGCTTGTCATTAATGTAACGCAAAACACTTGCAGGAGCTCTATAGCTAATAGGTTTTCCATCAGGAGTCTGAGAAACCTTATCTACTATGTGGTCTATATGATCAACCCTGAAACCATCGAAGTTATATTCCTGCTGGAGTTCAACAAGAAAATCAGCCCAGAAATCTATTACTGGCTGGTTATGTTCACCTGATTCAAGAAAAACAAAGTAAAATGGTGTCTGGCAATCAAGATTAGCAATTGCCGTCACATCGTTTCCATTTACGTCATAGTGTTTAAAAAGCGGATGCCCTGCACCAGAAACCATTCTATCATAGACAGGAATACCGCAAGAACACCAGGCACCACCAGGAGCAGGCCATAAACCTTTTGAAATCAAGGTTCCAATAATGTCATAGTGTTTTTTTACAACATCTTCTTCAGTCAGTTCCTTTTCAGGTGAAGTGTCAAGCACATCTGCTATGATCTCTTTGACTTTTTTTACGAGCTTTTGCTGGCATTCTTTTGATGTCATTTCTTCAGAATAGGCTCTACGCTTATCATCAAGCAGTTGTTCCATTCTTTCTTCTATGTGAATTGCTTCATAAGGAGTATTCTCTGAAGCACCATCCAGTGAATTTGAGATTAAAGCTTTTACTGTTTCTATTTCTGAGCTATTGAAGTTTTCTTCAAGTTTTCTGGCAATGATATCAAGCTCTTTTCGGAGGTTTTTATTGAGTTCAGGTATATCATACCACCTGGCTATCCAGGGTTTAGATAGCACTGTAGCAGAATATCTGGCTGATTGTGGCAATACATCATACATTACAGGGTGTCCTGCAAGCTGACAGAGCTGAAAAAATAGTTTTACCTGTTCTTTAAGGTCTGTATTCAGGGCTTCTGATAACTTTGTATCTTCCAGTTTGTCAGATATAAACTTTGATTTTGGCAGATAAGCACAGCCAAAATCCCTCGGGTGAAACGGTACAAAATACATAACAGTGCCTAAAACCTGAAAATCAGGTTTCCCGGAAGAGACAACAAGTAATTGTCTTATCCAGTCGTGGAACCTGCCAGTTTGAAATTGATTTTCATTTCCATTGCCCAGTGCTGCAAGGTTAACAAGCTTCACATTCAGCTGTTCTCTGGTCAACCAGCTTGAATCAGTAAAGCCTGCACGCCTTACAGGACTTATAGAAGATTCATCAAACACAAATTTACCATCTTTAAAGGTTCCATTTAAAATACACTTTTCTTCTATGCCTATCAGGGCTTCTGCCGGAGTAACTTCGTGTAAACATCTATAAAAACTATAAGGCAGGTATCCATATTTATTTACCTGCCCTCTGATATAAGTTTTACGATCTTCAGATACCTCTGAAACACCATAATAATCTTTTAATTTAGTAAATAAAATTGTTAAAGACTCGGCATCAATTATCTTGCTGGATTTTGTTGTTTCCATATTATATAGCCTCACTCAAGTATGTTCGATGAAGGAGCTTAAGCACTACTTTGCTGCATTAATGGCCCTCAAGAGCCGGGTTTGCTGTTTATACCATAACAAATTTTTCATCAATGAGTATAATACTAATCGTGATAAATTCCAAATTTTTTTTGTACTACTATAAACAGTAATTTTTCTGGTAAAATAACTTGAGTGATACTCTATAAAAGGTAAAAAACTAATGTATGCTGATAAAAAAAGAATTCTGGCAACGTTTATTGAACTGGTTCAAACCTATAGCCCATCAAAAGGGGAAGAAGAGCTTGCCAGGCTTCTTCTTGACAAGTTATCTCTTCTGGGGCTCTCAATAGAAAGGGATGAGTTCGGAAATATTATAGCAAAACTCGGTGGTAAAAAGGGTATCAATGCTCATTGTATATTCTTTTCATCCCACCTGGATGTTGTTGAGCCTTGTAAAGATATCAACCCTGTGCTGGAAGAAGCAGAAGATAATATTATCATTAAAACTGATGGTAAAACTGTTTTAGGCGCTGATGATAAAGCTGGATTAACTATGATAATTGAAGCTCTAACATGCATTATAGAAAATGACCTTGACCACGGCCCTGTTGAGCTTGTATTAACCCTTCAGGAAGAAAACGGCCTATTTGGCTCTAAAGCAACAAACATAGACAAACTGGAATCTTCATTCGGCTTTGTTCTGGATCACTCAGCACCTATCGGAACAGTCATTTCCAGAGCTCCTCAGCACGACAACCTTACATTTATGTTCAAAGGTAAATCTGCTCACGCAGGGCTGCAACCTGAAGAGGGTATAAGTGCTATCTTACTGGCATCCGAAGCTATTAAGCTAATGCCCTGCGGAAGACTCGACGATGAGACTACTGCCAATGTAGGAACAATTAAAGGTGGCTTTGCTACTAATATTATACCTGATCAATGTATTGTTACCTGCGAAGTCAGAAGCCACGACGTCAAAAAAGTTAACCATTACGTTGAAAAATTTATCGATGCAGCTAACGAGGCAACTAAAAACACTCCAGATACCTCTGTTAAGTTCTTAAGAGATACAGAATACAGAAATATTGAAATAAAACCCGATGACAGAGTTATAATATACTCTAAAAAAGCAGCAGAAAAGCTTGGAATTGCCTTTAAAGCAAAAGCTACTTGCGGCGGCAGCGATGCAAATATATTTAATCACAGAGGCCTTGAAGCTATATGCCTTGGCTGTGGATACAAAAACCCCCATTCAACCAGCGAAAGTATAACACTTAATGACCTTACACTGGGTACTGAATATGTTATATCTATTATTCAGTCTGTAATAGAAAAGGAACCTGCCTGATGCCAGAACAATTTTTTGAAAAAACTCTCTCCACTGAAGAAATATATAAAGGAAAAGTCGTTACCATCAGAAAAGACAAAGCTGAGCTTATAGATGGTTCAACAAAGATTAGAGAAGTCGTTATGCACCCTGGAGGCGTTGTAGTAGCCGCAATAACAGACAATCATCACGTATTGCTCGTCAGGCAATTTAGATACCCGGTAGGCGAAGAACTTATCGAACTTCCGGCAGGCAAACTGGAATACGGCGAAGATCCGGATGATGCCATCAAAAGAGAACTGGAAGAAGAATGCGGCTATAAAGCAACTAACTGGACCCGCTTGGCCTGCGTCATCTCCACCCCCGGTTTCTGTGACGAAAAACTCTACCTCTACAAAGCAACCGGATTGATCAAATGCGATCGCAAATACGAAGAAGGCGAATTTCTTGAAGGCTTTTCATTACCACTCAAAGAAGCCTGGCAAATGGTGCTGGACGGACGTATTAAAGATATGAAATCAGTAGCAATGCTGGGACTCGTAGGAGCTAACTCTTAAATGACTTACTATAACAAAGATATCAAATTGCTGGCACTCGATATTGACGGAACACTTATCGATAAAGACTATATCATCAAGCAACCTGTAAAAGACATCGTCAAAAGAGTACAGCAAGAAACAGATATTAAAGTAGTACTGGCAAGTGGCCGCATGTCATACTCCACCAAAATTGTTGCTGACGAGCTTAACATAACTTTACCGGCTGTTGTCTACCAGGGAGCAATGATAAAAGATCTATACAAAGATGAAATACTATTTCACAAAACAATTGATCCTGAAAATTCACTCAAAATCATTAAGGATATTGAAGAAGAAGATATTCATGTTAATGTATATATACAAGACCAGCTATATATGACTAAAATAAGCGAGGCAGCAAAAGTATATAGCTCTTATCGCAATGTTGAACCTGTCATAATACCTGATTTCAGTATTGTAAAAAATAACCCTCCAACCAAAATTCTAGGTCTGGACAGAGATACCAGGAAGGTTGAAGCCTTAAAAGAAAGACTACAAAAAAAATATATATCTATTCTGGGCATATTCGCTTCCAACCCGGTTTTTATAGAGGTCATTAGACCAGACCTTAATAAAGGAAAAACTCTCTTTAAGATGGCTGAAGACTTCTGGAACATACCGCAGGAAAACATTATGGCTATAGGTGACGGTGAAAATGATTATGAGATGGTTAAAGGCGCAGGTACAGGTATTGCTATGGGTAACGCTACCGATAAAGTAAAAGAAGTCGCCTGCTATGTATCCTCACCAGTAAGTGAATTTGGGGCTATTTGTGCCATTGAAAAGTTTATCTTTGGAGGTAAATAAAATTCATGGAATACAGAACAGGCCTTGGATATGACCTGCACAGACTTAAAGAAGGCCGCAAACTAACACTCGGCGGAATTGATATACCCTTTGATAAAGGACTTGACGGACATTCAGATGCAGATGTGCTAATCCATGCTCTTATAGACGCTATGCTTGGAAGTATTGCTGCTGGAGATATAGGACAGCATTTCCCACCGGATGACCCGCAGTTTAAAAATATTTCCAGTACAAAACTCTTAACAAAAGTAAAGTCTGTTTTAGCAGAACACCACTACCGTATCGTAAATGTTGATTCAGTAATAATAGCTGAACAGCCAAAATTACGTCCATATATAACGCAGATGCAACAAAACCTTGCCAGAATTCTTGATGTAAAACCAGAACAGATTTCTATAAAGGCTACTACCACCGAAGGGCTGGATAGCACCGGTCAGGGAAAGGCTATTGCAGCTCAGGCCATTGTGCTGGTTAAGAAATTGTAAAGAAAATTTACAATTTGTCGGTTCTTTTTTCTGCTTGAGGTGTTTTATCAGGGATATACAGTTATACAGCCAGAATGAGAGGCATCAATGTTGCGAATAGGAGGCTTCAGAGCCTTTATGCCAGGAAGAGTAACTTTTGCAGGTAACTCAAATCACAAAAGTAGCCCTGCAAATACTACACAGCAATCATATTATTCTTATAAATATGGCAAACCAGCAGAAACATCATTTTATGGTCTGCACTATGCCCATTCATTCGGCTTTTTATGCCGTAAAAAAGATGATGAATGGTACCGCAGAACCTACCAGGGGTAAGTATTAAGAAATCAAAAAAACAACAAAAACCAGTGTTAGTTTCCGGCGCAGCTTTTTTGTCTATTAGGCAAATGTTTAAATTCGATTTTTGCAGTATACAAAACTACTAACAATCGTGTCCGCAACCTTTACAGGAACATTGCTCCTGGCCCTGCTCCTGAATATAGTTAATTTGTAGATCTGCAATAGCATTTGTCAGCGCATGTTCTTCTTCAGGTGCCAGGTTGCCTTTTGTTTTCTCTTTCAACATAAGCAAAATATCAATAGAATACTTCGCCTGTTCAAGGTTTTTTTCGATTTTGTTGGTTACAGGGTTCGGTATCTTACCTAGGCCAATCATTCCAGAAGTTGCAAAACTCGCAAGCAATGTCATAAACTCTATACTCTCGACATTTATGTTCAGGTCTTCGCTCATATCAATCTCCATTAAGTCTTTTTACACTTTCTATTTTATACACACGAACAATAATGATAGATTTTTGGGTTTCGATTTTCAAGTTATGTAGTCTTTATTATATAATTTTAGCTAAAGCACTGCACAAATTATACTGAAAAGGACATTATGTTAAAAAACTCAAAGATTTTTGTGATGCTGATTGCTGTAATTGTACTTTTAGTCGGTTCTTTGCCGGTGATTGCCAGCACAGGCATAGCAGCTAAGATCTTTAAAAAGAATCAGAATGCCATAATTTTTATCAAGAAAGCAAAAAATAAGGCAATTATCACAGGTACTGGTTTTGTAGTGGATAATTCAGGAAAAATTATCACAAATAACCACGTAATACCTGAAAATGATACTATAATAAGTTCGCTCTCAGGTAAAAACTATGAAATAGACAGAATATTACTCAGGGATATAGAAAGAGACCTGGTTGTAATTAAACTTAAATCTGCTGAAGGGCTTGAACCAGCTATTATAAGTGATACTAGAAGGGTAAAATCCGGTTCTGTACTCTATTCTCCTGGTAGCATTGTTGAGAAAAAAATCAAAATGACTAAAAATATAGTCAGCAGGGTTATAGATATACCCGCTAATAAACAGCAAATTATTATTATGGAAAACTTAAATAGCCTGCCTGCAGGGCTTGAGGGTGGGCCTGTTTTTAATAAAAATGGAGAGGTTGTTGCTATTCTTGCTATTGTAAATAGCCGAAAGTCAATAAATGGTATTTATGCTGTCAGTACAGCCGACCTGAAAACTCTAATTGAAGAATCAGAAAGCCATAAAGCTATTCCGGAAGAAAAAGAAGAACCGGTAAAAGCTGATACACCAGAAGCTCCTCAGGAAAAAGAAAAAGAGGAACCAAAAGCTAAAAAAACAGAAGAAATAGACAAAAAAGCTGATTCTGAAGGAGAAAAACCCTCTAAAGAGATACCTCTTGAGGTTAAATATGCTCAACCAGAAAAAGAAGAACCGGTAAAAGCTGATACACCAGAAGCTCCTCAGGAAAAAGAAAAAGAGGAACCAAAAGCTAAAAAAACAGAAGAAATAGACAAAAAAGCTGATTCTGAAGGAGAAAAACCCTCTAAAGAGATACCTCTTGAGGTTAAATATGCTCAACCAGAAAAAGAAAAAACGGTAAAAGCTGGCACTCCAGAAGCTCCTCAGGAAAAAGAAAAAGAGGAACCAGAAGCTAAAAAAGCAGAAGAAATAGATAAAAAGGCTAACCCTGAAGAGGAAAAACCCTCTAAAGAGATACCTCTTGAGGTTAAATATGCTCAACCAGAAAAAGAAAAAACGGTAAAAGCTGGCACTCCAGAAGCTCCTCAGGAAAAAGAAAAAGAGGAACCAGAAGCTAAAAAAGCAGATCAAGAAGAAATAGAATACGTTATATCAAACAATAAAATTTACCCGATAGGGGTCAAGCCTATTTCAGAAGAACCAGTGCAGAGTAAAAAGGTATCAATACCCGCTGATAAAGAGGCACAAAAAGAGCCAGTGCAGGGTAAAAAGGTATCAATACCCGCTGATAAAGAAACACAAAAAGAACCGGTGCAGGGTAAAAAGGTATCAAAACCCGCTGATAAAGAGGCACAAAAAGAGCCGGTCAGAAAAGAAACTCCTCAGGATAAAAAAAGACACGTAGTTGTCAAAAAGCCTTCTTCAAGTGATATACCTGTTGAAAAAGAACCTGAAAAAAAGCCCGAATTTAAGATTATCAGCTATTCTGATCATACACTACCGGAGAAAGAAGCAGTTACAAGAAAAGATACTCCTTCTCCTTCATCTGGAAAGCATATGAACCCTATAGTCAATGAAATTGCCTATGTATCACCCGATGCAGGCATAGACCCGACACCAGAGAAGCCTGAAACAAAGAAAAAAAGAAATCACGGTAAACGCAGCTTCTTTAAGGACAGAACCAAAGAAGCACCACTGAAGAAAGTTATCAAGAAAGAGATTCCTGAAACTCTTCCTAAAATAAACTTTTCAGGTTACTGGTTTGATACCAGTACAGGGCTTGATATCTACATCGAGTCATCAGGAGAAACTATTTTTATTAAACAGGCTGATTCAAAGCTTTTTAGTTCTAAAAATAGAGAACTGGCAGGTAAATTTATATACAGCAATTCGAAATATACAGGAACCCTGCAAAGTACAATGATTTGTAATCCACGTCTAGAAGATGGAACAACAGCAAAAGATGTACCATGCACGCTAAAAGAACCGGCTGAAATTGTTTTCTGGAACAAATACAAGATAGAACTTAAAGTTAGAACAGTTCAGGAATACAGTTGCAAACAATGCATTATACCTTCTGATGTTTCCTGGAGGAAAAGAACCTGGCTTCGTAAGGCCAGATAGTTAAAGGCTTTAAAATATGATTTTAGCTTAGAGGTATTATTTTCCGTCTCTCAATAGACGCTGATATTCCGGATCATTTTGAATTTTATCTGCCCCAATGACAACACTTAAAAGCGGATCAGGGGCGAGCCTAACAGGTATCTTAAGCTCTGCCTGAAGAAACTCAGGCATTCCATCCAGCAATGCGCTTCCACCTGTTAATACAATACCTGCATCAACTATATCACATACCAGTTCAGGCGGTGCCAGCTCAAGGGTATGTTTAATTTCACGTGCTATATAGCGTACCGGAGGCTGAAGGGCTTCTCTAATATTAGAACGATTCAGAGTGATTTTGTTTGGCATTTTTTCCAGAACGTTAAGACCTCTTATTTCTATATCTTCAGATTCTTCTACTTTAAAAACACTTCCATATTTTATTTTTAAGCTTTCTGCTGTCCGTTCTCCAATGTAGATATGAAGGTTAGAGCGTATATAATTTTGAATAGCTTTGTTGAAGTCGTCTCCTGCGATCCTGATATTGTTATTTATTACAATATCGCCGCAGCTTATAATAGCTATATCAGTAGAGCCTCCACCAATATCAACCAGCATGGCCCCTGTTGGTTTGTTTATATTAATTCCGGCACCGACAGCAGCTGCTATAGGCTTATCAACCAGCCATGTTTTGCGGGACCCTGCCATTTTAAGCGCATCATAAGCAGCTTTTCTTTCGACCCCTGTTGCATTTCCGGGTATACTCATAACAACTTTTGGTGCAAATTTAATAATTCTGTGTCCAAGAACTGCATCCATAAAGTTTTTCAGCAGGGCAACAGCCAGATCCAGTTCAGCAATAACCCCGTATCTAAGAGGGCTGGTAGTCAGTATGTCATCTTTAGCCTTGCCTATCATAGATTTAGCAGCATGGCCGGCCTCCAGAACCTGTGGCGGAGACATTTTTTTATCCACTGCAACTATAGAGGGTTCTTTTAATACCACTCCTTTATCGTTGTAGCAAATACGAGTGTTTGAGCTCCCCAGATCAATTGCTATATTTGAATTAAAGCTGTCAAAAAACTTTCCCACTTCTCTATTACCCTATTGTAAACCGGTTAACGAAATAGTATCAATTTGAATATCAAGGGTATTATACATAGATTTTCACATAATGATGAATTTGTAACATCTATGCAACAAAAGCCATATGCATTGTTTTGCAGTGCTTTTAGTAGGTTAGTTCTGCCTGTTTGTCAGCAGCACAGGGGGTTTGCTTCACTTGCTAAATTCTTAAGATAAAAAGTTTAAATATTAATTATATTTTTTAATGATTAAATATTTAAACTGATCAGTGCATAACTTAAAAATTTTTCGATTTTCAAAACCCAGATCCCGCCCACCCTTAAGGAAAGCATGGGGTCTCACTCCCAGGCTTAGCCTGCTCGTTCAACCCAAATCTTCACTTT
>CAZFBA010000025.1:0-56003 GCA_964517135.1 uncultured Gammaproteobacteria bacterium
AATCTATGCCAGTATCTTTAATTTAACTTCCTGTAAAATTTTCTAATCCAAAACATTACTGTCCGGTTAAATTTTTTCTGAGGGTTTGGTTTTTGGGCCCGCAGGCCCAAAAACCAAACCCGACCTACCTCTTCGCTGAACCCTGTTTAATAATCTATGCCAGTATCTTTAATTTAACTTCCTGTAAAATTTTCTAATCCAAAACAGATATTATGACTGGTTTTATACATCAAAATAAAATCTTTTAACTGACACCAGTGATAAGCAAGAGATTTTTAAAGTATCTAAAAGAATTTTTACCCGAAATGTTTATTATAGCAGTATAAAAGAAAAGAGAAGAGGCTAATATTCAGCAAAACTACCGGAGCGAACTAAGTTCGCTCCGGTGAGAGTTTTATTTCAGGCTAATTCAGGTATTCAATAATATATTGTCGGCGATAGGAGGGCTTTTAGTTCGACATGGTAATCCATAATAAACATTTAATATGTACTCAGGACAACTCAAAAGTTCTAAATAGGCTAATAACTACCGGAGTGCACTAAATGCACTACTGAGGGAGTTTTATTTCAAGCCTGAAAGCAAATCGGTACAAGCTAAAAACCCTGCATCGGCAGGGTTTTTAGATCTGATTGTTGCCTGATATTTAGCCTCCTGATTTATCTTAATCATCGTCATCGTCATCATCATCGTCATCGTCATCGCCAGCATCTATCATACCCAGTATCTGCTCGGTAGCATCTTCAACAGAGTTTTCGTCATCAACATCCATGTTTTGAAGTATGCCGACAATTTGTTCAGCATCTTCCTGGCTGACGCCTTTGGATCCTTCAGAAGTAGTTTCAGAGGTCTCAGAAGTCGTTTCATCTGAAGGCAAAGTTGTATTATCTTCAAGTACTAAATCGTCATCATCTTTAGCATATTCTTCATTAATCAGGTTAACGAGGTCATCTTTATCCTGATTGAGCTTTTCTGAGGTGAGTTGTTCTTCTACTGAGCTGGTTTGAGAAGTGCTGGAACTTGATGAAGTAGTCGAACTGGTTGAAGAAGAAGAACTGGAAGTAGTTGAACTGGTAGAAGTAGAAGTTGTTCCAGTTGATGTGGTTGTAGAGCTGACATTAGCTACTTCTACACCAGTCGAACTACTGGAAGAACCTGTGTCTCCTGTCGAGGAGCTTGTTTGAGAGCCTGAACTGGAAACATTAACCTCTTCAACATCTTCATCCATATGAATTTTCAGGGCGTCAAAGGCCTCGTTAATTTCATTTACTACTGTGTTGTTATTATTGTCAAGAACAGTTTTCAAGTAATCGACACGTTCTTTTGTGACAAGAATATTATCTTTAAGTTCTTTAATTTCTTCTCCTACTGGTATGGCAACTTCTTTAGCCTCAGAGGGTATTTTATTATAAGATTTAGTCAGAAATAATAGCAGTTCAAAGCCTATGCCTGTTTCTTTTTTCATATCGTTAAAAGCATTAGAAGCCGTTTCCACGTAGTCTTTGCTGGCATTTCTATAGGCGATGGTACTATCACGATAGTCATAGTAAGAATCTCTATAAGCATAGAACTTTTCTAACATAACATCAACATTTCTATTAGGATCACTGATATAGTTAATGTAATCCTGTCTGGCAGCATTAAAGGTTGCAGTTTTATTTTCAAAATCTGTTTTAGCATCAGATATAGTCTTTTTGATATCTTTAAGGCCGGTTTGAATATCAGACATTTCTTTAGTATAGGCAGCAAGATTTTTCAAAATCTTTTTAGCGTTAGGGTTTTCGACTTTTTCAGCCATAGTTTCGAGCATGGCTGCATATTTGCCTGTCAAAAAATCTGTATCTGTGCTATCAGCGAGCTCACCGCCATAAGCACCGGAGGTTTCTTCTCCTACAGAGCCACTTTTAGAGCCAACATAATCTCCTATAGATTTTTTCATGTCGTCATAATAAATTTCAGGTATTTCAATAGTTCTGCCATTTTTAGTAGTCAGGTAATATTTTCCGTCAGCATATTTATATAGCCCTGGTGCGTTAGTGCCCTGGCCTATATAGAGCCTGCCTTTTGTTTCATCTACTTTTCCGCTAACAGTGCCGATAATAAAGTTTTTTAATGCACCATTAGAAATTAATGTATGCAGGGCAACACCCGCTACACAGCCTACTATAAGTGTAGGGATCACGTAATCGGCTAAACCTGCACCACGGTTTTTAGAAAATAATATACCCATCGCCAAATCTCCAACTCATACACACTAATAATTTAAAAGTATCGGATAAATAACAATAATATTGAACAATATGAGATTAGTTTTACAAATATTTACTAAAGCTTGAGTTAATGGCAGATAGTTTTGCAGTCAGGTTTTGCGTTATAAAAGCAAGAAGCCAGGCAATCTATGCGTGAAACACGGTTTTCATTTATTCTAATATCCAGGCTATCGAAATAATAAAACTTTTCAGAAATATTCGGGTTATTGATAGCGATAGTTGCTTCTGTTTCCATAATAGAAATTTTTTCCAGCCTTATTTTATCTTTTAATTTAATGACTTCGTTCCCGAAGTTTATTATTAACTCTTTAAAATTCAGGGGTACATCTTCGCATGCTTTAATGGTATCGAGCATCATCATAAATGAAGTGCCTTCTTCATTTTGAAGAGAATCATAAAGATTAAGTGCTTCGGGTATAAGTTTTTTGCTTGTTTCTTTATAGGTAGTTGCAGCATTTCTATAATCAATATAAGCGTTATTGAGGTTTGTAAATTCTCTGGATATTTCGCTATAGTTGACCGGGCAATAGTCAGGTGTAATATTTTTAGAGCATTCAAAGAATTTTATCCAGATATTTTTCCAGTTTCTTGTGGCTTCTTGATATTTAAGTTTATTGATTTCAAAATTTAGTCTTGATTCATAGAGCTGGTTGCTGACGAGGGTGAGTTTATTTTCTCTTTCGGCAATTTTAGTGCCATATTTTGAGGTCATTTTCAACAGGGATGAAACAAATTCATTGTTTATTCTATCTGCCAGTTTGCCTATAATAAATGAATACAGGGCAGTGTAATAGCCATAATAGCTTGAATAATCCCATAGTTCTCTATATTTTTGAGGGTGTTTATAGCTGTATTTATCCTTTTCTTTGTATGAAAAATCAATTATAGCCTGCTTTACGGTATCATAATAAAGGGGTGGTATAGTGATGGAATTATTATTAATGGTATGAAAGTATATTTTTCCTGATGGATCACGCTTTAAGCCCATCTCAAAAGATTGAGAACGGTCTTTATGATCGTTTTGAGTATAAAAAATATTATCAATACTGCTTAAAAAAGAATGATTCATAATTTCAGTATTATTAATAATAAAATAACTGGCACCAAGTGCTAGTCCTAGAAGGAAAAAAGGTATCGCATAATCTATTAGCTTTGATTTGATTGATTTTTTATCTTTTTGAGCCATGTATTATGCTTTCAAAGTGTATAATGACAGGTATAGATTTAAATATAATCAAGTATAAAAAATTTTTAAATACTTTGAATATTTTAACGAAAAAATAAATTCAGGGCAGGGCATATCATCTCAGGAACCTCTGATTAGTGATATCAGCTAAAACAGAGAGGAGGTTAAAAAACCGCACAGCACCTACACTAATTTCTTGAATCTGAGAACATACAAAAGACTAATGTATAACTATAACAATAGACTTTATTGCTTTCGATTTTCAAAAATTTTAAAAGTGAAGATATGGGTTGAACGAGTCGATTGGTCTGGGCCTTCAAAGCCTGAATTAGCCCAAAATAAAACTCTCTCAGTAGTGCACTAAGTGCACTGCGGCAGTTATTAGCCTCTTTAGAGCTTTTGAGTCACTCAGAACACAGCGAAGGATCTATTTGTAGAGTATATAATCCCTGGAAGCCGACCCCTGGGGTGGGTGGGCGGGCACTGAGGGGGCGAAGCCCCCTTTCCTTTATATAGCTATGTGCCAGTCAGGGCAAGGGTTTTGAAAATCAAAAAAAATTTAAGTCATACACTGATCTTTACAAGTTATTCTAAGACCACCTTATTTTAAAAGATGGCGCAGAATGTAACAGCTTTGAAAAAAAATTTGTAATGGTAAAATACTTTTTATGCATCAGTTTTCAACATAAAAATCGTTCTTATATCATCGTAAAATGCAACTTAAACCGTGAAAAACCCAGAAAAGGATAAATTATGAACAATCAATGGATAATAGGAGTAGATATAGGTGGAACAAAGATTTCATCAGGTCTGTTAAAAACTGACGGTACCCTGAAAAATGTTGTCACAGTGCCAACTATGGCAGACAGGTCAAAGACGGTTGTTATAAACCAGCTTAAAACAGCTATAGATGATTTATTAGAAACAAATTCTCTTGATTTAGCAAACCTTAAAGGCATAGGTGTTTGTGCTCCCGGGCCTCTGAACCCGAAAACAGGAGAGTTAATTAATCCACCTAACCTGCCGTCACTCTGGGGGCTTAATCTTAAGGAGACACTTCTAGATATTTATACTGTAGAAGTGATAATAGAAAATGATGCCAATGCAGCAGGGCTTGCAGAAGTAAAAATGGGAAGCGCAAAAGGCCTGAAAGATATTTTATATGTCACTATAAGCACCGGTATTGGCACCGGTATAATTATTGATGGCAAAATATATCAGGGCAAAAATGGTTTTGCCGGTGAAGGCGGGCATAATTCTGTTAATATAAAAGGAGCTATTCAGTGTAGTTGTGGTTCTCCGGGCTGCATAGAAAGCATCGGCTCTGGTACAGCCATAGCAAAAAGAGCAAAAGAACTTGTCGAATCAGGTCAGGCCTCAGATTCAAAACTCTCTGTATATCAGGCAAACCCGGCTGAAATCAATACAAAAGTTATTGCAGATTTTGCCCGGGATGGAGATAAGCTCTCTCAATCACTTCTTGAAGATAGTGCTTTTCAGGTTGGTGCTTGGCTTGGCAGTATGGTTAATCTCCTTGATCCTGAAATGATAGTTATTGGCGGCGGTGTGTCAAATGCAGGCGATTTTTATTTCTCTAAACTAAAAGAAACAATGTTAAAATATACCTATAATCCTTTTGCTGAAAGCACACCTGTTGTTTGTGCCGGTTTGAAAACTAATGCAGGCATATATGGAGCAGCAAGCCTGTTTATGGAATCCTATCAGAGTTAGAGTTTAAAAGAGGATAATATGACTGAAATCAATTATGAAAGCTTGTTCAAGCAGGCCAAAAAACTTGAACCTTCTATGATCAAGTTTTTACAGGATCTCATATCTATACCGGCAACATCAGGCAATGAAGAAAAACGCATCAGGCGAATAGAGCTTGAAATGCATAAAACAGGATTTGATGAAGTCTCTATTGATTCTGTGGGTAATATTATCGGTAAAATCGGCAGCGGTAAAACGGTTATTCTTATGGATGCCCACATAGATTCTGTAGATACAGGCGATCTCAATGAATGGGCACGTAACCCCCAAGAAGGAATACTTGATAACGGAATTATCTACGGCAGAGGAGCCTCAGATCAACTTGCCGGTATGGTTAGCCTGGTTTATGCAGTTCAGCTTATTAAACATTTTAACCTTCTTGATGATTATACCCTTTATATAACAGGAACATGTCTTGAAGAAGACTGTGAAGGGCTTGCAATGTTCAATATAATAAGAGACGAAAATCTTATTCAGCCTGATTTTGTCGTGTTATCAGAACCCACAAACCTCAAAATATGCCGTGGTCACCCCGGCCGCATAGAATTTAAAATAACCGCAAAAGGCAAAGCCTCTCATTCATCAAGACCTGACCTGGGCATTAATGCTATATATCTTATGCAACCAGTTATTGAAGCAATTGAGGCTCTTAATAACAGTCTTATGGTTGACCCTTTTCTGGGTAAAGGTACTGTAGCCGTTACTAAAATTGAATGCCAGACCCCTGCACTTTGCGCAATACCGAATGAATGTTGTATATACGTTGACAGAAGACTCACAACCGGAGAAACAAAAGAGATGGCATTCAGACAGCTTGAAGATATTATTGAAACAAGAGGAACCCCTGATGCCACCACACTTGAAATACTTCATTATGCTGCATCCTGCTGGACTGGCAAAGAAACTTCAATGGATAAATACTTCCCTGGATGGGTTATCGCCGAAGACCATCCATTAACCAGTGCTGCTATAAAAGCTGCTGAATTTACCCTTAACAGACCGCCAGAAATAGGCAAGTGGGCCTTCTCTACAAACGGCATAGCTACCATGGGAACATATAGTATACCTACAATAGGCTTTGGGCCTGCTAATGATATCTATGCACACACAATAGATGATCAGGTGCCGGTTGACCACCTCTTAATAGCAGCTATCTTTTATGCAATATTGCCAGAAATGCTTGTAAATAAAAAATGATACAAGCAAATACAGGGATTAAATCTGATATCAAGCCACTGTATTTCTTCTGGTCTCATTGATAAAGGCTCTCACCGGAGCGAACTAAGTTCGCTCCGGTAGTTATTAGCCTCTTTTCCACTTTTGAATCATCCAGAGCGCAGCGAAGGATCTATTTGCAGGAGATTTTTCTAGCTTCGCCACAGCAAGTTCCTGCCTAACTCAATAAGATCATAAAAAAGGTCTAATATTACTTCTACAAAGACTAAAACAGCATCCTTTGCTACATAGAATGTGCTCATAAGCCATTCATTAACAGGTACATCAAAAAAGCTTGCCAGTACATAGAATACGGCTATTGCAAAACCGGCAGTTATCAGTGGAGCATAATTTTTGTTTTGCATTGTATTAGATCCTTTGATTTGTAATAGCTTACAGATAATTTTTACAGTATTTGCAGTGTAAACAGTTATAGAAAAGACAAAAAAGAATTTACAGATATAGCCGAAATAGAGGGTTTTTATGGCAGGTAACAGTCAAATTTTGTAATATTTCGTAACATCTTACTGGCTGCATCCAGAGAGGCAGAATAAGTGTAAAATCTACACTAGATAGCCTTTTTAGTCATAATGCTTTAAGGGTATGTTTTTTGAGGAAATTGAAGATTTTGCTCACAATTAACATATCGTTACCTTAAGGATTGACAGGCCATGCATTTTAGTAAATACTACCTTATGAAACAAACAAGTGTTATTAATACACTTAATCAGAAAAAACTTAATACAGCTGAACAATAAAAAACCTGAAGTCACAAAAAACCATTATATCCTTTCGGAGGCACGAAAACAATGTTAAACAACAATTTGCAGGCAATAAATTCTATAAACACTTATAGATACCCTGCAAACAGGTTGCAGGCTGAAAGATCTCAAACAACTGATACAGTAAACTTTAAAGGTACAACCTATGCCCCGAGAAGAGAGTTTTACGTCAAGGTTGATGATACTGTTATTATACCTGAGAAAGCCAGACCAGAAAACAAACCTCTAGGTAAAAAAATTGCTGAGACCTATCATAAAGCAGTAAGAAAGATTGCTGAGATCGTTATTAAAATAATGGAAGCTAAAACAGAAGAAGAAAGGCTTTATGGCTATAAAATATCCTATTATGTATAGTATAAAACGTTCATATATATACCTTTCACCCCAAGAAACACATATAATAACCTATTGATCCCCCCTCTATCCAGATTACAGTTTATTAATCTCCCCCCAACCGGGTTTTGTAATCTGGTTTTTTTGTGTAAAAAATCATCTATATGGCTTAAGCAAAAGGTTTTGAAAAGTTTTAAAATGGGTTTAAGAATTAAGGTAAAATTTTCAGGCCTATGAAATTTTCAAAATATTCATTATTTGTAATAATTATTGTTATGGTCTTTTTTACAGGCTGTTCAAAGACTATAATTGTGCAAGAATTGCCTAATTATTTGATGCGGGTAGATGTTACCCCCGGTGATGAAGAAAAAGAGGTGGCAGTATTTCTTTTTTGTTCTAATGAAAATGTTGATATCAATCAGTACAGGCCTGGAGATCAAAATAAGTTTGAGATTCTTGATTTAAATAATACTTTCAAATCTTCTAAAATAAATAATCTTAATATTGATGGCGTTGAAGAATATATTGAGAAAGCTCAAGTGGTTCAATATTTCAGGAAAGATGATACTGAAAACCCTGTTGTTACAAAGTTAAAGTTTAATATTGCAGACAAAGAAGTTAAAATAAAAGCTATTGTTCAATATCAAGAGATTGAACCTGGCCGCATAAAAGAGGCCATAAAGGAAGATGATGCCGTTTCTCAGGTAGTAATGGGAATCAAGCATAGCAACAACTCTATAGATGGCCTTATTTTCATAGTATTCTGGGTTCTTCTGATTGGTATAATGTTTTTAGTGTGGTATTTTACTTCAAAGAAAAACACAGACCCTCCTCCTAAAAGGCTTATTTATGAAGAAGATGAACAAGAAGACAATGAAATCAGCGATGATAATATAGAGGAAGAGAAAGAAAATTCTTAAAACCGCCTGTGTCTTAAACAACTCCTTTAAACGGTATGCAAATTGTTAAGAATATCTCACATTTTATTTTCCTTAAAAACCTTTGCTGTCAGCAGAATTAGCGATACAAAGCTTAAAAAACTAATCAATAAATACATGTAATGATAAAATACATGAATAATTTCAACTGGCATAATCATTTGAACGTTTAAAGGTTATGAAGAAAACATTTTATACTGTTGCAACTATACTGAGCTTATTCACTATATTTATTTATATGATTCAGCCACTGGCGTGTTATTCGTATAGTGTTAAAGCAGGTGAACTGCTCAACAAGAATATTAACAAGCTTTTAAGGGTATCTCTTGAGCCTGCTGGTAATAACAATGTTAATGTGTATCTCTATACTTCAAAGTCTGATCCTGAAATAGACAAAAAGTATTATGGTAAAAATGGCTATGTTATTGATCTACCGGGAACCCAGATAGCAACTACCGGTAATATAAACCTGAGCAAGGTTAGTGAGTTAGTATCAAAGGTTAATATTGTACCCTTTATCAATACTGATAACCCTCAGGCTGCGGGAATGGCAAGAGTTATTCTTGATACCAGGGTGCCTGACCTGAATATAAAAGTTATTATTAAGCCGGTAAACATTTCAAATAATCTGTCAGATAAACCTGAAAATACTTCTGCCAGGGTTTATTATCCACCAGGGGTTGAACTAAACCAGCCACAGAGTATGGCATTCTTTACTCCGCTTGAAGAAAAAGATGAACCAGAGTCTATTGACCCGGTTATACCCTATGATTATATGATTGATCAGAAGTTACCCCCACTAATCGCACAGGGTTATGATGACCCGAGAACTAAATTGCAGGTTAGCCCACCACCAGAGGCAAGACCTTCTGTTGATCCTGACAATTTAGAATTTTTGCCAGATATTGGAGATGTAGCTCAAAGCCAACCTTCTGAAGAAGTTCAGGAAGGTGAATCTCCTCAGCCTGTGCCTGCAACTACTGACGATGCTATTAAAAGTGCTATACCTAAAGATGTTGCTGGTTTTATATGGCCTGTATGCCTTGTATTTATAGTAATACTTATTGCAGTTGCACTCTTTATTCTCAAACAGATTAAAAATGAACAGGCCCGGCGCAGGCAAAAAACACCCGGTATACCAACTTCGCCTGTTATTAATACTACCGGACTTGATACAATTCAAGAAATGGCAGACTTTGAAGAGATAGAAGAAATAGACCTGCAAGAAGCCCTCAGGCGCAAGGAAGCCCGCATTGCCTCTTCGGATCCCTTTACTGAAGAGGTAGAAGAAATTACTGTTGTTGATACAAAGGCTTTTAACAAAGATAAAGTTCTTTATTTGATAAGGTTTTCTGGCATGCTGTCACTTATCGGTACAGTAGATGGCGATGTGACAGTATTAATTACATTTACTAAAGGTGAACTTGACCATCTTGCAAGTGAACAGATGATACTTGAAGTCACTAAAGAAGGTAATGTGCTGGGTAAAGAGATATATCTTGTTAAAATCGCTGACTGGCAGGGAGTTGTCATGTCAGAAGATAATAAATTATCTTTCCATACGAACCTTTCAGCACCAGGAGAATAAAAACCATCTTCTTATTATATACTATCTTTTTTATCGACAAAAAGGTGGGATCCGGGTTTTGAAATTGGAAAAATTTTCATTTAAGTACTGGTGTAACCTCTGATTAATGAAGAAATTACTGATTCCAGCAAAAACAGGGAATTTCTTGAATCTGTGAACTTTTAAATTATTCAGAGATCTCGGTCTATATAAAGAATTGAATTTCAGATTGAGAATATTTTTTTTCTCCGTATGATATATATATTAGCGTATTCACAGTGAGGATTGGTCAATGGTAAATAATAAACATTTAAAAAGTTCACTCTGCCAGAAGGATCTTAATGACTATAAAAACACCATAAAAGATGCATTGAAACTGCTTGATAAAGATAACCTGGGCTTAATAATTCATGGAGGTAGTTTTCCTGCATCTAATGATACTGATACAGGGTTTGGATCACCCTATTCTTCTGATGCACTAGAATTTATGCAGTTTATAAATGATCTTGGCTTTAATTGTATTCAGCTGGGCCCCAGCGGTAAAACTAAAATGGTTGAACCCTCACCCTATACCAGTACAATCTTTTCTGATAACCCTTTGTTTATTGATTTGTATGAATTAACTACTAATGAATGGGCTAATATACTTGATGTTGAAATGTTTCACGATATCGTTAAATCCAACAAAAAAAGAAATCAGAGTAAAATAAATTATGAATATGCTTATGAAAAATATGATATGGCATTGAGAAAAGCCTGGAATAACTTCAAGAACCCTGAATCACTTTCCTCAGACCAGAAAACACAAATAAATCTTAAAAAAGAACAATTTGAAAATTTTAAAGATAAAGCTAAAAGCTGGCTGGATAATGATTCTCTCTATGAAGTTCTCACTAAAGTCTATGATAATGACTATTGGCCAGTATGGGAAGGCCCTCAAAGCAATCTTGATAAAAATTTGATTAGTATGCTAAACTCAGATATACCTTCTGAAAAGGAAAAAGCTCTGGCAAGAAAAACAGAACTAGAAGCCTTGGAAGAATATGAATTCTTTAAGTTCTGCCAATTTATTCTTTATGACCAGAAAAACAGGATTTCAAAAAAGTCTCCCGTCAGCACAATTGCAGACATACAGGTAACATACTCAGACAGAGATGTGTGGGCCTATCAGAACCTGTTTCTTGATGACTATAAACTTGGTGTGCCACCGGATATGTTTTCTCAATGTGGTCAAACATGGGGTTTCCCTGTAATAAACCCAGACCTGTTATTTGAAAAAGATCCAGAAGGCAATATTATAAAAGAAAACGGACTGCCTAAATTAGGCCCGGCAGGCCGTTTAATTAAAATTCGTTTTGACAAAGAACTCTCCGAAAACCCTGGAGGCGTCAGAATTGACCATATTATAGGCCTGATAGATCCCTGGATATATCCTGAAAAAGCTAAATCTGCAAAAGCATCAGCAGGCGGCAAAAGAATTTTCTCTTCTCCTGAAGCGGAAGAACCATTTAAGTCATGGGCTAAAGTGCCTGTTGAAGCTATAGATGAAGAAATGAATCCTGAAAAAGAGCATAAGGTAATATTAGAAGAAATTGATAAAGAAGCTATTGGTCGATATGCAAGCATTATAGATATTATTATACAATCTGCAAAAGATAATAATGTAGCATTTTCAAACATTATATGTGAAGATCTGGGATCCCTTACAAACCCTACGATTGCTGTTCTTGAAGACAGAAAATTGAGCGGAATGAGGGTTACTCAATTTGTTGACCCTGAAGACGAAGATCATATCTACAGGGTTAAAAATACTGATCCACAACACTGGGTTACACCGGGCACACACGATAACGATACCCTTATTTCCTGGATTAATTCTATTTCTAAAGAGTATGAAAAACATCTTGATTATTTAAAAGAAGACCTTAAACTTAATATTGACAACATTAAGGATTTTGAATCAGCCAGAACATTATTATTGAAAGCTAAACTCGCTGAACTCTTTGCCAGCCCAGCAAGAAATGTTCAGGTCATGTTCATGGATGTTTTCGGAATGCAGGAACGTTACAATAATCCAGGGGCATCTACCGAAGAAAACAAGAATAATTGGGTTTTGAGACTACCCAATAATTACAAAGAGTACTATTTTGAGCAACTCTCTAAGGATCTTGGCTTGAATCTTGCTGAAGCTCTTCTTATTGCTATCAGGTCTAAAGATGATGAGTTTGTTAATACTCATGAAGAGCTGATTAAAAAACTGGAACATTTCGCAGATAGATTTAAAAGCTGTTTGATGCAAACAGGTTAAATGGATTAAATTTAAATATGATTACATATGTGTTGTAGATAACAAACTTAATAACTTTGCTATTAGTAAAGATCAAAAAATAACTGTATTTATATAATTTAAAACCGGTTGTTTTATCAGTAATTATTATGAGACTTAATATTGCTTCATTTTTCAAATAAATCAGGCAATCGAATTTCTTCAGGGCTCTTTAAGGGGTATAAATTATTCAAGAACTGTTTATAGTTAAGGTTATTTTAAAAGTGCATCGGGGATTTAAATGAATAATATTGCAGCAACAACGGGTTTACCAACCTCTTATTCCTATCTCAAACCTCAACAAAAAAGAACTAACAATGTGTTAACCTTCGGTAAAAAGCTTGAAAAAAGCCAGTTGCCTGAATACAGGCAAACAGTGAAAGAAGCTTTGAATGTCCTTGATAAAGATAATTTTGGTATTATAATTCATGGGCCAAGTTTTCCGATTGATCCATCGGCTGATACAGGGTTTGGTTCTCCCTACACTTCACATGCCCTTCAGTTTATGAAATTTTTAGACCAGATGGGCTTTAACTGTATACAGCTGGGCCCATCAGGAAAGACCAAAAGTACTGATCCGTCTCCTTATACCAGTACAATCTTTTCAGGAAACCCTCTATTTATAGATTTAGAAAACCTTACTTCCCCTGAGTGGGGCTGCATTCTGGATAAAAACAAATTTAAATCTATTGTAAAGTCTAACCCTAATCAAGGAAAAGCTGAAGTTGCATATAAACATGCTTATGAGCAGTATGATAAAGCTTTAAGAGAAGCTTTTGAAAAGTTTCAAACCCCTGAAGCTCTTAAACCAGAAGATATAAAGACTATACAGCAAAAGAAAGTAGAGTTTGAGTCATTTAAAGAGAAAAATAAATTATGGCTTGACAATGATGCTCTTTATGAAGCCCTCTCAAAAACTTATGGCAATGACTACTGGCCAAACTGGGAAGGTGAAAATGCTGACATAGACAAGAAGCTAGTTTCTATGCTTGTTTCAAAAGATCCAGAGATAAAAGCACAAGCAGAAAAGAGAAAAGCTGAAGTTGAAAAACACCCTGAAGTGGAGTTTTATAAGTTCAGTCAGTTTGTTTTAGAACAGCAAAAAAACAAAATACAGAAAACTTCACCGGTTAATACTATTGCAGATATTCAGGTTACTTATTCAGATAGAGACTGGTGGGCTTACCAAAACCTCTTTCTGGATGATTATAGACTGGGAGTTCCTCCTGATTTCTTCTCTAAAGATGGTCAGGCATGGGGTTTCCCTGTAATGAACCCTGATCTCATTTTTGAGAAAGATGAAAAAGGCAATCTAATAAAAGAAAATGGTAAGCCTGTACTGGGTGAAGCAGGTAAACTAATAAAAACCCGGTTTGATAAGATGTTCCAGGATAACCCAGGAGGTGTTCGGATCGATCATATACTTGGCCTTATTGATCCATGGGTATATCCGGCTGATGCAAGTACTGCCAGAAGTGACGATGGAGGCCTGAGGCTTTTCTCTTCTCCTGAGTCTAAATTTGAAAAATTTCAAAAATGGTCTAAAATAGGTATTGATGCTATTAATCCTGATGAAAACCCTGAAGAAGTTAAGAAAGTCAGAGCAGAAAAGCTAGATCAGGCAGCAATAGATAAGTATGCAGAAATTATAGACCTTATTATTCTTTCAGCAAGCGATAATAATGTACCAAAGTCAAATATAATCTGTGAAGATCTTGGAACTGTTACCCCTCCTGCGGCTAAAGTTCTAGAAGATAGAGAACTTAGCGGTTTGAGAGTTACTGAATTTGTTAATCCGAATGATGAAAACCATATCTATATGGGCAAAAACGTTAAACCCCAGCACTGGATTGTACCTGGTACTCACGATAATGATTCATTGATTTCCTGGGCTGAAAGCGTAAAAGACAATATCGCAAAACATATTGGCTTCCTGAAAAAAGACCTGAAATTAGGAAACAAGACGCCTGAAACAACTGATAGCCTTGTAAAAGCCAAATTCGCAGAGCTTTTTGCCAGCCCGTCAAGAAATATTCAAGTTATGTTTATGGATGTTTTCGGAATGAAGGATCGTTACAACAATCCGGGGGCTAAAACACCTGAAGAATTATCTAAAAACTGGCGTCTTAGAGTGCCAAATAACTATGAAGACTTCTATTATAAGCAGCTTTCAGAAGGCAAAGGCTTGAATCTCCCTGAGGCACTTGAAACAGCAATGAAGGCAAGAGGTAAAGAGTTTGCAAAGGCCCATGAGGGGCTAATAAGCAAATTGAATGAATTTGCTGAACACCTCAAAAAGCCTGAAAATTAATAAATTACATCAAAAATATTTCACCTTAGTATCATTTCTATGCATAAACAGGGTTCAATGAGCCCTGTTTTTTTCTATTAAACAAATAACACACTTTATTTAAAGTCGGTTTTCTTTTATAAATTGTATGTCAACCCGATTTGAAATGTTTTAAAGGAGAATCGAATATGGCAACAGGTCAGGCAAAAAATAGAGGTATGATTTTTCATCTCGCCCATCTACCGGCAAAAGGCTCAGCCTGTGGGCAGTTAAATGATCCAGAAACAGATGATTTCATAGATTTTCTTGCTAAATCAAAACAAACTCACTGGATTATCAATCCGCTTACCCCAATAGGAGATGACCTGTCTCCATATAACACATCTAGCCGGTTTGATAGAAATAAATATTTTATCAATCTCAATCAACTAACTTCAAAACAATATGGTAAACTGCTTGAAGAGTTTGATTTACCTGATGATCTGCCATTAGGTGGCTATTCTCTCAATATATTAAAAGCACAAAAAGATTCACGATTTAAAAAAGCATATCTGAACTTTAAAAAGCTAAAAAGCAACTCAAAGATTGTTCAGGAATATGAAAAGTATTGCCTGGAAGAAGGTGAAAAATGGCTTGATAACAACTCAATTCATGAGGGCATTGTTGAAAACTGGGGTTATGACTGGAAATTTTGGCCTAATGAATTAAAATTTCTCCCTGAAGAAACACACGAAAAACCTTTTGAAAGAAAAATTAAATACCTCAAAAAGTATGATATACCTGAATATTGTATAGATATTATTGAGCAATTTCGGTTTGAACAGTTTATTTTCAATAAACAATTTAGAGAATTTAAAGAAAAACTAGATCAAAACGGTATAAAACTCTTTGTAGACCTTGCCTATGCAGTAAGTCAGAATGGTAAAGATGTCTGGTCACAAAAAGATATTGTTGAATTAGATGAAAACTATAATCCAAAAAGAGTTACGGGTTGCCCTCCTGAAGTTGTTTATCCTATGACACAAAGATGGGGACAGGCTGTATGGAATTATAACAGTAAAAACTTCTGGAAATATCAGGAAGATAGTATTAGACATCTCCTTAAAGAAGGTTGCATAAGACTTGATCATTTTGGAGGTTTGATAAATAGAGGTGCTATTCCTACAAAATGGGAACGTGACGGTAAAACACTCTATGGATCTGCAATTTTTAAACCTAAAGAAGAAGGGGGCTTCGGCCCTGAGCTCTGGGAAGATGAATGGCTCGAAGATGTCTTTGATCTCACTAACAATAGAAATGAGAATCTTATTGATATGTATATCAGGGTAGCCATAGAAGAGGGGCTTGATCCTAAAAGTACTTTTATTGTTGAAGATCTAGGGTCAGTATGTGTTACTAAAGCCTGTCAAAACTTTATTATAAAGTATCAGGATACACTGGCAGGCCTGAGGCTTCCTGTTACTTATGGTATTGATCTGGCAATAAATTCACCTAAACTAATAGATGACCCACATAATGACTCTAACCCTTATAATATAAAAGGTGGAGTAGAAAATGTAGCTCTCTTAAGTGGATCTCACGACCCGCCAGCATTGATGGAAGTTATTGATACCCTTCTGGATAGTACACCTCTGACTTTTGATGGAGGATATGTAAATTCTCCTCATCATTTCAGGGCTTTCTGTCAGGCAGAGCTTGGTATAACCCCTGATAAACTCTGGGATCACTATTATGTTTCTAGAGAAGTCTTAAAATGGCTTTATTCTAAACCTGCAAGACACGTCCAGACAACAATTTCTGATGCTCTGGGAATTTATTTCAGGCCCAATATACCCGGCGGTTGGAATGGTTCTGAAAACAAATGGAATATGAAAAACACTATTGATGGTCTGTTTAACTACTGGGGAAAACAGTTTCCCAAGGGGTTTCTCACTAGAGATGATAAAGGCGGCATTTTTCCGGGTTATAAAGAACGAGCAGATCTCTATATTGCAATGATGAACGACCTTTTCCCGGATGAATAATTATAAGTTGTAGTACATTATTTTTCATGTGTTTTGCATGCAAAATAATGTGCTACTATGATGACTGAAACTCTTATTTACCAAGGGCGTTTCATCCTGTAAAGAAAAAATGACCATATAGCTAATATGGTCATTAATATCACCTATCTTTGTTTGATTAATATAAATCTATGAAACCTTTTCGTATATAAGGAATGAATGCTTTGGCAGGCCTATTTTTACCTGGTGGCCATAATTGTTATTTGAAAACTCCTGAGTGTGCGGGGTATTTTCTAAGCCCCTGCCCCCATATTTGCTGTTTTCACTTGATTCAATGAGTTTCCATTTTCCATTTGGGGTTTCAACACCATATTCAGGAAAATCAATATCTCCAAAATTCATAACAGCAAAGAATTCCTTACCTTCTGTCTTGCCTTTTTCATTTTTATGATAGCGATGAACAGAAAGTAGTTTATTGCCTTCGTGAGCTGCAAGAACATTGGTAAAATGGTTATTTCCGTTTTTCAGAGCAATGTTATTGTGGAATAAATCTGCCATTGCCATGTTAAATTCTTTTATACCTTTAACCTGATTGCCGGGTTGACCAATCTTTGATTGTTTAAAGGCTGCCAGGCCAACATCATAACCTTTGTCATTTTTGCTGATGTGCTCTACAAGACCTTCAATCGGGGTATCTCTGAAATACTTGAATGTTGAAACATCTCCATCAAGGTCACCCTGAAGGAACATTTTTGGACCCGGGAAGAACCACGTAAGCCCTTGAGACACTTTATTAAGAGCTTTAGCATCTTCTAAAACCATACCAAATAAGTCTTTTGTTATTGAATCACCAAGGTTATTTTCTTTTATAATCTTATTCCATTTTGCATTATCGCCCTGTACATAAGCTTCTAGCAGTGATTGAGTAACCTGTGCAGATGTCTGGCCTGCGGTTTTATCATCACAGTGTAATTTTTCTTTGATTATATTGAACATTCTCAATCTGGCATTCATAATTTTTGACATAAGTCTTGTGCCATCATTGTTACCGGCTTCATCATGACTCATGACATAGGTCATCATTGTGCTGGTTGGTGGTAAGTTTTTCTTATCGCTTGTCCATAGATAACCAGATTTAAAAATATTAGCCAGATTACCAATAGCTTTTTCAGGACTATAAGTGTGAGATCCCATTACTCTTTCACCTGTGACCAAAGCCCTGACAGAATGACAGAGGCCAAAGTTCCACTGGGCATCTATACCTATTTCATTTAGATAACCTGTTTGGCCAAGTATTCTACCAATCTGAGCACCGTCATAATTTGCCTTTTGAAGAATTTCTTCAACTCTTGAAACCTGTCCTTCATCTTTTGGATTCATTTCTTTCGGGTTTATTGGTCTGACCAGATTTGCTTTGTCTCTGGCATCTTCAGCAATAAGAACTGCTTCAGGCTTATGCTTTCTGACCTCAAAGGCTATATCTTTAATAGCAAGATCAGAATGCATATATTTTGTCATATCAAGCCTTAAACCATCAAAATTATATTTTAAAAGCCATGTAAGTGCATTATCGACAGCAAAATCTCTTACCTGTTGCCCGCCGTTCTTATCTTCAAAGTTAAAACCAGCACCCCAGCCGTTAGTTTTATGAGGATCTGTACAGAAGTATGGGCCAGCTTCTTGAACTACAGTAAAGTTTGGCCCCCAGTGATTATAGACTACGTCCATAATGCACATAACACCTTTTTCATGAGCCTTTTTAACAATCTGCTTAAGGATACCAGGAGCATTGTTTTTATTTTTATCTCCTAAATAACCTGATTCAGGAGCAAACAGGTCTACTTCATCATAACCCCAGTCATGTTCACCATAAAATTCTCCAACAGGAAGTATATGAATAGCATTTTGTCTGGGGTCTTTTGCGATATCATCAATTTTCTTTAATAGTGCTTCATAGGTACCTTTGTTTGTATAAGTTCCAATGTGAATTTGTTCAACTACAAGGTCAGATGGCGGCATCAATGAACCATAAGGTGCATTTGGGTCTTTAAGTCGTTTCTCTCTAAACTGTTTTTGCCATTTTTCTTCTGATCTTCCCCAGTTGAAACTGTCATCAATGATTTCAGACCAGCCGTGAGTATCAAAAGGCTGCGATTTTGAAACAGGATCCTTAATCGGAACCTTGACTTCTTTGCCGTTAATGTTTTTGTGCAATACAAAACGGTACATATCACCGGGTTTTGCTGTGTCTATAGTTATTTCATAAACACCATCACCTTTATTAGCTAATTCACTCGTATGATTAGCATTTTCAGCTTTTCCATAATAATATGCCCAGTCATTTTTTCTTATTTCATCAAGTTTATGGTTTTCAAACTTGTTATCACTTCTATACTGACTAACAATGGTATCAATTTCTTCTTTAGTATGATCTTTTACAGGAGGATTGTCTTTACTTCTTACTTCAAGAGAGACTTTTTGGGCATAAGGTGCCCAGATTTTAAATGATACTTTGCCATTTTGGTTAACATTTGCACCCCAGCTGAAGTGTTCTTCTAACTTTCTGCCAAAAGAAACAGCTGATTGCTTTGATAGGTAAGTTGCTTGCAGGCTTGCTAAATCTGGTTTTGTCAGTTGACCGGTAAATAATTGTTCTGAAGTAGAAGACTTTTGCCCTGTAACTACTGGCTTTTTGATACCATTATAACCCTTTAGTAACTCTAAACCTACTCTTTCCATAAGAATTAAGATCCCCTCTGATATTGTGGTAGAAATAAAAGATTCAAAATAGGTGATAATAGTTGAATTACTTTATTAATGCTCGTAAAAATAGAAATTTGACCATTTTTTTAGAAAAATAAAGAAATCTTTACACAACATATAAAATACGATAATAATTAGGATTTCAGGGGGTGAATTATTAACTGTAATAAATATATAAAATCAATTTTTATTTTTGTATTACTCAGAAGTTTATTTGTTTTAGCAAAAATGTAGGTTCTGAAGAGGGTATTGAATGCTTCGGTAATTATTTCAGGCAAAAACGCAACATGGATTTTCTGCAAAAAAATTTCCCTCTCCCTTTTGACGGATAACTTTTTCTATCATAAAATCTAAATGGTACATAATCTTTTATAAACCAGCTTTTTTAGGAGAATGACTATGATTAATATTGCAATATTTGGTGCAGGTGGACTCGGCAAATCAATGGCCAGACTTGCCAGTATAAAAAAGGAATTCAGGGTCGTATGTATACTTGATAGCAATGGCTATGCTTTTAACAGCAGTGGAATAGACTATAATCTCATTGAAAATTCAGTTGATACAGTTGCTAATATACCTGAAATTGGCATAAAAACTAATCAAGCTATTGATGAAGTGCTTGAAAAGTATTCAGATAAGATTAATGGCATTTTTATGGCTTTGCCAAATCTGCCCAATTCATTTATACCTGATGTAACTGAAAAGGTAGCTGAAAGCAACTTTAAAGGTGTTATAGTTGATGCCCTTAAAAGAACTACAGCTGTTGAAATGCTTTCAAAACTTGATAAAAAGCTTGAAAAAAATGGTATCCTTTATATAACAGGTGCCGGTGCCACACCGGGCATGCTTTCCGCTGTTGCTGCTATTGCAGCCCAGTCTTATGTTGATATAAAAGAAATAACAATAACCTTTGGCGTTGGCATATCTAACTGGGAACAATATAGGGCTACTATAAAAGAAGATATAGCTCACCTTGAAGGCTTTAACCCTGAAATAGTTTCAAAAATGACAGAAGCTGAAATTGAAGAAGAACTCGAAAAACGCAATGGAATACTCGAACTGGTTAATATGGAGCATGCAGATGATGTAATACTGGAGCTTGCTGGTGTCTGCTCAAGAGATAAGGTTAGCGTAGGCGGTATTGTAGATACTAGAAATGCTAAAAAGCCACTCAGTACCAATGTAAAAATTACCGGGGTAACACTTGAAGGCAAAACAGGTACTCATACATTTACCTTAAGTGATGAAACCACCATGTCAGATAATGTTAATGGCCCTGCACTTGGCTATATGCTTGCAGCTCACTATTTACATAAACGTAATATATCTGGCTTTATGACAAGCGCAGATATCGGGCCTAAATTTCCTGAAACAGACCAGGAAAAACTTCATAAGCTATTCAAATCAAAAGAACTTGTTATGGCATAAAGAGTAATATCACCTTTATGAACATTTTTGTCACAGGAACCGACACAGGTGTAGGAAAAACAATAATTACAGCAGGGCTTGCTGCTGTGTTACAAAGCCTTGGCTATACTGTAGGTGTTTATAAACCCATACAGGCAGGATGTAGTTCTGGTAATAAAGGCGCTATTTACTCTGAAGATCTAGAATTTGTTGTAAATGTAGACGCAAATATATTTACTAAATGCTCTTACCTGCTAAAAACACCGGCTGCACCTCTTGTTAGTGCACCTATTGACAATATGGTTGTTGATTTGAATGTTATTGTAAGAGACTATAAAACACTGGCTGATCAGTGTGATTTTGTTATCGTTGAAGGGGCCGGAGGTATATCTGTTCCACTAAACCCCGGTTATACAATAAAAGATCTGATAAAAATACTGAATTTACCGGCATTAATAGTTGCCAGACCACACCTCGGTACTATTAATCACAGTATTTTAACGGTTGAATATGCAAGACGCTATGATATTGACATTACTGGTATCATAATATCTGGGTATCCCCGTGGTACAACTTGCCCGGCTATTAAGTCTGCTCCTCAGGTAATAGCAAACTTTACCAAAAGTGAAATACTGGGAGTAATTCCTTATATTAAAGATATTTCAGTTGATAAGCCTCAAGCTGAGTTGCTGATTGAAGCTATTCTTACAAATGTAAACCTTGAGAAGGTTTTCAGAATTGAATTTCCAAGGCTTTCCTAGTCTCATTTTACTACTGTGAAGGTTTTTATTATGCCTGATAAGCTCCAGAAGGAACATCCATGGTATGCAAAAAGCTATGATACCGACAGCATGATTAAAAAAATCTTGCCTGACGGAAAGTTACTTACAAAACATTATGACGCTGAAGGTTTTTTTAAAAATATCGTAGAATCAATAATTAGCAAACCTCTGTGGGTTAAACAGGCCATTTATATAGAATTAAGAGATGATATAAAAAATAAATCAAGCCTCGAACTTATTGAAGCACTGGATAAAAATGATCTTCTTCAGCTATATACCCCGGTAAGAAGTGTTTTAGGTCATAAAATTTTTAACGAAAATGATTTTGCCAGCAATAATAATGTTTCTCCTGAGATGGTAAATCTTCTCAGTCATATAGATAATAGAAAAAATGTTATTGATCTATGTTATGCCAATCAGTGTACTCTGAAACATTTTTCTGAGTTAATTATTGAAGCCCACGAAAATGGATATATTGAAAATATTCGATCTAAACAAATTTTTGCTATTTTTAATTACCTTGCTGGGCAGATTGATATAGGTCAGCTGCTAGTAAAATTAAATAAAATAACACCAGAACAGCTTTCTTTTGCTAATTATAGTATATCAGAAATGAATAAGACCTTTGAAGTCTCCGAAACAAACACACTGGAAGAAGTTTTAATACGTATGAATTATATAGATAAAGACCGGATCAACAGTTTACTGCTTTTAAAAGAAGCCAGCGAAATTAAATTTGAAAAACTAGATGATATAACAAAACCCGATATAGATTTAATGCAGGAGAATATGGATATATTAACTATTGAAAAAGCCAGAATAGAAGCTGAACTTGAAGCATATAAACCTTTAATGGAATCTAAAGACAGGAGAATAAAAGAATTAGAACAGGAACTTTTAGAGTACAAAAAACTCTATCAGGAAGCCCAAAAATCTTCTGGCTTCTTTAACAAACTTTAATTTATTATGAAAATACTTAAAATAACAGTTAATATCCTAATTATAACAGGTATTATTATACTTATAAAAATACTTTTAAATAATTTGTATTCTACAGAAGCCAGTTATTCAGGCACATTAGCTAGAAATATGTCTCAAATGAATCAAGAATTAAATTTACTGGATGAAAATTATTCTCAATACTTTGAGAATGTATGCAAAAAAATGAAAAAATCTGTAAAAATTAATCAGGCTAATACGTTGTTTAACAAGATTGAAGAGTGGAAACAAAAACGGAAAGTTATTATTAATAACTATTCTCAAGATTATTTTGGTTTTAATACTACATCAAGAAGGTTTAATCAAAAACCTGAAATTATACATGAATTGGCTGCACTAAAAGACAATCTGAATAATTATGAAAAAACCTCAGATAAGCTAACATCTGTTGTATCAAATAATTGCAACACCCTATATAATGACCCTATAGAAGATTATCATTCTCCTGTTTCTGACACAGTATGCATAATAGATTGTTATCAGTTGAAAAATGCTGCACGAACAGTTAAATATCTCTCAGAAAAAGAAAAATTGTATATCAATAATAGTATTGAAAAAATTTCTGCAATTGAAAAAACAGATTAACAATAATAGTTACTATTATTAATAACTAAGATCAGGATCAGCAATTTGTGTTGCAAGCTTATGCATGGCTCTTTTTGCTATATATGCTCTTGTAATAGGTTCTTCGCCAAGTGGAGGAATGTAGCCTGTTTGTCCTGTTTTAGTTTCAAGGAATGCTTCAACAATCTTAGGGTCAAATTGACCACCAGAGCATCGTTTTAATTCTTCGACAGCATCTTCGTGAGACATGCTTTTTCTGTATGGTCTGTCTGAGGTCATTGCATCATAAGAATCAGCAACAGCTAAAATCCTTGCCCCCAGGGGTATATCTTCTCCTTTGAGGCCGTTAGGGTGGCCATTACCGTCGAATCGTTCATGATGGTGTACCACACAGTCAATTACTTCCTGAATATTTTTTAATCGGGATAATATTTTTCCGCCTCTGAGAGGGTGTTTACTGATTACACTATACTCTTCTTCGGTCAGTCTGCCTGGTTTATTTAATATAATTTCAGGGACACCTATTTTACCAATGTCATGTAGAAGGCCGGCAAACTCAAGATAGCTCAGACTTTGCTCATCGAGACCGATTGTTTTTCCTATTTCAATAGCATAGAAGGTAACCCGATTAGAGTGACCAAAAGTGTAGCTATCTTTTGCTTCCAGAGCATTAGAAATGGCTGATACTGTGTTAATCAGGAGTTCTTTAAGGTCATCAACAAGTTTCTGATTAAATTTAGAGAGCCTTTCATTTTCTTTTGAGGCTACATAGTGTTCTACAGCTCGTTTTACGTCAATTAACAGTTGATCAGGATCCCAGGGTTTAGTTATATATCGATATATTCTACCGGTATTAATAGCGTCAACTACTGCATCAAGGTCAGAATAACCTGTTATAAGGAAGCGAATAGTGTTTGGTGCAAGTTTTATTGCCTCACCTAAAAATTGAGATCCGGTCATATAGGGCATTCTTTGATCTGAAAGAATCAATGCCACATCTCGATTTTGTTTTAAAAGTTCTATACCTTCAGCGCCTGAGTTTGCTGTAAGAACGTTATACTGTGATCTTAAGACTCTTCTAAGTGTCCTTAAGTTAGATTCTTCGTCATCTACAACAAGAACTTTTTCTTTTTTCTGATTATCACTTAATAAAGACATTGAAATCGTTTGCTTTGCTTACTATGTTTATAATATAACTATAACACACCTGATAAAATTAATGTCTAGAATCTTGTAGTTCTGTTAAGTTTTTCTCTGAGCTCTCTAAACCTTACCACGTCTTCTTGAGCTCTTGTGTTTTCACGAATAAGAACCTGTGTGGAAGGGTGAACCATAAGTATATAGTCCATGTGTATTTCAAGGAAGTTGTATCTTCTTGGTGATGAGGTGCCTTTTCGAGAAAGAATTTCTGCATCGGTCACAGCTAGAAACCTTCTGGTTGCATCATTAAGCAGGTCAGTCAGTTGTCTGTTGGTATTGGTATACTTTGAGACGTGGACTGTTCCTTTAATTTCGTGATCTACTGTTAAGATAACAACTTCTACCGGTACTGTATCAATATGCTTGGCCATTTCAACTCCTGAAAATTAAAAAACCTCTAAGTTACCTAGTATTATACCGCAAAGGATGGGTTAAAGTCATCCTTTGAAAATTTCAAGATATATTATAAAACACTGATATTTAAATAAAAACTTTCAAATAAATAATTGATCAATTTGGGTTAAATATAAAAAAATGTGAACGAAATTTCTAATAAATGTATATCAACTTAAACGCCCCATTGGGGCGCTATTTGCTTTATGAAATTGTTTTTGCTTTTGTGAAAAGTGAATTATGGCTAATGATATCTTTGTAGTATTATTATATATTTATTACTCCGAAAAAGACTGCATTATATGCGAATGGATTATTATTTATGCAATAAACTTTGAAAAATCAACGTATTGACGTGTAAAACCTGCATATTTAGAATTATCGTCATTATCCTGGGTGTTATTGTTGTTTGTGTTGTTAGTTGTGTCATTGTTATTGCTGTTATTGCTGTTATTGATTTCATTTAGGAGCTTATCTACTTCTGGTAATAGTTCCTGGCATTCCTGGCCCCATTTCGGGTCGTTTTCATAGCCGGCCCAGGCGTCTTTCATATCGTTGAGAATATTAATTGCTGATTCTCTCATTGAAGGGTCATTTAGCATTTGTTTAACGACAGGCATAATCTCTTTGCCGACGTTTGCCATTGCTCTTTCGGCCATATCTTTGCAGTTAGGGTCTTTAAGAAGTTGCACCAGGCAGCTGGCAGGTGCTTTTCCTTCATCTACCAGTTTAGCCAGAGTTGCTATTGCATCTATTCTTACCTGCATGGGTTGAGAGGTATCTTTTACTATAGCCATCAATGATGGTACTGCCTGAGCTCCCATGTCTTTCACTGCTTCCTTATTACCGGCTTCAAGCATTCCGGCAATTTGTTGTGTATTCTGGTTGTTAGTGCTATTAGCAGGCATGCCATTTTGGGTAGCCATTGCATTCAGTGCATTATATAGCATATCACTGTTATTCACTACATTTAAATTAGACATATATGGTGATAAGCTGTTATTTACAGTATTTGCATCGCCTTTATTTTTTCCATTTAATGCCATTAAGGAATTATAATAGTTAACAGCACTAAAACCTACATTTGGTGACATAACTACCTCCTTTTCTGAAGTAATATATTTATTCTAATTTTTTGAATATGAGATAGTATCCTGATTTTTGCCTATTTTTGTATGGGTTAAATTACTCATATAGACATTATTATTTTGAGTAACAAACCTTAGAGGTTCTAGAGCATAGTGATTATGCAATCTAAATGTCAAAGAAGCATTATATAGTGAACGCATAATTTTTTACCTCTTAAGTAAGTTTTTTCTAAACGTGTTTCAAATGTGTTTACTATAGTAGTAAAAATAATTAATTACGGGGTATTTATGGGACTAGCAGCCAGTCAGGCAAGGTTTTTAAACCTAACAGGTCATCTGTCAATGGTGCAACGCAAGGGACAGATGATTAACAACCAGCGTAGTGCTTTAGCTAGTGAACTAAATCAGCTAATGAATGGTGGTAAAAATCAGGTTGCAGCAGCTAATCCTTTTATAAGAGGGGGAGGAGAAACACCGGAATATAGTAGTAATAAGTCTTCCAACAAATCCAAACATCAAAATAGAAATTCTGGTTCAGCAAACACTAATAATACATCGTTTAGTGCAGCTATATCCTCACTTATTTCAGCAGTATCAGAGTATCCTGGGGCTAACAAATGCTCATTGCAACTGGATTCTGCAAAGCTCTCACAACTTCAGGCGCAAGATGCACAGCTGGAAATGGCATTAAGAACTCTCGACACACAGGAACATGCACTGCAAACTGAACTTACAGCTGTTACCAAAGTTATAGATAAGAATATTGAAAGTTCTTTTAAGCTTATGGCCTGATGTTTTTAAAAGAAACCCTGCAAAAAAAAATCCCCTTTTCGGGAATAAAGAAACCTTATATGAGAGAGTAGAGAGATTACGGAATTTATTTAGAGGAATTGTCTTGTAATTATATAAAAACAACTAATTTGATTTTTGGAACAGTTTGTAAAGAAATATTAAGCAAAAAATCAAGGTTTTTTTAATCGATTTTTAAAACCCCGCTCAGTGGCTGGGTTTTAGTTAATACCTGCTATTCACCATTTTCTTCAAGAAAATATTCAGTTACCTCTTCTTCTGTTTCCAATAGCTTAAATAGAGAATTAACTCCTGTTTGCTCAAGTATCTCAAAGACTTCAGGCGTTAGGTTAAATAAAACAATAGTACAATTATTGAGCTTTGAAATGCCTTTGATGACAGAAAGTGCTGATATGCCAATGGATGAAATATATTTAACGTTCTGAAGGTCAATTGCAAGACGTTCAGGTTTTTCGTTTTCAATAAGGTCTACCGTCAATTTTGAAAATTTGTTGGCATTTTCATAGTTTATTTTATCAATGTTACTCCGTAAAACAGTGTAATTTTCTTTGTTTTCAGAAGAAAGTACCATCCATATGCTCCTATACAGTCTTTTTTCTTTTAATTCTAACATTTTTCCATACGATCTGATGATGGGGGTAACACGCAATTAACTAATATTTTATCTAAAATCAGGGGGTATTTTTTTCTCATTAACAATAGAATAATATTTGCTTAAACTATATGATATACCATCAATTTGTTAAGGGAAGCTTTTAAATAAATATTATTAAGATTTTATGCAAACATGAAAGGAAAAGATTTTGAAATTATATGTATCTGTTGACCTTGAGGGACTTAATGGAGTCTGTAAGTTTACACAGGTTGAAAAGAAGAACCATAATGAATTTGCCATTACTGAAAAGCAGCTCTATAAAGAGTTAAATGCTCTTATTATAGGAGCAAAGAGAGCCGGCGTAGATGAAATCTTTCTAAATGATTCTCACAGTGCTATGTGTAATATGAATCTCAGCTACCTGGATTCTTCTGTATCTCTCATAACAGGCAAACCCAAGCAAGTATCAATGATGGCAGGCCTTGATGAAACCTTTAATGTAGTAGTCTTGCTGGGTTATCATGCCAGAGCAGGTGCTGCAGGAGGTGTGCTGGCACATACTTTCAGTGATGATATTATTTCGTTAAAGATAAATCAAACTGAAGCAGGTGAGTCTTATCTGAATTCACTGTATGCAGCTACCAAAAATGTACCGGTAGGGTTAATTACTGGAGATGAAGCACTTAAAGAAGAAATATATTCTTTTATTGGAGATGTTCCTTTTGTTGAGACAAAGAAAGCTCTGGGAATGTATTCTGCTGTATGTCGCCCCAATGACGAATTTTTAAAAGAGCTTGAAGAAAAGACTTATGAAACATTGAAAAATTCATCAAATTGGATTATCAACAGAGTACCATCTCCATATGAACTTGAAGTCGAGTTTACACAGGCCGTAATGGCTGATATAGTGCAGCTTATGCCCGGCGTAAAAAGACTTTCAACCAGAAAGGTGCAATATATACATCCTGATTTTTCTGCTGTATATCAGGCAATACAGGCAATGTGTATCCTGACTGCTGCTGCTGTTAATTTTTCTTAAGATACTTAAATAGTTATACTTGCCCCTGAAAACTATATAAGCAATATAATATATTTATATTAGCCTTAATGCAGTGAAATAAAACAATTTATTTTCGATATTTTCGAAAAAAATACAAGCAGTATATCGCTTTTTGCTTGTAAAAACCAACTGCGAGATATATCGAAAATAACGAAAATAATATTAGCAAGATCCAGTTATCACACCAATTTATCTATCATGCTGTCCGGTTAATACGTTTAACCTATTCTCATTATTCTTTCAACCGCTATAATAAACATTATTAGATTGTCGATAAATGAAAAATTTTAAATTTATTATCAACATCATTTTACTGGGTAGAAAGATTTTTTATCAGATTATGATTGCAGACAATGCAAAGCTTAATATACTCAAAATGAAAGCGAAAACAGCTTATGGTGATGCTTTAATGCTTTTTAAAGAACTCTTCTGGAGCATCGTATCAGTTATTGTCTATTTAGCTGGTTCTATTTGTGAATTAATTAACAAAACAGACTGTGCAGTAAGGCTTTATAACTTTATACTGCGGTATTATCCAGGTTCTGAAATGGTTATGGTTGCTCTGGCTGAAATTCATAAAAAAAATGACCGGATGGATGAATTTTTTGAGATATTTGAATATATTGTTTCAGCGTTTCCTGAAAATAATGAATATAAAAAGTATCTTGCAGAGGCCTATTTTGCAAAAAGACGTTATAGCAGGGCTGTTTATTGCTATCGTTTGCTGGAGTCTTCTTATCATGACGATTATGGGTTATGCAGAAAAATAACAGAGGCCTGCCTGCTGGATAAAAAACCTGAACGGGCAATTGATAACATTGAAGATTTTCTTATAGATAATCCTGATTGTGTCAGTGCTTACGAAGATCTTACCAGATTATATCTACAGCTGAACCAGACTGATAAAGCGATTGAAGCTTATGACAGGCTTATTGACCTTGATCCTGAAAATCTTGAAAACTATTATAAGTTGATAGATATTCTGGTGACTGAACAGGAATATGCTCATGCACTTATATATCTTCAAAAACTAAATGAAATGCATCCTGATGATCTTGAAGTAATCAGAAAAATAGCCAAGTTATCATACCTGAAGAAAGATTATACTAAGGCAGCAAAGAATTTTGAAATTCTTCATAAACAAAATGACTCAGATTTAGAAATTATTAACAATTTAGCATTCTGTTATTATAGTGCTGATGATTTTAATGATGCCATTAGATACTTTGAAATGTCTTTAAATATTGACCCCTTGCAAATTGAAGGCTACATCAACAAGGGTATTATTTACTATAAACTCAATAAATATGATGATAGCATTGAATCTTTTAAGAAATTGATTACGACATCGGTTGAAAATAATCTTGACTACAGATATGTAGAAAAAAATTATGAAAAATTCAGTTTTTATGAATCGATTTTTGACATTTTTAGAAAAAGATCTGCGATCAAAGATGAAGATCCTCTAACATTAACACTTATGGGTATTTTTTATCGTGTTAAAAGTGATTATGACAAAGCTACAAGATATTTGTGGAAGGCTGCAACACTTGCACCCCAAAACCCCGGAGTTCAGAATAATCTGGGAATAGTCTATTCAAAGAAAAATAAGCTTTCTCTTGCTGCAAAACATTTTCAAAAGGCAATTGAACTTAAAAAGGATTATTACCATGCCTGTATTAGTTATGGTTTAACCCTTGAGGAGAAAGACAATAGAGAAGAAGCAATTCATTATTTAACCAGAGCTATTGAAATAGAACCAGAAAACCCCAGTGCTTATTTTTATCTGGCCAGGATATATGAATATCAACGTAAGAATAAACCTGCAAAAGAGAATTATGAAAAGGCAATAGAGCTTAACAAAGAAGATGCAGAATATTATAATTATCTGGGATACTTGTATTTCAAAGAAGGTGAGTTGCTGAAAGCACGTGAGTTAATACAGCACAGCCTTGAACTGGATCCATATTCGACCCTTGCCAATTATAATCTGCTTATCGTTGAAGAAAAGATAAAAAAGACGATTAAAACCTAAAAAAATCTGTCCTGTGAAGTTTTTCCAGAAAAAAATCACCTTTCAACAATTATTAAAGTTGTTTAAAATAAAAAAAACCCGTAAACTTTATTACGGGCAGAGAGAGACACTATTTTCCTTTTATTTCCCCCACAAAAATCTAAGCAATTATGTTTAGTTCATTAGCTTTTGGTTTTTTATCTTGATTTAGAATATCTGATAAAAATGTAATAAAATTACCGGATCTACCCCCCAAAGAGTCTGTAATGTCAAGTGAGTGTGATTCCCCGGATACTTGACTTTGCGATAGTCTTGTACTGGTAAAATCCATACTGGAAACCATACTCATATTCCCCTTATTTCTCCCCTCTCTCAATTATAATTCGTCAAACTTTTGTTAAACAATTTTACTAAGGTTTTTAAATCCCCATAAATTAGATTATTCTTTCACTTCCCCCAGAGATTTAAGAACTTTATATCTTCATTATGTATGTTAGCACAAAGGTAAAACTTTTCCAGCTATTGTTAAGAAATTTTACTTTGCAAATTGGAAAGTGTAGACTGCACAATTATTTCAAACACCGTGATTTGAGAGGAAAAAGAATGGATTGCCTTTGAAGAAAAACATTCTTCGAAACTTAATAATTACAATAAGGGTAATAACTACACTTAATGAAAGGCCTTACAGAGAAAGGGTTTTAACTAAAAATACTATTCTGGTAGCCTCTGAGACTTAATGTAAGGTTATAATCAATTTTTATAGGCCTTTGACTCAATTTTACGCTTTTAAGGTGCCCTTTTTTTAATGATTGCTTTCTTGTATTTGAGTAAAAGTATTAAGTGACCGGTATATACTACTGCTAATAGTTAGTACGAAGCAAAAAAAGGCTACCGTAAAGCAAGGCAGCCACTTAAGATACGGATTTTAGATAAAACTGCAATTATGCAGTTAATGTAGTAACCTCTTTTTTCTTCTCTACGTTGTTTAACTCTTTATCAGGAAGCTCATAACACCTCAGGCAGCGAGCTTCATAAGTATCATCTCCGCCAACCATAATCAGAGGAGAGTTTTTATCGGCAGGTTTTCCATCTATGAGTCGTTGTGTTCTAACTGCATACTCTGAACCACATTTCATGCAGATTGCTGTAAGCTTATCAACCCTGTCAGCCAGTGATAATGCAACCGGCATAACACCAAAGGGGTCTCCCTTAAAGTCAAGATCCAGTCCTGATGCTATAACTTTAATATTTGAGTTAATAAGTTTTTTAACTGCATCAAGAATGGCATCATCGAAGAATTGCAGTTCATCAATACCAATAACTTCATCGTTTTCAAAATCAACATAGCTTAAAAGCTCTTCAGTATCTTTTACCACTATAGCCAGCTGGGTCAGGCCATTTCTGGATTCTATATGGTTTCTTTTTGAGCGTGTATCTATAGCAGGTGAGAATATTTTTACGTTTTTGTTAGCTATTTTAGCTCTTCTAAGTCTTCTCAAGAGCTCTTCTGTTTTGCCACAACTCATTGGCCCTGAAACAATTTCAAACCGTAATCCTTCGTTATTGTACAAGATGATTCCCCTCTAAAGATGTATAGTCAACAAATGCGTTAGTACTGCAATTTATATAGTCATTTATGAACAATATTATTCTACTAATAAAATAACTACGTGGTGTGTAGTATATTTTAAAATTTTACTTTTGTTTTCATTTGAATTAAAACTTGAATGAAATATTTAAACCAGTGCTATTTATGAGGGAAATTTAGGGAATAGAGAGTATGAAATTATTTTGCTAGCCTGGCGTCACAGTGCGGGCAGTGTTTAGAAATTTCAGCAGGTTTTAGTTCTGTCCATTTAATAAATGTATTACAACACGGACAGCGGGTTTCAAGTTGTTTTATTGAAAACATTATAGCTATAACAATTATTGCCGGTGTTATTATGAAGATTGTTAATGTTGAACCAGCTATGCTGCTTAACACAGGTATTAGTACATATATGCAAAGTACCATAACAATGGTGAGATAGAAGAGCAGCAGGTTTGATTTTCTTTCCGTTTCAAGTTTTAAGAGCTCAAATTCTCTTGAATAGTCATAATCATCTTCGATCGGGTGTGTTTTTTTGACGAAAATTACTTTGCAATTGGGGCAGACCCCTGGTTTGATTTGCAGTTTTTTTGAATATCTAAAGAAATGGTGTTTGCAGTTAGGGCATTTGAGTTTCAGGTGAAGAATAGAAATTAGCCACAGGCTTGAGATTGCTAATAACAATAGCAGGTAATTAAATGCAGCAGTACTTGCAAAGTCCATCAGGTTGCCCTGACCAGCAAAAAAGAATATCAAAAAGCTTATTAAAGAAATAATAATAGAAAATTTAAGAGGCCAGAAGGCTAGTTTAAAGGCATTGCTGGTTATCTCTTCAACTTCTTTGCTATAGTCAAGCTTTTTAAAGGATAATACTTCTCCCATGGCTTATTTATTAAAGGGTGTGAAACACTGTAAATAACTAATATTCTTAAGATCAGGGCTATTCCAGAGTATTTCAGAAAGTTTAAATTGGCCATCTTCTTTAATGAAGGTCATTTTAATTCTCAGGTCTTTTTTAGTATATTTTACAGGTTGTGTAACCAGCCAGAATTCATTATTTTCGTTATTTTGTGTTACAGCTTTATACTGTATGCTGCGGTCTTCAGGGTTGTATGATTCCAGAATTCCCAGGTGATCTTCGAGGCAGGGCAACCCATCTTCAAGAATTTTGAGTACTTCAGGGTGTTCTTGAAATTTCTTTCTGAGGTAGTTGCCAGATGCAAGAAAGTAATCATATTTTCTAGCTTTTAAAAGAGCTAAAATTTTGTCAGAAGTTATGTTTAATTCAGTTGCTTCTTCTGAAGTGACTGTAATATCTTTACCTGTTGTAGATGAAATGTTTCCTGTTGGCCTGAAATTACAAAAACAACCGGTTATAAATGTTAAAACAAATATTATTGTTAGTATTTTTTTCATAGGTGATCTTTAATTATCTCTTTAAATTGAGTTTAATTTTAACTATTATAGTATAAATTTTTTATTGTTGTATTATTTATGCATGGCTGGAAAGAGTTGTGATATGAGTATTTTTAAAGATGAGGCTCTAAAAAAAATTGGTATTGATGTTAATGACATTGAATATATAAATGAGCTGGCACGTCAGGCAGGATATAAGGCAAAAGAAATCTATCAAAACGGTATACTAAACATTGAGACGAAAGATAATCAGTATGATCTTGTTACTGTGGCTGATATAGAGCTCAGTCAATTTATTCTTAAGACTCTCAAAGAGAGGTTTACAGGGGATGTTGTTATATCTGAAGAAGAGCCTCTACCTTCTGAATTAGTTACTCATAACAGGGTATGGGTGGTTGATCCTATTGATGGGACTGATAATTACATTAGAAATGATGGCTGGTATTCAATCATGATAGGCATTATAAAAAACAATAAGCCTGTAGCAGGCTGGGTATATGCTCCTGTTGAAGACAGGTTGATACTGGGTATACCAGATTCAGGCCTTTATGAAAAATGTGGCACTTTTGAAATGCATGAAATAGAGATCAAAGAGCACAATATGAAGCCGGATGTTCCATTGAGAGTTATGATGGGACGAAGAGATCGAAGACTGAATCCTGATATAACTGAAAAACTTTCAAAACTGAACTTTGTTGAAATGGGGAGCCTTGGCCTCAAGGTCTTTATGATAATTGATGGTATGGCAGATATCTTTATACATATCTGCAAGAAAATTAAACTCTGGGATACAGTTGCACCATCTGCTATTGCTATTGCTGCGGGTCTGAAAATCTCTACCCTGGAAGGAGATCAGTTTGAGTTTAATCTTAATGAAATACACCATCGTCAAACATTTACTGTTGGTGTTTCTGGGGCAAGAGAAATTATTCTTAGTATACTAAAGGATTAAACTTTTTTATTCAACATAATCTGCTTTGACAGTGTATACACAACTAATAAATGGATCATCAATCTGACCAACAAGAAATTTACCATATACATCTACTGGTTTATCATTAATATAGTTGATTTTTCCATTAGCTATGTCAATAAAAACAACCTGATTTGCAGGTGGAGGATTACAGAAAAAGCAATCAGGCACCACGTTAACGATTAGAAACTTTTGAAAATATTCTCCACCCTGAAGTGGTATCATATATCCTTTGACGTGAACATTTCTGTTTTCAAGTTCTTTGATAGATGCAGGAGGCGGATTTCGTAATTGCCAGTTGTATTTATACTCTTTGAGTTTTGCAAATGTAATATCTATATAGTTGCTTTTATTGATATTTTGGGTCATCATCGGTCTTAACTGGCTGGCAGCTTTTCTTTTTTGTGGAAGATAAATAAGACCTTCACCAGCAAGTTTTTTTATTTTCTGATTGTTCCCTTTATCTACAAGCCAGGTATAATTTTCTCTTGCTTTTTCGTATTCTTTTAAATAGGCCTGCGTAATTGCCAGATAATAGCGAGATACTTCACTGTTAGGGTTTGCGTTAAGGGCTCTGTTGAAATAGTGAGAAGCAGCAGTGTATTGCTTGTTGTCAAAAGCTTTTTTACCTGTATAAAAATCTTCTTTGAATCCAGCAAAAACTGTGCTAGAAGAAGCTAACACCACTACCATAATTATTACGTAAATCCAGATATAAATTTTTTGTACCATATTAATTATTTTACTTTTAATGAGAATTATTTTCTATTATAATTATACAAAACCATTACATAAGTTTAAATTGTCACGTTACTTGTAAATTATAATTTATATGTGAAAAAATATGCGAAATACAGATTCTGAAAAGCCTCATATCTCAATAATAAATATTGAAAAAAATTACGAAAACACTGATGGATCAACAATTAATGTAATAAATATTAATGAATTAATTGTTGAAAAAGGCGAAAAGGTATGCATAAAGGGTGCTAGTGGTAGTGGCAAAAGCACTTTTCTTAATATGATTGCTGGTATAATCTTGCCTGACAGAGGATCAGTAATTATAAATAATATTAAAATAAATGAACTTAAAGAACATAAGAGAGATCGTTTTAGGGCAGCCAATATTGGTTATATTTTTCAAGAATTTAACCTACTTCAGGGCTTTACTGCTCTGGAAAATGTTTTAATTGCTATGCATTTTAAAAAAAAGACAACTAAAAACGATGAAAATCAAGCTAAAAGCCTTCTTAAACGTGCAGGAATAGGAAACAGAATAAACCATAAACCTTCACAGCTATCATATGGCCAGCAACAACGGGTAGCTATTGCCAGAGCACTGGCAAACAACCCGGGGCTTATACTGGCTGATGAGCCAACAGGAAGCCTTGACAAACAGAATAAACTTGAAATACTTCAATTGATTGAAGAAATGATCGAAGGTTCAGATGCTACTCTTTTGATAGCAACCCATGATGAAGCGATTTTTGATAAATACCCCAGAATAATTGAGTTGTAGAGTATTATGAATATTTTTTCAATAGTCTTTAAAAATATTAAACAGCATAAACTGTCAACATTTCTTACCATAATGTCTGTTGCGGCAGGTATATTGCTAATTGTAGCTATTACAAATATTAAAGATCAAATTAACAATCATTTTTATAGTGTTGCCTCCCGGTGTGAACTGGTAGTAGGAGCCAAAGGGAGTCCGCTTCAGCTGGTGCTGAATTCTGTTTACTTTATGTCTGTCCCTACAGGCAATATTTCTTATAGCTATTTTGATTCACTTAAAGAAGACCCTCTTATACAAATGATGATACCACTCTCAATGGGAGATCATTATAAAAATTCTATGATAGTAGGTACTACTGATGATTTTTTTACTGAAAATAATCCTCTGATAACTGAAAAATTATCATTCTATAAAGGTGAAAAATTTGATAATATTATGCAGGCAGTATTGGGTTATAAAGCAGCACAAGAATATAACCTGAAACCTGGTGACGAACTGGTTGCAGCTCACGGTTTTAAAGAGTCAGTAGAAGCAGAATGTCATGATCACCTGCCATATACTGTTACAGGTATATTAAACCCTACTAACACTCCTGTTGATCGGACTATCTTTGTTGATATACGCAGTGTATGGTACATTCATGAACATCACGATGATCACGATCATCATCATAACAACGATAATTATCTCAATCATAAAGATGAAAAACTTTTGAAAAGAGATACCTCTGAAAATACTGAGATAAGTGATAATACCAGTGAAAAACATGAGAAACAACTCCTTAGCAAAATTGAAGACCTTCCTTTTACTGATAAAGCTTTGACTGCTAATGATAATGGCATCGAAGATATTAGTCTTGAAGAGCTTATAAAAGATACACAAAAAATTCGCAAAGAACAGTTAAGAAGCAGATATGCACTGGTTAAATATGATGATCTTCATCATAAACAAATAACCTCTATTCTGATCAAGTTAGCATCACCTTCTTATTTACTGGAAATTCAACGAAATATTAATGAAAATACTCCTTATCAAGCAGCTATGCCAGCTTATGAAATTCAAAAACTTATCAGCTATATGGGTAATGTTGACCAGGTATTATTGATAGTCTCTTATATTGTTATAGTCGTAGCGTTGTTTTCTATTATTGTTTTAATGTACGGTGTTGTCAGCAATAGGATACGTGAAATAGCTATAATGAGGGCATTAGGAGCTTCAAAAAGATGGCTTGTTACTATGATTATTATTGAAGTATTGTTTATATGTTTTTCAGGCTGGCTATTAGGAATTATTTTTGGGCATTTATTGATTTATCTTCTTTCGCCTGTAATTACTGATTTTTCTGGAGTGTATATCAATGCCTTTAAGATAAATGCCTTTGAGGCAGTTCTTTTGCCTGTTATATTGATATTAGGTGGTTTTTCTGGCTTGATACCTGCAATAAAAGTTTATAAAGCTGATGTTGCAAAATATCTTTCTTTAAAAATCTAAATTTACCCATAAAAACATTATTACTTCCAGATTGTTACTAAAATACCAATAATGAAGTATTATGTATTTGCATATAATTTGATAAGATATAAGTGGGATGATCTATAATTTATCTGAGTAGAGAGCTTTTTTCAGACTAATTATGTTAAACAAATTCCGTGAATTCATAAATTGCTAACTAACCAGGAGGACTTGCTATGCAAATATATAATGAGATGTATCACATAAGAAAGAAGGTTTTCTTATTAAAAAAGTACCTTGATGATCTTTATGAGAAATGCAGGAAAAGATATTCTGTTGAAGTATCTGAAAAAATTGAAATGATTGAAGAACATATTGAAAATTGTAATCTTAGACTATGCATTTTAGAGAAACTACAGGGTAAATTTTTTACTTAATTAACCACCAAATAAATTAATCTGAGATTAATTTTTTCTGTTTCTAAGCTGTAATAATCAAAACAGCAATAAAAATTGTGTAATACACAGTTAAAAGTATGCCTTCAGTTCTAGATAGTTTTTTATCAAAGATAACTAGGGTTAAAACGAGAGTTGCAATCGCCATTGCCGGGTAAGCGATATCAGTTATATCATGTGGTATTTTTAATGTGCCTATGAGTGAAGGTACACCCATAATGGCAATGGTGTTAAATACGTTAGAACCAATAATATTGCCTATAACCATTTCAGTTTTGCTTTTTTTAATTGCTGCAATACAAACCATAAGCTCGGGTAGTGAAGTCCCCAGGGCAACAGCAGTAATTGCAATTATTTCTTTACCTACTTTAAGTATTTCAGAGAGTTTAATAACAGCTTCAACGGTGTAATAGGCTCCGATATAAATAAATATCCCGCTTAGCAAAAGTATTATATAAGTTTTCAGATTTGCAACAATAATTTCTTCATCCTCTTTAATAGATACAGGTGCTTCTAAACTTTCATTGTTGCTTTCTTTAATGTTTAAGACATACACTATGTATAAAATCATTAAAATAACAAAAATTATACCTTCATAAAGTGAGAAAACGCAATCTATTATTGCAAAGCCAAGAAAAGCAGCAGTGCCAAGCAGTATTGCAAGATCATTTTTAACTGTTTTATGGGTTATATGAAATTTTTTGAATAGTATGCCTGTAACCCCCAGTATCAAAAAGATATTGGTTACGTTTGAACCAATAACGTTACCTATAACTATTTCGGAGGAGTTTTGTATTACAGCAAATATTGATGATAAGAGTTCTGGGAGGGATGTGCCAAAAGCAATAATAGTAGCACCTATGACAAAGCGGGGTATTTTTAAACCAAGCCCTATTATTTCAGCTGACTCAATGAAATAATCCGAAGCTTTAATAAGCACCGCAAGGCTTACAGTAAGAATGAGAATCCATAATAAAGCTAATAGCATTAAATTAAGTCGTCCTGTATTGCAGTTTTCCCATAATAAGAGTAACATTATCACAGGAAAAATAAAAATAATTCTTAAGACGTATTATTCAGGGCAGAATCAGTTGATTGACTATTATAATATGCTAAACACAGATAGACCGCAATGATAGCAGTTTGTATAAAGTAATTATACCTTTATAAATCGTGCTTGTTAATGTATAATAAAGCTTATGGCAAAAAAGAAAGAATCACATTCAAACGTAATTTCGTCAAATCGCAAAGCCTATCACGAATATCATATTCTTGAGAAGTTTAATGCTGGCATTGTTCTTACAGGAACAGAGATTAAGTCAGTGCGTGATCGAAAAGTCTCTCTTAACGATAGTTTTGCTAAAATTATTGATGGAGAAGCATGGCTGCTTAAAAGTCATATTGCCCCTTATGCTCAGGGAAACCGCTATAACCACCAGATAGATAGACCAAGAAAATTATTATTAACCAAAAATGAAATAAGAAAGCTCATTGGTAAGGTTCAGGAATCGTCTTTAACCCTGATACCTACAAAAATGTATTTTGATAAAGGCTGGGCAAAAGTTGAAATAGCTCTTGCTAAAGGCAAACAGCTTCATGACAAGAGAAGAGCAATTGCAGACAAAACTACAAAACGTGAAATGGATCGAGAGGCTAAATCAAGGTCATATGATTAGTGCAAAAGCCTGAATTCATCCCTTACCCAGGCTTTAATTAATACATCGTTGCCTATTTGCCTGGTTTTTACCTCGTGAAGAAGTATTGAATCATTAATGTCTAAAGTGTCAATGCCTTTTATAGGAGAATAGGCTTTGTCATCTCCAACGATTTTAGGTGCAATAAAAATATAAAACTTATCAATCAGGCCAGATTTTAACATAACTCCGTTTAAAACAGGCCCTGCTTCAAGCATAATGCTGTGTATTCTGTGTTCGGTACCCAGATATCGTATTAAATTGACAAGATCAATCTTTCCATCATCTGTCAGTGGAGATTTATAGATACTAACATTTGTATTTTTACCATGCTGCCTGAGTTTATCGCTATCATGCCTGAATGAAGTAGCTAGAATTGTCAGGCTTGATGATTTTTGAGTGTATATATTTGAGCCAGGATCCGTGACTAAACCGCTGTCTATAACAACACGTACAGGATCTCTCCCCCCTGGTATCCTGCAATTTAAAGAGGGGTTATCAGATATTACAGTAGAACTACCTGTCATTATAGCATCAAAGCGATTACGCCAGTGGTGAGACAATACTCTGGACTCATCTGAATTTATCCAGCGACTGCTCTGAGTTCTGGTAGCTATTTTGCCGTCCAGTGTCATAGCTATTTTTGATATTACAAGTGGAAATCCGGTAGTCATGTATTTGTAAAATGCCTTGTTTAGTTCTCTTGCTTCTTTTTCTAGCACGCCAACATTTACCTCTATATCGGATGCTCTGAGAAGTTCTATACTTCTTCCACTCACACGGGGGTTGGGGTCAGACATTGCTATTACAACCCTTTTTACTCCTGACTCTATAACCTTATTAACGCAGGGAGGAGTTTTTCCATGATGACAGCAGGGTTCAAGGTTAATGTAAAGTGTACCATCAACAGCCCTGCTACCTGCTTCACCCAGAGCAAATATTTCAGCATGAGGTCCGCCATATTTTTGATGATAGCCCTGACCCGCTATGTTACCTTCTTTATCAAGCACTATGGCCCCGACCATGGGGTTAGGAGACACTTTGCTGGCCCCTTCTTCTGCAAGCTCAAGACATTGTCTCATATATTCTATATCTACAGGGTTAAATTCTTTCATTTCAGACACAATTATTAATTTCCTCCTCTGTGAGTCGCTTTATACGTTAAAGCTCCTTTGTAATTATTCCATTTATTTTATTATACTTGAAATAACGTTATTCTGTGAAGAAAAGAATACGCAAATCGCATAATTCAAAAAGCCTTTCATAATCATTTATTATGTAAATCGATAAAAAGAGCTCTTTTAAGCGAAAATAGCCGATTTTTATTGCGTTATTTTCGATATTTCTCCACGTTAAAAACCATGAACATGTATTTTAAATGGCCCTTATTAACTACCTTTCGGGCAATGCTGTTGTAAGATTAAGAAACCATAACCTTCATAAAAGTGCTTTTTAATTTGATAATCTCCTGTTACATCACACAGGGCATAATTTTTTTGCAGCCATTTCATTACTGTACGGTTATAATCAATACCCCAGAACGGGTATTTGTAGTTTTCATAACTTGACCGGTTGCTTATGGCTATAAGTTTTACGTCTTCATTAATAATTGTATTGATGAGGTTTTCTTCAAGCTCAGGGTTTACAAGCCTTATGGGAAGATAATCTGTGAATCTACCTGCAGCTCTTCTGTTTGTTAGAAAATATATCAGTGTTTCTTCAGGAAGTATAAGTATTTTATCGTTTTCATTTGTGTTATTTTCGATATAACTAATCAGGTAATTTAAAGGTATTCCCTGGTTTTCTGTTGTATAAATAGTACCTCTTTCCGTTATAATCGGTGTATTATTTGTCATATATAGAAGATGCGGTTTCGCAAAAAGTGCAAATACGTATATAGTTACAATAAATGGAACCCAGTAAGTATTAAATCTTTTAAAATGAGGCTTTTTATTTGCTATAAATTCCTGAATTCTTTTTGCATAGTAGAATATAGCAATTAAAACAGGAGGCAGAAAGAAAGCACCGTATGTTACAATGTTAAACGAGAAAAAGTTTCTCAGGTTAATAAGAAGCGTATAACAAATAATGCAAAAGACCAGCATATCTTTATTATCTAAGTTTTCTTTCTTGAAAAACGATTTATAGATGTAATATAACACTATCAGTACAGATATAATTGGTATATATGAAAGAAAATGATACTTTGTCATAAAAGTAGCATCATATATTGCAGTAATATCAAAGTTCAATGTCAGTATAATACCCAGCAGTATCAAGATTACAAAGGTAGATACATAATAATTAACGCTGGCTTTATTAAATAAGGTAACTATTATGGCTATAAATAAAGCAATGACAATAAGATAAAGAATAATATCAGGCAAATCTTTAAACGTAGAAAGGAAAAAGTGCCACCCAAACTGTAGATCAAGTATGTATCGACTGGCATCAGATTTTAGTGATACCTGTGTATACTCAAGATGTCTGGCCATTTCAGCCCAACCAGTTATCTTTACGGTTAGAAGAGATACTATTATAGAAATAATCATCGCAGGTAAAGCTCCTGCTAAAAGCGTATTTCTGGTAATATTATTGTTGTTAAAGTGGCTGAAAAGCAGATAGATAAAAATCAATACTGAAAGGGCAAACCCGAACTCAATTTTAGTAATCAATGCAAGTCCACAAAACACACTGCAAAGAATTAGATCAAAAGGCTTTTTATCTCTTATATGCCTGGCAAGAAAAAACATGAATGCAACACTGAATAAGGCTCCAAACAGTGCAGCATAGGCATAAGGAAATATATAATTAAACAGCAAATAGTTAAAACAGCACTCATAAATACAGGTAAAAACAACCATCGCAGACAAAAAAGGCCCTAGTAGAAACCGTGAAGTTGCATACAGCAATGAAAGAAGAATAAGCGAACATATTGCACCACAAATATATAGTGTATTTAAATGTATACCAAAAGCCAGAAACAGAAAAGATAAAACATAAGGTGCCAAAGGCCCATAAGGATAATAAAAATCTTTATAGAGAACCTTGCCGTTTAAAAGTTCTTCAGCTATGTATGGATCTCTTCCACAATCTATGACAGGATCACCCCAGCGCTGGAAAGTCAAGAATAGAAAAATAAAAAAGAAAGCAACCCAGATTAAAACTGCTATTAAATCAGCTTTCCGGGATGCCAGGTTTTTAATCATACAAAGTCAACTTTTAATATTTGCGCTGTCTCATCAGGATAAGCTGCAATGAAACGTAGTTCATCATTTGTTAAAGGTCGTTGATTATGTGCATTAGCCTGCCTGACAAGATCAAGACATCTGTTAGCGCATTCATTGTCTTTAAACTCTATATTAAGTAAGCTGTAAACGTGCTTGAGGCCTGAAAGACCACCATATTCCCCTGCAAGAATAACACGTTCATTTCTTTCATACATATCTTCTTCATATATTTTAACATCGCCAAAATAAGCTATAGGGCTGTCTGTACGAAACTTACCCGGTATCATAGCGTATTCATTAGGTTCTCCGAAGATATCATAATCAAAAAGTTCATAATTATGCCTGTCTTTAAGAGCTCCATCTGTATGAATGCCTGATTCATGGGCAAAAGCGTTAGCTCCTACGACTGGCTGGTTTATTGGTAATGGCTGATCAAAGGCATGTGCAGCATATTTAGCAATTTTTCTGAACATTTTCAGGTTAATATTTTCCAGTATAAAGTCGTGATCTTTTACACCGCTGCCATAATTGAGCATCAGCAAACAGGATATAAGGTCAGCATTGCCTGCCCGTTCGCCATAACCATTTACAGTAGTGTTAATATAAGCATCCACACCGGCATCTATGGCAGCAAAAGCCCCCATAACAGAATTAGCTACAGCACTGCCAAGATCGTTGTGGCAATGGAGTTCTATATCTATTTTTACAGCTTCTGCAAGCTTTTTAACACGCTTATAAATAGTTTCCGGGGTATCATAGCCCAGAGTATCACAATAACGTATTCTAACAGCACCTGCTTCTTTAGCAGCCTGGCTAAAATCAATCAGGTAGGCCATATCAGTGCGGGATGCATCTTCTGCATTAACGCCAATACGTTCAATACCTTTATCTTTAGCTGCTTGAACCGCTTCCAGCATCATGCCGGTGACACTTTTCTTGGTTGGGTCTTCTGATGGTCTTCTGACAATTTTACCTTTGAATTTACCGTCTGTCATAATTGTTGAGGTTGATATAGACAGGTTTAAATCCTTCAGGTTTGTATGTTTTGTAGCCTGATCTACATCTACTTTAACGGCCCGGCACCATCCTTCGAGAATCAGATCTCTGAGAGCCCCTTTTTCTTTAAGTGACTCATTGGCGTTGATATAATTTTTTTCTTGCAAAGAAAAGGGAAAACCAATTTCAACCTGATGCACCCCCAGCCGGGATAAATACATATTCAGCATAGTTTTTTGCAGTTTTGAAAGGCTAATTCGGGCTGTTTGAACGCCATCACGGTTTGTAACATCAATAATATAAATTTTACGGCTCATTTCGGGTCTCCTCTGTTGAGAAATAACGTAGCGGCGCTTTGGATACCTTCAGGGTTTGTCATTTTTCCTGGTAGTAAAGACATAAAAAGATTTTCATTATTCAGACAACCTAATCTATAATTTACTATAATATAAATTTTTTTTTTTGAAAAATATAGTTTTGTGAAGTGTTTCTTTTATAACAATGACAGGCTTTTTAAGAATATTAGTCAGGGTTATTTTTATTTATTCACTGTTAAGGGTATTTTCAGAAGGTGGTTGAAAATTGTATTTTTCTCAAGCAAGTTTTTTATTTGATGAAATGATCTAGTTTTTTAACCTCATTACCTTCATTATCCAATTTTATTTTTTCTTCTGTAAACCTGCTTTTACGCATTCTGGTATCTCCTTTCTTTCATTTTACTCGGGAGATACCAAGTTTTAAACCGTTACTTTTTAGGGGGTCATGTCAAGGTCACAAAATATCTATTCTTCAAATTAATCTTTAGAATGCGTATTACATCTATAAAAAGCCTATCAAAGTTTACACTATTCCTTAAAAATGATCGTATATTTCGTGTGGATTTGTTGGTAAGCTTTGATATTGCCAGTTGCGTAATTTTGTTTTCCTGGTTAAGTAAAATTCCGAAGATATAGACAAGATGTATTGGAAAGTGAGATAATATTTTTAACACAATTATTTTACCTTATTATTCAACGTATATATGAGGTATTTTATTTGTAGAATAAACCTTTTTCAACCCCTGCACAAATACTGTAATAAGTAATATTTCAACTTCACTCAACAAAAGCCCATGGACCATTTAAAAAAACAGATCAAAATGCTTCAATTAAGTGATTATGAAGAAAAAATCACAAATCTCGTAAACCCATGTATCAAAATGCTTGTAGAAGAAACAGATGGCACGGTGGGGTGCTCTAAATTCGGTGGCTATCCTGATTTGCCAGAAAATGTTATCTGGCCAATGAATAATGATACCCCCATGTCATTTGTGCTCCAGATCAATTTTGAAGAACTTCAGGATTATAATATACACCAGTTGTTCCCAGAGAAAGGTCTATTGTATTACTTCTATGACTATGAAACTTTTGCCTGGGGCTCAGCGCCTGCAGATAAAGATTGCTGGAAAGCCATTTACATTGAAAAGAATGATACACTAAGACCAGGACAAGCACCTATAATAAATAATCAACAAGAAATCCCTCAAGCTGAAAGTTTTATAGGCAGTCTGATAAACAAATTGTTTAAAAAAAAGAAAAGCAAAATGTTGTTACCAAATGTTTTTAAAGAACATCGAATACGTTTTATTAATGATATAACATTACCCGGTGCGACAAGAAAAGAAACACAAATCCTTAACTTGCCTGATGACTATGTAGAACTATATTGTGACCTTGTTTCCATCATGTCCTCCAATGAATTGGGTAAGGCTCACTGGTTATTGGGGTACCCATTTCCAATACAGGATGACACAATGGAAGAAGAATGCTACTACCCAGGAGAAAGTAAAAGTCAACCAAAAGAATGGACCCTTCTAATGCAGATAGATTCCGACCCTGCAATAGATTTTATGTGGGGTGATTGTGGTATTTTATATATATGGATCAAGAAGAATGACTTAGCAGTCAAAGATTTTCAAAATGTCTGGACTATTTTACAATGTCATTAGCATACTTATCTCTAAATAACCTTCTTACCGGCTGTTAACCTATAAGTTACTGATACTATTAGCCAAAGACACATATAGTCTTTTTTTCAACTGTCTTTATGATTTATTCAAAGCTTCAAGAAGCCTATACAACTTACAATATAAGCAATTAAACATCTATATATTCGGTTAACTGGAATATCAAAGCACTTCAAGATTAGAGAAAAAAGCAAACTAATTGACTCTATTGGTTATTTGGACTAAAATTAAATAAATATATTAGTACACAAATAATTGAATATTACTGGAACCTTCTCATTAAATGTTCAATCAGTGATCTTTGTTTTAACACCTTACGCAACCAAGCAGCAGAACAGTAAAAAAGGAGATAAATGGGTAACGATACGATCGGATATAGTATTTTTATACTAAAATCTGCCCGCCAAATACTGACAAAGGATTGTTTATTTTACTTTCTTTTGATATCCTAAAACGAGTGAAATAAATGGAGTTAAGAATTTAGAAATAGAGATATGAGATTTCAAGACGAACACCAACTACCAGGAACATTAATATGTGTCGAAGGTATCGACGGCTCTGGCAAAAGCACCCAGCTTGCATTGCTCAGAGAATGGCTGAATAACACACTTGGCGGCATCATTTATACTGAATGGAATTCATCAAAGCTGATTTCGCAAACAACAAGAAAAGCTAAAAAGAAAAATCTTCTTTCACCAAGAACCTTTAGCTTGCTTCATGCGGTAGATTTTGCTGACAGGCTTGAACAAATTATAGTGCCATCTCTGAAAGCTGGCTTTATAGTCTTAGCTGACAGGTATGTATATACGGCATTTGCCCGTGATGTAGCCAGAGGAGTTGATTTTAACTGGGTTCAAAATATGTATGGCTTTGCTATTAAGCCTGATCTTGCAATGTATTTCAGAGTGCCTGTTGAAATTTCTCTGGAAAGAATTTGCTTTAATAGAGCTCCCAAGTATTATGAGGCAGGGATGGATATTGGACTCAGTGATGACCCCTATGAAAGCTATCGCATATTCCAGGGGCGGGTTATTGACCAATATGATAAGATGGTTGACAATTTCGGATTGCACCAGATAGACGCAACAGATACAATACATAACCAGCAACTCAAATTTAGAGAGAAAGTTAAAGAAATTCTCGAAGCAAAAGGTATACACATCAAAGATAATAAAAGGAAAGTATAAAGCATGCCATACGCTAAAAAGCAAGAACAGAGCGATAATACAAAGCACGGCTACCCCGGACTGCTAATAGTAATAGAAGGAACCGATGGCGCCGGCAGAACTACCCAGATTCAAAAATTAAGAGAATGGCTGGCAGTTGAAAGCTATGGCGTGGTTGTTTCAGAATGGAATACATCCAGGCTTATGTCACCTGTAATAATGAAAGCCAAAGAAGGTAACCTGTTAAATGCTATTACCTTCAGCCTGCTCTATGCTTCAGATTTTGCAGACAGAATGGAAAACGTTATTATACCTGCTCTTAAAGCCGGATTGATTGTGCTGGCTGATCGTTATGTTTATACAGCCTTTGCAAGAGATGTCGTAAGAGGCGTTAGCCCTGTCTGGGCAAGAAAGCTCTATGAGTTTGCACCCGAACCCGATCTTGTTTTTTATATGAAAATGTCATGCGGCTCACTTCTTAAACGTATAATCTCTACGAGCGGGCTTGATTATTATGAGTCAGGCAGAGATATCGGTCTATCTACAGACTTTTACGAAAGCTTTAAGCTCTATCAGCGCAGAATACTTGCTGAATACAGCAAAATGTCTGAAGAATTCAACTTTATTACCATTAACGGACAGCATTCAGTGAATACTATACAGGGGCAGCTTAGAGATAGAGTCAGTGAACTGCTCAGCAGCGGCGTTATTGACTGATATTAAAATTGATAATTATTATTATCATCTTTTTTAGAAGGTTTTTCAGGCAGTATAACGATGCTTTCTCCTGCTTTCTGCGGGAAAAATAAAATACGTGTAGTATAAACATTAGAACGATAAGAGATATTAAGAATGCCTACCTGCGGAACCTTCTTTTCTGAAGGATCTACGCTGGTTAATAGCTTAAGTCTGGATATTATTTTTGTCCTGAGAAGCCTGTGATAAAATTTTTCTCCTGAAATACAACTGTTGCTGACAATCAAAAGAGCAAGATGGTTTTCCTGGGTTTCAAAGATGAGGGCCTGAACCATTTCTGCTACAGCATAGGTCAATATTCGGTCAACCAGCTCTACTGAATTGATCCCTTCATAACCGCTACACTCAAGCAGAACAGGCTCTTGATCTTCCAGCTCATACATACCCGGAAAATGATCATAGCCATAAAGCTGTGTGGCTAAAATCTGGTCGACTTTATTAAAATAAAACTCGACTTTCTCCTGGCTTGAGAGGGTATGTACGTATTCATGGGTCATTATCAGTCATCAGGCTCAATAGAAGAGTTCATACCGGCGTTAGTAAATATATCACAATAAAACTCAGCAACCTCAAATGGTGCCACAACAACAATACAAGCCCCATTATTATGTATTTCATTAGCTAAATCATCAGCTTTCCGATGTGTCATTCCGGGTATTGTGCGGCATAAAAGATCTATAACATAATCAAAAGTGTTATAATCATCATTGTAAATTATTACCCTGTAGTTCGGGTATGTTTTAGTTTGTCTTTGTTCCTTCTTCTCTAAAAGAGTTGACATAAACAAAGTCTCCTTCTCTTTTAGCAGGTTTATAACCAATTTAATACACCATGAGGTATTACTTTTACTATATCAAAGATTATAGCGGGTTAAAAGCACTGATTTTCAAAAATTCGAAGAATGACCAGAATTACCCCATTATTGCTGAATGTTTGTTAAGTTTAATTAAACAATCATTTTGTAACAAAAATTGCTCTCAAAACACTGGTTTGTATAAATACTGTCTATACTCTTTATATACAAAGGTTATAACCTTTGTAATATTTCAAAATTACCTGAAAATCTTCATTTAAACCCTTCTGAACTTCTTCCGATAAGAAGAATATACTAAATTATTTTATCTGGTTATTGTGGATCAAAGGGTATAAAAACGATGTTAAATTCTGATAACAGAAATATAAGAATATATGACGATGAATGTAAAGTGTCAGGTGTTCACTATTCAGGTAATAACCCATTTAAAAATTCTGTCAATAAAGATATTGTAAAAAGAATTAAAGGCCAGGATTTATTAATACAGTTAAAGAAGGGTAGTTACAGGGATCTCAAGCGCAATGCTTTCCTGTTTGCGGCAATGAAGGGCGAACCCTCTGCGATTAAGGGTTTAATATCTCAAATCAGGATAGCTTAACTTCACAATAACCAAACCACTACTCAATACTATCCTGATAGGAGCCTCAAAAGAGGCTCTTTTCCTTTGGTTTAATTCACAGGCGTTATTTTGAATCATTATTAACACGGCAGGGATAAATAAATGATGCTACAACACCACCGGTTAGTATGACAAATGTTATTATCAAGCTTACAGTTGCACCAATATGTATAATATGAGTAGCATTTAACATTATTTTAATGCCAATATAGACCAATAAAAGTATAATTGCTTTATCAAGATGACAGAGAAGCTTTTTAGCATAGCTCAAAACAAAATATAATGACCTTAAACCTAATATTGCAAAGATATTTGATGTTAATATTAAAAAGAAATTTTGAGTTACTGCAATGACAGCGGGTATAGAATCAAACGCAAACATTATATCTGCTACTTCAATGCATATAAGAGCAAGAAACAGGGGTGTAACGTAAAATCGTGCATCTTTTTCAAGAACTACGCCCTCAGGTAAGTCTTCTTTCCTGACAAAAAACTTGTTACCTGCCAGTCTGGGATAAACCGGTAAGAGCTTTTTAACCCATACAACTGCCCAGTGATTTGTATAGTCTTCTATTTCTTCAGATGGCCTGGTTGTCTCTTTGTACAGCTTATAGGCTGAATAGATAATAATAACTGCAAAGACAATCATAACCCATTCTCCCAGTTGCAAAATTGCAGTTCCTGCTGATATGAGTATAATCCTGAAGATAATAGCCCCTAAAATGCCATAATATAGTATTTTATGTTGATATTTATCTGCAATAGAAAAACTTGAAAAAATTGCAATAAAGACAAACAAATTATCGACTGCCAGAGATTTTTCAAGAATATAACCTGTCAGATACCTTGAAGCAGAATCTGCACCGAAAGCTAAAAAGATGTATACACCGAAGGCCAGTGATACCAGTATCCAGAAAATGCTCCAGAAGACAGCCACCCGTATAGAAACTGCCCTGCTTTCTTTGTGTATTCCCAGGTCAATGGCAATAGCGATAATAACAATCGCAAAGAATATACCATAATTTATTATGCCAAAATCATCCATTTATACTGATCCTTGAAAGTAATGTATAGATTCCAGATTATTACTGAATTCTATCAGCATATATTAATTATTTACGTGGAATGGTATAGTTGCCTTAAAAACCATTTTTTTAATAATATCAGTTTTTGAGCTAATCAGGGCGAATTGTATGGATTTGTAATTTTTCGATTATGGTTTTCTGTTCCGGTTTATCAGGTATAATGCATGTTACATGTATCCCATTTCGCATAATGCTGACATAATTTTGCTTTCATCTTCTTCTGAAAGCTTATCTTCTTTATAATTAAGATATTCTTCCTTATGAGAATCAATTTGAGGTGATATTGCTAGATAAGAAGGCTCAATCATTTCTGTAATAATTCTGCCATCAATATCCTGGTCAACAGGTAAACCCATTAAATAAAGAATAGTCGGTGCTAGATCCATAATATTGACATTTGTTTTACTGTTATCAGAAATAATGTTTTTGCCTGATGCTGCGAGAATGCCTGCAGGGCGATGATATCCGCTTATAGTATTTAACAAAATTGGAGGTATTTCAGTAATTAACTCATCAATTTCTGAGCCGCTGTCATATTCGTGGGCCAGTTCAACAATAATATCAGGTGTATTATGTGTATTTGGGCCACTATAAATATCTTCCTGTTTGTAGACTGTGCGTATATAGTGCTTGTTTTTACTGCTAAATTCGCTTAAATACTGATAAATAGAGTCTTTTATACTATCAAATTCATTGCCTGGTGATACGATACCATTTTCCTGCCGGTCTTTGAGGTTTATATTTATGCCGGTAAAAGGATAAGCCAGGGGTACTCTGTATGCTTTAGTTGCATTCCAGTTTATGTTATCTTTATAAACTCTTGTATTGATAACCTTTTCTCTGAAGGCACTGCTAAAGTTGGCTTTTGACCAGTATCTCATGGGGAAAAATTCTTTTATCCATTCAAACCAGTATTTATTGGTTTTGGTTAATATGCTTACACGATTTTTACGGGGGGTAAGAAAACCCTGTTCTCTTAGCAAAAAGTTTATGTTAAGGAACTTTTCAGGTCTTTTTCCTGCTCCATGATCAGACAATACAATCAAAGTAGTATCATCATCTATGATATCCATTATCCTGCCTAGTTTTTCGTCCATTTTAATGTAGAAGTAATCTATATAATCATTTGAATCAGTATCATTAAACTGATATTTCCAGAATTTATGCTGAACCCAGTCAATAGTATTGTTTACATACACGAACAGGTCAAAGGGTTCTTCTTTTAGAAGTTTTTCAACAGAGTTACTAACTCTTTCTAGGCTTTTAGAATAGATCTGAATTTTTTCTTCCAGGCTTCCTGCTGCTATCTGATCAGATTTATATTCATATAGATTACCTATTTTTTCAGCTATTTCAGAAGGAAAAGTAAATGATTTAGTTTGATCTGGCGTAGGATAGCCTGCAACCATAATGCCGTTTACTGGCCATACCGGATATGTCAGAGGTACCTGAAACGCAATAGATCTTTTATTATACTTTCCTGCAACATCGAAAACGGTATTTTTTTCATAGGAATTTGATGTTACGATTCCATGATTAAAACAGCTGTATTTAGAAAGGTTATAAGTTTGAAACCCCAGTACACCGTGCTTGCCGGGGTTGCGCCCGGTCATAAATGATATCCAGGCAGGGGCTGATATAGGAGGAATAGAAGAATATAATTCTCTTTTGAAGCCGTTAGTTATTATTTTTTGAAGGTTTGGCATCTTACCTGCTTTTATCAGCGGGTTTATAATGTCAAAGGTTGCCCCATCCCAGCCTATTACAACGATTTTATTATTCATAACAGTGAATCACAATGATGTTTATAATCTTTAGAAATTTACGGTTCAAGTATACCAGAGAAGAATTTATATTTAAATTAGGATACAAAAAACACACAGCTTAAAACTGTGTGTTTTCTAGCTTTTGTTCAATGTAAAGTTATGCAACCATTATTGCAGGTTGAGCACCGGCAGCCTGGAAGTTAAACATATTCCCGCCGCCCTGGTTAGCTGATTGGCCTGCATTGTTGTTAGCGTTTACATTGTTTGCTCCGTTGTTTTGAATATTACCGGCCATAGCCATCGGGCCTAAAGCTTTCAATAGCGCCATCAGCGGGCTTTGAACGTTTTTGTTCACACCGCCGTTGTTGCCTCCGCTATTTCTGTTATCGCCATTAGCTTTGGCATTTTCGAGTTCAGCAAGTTCTTTTTCGAGTTTAACTATTTCGACCTGATTGTTTTCGGCTCTGGCTTTTTCGAGTTGTGTTCTTGTTTCATTAATTTTGTTTTCATTTTGTGCTGCTGTCAGACCATTGTTGAGCATTTTATTGGGTTGTTCATTTGCGAGTTCACTTGCTCCGCCAAGTCTGTTCATTGCATCCTGATCATAGGCAGTAGCATTACCAAGGTGAGATTGTTCCAGACTTCTTTGCATTGCAGCCTGGTTGTTTTTAGAGCCTGCAAAGTTTCTGTTGCTATTAGCAAACATTTTTTCCATCATGGAACGATTTTTAAGCATTCCGCCACGGTTTCTTTTAGAGTTTGATTCAGATACATCGCCCTGGCCGCTGGCAATTTTAGAAGCGCCCTGAGCAATTTTCATTCCGCCACGGGCTACTTCAGAAGTGCCTTTAGCGATTAATGCAGCGCCCTGTGCAGCTGTGTATGGATTACTCAGAAGTGCCTGGCCCTGGGCGATATTTTGATAACCAGTAGCTATTAATTGAGTTCCGCTGGCGATCTTTTCGCCACCTACTGCTATCTTATCAAGCCCTTTAGGTAGTAATTTAGCGGCAGCTTGCATCAATTTGCCAGATTCCATACTTAATTTGCTGGCACTAATATCTTTTAAAGATGCCATTTGATTTAATCTATTTGCATCTTTAACCAGGTTATGGGCTGCCATACTGGCCTGAGTTGCCATACCGCCAGCAGCGTTACCCATATCAGTTAAGAATAAGCCTTCATAGTTGTTGACTGGCGAATCCGCAACAGCAGCCATTTTATTCATCATTTGCTGCATACCTTCCTGAGGTAGGCCGCCCTGATTGCCGCCTGCCTGATTTTTTCCACTGGAAGATTTGTTGCCCTCGCCGCCATTGGCCACAGAGGAAATTACATCAAAGATTGATTGTGCTTCTTGTGCCTGTGGATTTTCTCCGGGCTTCTGGCCGTTTTGTGTGTGTGAAGGATCCCAATAATTATTAGAACCTCCGACTCCATAAAGTGTCATATTGCCCCACATCCTCCTTTTACCGAAGTATACGTTATTATCCCTTTTTAATCCTCCTATATATATAAAAACAATCATCCGGCTATAATTGCCTGTTTGTGCGAATATTTAGCCATTCGGGAGGTATATTTTAATAGTAAATAACCGGATAAATAACATTTTTGTGGTATTTCAGGAAGTCATTCTGATTGTAAAATTTTGTAAATTCATTTATTTACTGTGTTTCTTTGACATATATCTTAATAACTGATTACTCATCTGGTATATTATGCATATGCATATGCTATCTATTTGTTTAGTTTATTTTCTGTAGCATCAATGTTATAACTCTCATTATGTCTAATACCACTACATTTTATTATTATCAGATGACAGAAATCATTAACTAACGTATTTTTTGAACTTACTTCATTTATTTCAAAGATCAGTTTAGTTACTCAGGAGAATTCTTTGTATACATTTCAAATTGAAACCTCGCTAATATGTAATCTGAAATGCCCAGAATGCGCCATCGGAGCAGGCAGGATTACCCGAACAAAAAGGGTAATGAAATATGAACAGTTTCAGATAATAGCCTCTAAAATCAATAAAATTACTGATATTATGTATCTGTTTAACTTTGGAGAACCTTTTTTGAATGAGGATATATTCGATATCATAAGCCTTGCATCAGGTTTTTCAAAAACATCTATAAGCACAAATGCTATCTTGCTTGACGAAGAAAAAGCAAAAGCATTAATTAATTCTGGTATAAGAGAAATTATAGTCTCTATAGATGGTGTAACCCCAGAAGTATATGAAAAATATCGTGTCGGAGGTGATCTTAACAGGGTATTAAACAACCTGAAATTGCTCATTGCTTTTAACCGTGAAGCAGGCAATAAAGTTAGAATTGTTCCGCAAATGGTAGTATTCAGACATAACCAGCATGAGATACCTGCTTTTATTTCTATGAACAAACAAATGGGACTAAAGCCTTATCTCAAAAGCCCTGATATAAAAGACTTTTCAAAGTTTCAATATGCAGACAGAAAAGAACTCCAGCGGGCACATTTTCAAACAAAAGAAGCTTGCAGGCAGGCAATGAAAACATGTCAGATGGCAAAAAACTGGGTTAATGTTCAGGTTGACGGTACCACAGTGCCTTGCTGTATGGACTATCAGGGAGTAATGCCATTTGGCAATTTATTAGAACAGGATGCCTGTGAAGTACTTGAAAACCCGGCATACCTGAACTTTAGAAATGCTGTTATTACAGGTAATGCACCGGCTTTTTGTCTTGAATACTGCCAGTTTTATAACTACACACCAGAAAATCAGGATATCAAATGGCTTAAAATATGAAAATAGCTTTCTGAAACCTTTTCAATAACCACAAAGGAGAATTGAATGCCAGATACAAAAAAAGCAACCATCAATTGGAACTATTCAGGCAAGTTTAACTTTATTGGAACAGGTGCCACAAAAGAAGAAAACTATCTTGCTTATGCCGGATCATTCATAATACCAGCTTTTTTGCTTTATCTGTATTTTAGCGATACCGTGCAATGGAACCTGATAATACTGATTATTGCCCTTGCCATAGGTTTTGACCTGAGTGGTGGCATTGTTGCAAACGCTATGAACTGCTGCAAGAGATTCTACCACACCCCTATGCAAGAAGGAGACCCTAAATATGCATCTATATTGAAAAATAAAATGGCATTTAGTGCCCTGCATATACACCCGATAATAATCTGGGCTGTCTATGATAACTTAAATTTTATTACGGGAATTGTGTGGTATGCATTTTTAATAGTTAGTGCATATGTTGTATATAGAGTGCCTCTTTACCTTGAAAGAGGAGTATCAATGCTATTGGTTTTGGTCTTTTTGATGGTCAACATTTATATTTTGCCTGCTCCGGCTGGCTTTGAGTGGTTTATACCGGTATTATTCCTCAAGATTGTTTACGGTCATATGGTCAAAGAGGAACCTTATAGGCCAGTTAACACCTGAAAGTATTGATTATAAAGGCAATACTACCATTATCTTAATATAAGTTAATGTTATCCTAAAGTTTTCATTGTTCATTCCGATACTGAAAATGAAAGGTTAAGTTAGAAATACCGGTTACCCCAACCTCCTCCCCAAGTTAAGCCCACCGACGAATGCAGTGTTCGGTGGATATTTTTTTTGCGGTTTTTTATGGTTGTTGGTCAAACCAGCAGAAGTTATTGATCTTGCCATCTGTTCACAAGGCTTTCAAAAATCAAATGTTTAGATCTCTAAATAACTTATAAGTTCTCAGATTATAAGAAAATATAGATGATTTCATCTATACAAACAGAATGAAACATACCGATGCATTATCTGTCGATTGTATTATAACTATATTGTACGATGATTAAAAGGGCTTAAGCATACGATAACCCCTGTATATTCTCAAGATTAAGTCTCTATCTACCTCCTCATAGACTTACCCTGCCCGGGCAGGGTTTTTATTTGGATAATATTTCTATCCAGCAGGCAATAATTGTATCTTGATATTATATTTTTTTTAAGTTCTGCGCTGATCTTTAAAAATTAATTTATTAGTTTTTTATGATCAGTAGTGCTGCTGCAAAGATATTTCATAGGAACCTCTGATTAATTAAGAAATTGCTGATTCCAGCAAAAACAGGGAGGGG
>CAZFBA010000026.1:0-52075 GCA_964517135.1 uncultured Gammaproteobacteria bacterium
TATCCAGGGTGCAGGTAGTATATCCTACCTGTTACCTGTTAAAGGAGGGTTTCAGGCTCAATTGTATGTATTAAAATTAATAATGCCCTGTAATAGTGTTTATACTTTAACAAGCCCTTCCAGGCTGTCCATAACAGAAAACATTTTAGCAAAGCCTGATACTTCAAGAACGCTCATGACATTTTCTCTAGGCTTAATAAGAACCAGATCTCCACCAAGTTCTTTAAGTTTCTTTTTTGAAGAGAGTAAAACTCTCAGGCCTCCGCTGCTCATAAAAAGAACCATTTCCAGATCAATACCAATAAATTTATGACCATCCTCGATTTCTGTATTAATTGCTGCTTCTGCTTTAGGAGAGGTTTGAGCATCAAAACTCCCGTTCAAACCAATAACTCTCCATTTTTCTTCAGTTTTAGTATATATTTCCATATTTAACTCCTTAAATAATAATAAATTTTTTTATTTTACAGTGTAAAAAAAAATCAGGAATAACAATTATTTACATCGTTTCATTATTGTAAACACAACAATAAAAACCAAATTGAAATTTATTGCGGGTATAACTATATTATCCTAAAGCTTTTTGCCAGAGTACAACGGCGTTGACGTGTAAATGACTTGGCTGAGGTGATGCCTTCACCTGTTGGAGAAGAAATAGTATATGATGTATAACCTTCTCCATTATATCCAAGGCCAGCCAGAGAAGGAGCATTGCTGACAAATATTGTGCAATCACATTCATAAGACATTTTACTCAGTTTGTCAATATTTTTTGAGTGCATTATAGCAGTATGATAGCATTTTTGCTCTACTTCTATAGCAAAACCTATTGCATCATCAACATTATTAACCCTTACGATAGGTAAAATTGGCATTAACATTTCTGTCCAGACTAGCGGATTATCTCTATCCGTTTCTGTAATGATTAAACGAATATCATCAGAGACACCAACACCTATTTGTTTTAATAAAACCGATGCATTTTTACCGACAAATTGTCTATTGATACGGCCGTGTTTTCCATCTGAAGACATATCAGTAAAAACAAACTTCAACAGTTCATTCATTTCTTTTTCAGAAGCTAAATAGCACTTTGACATTCTCATTTCATCTATAAGATGATCTGCTATAGAATCAACAGCTATAACTTCTTTTTCTAATATACAAACGATGCCGTTATCAAAAGATGCACCCTCAACTATATCTCTGGCAGCTTCAGCAATATTAGCTGTTTCATCCACTATAACAGGCGGATTTCCAGGACCGGCTGCAACACATCTTTTATTAACACTCATAGCCCTTCTAACGGCACCTTCTCCTCCTGTGACGACGTTTAACCTGATATCAGGGTGACGCATTAGCTCTTCAGAGTTTTCTTTTGTTGGATTTCCAAGACAGGTAATTAAATTTTGCGGCCCGCCAGCTTCAACAATTGCGTTATTGATGACTGAAACACAAAAGGTTGTAGTGTTTTTAGCACTTGGATGAGGGCTAAAGACCACAGCATTCCCTGCAGCAATCATGCTTATGGCGTTATTAATTATTGTTTCACTCGGGTTAGTACTTGGTGTTACTGCTGCTATTAAGCCATATGGAGCACATTCAACCAGTGTCGTTCCATGTTCACCTGTATAGGCAGAAGGATTAATATCTTCGACGCCTGGTGTTGAATTAATTGCAAGTAGATTCTTCTTTATTTTGTCGTCATATCTTCCATAGCCAGTTTCTTCAATAGCCATACGGGAAAATTTTTTGCAATTTTTTAGAGAATGACTTCTTATAGATTTTACTATTTTATCTCTTAGACCAATAGACTTATGCAAATGACTGAATGCAACTTTTGATGCGTGCACTGCATCCTCAACCGAATTATAAACACCTGTTTTGTCTTCAGATAATGTTGTAGTCATTAAATCCACTCCTTCTTTACGAACCTTTATGCCATTTGATATTGTTTACATTAAACATAATTTCCTGATGCCTTATTGACATATAATTTATAAGGTATAATTAGCCTGAACCTCTCATTTGATTTAATATATATAAATATAGTTATAATAACTCAATGCCAAAAAGACTTTCAGGATTAAAATAAATTAAAAAATGATAACCAGTTTTATTTAAAGCTTTATTTATATTTTTTTTAATTATCTTATAATCAAATTACATTGTCTACATTTTCTGAAAATATCTTTCAATGCCTTTCGGGTGGCCCTGAGCCAGGTATTTATTCGTTAATTTTTTACCTCGTGTGAGCTAAAAGCTTTTCATTGATTGGTCTGCATGTCTCACAAAATCAATACCTGTTGATCTCTTTAAAACATATTTGGCTTAATACTCTATGATCGCTACTTTAGTGTACGAGGTTTGTCTGAAAAGACCCGAAATTTTAATACATATCAATTATACAAACTGCTTAAATACAAAATTAACTGAAAAAACTATTCTATACGCTTATTAAAGCAGTAAAAATCAATATTCTGCACCAGAAATAGATTTATTTTATTGCAACAAACCCGACTCACTGTCTTTGGAATATGCTGCCTTTTAGTGGCAACCTGGTTTTTTCATATCAATTTGGTTCTCAAGCACACAAATTGTTTTCTTAAATACCTTAAAATGGTATCCTTTAAACTGGCAAGAACTTTGATCTCAATTAGTGGAGAAAATATGAAACAAATACATTTTCTCGGCCCGGAAGGCTCTTATTGCGAAATAGCTGTTAATAAACTCGTTCAACTACTGGGCTATTCACCTAATGAAATTGAGCTTGTGCCCGGTTCAAGCATTAAGAAAGTTATTGAAAACGTCGATAATCTTGATAAAATAATTGGTGTAGTACCTCTGGAAAATTCTATTGAAGGTATTGTAAGAGAAACACTTGATAACCTTGTCAAAACTTCTTCTAAAGTGATGATGAACATGGAAGTCATTGTAAAAATCTCACACTGCCTGATAACTAAAGCCAGTCGCTATGATGAAATAGATACTATAGTCTCGCATACTCAGGGGCTTGCTCAGTGTAATGACTTTATCAACCGCAATTTTCCTGATGGAGTAGAATTAAAAACAGCTACCAGCACATCAGAAGCCGTAAGATCTATAATGGATAAACCCGGAAACTGGGCAGCTATTGGCACAAAGATTGCTGCCACTCACTATTCACTGCCTGTGCTCAAAGAAGGCATTAACGACCAGCCTGAAAATTATACGAAGTTTGTTTTGCTGGATAATAAAGTTGCTGATCCCACTGGGAACGACCTTAGCACAATAGCTTTTTCTGTTAGAAACAAGCCTGGCGCCCTTGTAGATATTTTGATACCTTTTACGCAAAATAACATAAATCTTTGCAGGATTGAATCACGCCCATCCAAAAAAAACCTGGGAGATTACCTCTTTTTCATAGATTTTGACGGCCATATAGAGGATGAAAAGGTTAAAGATACCATAGGCAAAATAGCTCCCAATGTTGATTTTTATCGCTTTATGGGTTCATATCCCAAGTGCAGCAAGAACGATTGAGCCTAAACAATATCAGTATCTCTTTTTTCAGGCAGTTCATAACCATAATAAAACTTCTGAAATAAACGCTGTCCTTCTTTCATTATTCTTGGGCCGTGTCGCCTGAAATAATCGATTTTTGAGGCTTCAATTTCACTTTCTATTCTGTCAAACTGGTTGATAAGATCAATAACATTCCGGTGTGTCTCTTCAGGGCAGGCTGTTCCACGTTTGTTATTACCTACCTGGTCGACTATGAGCTGAAGAGAATTGTTAGCAGATTTAATGTTGTTTAGAAAGACACCTTTATCTCCGTATATAATACTGGTAAGTTTTTCAGAAATACCTTCTTGCGGGGTAAACTTATCTTTTAGCCATAATGCAAAACGATGCAGGGGGCTAATGTTTCTGTATTCATCTTTATAATGGTTAAGCCGGGCTAAAATATTATCTCTTTTGGATTCAAGTAATTGCTGTTGGTTGGTTTTGAGTTCAGATTCAGGCAATAGAGTAAGTGCATTTAAATCTTTTTCTATCTGTAATATAGAGCCAGAAAGCCTTTCCATTTGAATTTCAAGTCTTAGTGAGTCAGTTGGTAAGTATTGCTCAAGATGGTCTTTCATTAGCTCGCTATCAGAGCTATTTAAGAGGGTTCCGTTGAAATAATTCTTTTTGCTGGAAGACTTTTCTAAAGCTGTGTTCTCTGGTTTAGGCTTTTCCAGAGGTAATTGTTTATTTTGCAGCGGTATTTCCTGGTTAAAATTAAATTTTCCCGGGTCAAATATTTTCACTGTCTGGCCTTTCTATTCCTCTCTTTATTTAATATCGAAGGAATTGAAAAAAACTTTAGTATTCTAAAGCTTATAATTAAGTATTTTTGAGATAATAAATTGGCTTAAAGTGCAAATTTAGTGACTTAATGCTTTGTTAATACGATAAAATCTTTTTCAGGTAAGCGCAAAGAGAATTCATAAGTGATATAAAATTTCAACTAAAGTTTTGCGGGAGATCTTAATTAAAATTTTAAGAGTTTTTATAAAAATTGCAGGTAAAGATAAAAAAGATTCTTAAATTTTCTTTACAAAGTGTTCCAAAAATGAAAGTGGTTGTTTTTATATAAATACAAGACAAAACCAATAATTCCTCTAAATAAATTCCGTAATCTCTCTACTCTCTCTCGAAAAAGGCTTTAACCCCCACCAGGGGGCTTTTTTTTGCCTGAATATTGATTCATACTTGCTATAACAGATTTAATGCCTTTCAATTTGGTGAAATGTATACTTTCTTTCAAGATCAGTATATTAAAAAGTTTATGCTCAAAAATAAGCATAAACAAAGAAAAGGTAAGCGAAAGGTTATTTAAGGGTACTGGATTATAAATATAACTAATGTTATAGCTTTTTTGTTAAAAAGAGGCACTGACGATGCTGAAAGAAGAGAATCTTTAAGAAATTACACTGGCTTCTTTTGGGTAGATACGATCAGCACCGTCAATATGCCTTGAGTTATCAGCTATTGTCAGTATTTGCAATGCCTTTAAATGCTTACCGGTTTTCTGGCCGGAGAAACAAATTCAAAAACATTGCTGTTTGCAGAGAATAATACCTGTTTTTGCGGCATTATCAGGACGTTTTAGTTCTGTACTACCGGTATTACCAGAATGCAATATACCGGAACCTGTTAGTGAGCAAGCTAAATATATTTCATAGTTATCAAGGTAGCCATAATAAGAACAAAGGGCCAGTGCACTTAAGCTATACTTAAAGTATAAAATATTACAGAGTATAAAATATTCAAATGCCCTGACCCAGCTATAGTTTGAAGGGATCATCCGGCTGAATGGCCTGTTAATAATGGCCATTATTATATTGCCGGTTCTACATAATTGAGAGTAAGACTTATTGAGAATATATAAAAGATCAGGCACTTTACCTGAAAGACTATAGAAAATATTATCCAGGCTTTTATGATACTCATTAAAGCTAAAACACTTCCTGATGTAACAATAATCACCTGATGATATCACTTATTCCCCTCCTCAAAAGGCATTTAGCAAGCCAGCAATGTAGATTCTGGATACATATAACTTTTACCTGTACTCCTATATTAATAAAAACATTTTTTATCGCTGAATTTACTCTTATAATCGTTTATAAGGATAACAAATTTGTCATATAAAGCCTGTTATTATAACTTTATAGAATTAATCTATACCAGAATTGCTGCCAGGATATAATTTTTATCTATAATAAAGAAAAAATTTTACATTTAAATTGTAACAATACATCATTACAGTCTGGCTAAATTTTTTCTGAGGGTTTCTTTAATTCAACTATACCATTCCACGTAAATAATTAATATATGCTGATAGAATTCAGTATAATCTAGCTATACATTACTTTCAAGGATCAGTATAACAGTGAAATTTTCTAATCCGAAACAAAGATAAAGTTTATCGTTTAAGAATATACGCTGTTTTAAAATTGAAAAATATTGGCTGATTATGTTTTTAGAGGTTAAAACAATCAGCATTCTTGAACAGGAAAATTTTTACCCTGCTGATGTCATCAGTTTAAGCCTGCAAAGCCAGTAAATAATGTATTATACCTGATTAATATTGTTTTTATTCTGCTATAATAACAGATACCTCAAACAAAACTAACATTAATAACTTATTACAGGTATTATAGAGTTCTAAAGGCATAAAATTTAAATATAGAGAGAGATATGATACTTAAAACAAAGATAATGGTTATCTTTACAGCTAAATAATAATAATAATATCCAAAAAAGGAACAGCTATAAGAAATTTTAAGAAACGTTTCTAAACAACACCCGGTATTGTTTACATTTCTTTGCAATATACAACACTGGTATGTCTATCTAAAATATAAATATCATTACTATTTTTAGGTAAAGTCCTCAAAGGTAAAAAATGACTTTTAATTTGAAAAGTCAAAATATTTAATATAACTCATTAATGAGCTATATCGAGATATAGATAGCCTTAAAGAGATTCATTTATACCGGTCTTATGCTTCTTTTAGCTTATAGCAAAGAATAGCCAGAATAAAAAATACGTAAAAGCTTAAATACCAACAGTTAACAGGCAAATTAAAATAAAAATATATCAACATATTTTTCAACTTCTGAAAGCCAGACGATGCTTTAAATAGCAGGAAATAAAATACCTCTTTAACTTATCAAGAAATACCCTCAAGTGGTATGGTTTTTAATTTTAAAAGAGCTATACTGCATTTGAGAAATAAAAATATGTTAGTCTTGCCCTGTCGTGTATTGGAGGCTCTATTTTGCGATGCAAAAAACACTGTCATATCAAAATTATTTGTTTTGCCTGCTACTGATAATATACATTTTCACAGGTTTTCACGCAATTTCAATGATGTCAATTGCTGATCCAATAATGAGAGACATTAAAATTAATGCAACTCAACTCGGTATTATGTCAAGTACCTATTTTTTGTTTTATGCTATTACTCAGCCGCTGGTAGGTTATTTGACAGATAAATATGGCCCTAAAAGAATTATTCTGGCATCTTTTGCATTTACAGTTTTCACAACTGTTTTGTTTGCTTTTTCACAGACTTTTCAAAGTGCTATTGTGGCACGGGCCCTAATGGGTATAAGTACCGGTGGTATCTTTATACCTTCTATAAAGCTTATTGCAGAAAATTTTTCTTCAGCACAGTTTAGCAAAATCAATGGTATTTATTTAGGCATTGGTGGCGCAGGGGCCGCATTTCTAGCTACGATACCACTTATTTATCTCGAAGTTGCAGCAGGCTGGAGAATGGCATTCTTCTTATACTCTATTATTTGTGTGTTTCTAGTATTCTGTATTCAGTTTGTCATTAAAAGCAACAATGACATGCATACACAAAAAGCAATATTACAAAAAAGTGTAGATCATAGCAATCAGGCAAATTACTTTGAGGAGGTTAAAAAGTTTATTTTCAGCAGAAATTTTCTTCTTCTTGAGATAATTTTCTTCATCAGTTTTGGTGTATATATAAGTTTTCAGGGATTATGGGCAACAAACTATCTGGCTAATATGTTGAATATCAGTCATGCTATGGCAGGTAATATTATATTTGCTCTCCCTGTTGGGCTAATGCTTGGCTCAATGACAGCTGGCTACCTTTCTGATAAAGTATTCAGGTGCAGATTAATACCATTAAGGCTTTCTTTAGTTTTAATGGCAGTATCCTGGGCTCTTATAACCCTATTTTCAGATAGGTTAAGTGTAGCATTGATACTCATAATTCTTGCATTGCTGGGTTATGCAACAGGTATTATATCTCCTATTGTATTCTCAATCATTAGTGATATGGTATCTCCAGAGGCCAGAGGGGTATCATTTGGACTTGTCAACCCTTCTTCACTTGCAGGTATTTTCGTTTTTCAGATTATAACAGGTAAAATACTTGATCTATATACTATTAACAATGTATACACTTCTAAAACCTATTTTATGATGATGTCTTTTTGTATGTTTGCTCTTATTGTTATTGCTGTCATAAGTTTTTTAATGAAAGAAACAATGATAATAAATGATAAGGAGCTTCAGCCTGCTGTTAAGCCTGTTATATCTTTCAGGTTATTAGAAAATATTCTGTCATTGATACCTAAACGCAGATTTAATTACGTTTTTGCTCCGATAAATATCTATAATTCCAGGCCATTTGATCGTCTCATATTACATCGACGACGATTGCGACGACGTATGTTTTAATCATAGATCTTCCCAAACGGGAAGATTTTTTTATGCCTGTAATTTTAATAATAATGTCGGTAACTCCCTTTCAGTTGTTATATAATCGTTTATAATTTTAATGATTATTTATTACTTTGCATTCTGGTTATATATAGTTCAGAAGCTTTAGGTGAAAGATAAACTGATATTACTACTGTTTAAGAGACTTTAATTACAGGTTTTATAGGCTCGAAAGTGATCTAAAAATAACAGCGATAGTTTAATTAGAAATAAATTTTTATGAATAACTTACCTGAAAACGCAAATAAGCATGATAATAATTTATACCCTTATCATAAGACAATTGCAATAGTTCTTATAATGCTATTTTCTTTTTTAGCAGGGTTTCATGACAATAGTATGCTTTATATCCTTTTATCTATGGGCATATTACTAATTCTTTTTCCGGCTTTTGTATATAAATTAACTTTAAACTGGCCGTATAATTTGTTTATGATCGTTGCTGTTACAGGGTTTGCCTGGTACAAAATAATAAACACTGAAAGTATACAATATTTTTTTTCTTATCAACAATTTTTTATAATAGCAGCACTGGTTGTTTTTGGTTTATTGTGCCTAGTTATTCTCTACAGAAAGCCGTTTGATAATGTTTTTAATAACAATTTAAGCCCTGAAAACAAAGACATTGCTCTTATTAAGCCGCTAATATTTAAGCTATCAATAGCGACATACTTATTGTTATCTCTTCTTTTTGTGTATCATCTTAATTATACGGAATATAATTCACTTTATCCTTTGTTTTGGCTGTTGTTAATGATTGCAGGAGCTGCTACATTTATTTATATAGATTTTAGAAACGATGTTGAGATATTGAAATATAGTAAAAAGAGTCTTATTGAATATGGAATAATGCTATTAGTATCTATTATCCTGTTTTTATACTATACACATGACCTTAATTTGTGGCTATATCTTGATATACCTGACGAGCACATGTTCTATAGAATGGCAGCTAAAACAGCAGCCGGAGCCGGTCCTGAAAATATCTTTTCTCTATTTGGTGTTTACGGAGACAACCCGGTATTACCTATTTATGTTAATGCTTTTTTCATGAAAATCTTTGGTTTAGGCAACTGGGGATGGAAAGCAGCCTATGCTTCATCTGCAATTATAACATTGTGGGGGCTATATTATATTTCTAAAACTCTTATAGACAGGCAATTCGCAATTATAGCAACTGCAATGCTTGCTTTTTCTCACTATTTTATAGTATTTAGTATTCATGCAACCAAGCAAATGGCTTTTGCATCAAGTGTTATAGTTCTTACTGCTGCTTTGATAATCACTGGATTAAAGAAAAATAGCCTTTTCTGGTTATACATTGCTGGCGTTATGTGTGGTTTGAGCTTCTATTTCCTGTATATTGCCAGGGTCAGCCTGCCAATATTGTTATTAACAATCATACTTTTTATTCCATTTAAAAAATTACATCGTTATATATTGCCTGTATTTCTAGGTTTTTTACCTTTGATACAGATACATAGCAAGGTATATGACTTTTTTGACTTATCTTTTAAACGAACAGTCTTCTTTCAGGGTAATGTTGCAGATCATGGTGTTTCAATTTATTCTGATTTAGAGGCATACTTAAAAGTTCTTTTAGAAAGTATCTTTAATAACCTGCTTAACCCGCTTCGAAGTATCTTTGTAAACAATGATTACTCTCACTTTGTAACTGGTCCTCTTTTAGATAGTATTACTGCATCTATGTTTATTGTTGGCCTATTCTTTTTAATATATCTTGCTATTAGAAAAAACCGTAATGCTATACTCATATTGGCTTATTTTACTGTAATGTATATTGTTACAGCTGGTTTAACTATGCATGTCAAAAGCATTTTTGACAGCCCCAGTATAACAAGACTCTATTTTTTGCTTCCTTTTGCTGCTCTTGTGTCTGCAACAGGGCTTCGTTTTATATCAGAAGCTATTTTTAAATCTAAAGATGCAAAAATAACCTTTGTTATAATGATTATTGTATCTGTTTTAATCTCAAATATCTTCATAAAAGACTATTACAACAAGCATATACACTATAAAAAAGAGCAATCACAACTATTGTTATCTGTAATTCAAAGTTACCCTGAGGCAAAAGAGTTTATTTATTTTTGCGATGACAGCTATAAAATATATTACAGCAGACTAAATGAAACAATACCCCGTTTTAAAGAGTTTCAGGATATCAACTTTAAATTTGTTATAGCTGATAAGATAAAAAACAAGACAGTTCTTTTAAAAAAGCTTGACCCTGGTAATAATGCCATTTTATTATTTAAAAACCCTTCTGATATCAGGCATTTTATCAATATTCAAAAACTTCATAAAAATTACAGGCTCAAAATTGCTGGCGGTGCTACTGATCCTGAATACTTCAGTATAACAGTGTATATACCTGCAAAATACCATCATAAAAGCGATAAAAGCGTTTTGATTCGTTAAACCTGACTTATTAAATAAAACAGGGATACTTTAAATTTAAATAACACTGGATATTTCATCAAGTATCTTTTTTGCTGCCTCAACCCTGTTTTCAGCCTGAGTAATAGGCCTACCAACAACCATAAAATCAGCACCCTGCTTAATAGCTTCAGCAGGTGTAGCTATACGGCTCTGGTCATTTACGTCAGCCCAGGCCGGTCTGATACCAGGGCAAAGTATCACAAAGCTATCGCCCAGTGTTTCTTTAATTTTTGCAGCTTCTCTAACACTTGCCACTACACCATCCAGACCATTATTTTTTGCCAGTGTAGCCAGTTTTAAGACATAGTCATCAATTTGATACTTTATTTGCAGTTCTTCATTTAAAAAGGCTTGATCCAGACTGGATAATATAGTTATGCCCAGCATCACAGGTGGTTCTAGATCATTCTTTTGAGCAGTGTTTTTAGCTGTTTTCACTGCTGCTTTAATCATTTTTGAGCCACCTGTAACATGTATATCAAAAATATCCACGCCAAGTTTAGCAATATTGTCGCTGGCCTTGGCTACTGTATTAGGTATATCGTGAAATTTCGCATCAAAGAAGATCTTGCAACCTTCTGACTGAATTTCCTGGACTATTTGTGGGCCATAAGATGTAAATAACTGAAGCCCTATCTTAAATATACCAATATAATCTTTTAATTCTCTTACCAGAGCAAGCGCATCTTCTTTTTTGTTAACATCAAGAGCTAACACCAGCCTATTTTTAGGGTTATTTTTATCTATTTTCATAGTCATCTCCATATTTTGCAAACTTTATTATACCAGGTTTTTAGCAATATGACTATGAAAGTTGGTTGAATCATAGTCGATACAACCATTTCTAATCGTTGCTACAGCTTTGCCCTTTAGTTTAAAACCTTCAAACGGCGTATTGCGTGCCCTGGACTTGAATTCAGATGAGTCAACAATCCATTCTAATTCAGGGTTTATGATGCTTAGATCTGCAATAGAACCAGCAGATAAAGAGCCTCTATTAATTTTAACTACTGATGCCGGGTTACAACTCATACAGGCTATAGCTTTAGCTGGTGTCATAATGCCACTATGAACCAGCTTTGTGAGGACAAGGCCAACGGCTGTTTCCAGACCAACCATGCCAAATGGAGCCTGATTCATATCAAGGGCTTTTTCATCAGTAGTATGTGGAGCATGGTCTGTTGCAATAACATCAATTGTTCCATCTACTAGACCTTCAATAACTGCCAGTCGGTCTTCTTCACTCTTTAAAGGTGGGTTAACCTTATAGCAAGTCTCATAATCTTTGAGAACTTCATCTGTAAGGGTAAAGTAATGTGGGGCTGTTTCACAGGTAACGTTTAGGCCTTCGTTTTTGGCTCTTCTAATCAGTTCTATGCTTCTAGCAGTGGTAATATGGGCAAAATGAATTCTGCCGCCAATAAACCTGAGGAGTTCAAGTTCTCTTGCCACAGCAATACTCTCAGATACATATGGTATTCCCTGCATGCCAAATAGAGTTGAGTAATACCCTTCGTTCATAATGCCGCCTTCAAAGAGGTAAGAATCCTCACAATGTGAAATAATCGGCACATCAAACATAGAGGAATAATGCAGGGCATATCTTAGTACTTTTGTATTGCTTATAGGCTTACCATCATCCGAAAAGGCCACGGCACCATTTTGCATAAGCTGATGCATATTAGTAATTTCTTTACCTTCAAGGTTTTTGGTAACTGCGGCAACGGGGAACACATTTGTATTAGCTTTTATCTGTGCAATGGCATTAACATATGTAAGGGTATTGACATTGTCAACAACGGGATTAGTGTTAGCCATGCAGCATACAGAGGTAAAGCCACCAGCCCTTGCCGCTGCTGTGCCGGTTTCTATAGTTTCTTTTGCTGTTCCGCCGGGTTCTCTGAGGTGAACATGCATATCGATCAGTCCGGGTGTCAGCCATAAACCGCTCAGATCATACATTTCTTCTCCCTGAAGTTCAAGATTCTTGCCGGTTTCAGATATAAGATCTCCTTTAATGCGTACATCAAGGGTTTCATCTATATTATTTGCCGGATCTATAACGTGTGCATTTTTAAGCAGCATGTTCATGAACTAAACCTCCTCCTGTAAGGGTTAAACTGAGTAACGCCATTCTTACAGCCACGCCGCTGGTGACCTGATCAAGTATTATTGAATATTCAGGGTTATCAGCTACATCGGATGCTATTTCAACACCTCTATTCATCGGGCCCGGGTGCATAATATAGCATCCTGGTTTTGCGTTCTTTTTAATTTTTAAATCTGTCAGGCCCCAGAGTTTATTATATTCTCCTATTGATGGAAATATACCGCCTTTTTGTCGTTCCAATTGAATTCTTAGCATCATAATCAGGTCTGAATCTTTGATTGCTTCATCCAGGCAATAGTGTCTGGTTACTCCCATTTCCTCTATACCCATTGGTAATAGAGTAGAAGGGCCGACAACATGTACATCGGCCCCGAATTTATTAAGTAAATGAATATTTGAACGTGCAACTCTGCTGTGTAAAATGTCACCAGCTATTGTAATTTTTTTGTCTTTTATGTCACCAAGGTAACGGCGCATCGTATGGAAATCCAGCAGTGCCTGTGATGGGTGTTCGTGGTTACCGTCTCCTGCATTCATCACGGTAATTTCTTTTCTTAGAGCTCTGATAAGCTGATGATGAATTCCTGAAGCGCTATGTCTTATAACAACAGCATCAGTACCCATAGCTACGAGGTTATCAACTGTGTCAGCCAGTGTTTCACCTTTTTTTACAGCAGATGTAGCTACTGAGATCTTTACAACTTCTGCTCCTAAGTTTTTTGCAGCAAGCTCAAAGCTGCAACTCGTTCTTGTAGAATTTTCGTAGAATAATAAAAGTACCACTTTGCCTTCAAGAAGTGGTACTTTGCTTACTGGTTGCTGTAGAAGATTAAAAAAACTGTCTGTTGTTTCCATAATAGTTAGGATTTCTTCAACAGACAGGCTTTCAATATCTACAATATGCTTTCGGGTCCAATTCAGGTTAGACATAAAAAAAACCTCCCTTTCCAGGATCGTTTTTTAACACTATAGTACATTTTTAGACTGTTTGCTCTCATAAATAGTAATATTATGTTTAGTATACGATTTGTTTAGTAATTTATATTGCTAATTATTTTACCATCATTTTTTAAATTTCAAGAGAAAAAATTTTTTTGTAAATTTTATTTTTTCTCAACATACTCTTGAATACCCGTATTTGTACAGTAGTAGTGATATTATGGCAGGTTTTATAGTTTGAACAACAATTTGACAAAAAGCAGAAAAAAGTGTAATCTTTTATCAATTTAACGCTATTATAAGGAGCTTGAATGTTAGAAAGCTTGATTATGTTAAGATTATTTCTATATCATTTCTTAATATTTACAATATCAAAAGCTTTCAAATTATTTAATGTTTCCTTTAGATATACCAGACGTTAAGAAGAGAGGTTTAAGACCTCTCTTTTTTTATGTTCAAAAAGATTAAAGGCTATCAGATGATAACAGACAAAACACACCGGGCAAATAACACAATTAAGCCAGCCGGAACAGGCCATATCATTGACAATAAGAAGATTGCACATGACATTTATCAAATGACCATTGAAGCCCCGGATGTTGCTTACAACTCTAAACCCGGACAGTTTGTCTCTCTTCTTTGCTCAAAACTGGTTCTCAGAAGACCTTTCAGCATATCTAACGTTAAAGATAACTGTTTCCAGATAATATACAAGCTTAAAGGTGAAGGCACAGACTATATGTCAGGCCTTAAAGCTGGCCAATCTATAGATTATCTCGGTCCCCTTGGCAATGGGTTTGATCTATCTGCCAAAAGAGCTTTACTGGTCGGAGCAGGGGTTGGCATTGCTCCTTTAATTTATCTAACAGAAGTTTTTAAGTATAATGACGTCCCTTTCACAATGCTTGCCGGCTTCCAGTCATTTGTAGACATAAAAGAGCTTGCTATCCCTGAGTGTACACTGGTCACGGAGGATGGTTCCTCAACAGCAAAAGGCAGAGTAACAGACTTTATCGAAGAAAAAATTCTGAATACCCGCCCGGATAGAATCTATGCCTGTGGACCGCATGTTGTCCTTCAAAAAACTGTCAAAATAGCAAATACACAGAAAATAGATACTGAAGTAGCCCTTGAAGAGAAGTTTGCCTGTGGCATAGGCGTCTGTATGGGTTGTATAATAGAAGTTTATGAAAATGATGAAATAGTAAATAAAAGAGTATGTAAAGATGGTCCTGTATTCAAAGGGGAAACAGTCGTATGGTAATAACTAAAACAGAAATTAAAATTACACAAAAACCCGATCTATCAATTAACCTAGGTAAATTAAGGCTTAAAAACCCCATTACAACAGCTTCAGGCACTTTTGGCTATGCTGATGAATTTCAGGATTTTGTAGACGTTTCATCCATCGGGGCAATTGTCACAAAAGGCATTACACTTAAACCCCGCAAGGGCAACCCTCAACCAAGGCTCAAAGAACTGCGTAATGGTATGATTAATTCTATCGGGCTTGAAAATATCGGAATCAATGCCTTTATTGAAAAGAAACTGCCTATCTTACAGGAAAAAGATATTACCTTTATTGTTAACGTTGCAGGTTTTGCCCTTGAAGAATATATAAAAATTGCCAGCATATGTGAAACTAATGGTATCAAAGCCATTGAACTTAACGTTTCCTGCCCTAATGTAAAAGAAGGGTGCCTGGAATTTGGTACCAGCAGCGAAATTCTCTATCGCCTGGTCTCAATGGTCAAAGAAATTTTCACAGGAACCGTAATAGTCAAGCTTACCCCTAACGTCACAGACCCTGTTCCACTGGCAATAAGTATTGAAAAAGCCGGTGCAGATGCAATATCAGCAATCAATACTGTCAGAGGGCTTGATGTCAGCGTATCATTCGAGAATGGCCGGCTTACAAAGAAACTCTTAAAAGGCGGCATGTCAGGACCAGCTATCAAGCCTGTAGCCCTGAATTACATTAACACAATAAGCCATGAAATTAATATTCCTGTTATAGGAATGGGCGGCATTATGCATTTCAATGATATGCTTGAGTTTATAGCTGTTGGGTCTACTGCAATACAAATAGGAACAGCTAATTTTACATACCCTGGCATTGCAGGTGACCTGATAGAAAGCCTGGAACAATTTTTAATCAACAATAATATCCCCTCGTACGAAAATCTTATAAAAGGAGTCTAAAATGGCTTTAACAACAGTAAAAGAAAATGAAATAGTAGAGCTAATGATGAAGGAATCAGGGTGCATGCTGGAAGGCCATTTCGAGCTTAGCTCCGGTGTGCATACTGAAATCTATTTTCAGTGCGCTAAATTGTTGCAATATCCAAAGAATGCAGAATATGCTGGCTCAAAACTTGCAGACTTAATAAGCATAGACGTAGATACAATACTCAGCCCGGCTGTTGGTGGAATCATTATTGGCTACGTGGTGGCAAGAAGCCTCAATCTTAAAAGCCTTTTTGTGGAACGTAAAGAAGGTAACCTCTCTCTTAGAAGAGGTTTTAACCTGAAACCCGGTGAAAAAGTCTTTATCATAGAAGATGTAATAACAACTGCCAAATCAGCATTAGAAACAGCTGCTATAGCTAAAAGCTTTGGCGCTGAAGTCAAAGGCTTTGGCTGTATTCTTGATCGCTCTAATGGCTCAACCGGTCTGGATATTAAATCTCTGTATCAGGTTAGCCCTGTTATCTATCAACCCGATGACTGCCCTCTCTGTAAAGCAGGTATACCAATAGAAAAACCCGGCAGTAAGGCAAAAGTTCTTCACAACTAGAATAATGTCAATGAAAAAACTGTATATTATTATCACAATGGTCTGTGATTATTTAATAGGGGGTCTTGCCCCTGTTTTCTTAAAAAGCAATGAAAAAAATCGTATATATTCTCTAAATGTAATCAAATAAGGTTTACAAGATGTTAAAACAGTTTAAATGTAACATTTTTCAGGAAACAAAAGTTAACATATGTTCATACATAAAGAGATATACAGTATAATAAAATGGAATTGGGTGTGTGTAATACACTTATTGTATAACTCCTTAAAAAATGTTTATCACCTCTCTCCTGAAGGGAAATAGAATGAACAACAATTTAAAACCTATAGATAGCAAGGATAAAGCTACTCTCATCCTTGAAGATGGCTCTGTTTATGAGTGTTTCAGTTTTGGAGCCAGTAAAACAATTTGTGCTGAAATCGTCTTTAATACTGGTATGACAGGCTATCAGGAAATTCTCTCTGACCCTTCTTATGCAGGCCAGGCCGTTGTTATGACCTATCCGTTAATAGGCAACTATGGCATTAGCCCTGCTAATGTTGAATCTGAAAAAGTTCAGGCAAGCGCAATCATTGTCAGGGAATATTGTCAGCATGAAAGCAACTGGAAAAGCAATCAAAATATATCTGAGTACCTGAAAAAAGAAAATATTGCAGCTATCTACGGTATTGATACCCGTATGCTGACAAAAAAAATTAGAACCCGGGGGACAATGAACTGTTTGATTACAACAGATCCCTGTTTTGATGAACTTAAAAAAGCATTAATATCTTATAGATTCCCTGCTGACATAGTAAGTAAGATATCACGCAAAGAAGCGTTACACCTTGAAGGTAGTGGTAAAAAGATTGCGCTTATTGACCTTGGTGTGAAATCAGGAATAATAAGGTATATACAAAATGCAGATTGTGCCATTACCCTGCTCCCCTGGAATACAGACAGCAATACTATTCTTTCAAGTGGCTATGACGCACTGTTCCTCTCCAATGGCCCTGGAGACCCCAAAGATGTCAGCGAGGTTGTAAGCAATGTAAAACATCTCATAAGCAAATTACCTATCTATGGCATATGTCTGGGGCATCAAATTTTAGCACTTGCCCTTGGTGCAGATACATACAAGCTTAAATTTGGTCACAGAGGCAGTAACCACCCGGTAATAGATCTTAGAACAGGTAAAGTGATTATTACTGCACAGAATCACGGTTATGCTGTCTCAGAATCCGGTATTCCTGATTCAATGATTATCACCCACAAAAACATAAATGACAGTACAATTGAAGGGTTTAGCTGTCCAGAATTAAATATTTACAGTGTTCAATTCCATCCTGAAGATGGCCCCGGGCCTGAAGATGCTAATTTTATCTTTAACGAGTGGCTACAAATATTGGAAGGTTGTAATTATGCCTAAAAATATCAATTTAAAAAAAGTACTGGTAGTAGGTTCCGGGCCGATAATTGTTGGCCAGGCAGCTGAATTTGATTATGCCGGAACTCAGGCCTGCAAAGCCCTTAAAGAAGAGGGTATAGAGATCGTTCTTGTTAATAGTAATCCGGCAACCATTATGACAGACGATACAATAGCTGATAAAGTTTATATACACCCATTAACGCTTGAATCGCTGGCTTATATAATTAAAAAAGAACGACCTGACGGCATTATTGCTACTCTGGGAGGTCAGACAGGGCTTAACATATCAATTGAGCTCGATGAAGCCGGTATTCTAGAAAAATACAACGTTCAAGTACTGGGCACATCACTTAATTCAATTAAAAAGGCTGAAGACCGTGAGCTATTCAGAAACCTGATGCACGAAATTAAAGAACCTGTACCGGAAAGCACCATTGTATCTAACATAGATGACGCTAATCAGTTTGCTGAAAAGACAGGGCTACCTCTTATCATTCGCCCTGCTTATACACTTGGTGGCACTGGAGGTGGTATAGCTCATTCAATGGAGGAATTAAGAGATATTGCTTCCAGAGGGCTGCTTCATAGTCGTATTCATCAGATATTACTTGAAGAAAGTGTTCACGGATGGAAAGAAGTAGAATATGAAATCATGCGGGATTCCAATGATACCTGCATTGTAGTATGTAATATGGAAAACTTTGACCCTGTTGGAATACACACTGGAGATAGCATAGTAGTTGCACCTTCTCAAACTCTTAGTGATGAAGAATATCACATGCTCAGAACATCATCGTTAAGGATTGTCAGGGCGCTAAAAATTGAAGGCGGCTGTAATGTACAGTTTGCACTAAACCCTGAGAGTCTTGAATATAGAATAATTGAAGTAAATCCTCGTGTTAGCAGGTCTTCTGCTCTTGCTTCCAAGGCTTCCGGCTATCCTATTGCAAAAATTGCAGCTAAAATAGCTATCGGACTTCATCTTCATGAAATACCTAACTGTATAACCCACAAAACAATGGCTTCTTTTGAGCCAGCACTTGACTATATTGTAACAAAGATACCTAAATGGCCGTTTGACAAATTTGGATATGCAGACAGGACATTAAATACCCAGATGAAAGCAACCGGAGAAGTTATGGCTATTGACCGTAACTTTGAAAGCTCATTTCTTAAAGCTCTTATATCTCTCGAAGGCAAAGAAACCAGCCTTAGAAAACAAGAATTAGAAACACTATCAAAAGATACTATTTACAAAAAACTATCAATTGCTGACGATACCCGTATATTTACTATCGCAGAAGCCCTCAGAAAGGGTGTTACAATAGATGAAATTTATCAGGTTACTAAAATTGACAGATGGTTTCTATACAAGTTAAATAACATCATAGAGCTAGAAAAGAGACTTTCATCTGAACCTCTATCAATAGAATTGCTTCAAGAAGCTGAACGAAAAGGTTTTTCAGACACTGAAATAGAGGCTCTTTCAGGAATTAAAAGTAAATTCATCGATGTATTAAGACGGGCCCACGGTATTTATCCTGTTTATAAAATTGTAGATACCTGTGCTGCTGAATTTGAATCTTCTACACCTTACTATTATTCTACATACGAGACAGAAGATGAAAATATTGTAAGCAGAAAAGAGAAGATACTTGTTATAGGGTCTGGTCCTATTAGAATTGGTCAGGGTATCGAGTTTGATTATTGTTCTGTTCACGCTGTATGGGCTTTTAAAGAAGCCGGTTATGAGTCTATTATCATTAATAATAACCCTGAAACAGTAAGTACTGATTTTGACATTGCAGACAAATTATATTTTGAACCTTTATTTATTGAAGATGTAATGAATGTGGTCAGAAAAGAAAAACCTAAAGGTGCAATTATACAGTTTGGAGGACAAACAGCCATTAACCTTGGTCCAAAACTTAAAGAAAATGGTGTTCAGATCATGGGCACAACAGTTGGATCATCTAACGTTGCTGAAGATAGGGAAATGTTTGAGGCTCTGTTAGATGAACTTAATATACTCAGACCTTGCGGACATGCTGTAACTACCTTTGAAGAAGCTAAAATAGCTGCACTTGATGCAGGGTATCCTGTGCTGGTAAGACCATCATATGTTATTGGTGGCAGAGCCATGCAAATTGTAATGAATGAAGAGGAACTTGAATCATACATGCTTGAAGCTGTATCTATTTCAAGTGAACATCCAGTGCTTGTTGATCACTATATAGAGGGTAAAGAAGTTGAGGTTGATGCAATATCAGATATAAACGGTGTTCTTATACCTGGTATTCTTGAACATATTGAAAGAACAGGTGTTCATTCAGGTGACAGTTTTGCTGTTTACCCGGCACAGAATTTATCACAAAAAGTAATTGATACTATCGTCGATTATACCTTTAAACTGGCAAAAGCTATCAGGGTTATTGGCCTGATGAATATACAATTTGTGGTTGATAAAAATGAAAATGTCTATGTAATTGAGGTTAACCCGAGAGCATCAAGGACAGTTCCTGTGTTGAGTAAGGTTACAAAGGTTCCAATGGTTAAAATAGCTGTGGATGTTATACTAGGAAACAAAATACCATCAATAATTGACTGTTATCAAAGCAAAAAACAGGATAACGAAATTTATTATAACTATGGTTTATATCCTTTTACCAATCTTGTTGCTGTTAAGGCACCGGTATTTTCATTCCAGAAGCTTTCTAATGTTGAAGTTTCCCTTGCAGCAGAGATGAAGTCAACAGGAGAAGTATTAGGGATAGATAATAACTATCATTTTGCACTGACAAAAGCGTTTCTTGCTGCCGGTTATTCTTTTCCTGAAGCAGGAAAGATACTTGTTTCGCTCAATAAAAAAGATCAGGATGAGGCTTTAGATGTTATAAAGGAATTTATTAAGCTGGGGTTCAACATTTTAGCTACAGAAGGAACAGCTAAAACCTGTCAGGAAAATGGAATTGATGTAGAATTTCTTGATAAACACAATATTGAAAATACCAAACAAGAAATTCAAAAACACAAAATATCTATTGTTATTAACACACCAACTATTTCAAAAGATCCAAAACGTTTTGGTTTTATAGTTAGAAGTTATGCTGAACAGTACAAAGTTCCTTGTTTTAGTTCTTTAGACACAGTGAAAGCCTATATTGCTGCTTACAAAACATATACAAACAATAGAGAAACTTTTACCTATGAGCCTATAGATTATTACATAAATAATGTCTCTGAAAAGCTTCTTATGGTTTAATATACCAGTTTATTAACATTAAATGAGTTGTAATAAGTGATTTTACAATAATGATTGTGCTAATAATTTTTTAAAAATATAATAAAGCTCCAGTTCAAGTTCTGTTTCTGGCCTTATAAGCTGTTTGGGCCTGTCTGATATCTCTAAACATACGAATAATTCAGACTTTTTATCTATCAATGCAGCTGGTCTTTCAAAGATGACAAGCTTTTTCTTATCATCAATGTAAGCTTCTACTGAGTTAGAAACTGTTATAGTATATCCATTCTGAAAATCTATTCTTGACGAAGATTTAGAGCATTGTAATTTACCTTCGCCAGCTTGTTTTATGAGGAATGTAAACACACCTGACAGGTTAAAGCCCTGACCTATAGCAAAATACCTTTCTATAACTGGCATAATAACTTTATTTATCTTTGAAACAACAATATCATATTCTTTTTTCGTAAGCCTGTAGTGCTTTTCAGTATTCAGTTCATTATTAATAGTTAGTGAATAAATTGTCTTAAGTGTCTTCTCTTCTTTTTCAATCAGCAAAGTATTAGTTTTTTTAAGTATATAAGATTTATCTTCTATCTGACATGATATCAGATGGCCATTTTCCGGCAGTGCCATGTATGTCCAGTTTTTTGCTCTGGCATTTATAGCACTCTGGATCATTTTACTCAGTTCTGTAGTAGCATTTTCAAACTTCCTAAAATTTTCTATATCTTCACTGACTTTTATTTTATCAGAGTTTTGAGTTACTATTCTCAATACACAGTGATTTTCTGCTTTTTCTAATGGTACAATACTTGCTAATGAAGCATTCTTAAATTCATAAATATTGTTAAAATGCTCTGATACCATATATTTCCTCAATGAAAGATTTTACTTTTGAATAATACCTGATAAATTGTCTTCTAAGTATCTATTGCAATGACTTTGCCAGACCAGATCCATTTTTGCGTATAACCGTGATAGTATACAGTTATTTGCTGGCTATATCTGTTTAATAGTCTACATTTATCTATAAATTCTCTTTTAATACTCTAATTATAAAGGACAATTGTTTCAAAAATATTTCAAATATTACACAATTTGTTCGTAAACTTATATTTAAAACCAGAATATTTAAATATTTACCAGTATTCCGTGATTATTTTCAATGCTTAAATCAATATTTAGCTTTTATAGCAAATTATTTTTACCGGTTTCATTAAACATAAAGCTTTTACTTGTAAAGCTTCATTTGATCTTATTTTACTTTCGTTAGATCATTGTTTCAGGTTTACACATTCTTTCAAAATATTATTTTAGAAAAAGCCAGCGGGGAAAATATGTCAGTATTAAATAAGTTTGAAGAAACCATTAAACTCAAAAAAAGGATTACATGAAGGATCTAGAAAAGTATCAGCTGCGGTTTACAATGCTTCAACAAGAGATAAGGAAAAACAAAATACCTCTTTTGATGCTTTTTGAAGGATGGGATGCATCAGGCAAAGGAGGAGCAATCAAAAGACTAACAGGAAAGCTCGACCCCAGGGGTGTTAAAGTATATCCTGTTGGTGCTCCATCTAGCGACGAGCTAAGTAGAAACTATCTATGGCGATTCTGGACCAGATTACCCAGAAAAGGAGAAATAGTCATCTTCGATAGAAGCTGGTATGGCCGTGTTCTGGTTGAACGTGTCGAGGGTTTCGCCTCTGAAGATGAATGGCAACGTGCTTATAATGAAATTAACTATTATGAAAAAACACTCATAGATGATAAACATATGCTGCTCAAGTTTTTTATACATATTTCTAAAGATGAACAGCTCAGGCGCTTTAAAGAAAGAGAAGAAAACCCTTTCAAAAGCTGGAAACTTACGGATGAAGACTGGCGCAATCGTGAAAAGTGGGATCAATACGAAGAAGCCACAGAAGACATGCTTGCTAAAACCAATACTGACATTGCCCCCTGGAATATCATACAGGGAAACAGTAAACGACACGCTAGAATTGAAGTTATTAAAATAGTTACCGAAAGCATTGAAAAGGTCTGTCAGGTTAATACAGAAAAAATATACCCGCCTGCTGCTCTTTAACCGATTTACAGACAACAATTACATGAACAGCAAAGACATTATTGTTTTATTTGTATAGTATACAATTTGTTGTGTGTAACATGACTGTCCGGTAAAATTTTTTCTGAGGGTTTGGTTTTTGCCAATTTCTTTAATTTATTCCTGTAAAATTTTCTAATCTCAAAAAGAGATTATGACAGGTTTTATACTTCTAAATATAATCTTTTACCAGAACATCAATGTATGTAGTGCAATTAAAATATTTAGTGTATAGTATATTAATAATCATTACTATTAACTGAAATTACTTGAGATATAAAGTTTTTGCTGTATAATAAAATTCTTATAATTGTTATTAAATAAACTCTGACAAATTTATAAATGGCCCACCTTAAAGGTCTTCACTGAAATTTACTCAAAATGTATCTAAATTTATTTTTAATTGTTCTGCCTGAATAATATTAGCTTATTACAGGAGTTATGGTTTATTTAGTCTACCGTAATAGAAATATAAGGAGTTTTTATGAAAGAAGAAAAGAACAAAAAACTTACTACTGCTGCCGGTGCACCGGTTGCAGACAATCAAAATTCCATGACGGCAGGGCCTCGTGGGCCTATGTTATTGCAGGATGTCTGGTATCTCGAAAAATTAGCACATTTTGACAGAGAAGTAATACCAGAAAGAAGAATGCACGCTAAAGGCTCAGGAGCATTCGGTACTTTCACGGTAACACAAGATATTACACAATATACGAAAGCTAGAATGTTCTCAGAAATTGGTAAAAAAACTGATATGTTTGTGCGGTTCTCAACAGTTGCTGGAGAACGTGGAGCAGCAGATGCTGAAAGAGATATCAGAGGCTTTGCAATGAAGTTTTATACTGAAGAAGGCAACTGGGACCTTGTCGGAAACAATACGCCTGTCTTTTTCATTCGTGACCCGCTTAAATTCCCGGATCTAAACAGGGCTGTAAAACGTGATCCGCATACAAATATGCGCAGTGCTACTAACAACTGGGATTTCTGGTCCTCGCTACCTGAAGCCCTTCACCAGGTCACTATCACCATGAGCGATAGGGGTATACCCTATTCATACAGACATATGCACGGTTTTGGCAGTCATACATTCAGCATGATCAATGCTAACAATGAACGAGTTTGGGTTAAGTTCCACCTTATAACCCAACAGGGTATTAAAAATCTGACAGATCAAGAGGCAGAAGCTATTATTGGTTCTGATCGTGAAAGCCACCAGCGTGACCTTTTTGATAGCATTCAAAAAAATGATTTCCCTAGATGGACAATGTATATACAGGTTATGACAGAAGAACAGGCTAGAAATATGCCTTATAACCCATTTGATCTTACTAAAGTGTGGTATAAGAAAGATTATCCACTTATAGAAGTGGGATATTTTGAATTGAACAGGAACCCTGAAAACTATTTCCTTGATGTAGAACAGGCAGCTTTTAACCCTGCTCATATTGTTCCGGGTATTGGCTTTTCACACGATAAAATGCTTCAGGGAAGACTCTTTTCTTATGGTGATGCTCAGCGTTACCGTTTAGGAGTCAACCATCACCAGATTCCTGTTAATGCTCCAAGATGCCCTGTCAACAGTTATCATAGAGATGGACAGATGCGTGTTAATGACAATGCCGGAACTACTGTAGGATACCAGCCAAACAGCTTTGGAGCCTGGCAGGACCAACCAGAACTCAAAGAACCTCCACTTGCTCTATACGGTGATGCCTGGAACTGGGATTTTAGAGAAGATGACGATGATTACTATACACAACCAGGGCTACTTTTCAGGCTTATGAGTCCTGAACAGCAAAAAGTCTTGTTTGAAAATACTGCCCGTGCAATGGGTGATGCTCCTGATGAAATAAAACTCAGGCATATTGCTAACTGCATGAAAGCTGATCCTGCCTATGGAGAAGGGGTCGCAAGTGCTGCTGGCCTCTCTACTGCAGCTATTAAATAATTATATCTGTATTTATTGTTACCGGGCTATCCGATTTTCAGGATAGCCCTTTTTAGTTCAAACAGGTTCCCTTAATGCCCCCTATGAGGGGGTTGGGGGTGGACCTAAATGTAATATGTCTGTTTCGCATACCTTATTGAAAATATCCCTAATTCAGTGTACAACTGTATAATTAAAAATAATCGAAAGACACAGAAAATATGTATGATATTGCCATCATAGGAGCAGGTCCGGCAGGTGCTACACTGGCCAGACTTCTGGGAAAAAGCTTTAAAATTTTAATTATTGATAAACGTGATCTTAAAAGCACTGCTACTCCTTCAAGGTTTGAAAAAACCTGTGGTGGGCTGCTTGCACCTGATGCACAGGAAATGCTCGCCCGTTTTGGCCTCGGACTACCTGAACATGTTTTAACTGGCCCGCAACTATTTGCTGTTAGAGCTATTGATATTCCTGAAGGTATAGAACGTTTTTACCAGAGACATTACATCAATGTATCAAGAGAAAAATTTGATCAATGGCTTGTTTCAATAATACCAGAATCAGTAGAAATTAGATATAATTCATACTTTAAATTTTTTAAACAGGAAGACAACCTGTATAAAATTACTTACAGGTATCAGGATAAACTCTATACTGATAAAGCAAAGATTCTAGTCGGAGCTGAAGGTGCACTCTCTCGCCTGAGAAAAATTACCTGCCCTGACTGCAATAATATAAATACATATATTTCTATTCAGGAATATTTTGAGGGAGAACCTCAAAATCCTTTTTTCTCTGCTATTTTTGATGAAGAGGTTACTGATTTTTACTCCTGGACTATCCCAAAGGGAGAACATCTCCTCTTAGGTACTGCAATACCAGTATGCTCTAAGGCTTATGATAAGTTTGAACTTCTTAAAAAGAAACTAAAACGATATAACTTTAACTTTAATAACTGTATTAAAAGAGAAGGCGCTTATATACTCAGGCCTAAAAACACTGCACAGATCTTTACCGGGAAAGACAACATAGCTCTTATTGGTGAAGCTGCTGGTTTCATTAGCCCGAGTTCTGCTGAAGGTTTTAGTTATGCTTTTAGCAGTGCTGCTTCTCTTGCTGAAGCCATACATAAATGCTTTGATAATTTTTTGCCTCTATATAATAGCGAACTGGACTCTCTTATAACTAATATAATGATTAAAAACCTTAAATCTCCTTTTATGTATAACCCTCTTTTACGTAAAATTATAATGAAATCAGGGTTTAATGCTATAAAAATCAATATACTGCAAGATTGAAATACTTCATAATTGCCTCTGTAAAGTTTTCACATTGCTATTCAGTCAATACATAATTACCATTAAAACCTCTGGATAATTAAGGTATTACTGATTCCAGCAAAAACATGAATCAATGAAGAAATTTTTCTTTAACCGGACAGTTTTGAACTAAAATGGTAAATTTTTGGGGCTCTATTTTTAAAAATAAAAAAACCAATATGAAAGATCAGTGCATAACTTAAAAATTTTTGAAAATCGAAAACAAAAAATTGATTGTTATAGTATGCATTAGTCTTATGAGTCATCTTAATATACTGTTCATTAATGTTTGCAAAAGGTATTATTGTATAAAACATAACACTTATTTGTCAGGAATAACGAGGCATAAGTGACAAACATAAAATATATTTGCATTTCAGATACGCACTTCGGGCAGGATAACAGCCTGCTAACAAATCTGAAAGCCGATCTTTGCGAAAAAGATACACTGACACCCAGCCCTGCATTACTTGCACTGAAGGATTGTATTAAAAACTTAATCGACGCTAACCACGATACTTATGAAAAACCAGCATTGATTCTTAATGGTGACATACTGGAATTTGCTCTCTGTAACGTTAATCAGGCAGTTATGGTTTTTGAACGCTTTCTGGAAGTTTTTATGCCACCAGATGATATGCTATTTAGTGAAATTATATATATTCCAGGCAATCATGACCACCACATCTGGGAAATAGCAAGAGAAACTCAATATGTTAACCATATTGTTGATCATATTCAGCCAGGCCAGTATATAGATGAACCCTGGCATTGTACTAATATCTTTAAGAATGACAAAAATAAACTTGTAGGTTACTTTCTAACAAAGCTTATTCAGAGACACGAACACCTTAAAAACTTTGAGGTTAAGATAGCTTACCCTAATTATGGCCTGATAAGAGAAGATCACAAAAGATGTATAATATTTCATCACGGGCATTTTATTGAAAAAATGTTTATTATGCTTAGTGAAGTTATGGATATGCTATTTCCGGAACGCAAATCACCTGATCATAAAATTTCAGTTGATGAACTGGAAAAAGAAAACTTTGCATGGATTGACTTTTTCTGGTCTACTATGGGGCGGTCAGGTGATGCTGGCTGCCGTATTGAAACAATATATGACTATTTAAGACATGAAAAAAGTAAAAACCGACTGATTTCAAACTGCGCACGTTCTATGGCACGTAAATATGACCTGCCGGGCTGGGGCAACTTTATGGAAAGAATTATAATGCGATTTGTTATTAACAGCTTTGTGAAAAAGTTTATGGCACTTGAAAGAACAAGAACAGATGTGGTACTGGCTAAATCATCTCGTGAGGGCCTTATGAAGTATCTTGAAGGTGCACTTCTAAATCAGCTTCAACACGAACTTAAAAGCAATATACCTGAAGAAGTTGTATTTGTTTATGGTCATACCCACAAGCCAAGCGAAAGCAGAGAAATCATTGAGGGTTATCCGGGCAGAGTAAGCTTTTATAATTCAGGTGGATGGGTTGTAGAAAAAATCGAACCAGTAGAAAGAAATGGTGCTGCAATCATTCTGATCGACGAAAATTTGAATACTACATCAGTCAGGCTTTTTAATGAGTCTAATAATATTAAAGACTATAAAGTAAGTGTTTCTCATCCATCTGAAGAGACCCTTTTAGAAAGTCATTTACATCATCATGTTAAAAAAATCATCGAAAAGAATGATCCTTGCTGGGAAAATTTTTCTTATGTCGTGGCAAAGGAAATTGTATTAAGACATAAAACCCTAAAGAAAGAACTGGAAGAACTGTTCTAATGATAACAGTTATTATTACTATTAAAGAGACCTTTTCCTGATTATCTTTATATTAAGTTTTTTTTAGTTTATTAAAACCCTATTTCCTTTTATCAGCAGCAATCATGGGTTTACTATACATATATGCATAATACATTTTTGCAAATTAAATTGAAGTTCACAACCGCTTATGATAAAGTTCAATCATAAAATGAAATACTAAAATTGCCTCTTCTATATAATCTTGCTAATATGGCGCAAGAGTTTCTACTGGAGTACCGTAAATCTTCCTGCTATAGAAGGTGAAGAGTGTATATGCTCACGCCTTCTGGGAGTGAGTATTTTAATTTTTACAGGGAGTTTGAGTAATGCCAATGTTATATGAAGGAAAAGCCAAGCAGGTCTTCGATACAGAAATACCTGATACAGTATTAATTAGCTTTAAAGATGATGCAACAGCATTTAATGGTGTTAAAAAAGATGTGTTTGATGGAAAAGGTCGTGTAAACCTTGAATTTACACGTTATTTTTTCAATTTGCTTAAAAATAATGGTATCAATACTCACATCATCGAATTTATGGATAAAAAATCTTTCACTGCTCATAAATTACAAATAATACCGCTTGAAGTTGTCGTCAGAAATTTTGCTGCTGGCTCTATTTCAAAACGATTAGGGTTTAAAAAAGGTATGCCCTTTGAGCCCCCATTATGTGAATTTTATCTTAAGGACGATAGCCTTAATGATCCAGTACTTTGTAGAACTCACCTTCCATATTTAAAGATTGCTACAGAGAATGAAATAGATGAAATAGAAGCCAGTGCTTTAAAAATAAATGATATTCTCTATAAACACCTTGATAAAAGAAATATTACACTGGTTGACTTTAAGCTTGAATTTGGACGCAATTTAGAAGACAAAATTATGCTGGCCGATGAGATTTCTCCTGATACCTGTAGATTCTGGATTAAAGGTACTATGGAATCTCTGGATAAAGATGTTTACAGAGAAAATAAAGGTGATCTGGTTAGTTCATACTTGAAATTAGCAGAAATACTGGAGATAAAAATATGAAATACAAAGCAGAGGTCGTAGTAACACTCAAAGACGGTATACGTGATCCTCAGGGTACCGCAATTGATACAGTTTTAAAAAGAACATCTATGGAAGAAGATTCTGAAGTAAGGGTAGGAAAGTATTTTAACCTTTTTGTTAACGCAGATAATGATGAAAAGGCCAATGATAAGCTGCATAAGATCTGTGAAGAGGTACTTTCTAACCCAATTCTTGAAAGTTATAGAATAGAAAGGTTTGAGAAGTCATGAAAGCAGGTATAATTGTATTCCCCGGAACAAATTGCGATATAGATACAAAAAGAGCCTGTGAACACTTCGGCTGGCAGGCAGAATATTTATGGCATGACGAAACCTGCCTTGACAAATATGATGTAATCTTTTTGCCAGGCGGGTTCTCATATGGCGACTACATTAGAGCTGGTCGACTGGCAAAATTTAGCCCTGCAGTAATGGCATTAAATGATTATATAGAAAGAAAAAATGGCTTTGTAATCGGCATTTGCAATGGCTTTCAGGTTCTCTGTGAAAGAAAATTACTGCCCGGTATTCTGTCTATGAACGATAGCACAAAGTTTATATGCGATATTGTACCTCTAAAAGTATCAATTGATAGCCATCCAGAAGATATATGTCTACCTGTTGCACATGCTGAAGGGCGCTACATAGCTTCTCCTGAAACGCTAAAAGAGATTGAAGACAATGGAATGGTATTTCTAAGATATAAAGATAACCCTAACGGCTCTGTAAACGATATAGCAGGATTGTATGACAGAGATAATCGCATAATTGGCCTTATGCCACATCCTGAAAGAGCTATTTTTAAGGAAACTGGACTTGAAGACGGTAAGTATTTCTTTAAAATGTTTGAAAATGCATTAAATAACTAGATAATTGTGATTTAACTAAATAATAACAGGTATTATAAGAAATGATTGTGATTGAACTGTACAAACAACTTGGCTTAACAGATAATGAATATCAAGAAATAAAAGATAGGCTTGGTAGAGAGCCTAATGAACTGGAAACATATCTATTTTCAGCAATGTGGTCAGAACACTGTGGCTATAAACATTCAAGGAAATATCTTTCTAGATATCCTTCTGGAGGTGCTGTATGCTTTGGCGAGAATGCTGGTGGAGTAGAAATAGGCAATCATGTAGTGGCTTTTAAAGTAGAATCTCACAACCACCCTTCTGCTGTTGAACCCTTTCAGGGTGCAGCAACAGGAATAGGAGGAATTATAAGAGATGTTCTAGCAATGGGAGCCCGCCCTATTGCATTGCTTGATTCTTTGAAATTTGGCAAATTAACTTCTCCTCTTTCAAAACATCTTTTTGATGGTGTTGTTAAAGGTATTTCAAGTTACGGAAACTCAATAGGTGTACCAACAGTTGCTGGAGAAGTAAGTTTTGATGAATCATATTACGATTCTCCGCTTGTTAACGTAATGGCTGTTGGTATTGTAGAAAAAAATCATATTAAAAGCTCAAAAGCAAAACCTGATAATGTTGTAATTGCTGCAGGATCTCATACTGGAAGAGATGGCATACACGGAGCTTCTTTTGCTTCTAAAGAATTGTCCGAAAATTCAAAAGAAGACAGACCATCAGTACAAATTGGTGATCCATTTATGAAAAAAGTGCTTATTGAAGCTACTTTAGAAATATTACAGCTTGAAGAAGTTGTTAGTTCACAGGATTTTGGTGCTGCAGGCTTGTTATCATCATCATCCGAAATGACAGCAAAAGGCAACTGCGGTATGGAACTTTATCTGGACAGGCTTCACCTTAGAGAAAAAGATATGCAACCCTGGGAAATAATGCTTTCAGAATCTCAAGAACGTATGCTCTTTATAGCAAAACCAGAAGGAGTTGATAAAGTTCTTAAACTGGCTAGAAAGTACGATATACCTGCATCAGTAATTGGTAAAACAGATAATTCATGCCAGTACAAACTATTCTGGCATGATGAACAGATAGCAAACTTGCCACCTGAGCTTCTTAATGATGCTCCTCTTTATGATCTTGAGCAAAAAGAACCTGAATATCTCTCATATTATGCAGGCCTTGAGCTGAATTGCATCACTGATATACCTCTGGCGGTTAAAAAAGTCATCTCTGATCCAAATTTCGCCTCTAAGAAATGGGTTTACAGACAGTATGACCATACAGTAGGCAACAGGACCTTTCCAAGACCAGGAGATGCAGGATGTGCTGGCATATGGCTTTTTGAAGAAGGTGGTGTAATAGGGCTTACAATAGATTCAAATGGCCGACAGGTATTTCTAGACCCTTATAACGGTGCACGAAATACTGTCTGGGAATCATGCAGAAATTTAATATCTTCAGGTTTTGAACCACTGGGAATTACTAATTGTCTGAATTATGGCAATCCTGAAAAACCTGAGGTAGCTTATCAACTAATTAAATCAATAGATGGCATTGCAGATGCCTGTCATGAAGCTGGCATACCTGTTGTATCAGGTAATGTTTCCCTATATAACGAGTCACCCGAAAGAAGAGTGTATCCAACACCCTCTATAGGAACTTTAGGGTATTGTGACAACCCTAAAAAGCTTATCAGAAACTATTTTAAAGAGAATGAACATATTATTTTAATTGGTAAAGATATAAATAACACTTCAAATATTGGAGGTTCTCTCTATCAAAGAGTTCTATACGATTATCTGGGAGGATATATTGATAGAACAGATCATAAACTGGAAATACTTCTAAAAAATGCTATCTTTAAATTAAGATCAGAAAAGTTACTTGGCGGTTGCATTGATGTATCTGAAGGAGGGCTGTTTGGTGCTGTCTTTGAAGGGCTGGCAAAAACTCAGACAGGTTTTACCGGTAGCTTAATCACTATTGAAGATAAAGAAAAAGCACTTTTTGGAGAAATTACTGGACGTTATGTAATTTCATCAATTAATAAAGATACAACAATTGCTATACTTGAACAAATGAACATACCATACAGAGTTTTAGGTATCAGTCAAGGTGTATCGTTGATGTTTGATGGGTATCTATTTGATATAGAAGAGTTATCCAGATTATATTATAATTCTATAGAGCTGGAGATGCAGCAATGAAGTTTGCTGAAGAGTGCGGTATATTTGGTGGAGTCACATTAACAGATAATGTTGCTCCATATATTCAGCAGGGACTACAAATGCTGCAACATAGAGGTCAGGAAAGTGCAGGAATATGCACTGGCAACAATAATTTATCTGTATACAAAGATAAAGGTCTTGTTTTAAATGCTTTAAATGATAATATAATCCAGAATATGGATGGTTCCTGTGGGGTAGGTCACGTTAGATACTCTACACAGGGCGGTTCTGACCTGATGAATGCCCAACCATATATGGTTAGATACCTCGATGAAAAAGTTGCTATTGCCCACAACGGAAATGTTAAAGCTGCTGTAGAGATGAAAAACAACCTTGAAAAGTGCGGTGAAGTATTTATAACTTCTTCAGAAACAGAGATGATGCTTCGTAAGGTCATCAGTTCTCTATGTAAACCCCCCTCTCAATGGAAACTGGAAGAAGTAGGACATATTCTGGAGATGAATTTTACTGGTGGGGCCTGGTCTATTTTATTTTGTTTGCCTGAAAGGGTTCTTGCCTATCGTGATCCACTTGGTTATAGACCACTCTTCTGTTGTGATGCAGAAGAGGGCTTTTTTATAGGTTCTGAAGATGCATCATTTCAACATTTAACCAGAAATAGTGTAAAAGAACTCCAGCCAGGAGAAGCTGTAGAAATTACCAGCAATGGTATAAGGCTTATAAAATATGCACAGGATCAGCCATCACAAATGTGTGTGTTTGAACATATCTACTTTGCACGCCCTGACTCTAATGTATTTGGCCGTAATGTCTATATGTCAAGAGTTGAATTAGGCAAAAAAGCCGCACGTGAAAACCCTGTAGATGCAGATATGGTTGTACCAGTTATGGAATCAGGCTTTTCTTCAGCCATCGGTTATTCGCAAGAATCCGGAATACCACTTCAAATGGGCCTCATGAAAAATCACTGGATCGGACGCACATTTATACTACCCGAACAAAAAAAACGTAAAATAGGCGTTAGAAGAAAATTAATTCCTATTGTTCCTCTCATTGAAGGGAAAAAACTGGTACTAATCGATGACTCTATTGTCAGAGGTACAACATCACGAGAAATTGTTAGCATATTAAGAGAAGCAGGGGCAAAAGAAGTTCATTTTAGAACATCAGCCCCACAAATAGTTAATACATGCTACTGGGGCGTTGATATACCTACAAAAGAAGAGCTTATTGCAGCTAAATATGATGATATTGACACTATTAGAAATCATATAGGTGCCAACACACTGGGATATCTCTCACTGGAAGGCCTGAAAGAAATATTTGGAAACAAAGGCTGGTGCTATAACTGTATGACAAGAGGTGAATAACGTGAAATATTCTGAATCAGGAGTTGATATTAAAAAAGCTGATATGCTGACAGCGTTTATAAAAGACACCGTAAATGATGATAATATTGGTAATTTTGCAGGTTTATACAGTCATCCAGTATTGCCAGATCATTACCTGGTTGCCTGTACAGATGGCGTAGGGACAAAGATTCTACCTTTAATTGAGTATGATCTTGTTGAAACAGTTGCTATTGACTTGATAGCAATGAATCTAAATGATATGATATGCACAGGTGCCAGACCACTTTTCTTTTTAGACTATTTTGCTACCCATACACTAAATCTAGAATTGACTTCAAGATTTATTAAAGCGTTAAAATTAGAACTATCAAAGTATAACTGCACACTTCTTGGTGGTGAAACTGCTGAGTTAAAAGGTCTGGTCAATAAAGACTGCTTTGATGTTGGTGGTTTTGCCCTTGGATTAGTGGAAAAAACGAAAACACTTACCTCTAAAAATGTTTCAGAAGGAGATGTTATAATAGGCCTTACCTCTAGTGGGCCACATTCAAATGGCTTTACGCTTATACGTAAACTTCATGAAACAGGCATAATAAGCAATATCGACATTCAAGCATCTCTTTCACCTACAAAAATATATATTAATGAGATATTGCAATTGTGTAATAATGGGATTATAAAAGCTTGTGCACATATTACTGGGGGAGGTCTTTTTGATAACCTGAAACGAGTTATTCCTGATGGGCTAAAGGCTGATATAGACCTGTCAGCTATACCAGAACAGCCATTATTTACTAAAATTAAAAATAATATTGGCCATGAAGAAGCTTTTAAAACTTTTAATATGGGTGTAGGGATGTGTATTATTACTTCATATGATTATATAGAAGATGTGAACACAATATGTAACGTTTATAATCCTTTCTTGCTTGGCAAAGTAGAAATTAGTAACTCAGAAACAAAAGTAAACATGATTAAAATGGAGGAATAAATGGTGAGAGTCCTTTTATATGGCAGCGGAGCAAGAGAACATGCACTGGCTTATAAGATAAAGCAGTCTCCACTGTTAACAGAACTTTATCTAGCCTTGCCTAATGACGGCTTTAAAGATCTGGGAACAGTAATTACCTTTAAAAACTTTGAGGATCTAGCAGAAAAAGCTTCTAAATTAAATATTAACCTCCTTGTTGTCGGTCCTGAGATGCCTTTAATAGAAGGTATAGTTGATATCTTCAGCAAGTATGATATACCAGCTATTGGTCCTACTGCTGAATGGGCTATGCTGGAAGGTTCTAAAACTTTTGCTAAAGAGTTTATGCTGCGTAATAACTTACCTACAGCCCGGTATATCACTATTAATGACAAAAATGAAATTGATACGGCACTTGAACAATTTTCTCTGCCAGTTGTGCTAAAAGCTGATGGTCTTGCAGCTGGAAAGGGTGTTGCCATTGTTGATGATTACAAAGAAGCTAAAAATAAGCTTTGCGAGTATCTTGACGGGAAATTTGGTGATGCTTCAAAGAAAATTATTATCGAAGAGTATCTAAAAGGTGAAGAAATATCACTTATAGCTCTATGGGATGGCTTAAAATTGCTGCCATTTATAACTGCACGTGATTACAAACGGTTGCTTGATAATGATCTTGGACCTAATACAGGAGGTATGGGTTCTTATTGTCCAGTAGAACTTACTAATAAAGAAAATAAAGAAATTACTATATATGTAAAAAATCTGGAAAAAGCTCTCAAAAAAGAAAGTGCACAGTTTGCCGGTATAGTCTATTCAGGACTAATTCTTACCAGTAAAGGAATTCAGGTTCTGGAATATAACATGCGCTTTGGAGACCCCGAAACACAAGCTTTAATGATGCATTTAAAATCAGACCTGCTCAAACTTTTTAATAGTGCTGTTAATCAAAAATTAAGTGATGTATCGCTTGAATGGCATAATGGTTCGTCTTTCTGCCTTGTAGTAGCAGCTAATGGTTATCCCGGGCAGCCTGTTAAGGGTGGAGAAATTAAATATCTGGACAATATAAAAGTTAAATTTGGAGTAGAAACATTTTTTGCCAGTATCAATAATGATAATAGCAGGTTAATTGCCTGTGGCGGAAGGGTATTATCAATATGCAAAACCGGTGATTGTCCGCAGGTAGATGTCTATAAAGCTGCTGATGAGCTTGACTATCCAGATAAGATATTTAGAAAAGATATTGGTCGCAGTTCCTTATTTACTACCTGATTTTGGAGAATATTTATGAAAGAAATAGTTATAATTGCTGGTTCAGAGTCTGATATGTCGCTTGTTAAACCTGCTATAGAGCTGGCAAAAGAGCTTAATCTTGATGTTGAATTGCAGATTTATTCTGCACACAGAAATCTTGACGAATTGCTCGATTATCTTACTGCGCTTGAAAAAACCGGAACCACAAAAGTAATTATTGCAGTTGCTGGTCTTGCTGCTGCGCTTCCTGGTGTCGTTGCGGCCAAAGTGAAACTTCCAGTCATTGGTGTACCGGTTGATGCAGGACCTCTAAATGGTATTGATGCTTTACTTTCTATTGCACAGATGCCCCGGGGTGTTCCTGTTGCAACTATGGCTATTGGTAAAGCAGGAATGCTTAACGCTATTTATTATGCAGAAAGAATATTGAATTTATGCAAGAGTTTATAAGTTTTAAAAATAAGGTTTTAGAGGTTTTACTATGACTAAAATAGATTTTGAAGAAGCTTTGACATTTGATGATATACTGCTTGTCCCTGGAAAATCTGAAGTAATACCCAGAGATACAGATGTCTCAACTTTGTTGACTCAGAAAATCAAGATGAATATACCACTTGTCAGTGCTGCAATGGATACTGTTACAGAAGTAAGCCTTGCAATAAGCATGGCCAGAGAAGGAGGGGTAGGTTTCATTCATAAAAATATGACTATAGAGCGCCAGGTGCTTGAAGTTGAGAAAGTAAAAAAATCTGAAAGTGGTATGATAGTTGACCCTATTACTATGGGACCAGATCAAAAACTTTATGAAGCCCTTGAAGTAATGAGAAGATTCAATATTTCTGGCCTGCCAATAACTAAAAATGAGAAGCTGGTTGGTATTTTAACCAACAGAGACTTGCGTTTTGAGATGAATTTAGAGAAAAAGATCGATGAGGTAATGACAAAAGAAAATCTCATTACTGTACCCATAGGAATAACGCTGGAAGAGTCTAAAGAAATACTGCATCGTCACAAAATAGAAAAGATTCTGGTGATTAATGATGAGTATGAATTAAAAGGTTTAATCACAACAAAAGATATTGAAAAGGCTACAATGTACCCGGATTCAAGCAAAGATGAATATGGCCGGCTTGTTGTAGGTGCAGCTGTTGGTGTTTCAGAATCAGAACTACTTAGAGCTGAAGCCCTTATTAAAGCAGACGTAGATGTTATCTGTATAGATACTGCCCACGGTCACTCTAGAGGGGTTATAAATGCCATAAAGGAAATTAAAAAAAGTTATCCAGAAGTTCAACTTATAGCAGGTAATATAGCAACTAAAGAAGCTGCCGAAGACCTTATTAAAGCTGGTGCAGATGCAATAAAAGTAGGCATAGGTCCGGGATCAATCTGCACAACCAGGATCATTGCAGGCGTCGGCGTGCCTCAAATAACTGCTATTATTAATTGTTCAGAAGCAGGAAAAAAATATAATATACCTGTTATTGCAGATGGTGGTATTAAATATTCTGGAGACATTGTAAAAGCAATTGCTGTTGGTGCAGATAGTGTCATGATTGGTAGCCTGTTTGCTGGTACAGAAGAAAGCCCTGGCGAAACTATTTTGTATCAAGGTAGAAGCTATAAAATGTACAGGGGAATGGGCTCAATTGGAGCAATGAAAAATGGCAGTAAAGACAGGTATTTTCAGGCAGATGTGAATAGTGAAATCAAGCTGGTGCCCGAAGGTATTGAAGGCAAAGTGCCTTATAAAGGTAGTTTGTCATCTTCTATCTATCAGCTGATAGGTGGTTTGCGTTCAGGTATGGGTTATGTTGGTTCATATAATCTAGAAGAACTTAGAAAAAAGGCAAAATTTGTAAAAATATCGCTGGCAGGCTATAAAGAAAGTCATGTACACGATGTTATTATAACAAAAGAAGCCCCTAATTACCATATGAATTAAATTTTGTTGATAAATGCTGCAAATTAAGAGACATCAGGTTTGATGTCTCTTCTTTATCTTCCCAATGTAAGCAAAATACAATTCTGTTATGCCTTAAATAGTTATAATATTAGGTTACCATCAAAAGTCAACTGGTTCCAGGGCTAGTTAGTAAGGTTTTAGTCAGGCTCCGTACACCCAAAACTTTCAAAAAAAATGGGTAAGAAGCTATACCTTGAAAGGAAAATGTTATAATTAAATTATTCCCATTCTATTGTGCCCGGAGGTTTTGATGAAATATCATAAACAACTCTATTAACACCGTTAATTTCGTTAATAAGTCGGTTTGAAATGGTTCCAAGTATCTCATAAGGTACATCTACCCAGTCAGCAGTCATACCGTCTTTGCTTTCGACAATTCTGAGTGCCAGTACATTCTCATACGTTCTTTCGTCACCCATTACACCAACAGATTTAACAGGCAGCAAGACTGCAAATGACTGCCATACTTTAGTATAAAGGCCTGCCCGTTTAATTTCACCGACTACTATATCATCTGCTTCTCTAAGTATATTAAGTCTTTCACGATTTACAGCGCCTACAATTCTTATGGCAAGGCCCGGACCAGGGAACGGTTGCCTTTGTATAATCTCATCCGGGAGGCCAAGTTCTTTACCCAGTATTCTAACTTCATCCTTAAAGAGCTCTCTAAAGGGTTCTACGAGTTTTAGATTCATCTTTTCTGGTAGGCAGCCTACATTATGATGACTTTTAATGGTTGCAGAAGGGCCTTTAAAGGATACACTTTCAATAACATCAGGATAAAGTGTTCCCTGAGCGAGAAATTCGACATTCTCAACCTTACTGGCCTCTTCTTCAAATATTTTTATAAATTCATGACCTATAATCTGGCGTTTTTCTTCAGGATCAGTAATGCCTTCGAGCTTTTTCAAGAACCTGTCTTCTGCATCGACATATGTCAGGTTTAATTTCATTTCATCCCTGAATATTCTGACGATTTTGTTATGTTCATCTTTTCTTAGCAGGCCATTATTAACAAAAATACATCTGAGTCTGTTGTCCAGTGCTTTATTTATCAATGTAGCTGTAACGGAAGAGTCTACGCCGCCACTTAAAGCACAGATTATATTTCTATTTCCTACAGTATTTTTAATATTTTGTATTTGAAATTCGATAAAGTTTTGCATAGTCCAGTTAGGCCTGCATTGGCATACTGTAAATATAAAGTTTCTTAATATTTCTATGCCCGCAGGAGTATGAAGCACCTCCGGGTGAAATTGGACGCCGTAAAATTGTCTGTTTTTATTTGCTATAGCTGCAAAAGGAGAATTAGCAGATGAAGCAATTTTTTCAAAATTTTCAGGTAATTTTTCAACTCTATCTCCGTGGCTCATCCATACTGTTAGAGGGTTTGCTGAATTAATGCCACTAAAAATTCCTTCATTGCAATGTACATTAATCAATGCTTTTCCATATTCCCTTTTAGTATGGGGTTTGACCTTGCCTCCGAGCATAAAACACATTAACTGTAAGCCATAACAGATACCCAGCACTGGTATATTCAATTCAAAAAGCTCTTTTGAGCAGGCCGGGGCATTATCGGCATAAACATTTGAAGGCCCGCCAGAAAGAATTATACCCTGAGGATTAAACTTGTTAATTTTGTCAACGCTGTAATTAAAGGGATGAATCTCGCAATAAACCTTTTGTTCTCTTATTCTTCTGGCTATTAACTGTGTATACTGAGAGCCAAAGTCAAGTACCAGAATTTTATCGAGATTTTGAGTTACTGTCATTGCTTTTATCTTAATCCTTTTTCGCAAATAAAATTTGTAATGTATCTATTTTAGATATTTTTACTGATTCAAGCTTTAGAATCTACACTTTTATTCAAATAATTTACGCTTCTTGACATAATTTTAGAGACTATCTAACGTTATACCTGTAATAATAACTGAAATTTCTTTGTTAACAGGGTTAAGAAGTCGTTTATAAAAAAATTAAAAGGGAAGCAACTGTTGTTGCTTCCGGGTATGGATAGTTTAAAAAGCTAATTGATTGATATTGTTTGATTTTGATTATTTTTGTTCTTTTTGTCTTTATTTTTTTCCTGATATTGATCTTCCAGGGTTTCGGCTTCAGAATAGAGGTTAAGTGCATCGCTGTGCTCTTCTTCAGCTTGATCATAGAGTTCTGTTCCTCTATCAATATCTTTTTCGCCTTTTTGCTGCATTTTATGACCATTTTCATTATCTTTATCGGCTTTTTTATCATTTTTTTGGCCATCTTGAATTTCTTCAATTCCGTTTTTAATGTCTTTTGTACCTTCAACTACATCTTTAGTGCCTTCAGCTATTTCATTTGCACCTTCAGCTACCTGTACTGCCCCTTCAGCGATTAAAGCTGCGCCTTCTGGTGCTGTAAATGGATCACATAGCAAGGCAGAACCTTCTGATATTTGTTCAGCACCTTCCATTGTTTCAGATACCCCTTCTGTGATGTCTTTAGCACCGTTATATACATTAACAACGCCTTTAAGAATATCTATTGTGCCTTTTAAAATTTCTTTTATGGCCATCATTTTTTCTTTTTGTGCCATAATAATTTCTTTTTGGCCCATCATTTTTTCCATCGAGCCCTCATTATAGCTTATTTGTCCCATAAAACCATCCTGTGAGGACTGCATATTTTCGGTCATTGCTGAATTAGCTTTATTCTGGGCCGGGTTATACTTGAATTCTCTGGTATTTTTTAGATCCTGAATGTTTTTAAACTGCATTATTTTCATTTTTTCAGGTTTTTGCTTCTGTTTTTTTTCTTTTTCAGCTTGTTTTTTAGTATCATTTGCTGTTTTTTTGTTATTGCTGGCAAATTTTCTGGCATCTGAGGCTTGTTTATTTCCATCGTTAGCTTGCTGGCCTGCATCTTTTGATTCTTGATTAGCTGAAGATTGCTGACCAAAGGTATTTTGTATTTCGCCACCATAATTATTAGAGCTTCCAGTTAAAAAACAGATGACACCGCCCAGAACCTCGCTGCTATCAACTGAATTTTCATTTTCGCTATCAGAATAATAGCTATTTTGTTGATTACAACCATTATTACGATAGCCATCTTTGCGGTTGCAGGCTTGTTTTCCTGCGTTTAGCTGTGTAACATACATTTTTATTCTCCTTTCACATTTTAGAATAGTTAAGTTTAACTGATTAAATTATATGATTGTCTCAGTTATATATCATCGCAACAGGGGGGCATTTGGGCTCATTAAAAAGGCTGATGTAATGTCAGTCAAAAGACTGAGCAAGCATGGTATTCAACATACACATATAATATGCATAGCATGACTATCATCTTAAAAAATTCATTTGATAAAAGGTCAATATTTATCATACAAAGCTTCCCATCCCTTCAGTGGGAAATCAGTCATTATATACAAAAAAACCCCTGGAAGGGGTGTAAGCTAAAGGGATTGTTTGATTGTCAGGGTTTAATGTGCTGATCTTTAATTATTAGCAATATTAGTCAATGATGGTGGTTGTTTTTCCGTTGAGATTTCTGGAAGAGACTCTAAAAGTTGCTGTTTTAAGGTTTTTATAGCAGTCTGCAACTTTGCAATATCAGTATCATTCTGTTCGATTTTTTTCTGGGCAATATAGTTTTGTTTCATCAGTTTACCCATTTTATTTTGTACTGTATTATAGATAGGATAGCCACATTCAGTATCTGGAAACTTTAATACTGGGACTGCTTGTATTTTACCTTCTTCAACAGCTTTGAAAATATCTGTAATATTATGATCTGAGTAGAAAAATACTACCTGGTTAAGATTATCTATTTCTTTCTGGTTTTGTTTAATTTGTTTTTCCAGTATCTCACTGGATTTTTCAAGATGTTCAACTTCTGTAATTTTTGTTTGAAGATCTACATAAACATTTTGTGACTGGTGACTAACATTATAAAAGGGTTTAGTGTCTGCATTTTCTGCTTTTGCTGTAAAACCAGTTGATGAAACGATCATAACTGTTATAAGTGCTGTAATCATTGTTTTGTAATTCATTATATTTTCTCCTGTACACGCTTGTATGTATTTTGTCTTTTTTGTTTTCCGGGCTTCTCTTTCCTGATTGGAATACATTCACTATAACCCTTTTTTTGCTTTAATTCAGTGAGGCATAACACCATTAAAATGTAACTCTTATCACATTTCTATAATCAACGTCATAAGTAATCAGATTTCAGAAAAACACCCTGGAGACTTTTAGAATTGTTTAATTTTTTTGTCGTTTAGTATAATAAAGGGTTAAAAAAAGTCCTTATACTATCAGATTGTTCAACAGAACAAAAGGGTTATAAGGACTTTTTTTCAACTTTTTATATCGTCAATCTTTGGTATTTTCTTTAAATTTAGCTCAATGGAATAGTTTTAAAAGCAGAATGCTTTTTAACACACTCTGAAATGGTATCCAATGACATTATATAACTATCATGACAGGTTTTAGATATATACTGACAGAAAATTTTCTATCAGTCTTTGATTTCTACAGTTGCTGTTATGGATAAAACACTGTCTTCAGTACAATAAAAACGCAAATAAAAAGAATCAACTTTACTGACAATTTCTTCAGGTACTTTTTTAGTATGTTGCTTATCAAGCAGACTAAAAAGCATTTCAGGATTTATATATAAAGTCATATTTTCAGGTTTGCTGCTAGTTTCACGGTATACTTTGAAGTTTTCAGAACTAAAGAGAGTTTTCGACTCTTTATTAAGTACTGGTATCAGTGATTTTAAAGCTTCATCTCTGGCAAATAGAATGTTATCATTTACTTTGCTAAAAGCAACCTTAACAGGTATATCATCTCCCTCAACAGTTTTAACCTGAATGCCCTTTATTTTGCTATTTTTAATTTTAAATGATTTTTCATTGTTCATATTTTTAAACGATTCCAGTGCTTTATCAATCGTAGTTTCTGTTTCAGGCATGTCTGATATTATAATTAGCGGCTCTATTTTTCCTTCAAAATTTATACCTGCAACTGTCATTTGACCGGATAGCAAAGGTAATAACTCACTATCAGGATCAAGACCTGTCATCGCCATCAACATAAACTTGAAACCAGCTGCACCTTTTTGAAAATCACTGTCATCTACAGTATTGATTATTTCACCTATACCACCGAGGTTTGATGCCAGGAGAAAACCTGCTGTTTCTACCGGTAAAGACCTTGCAGTATGATAAATACGGCCTGAAGAAAGAAATTTTTCAATACTTTTTTGCATCTCAGGATTAAATTTGCCAATAAAATCAAGACTATAAGGAGTAAAACTCTGTATCTCTACTTTATTATCTCCCAGAATTAATGCGGTTGCGCTATAGTTTGTAGTATCAGTAAAGCCCTTAAAGAACATTTCAAACATATCTGGCTTTTGAGGTGCCTTTTCTTCAGGCTTCTCAGAAGATACATCATCTTCTATGATTTCTTCCTTTACCTTTTCTTTTTTTTGTTGTTCTGAGTCAACGTTTGCAGATTCTTCATTGCTGTATAATTGTTCCGGGGGTTTGCCTTCATTATCGATTTCTTCACATTTTTTTCTTGCTTTTTCTTCTTCTTTCTTCTTTTTTATCTCATCTATTCTTTTAGTAACCATTGCTATAGAGGCGTTATCAGTAACAAACACAGCAAAATAGTTTTCTGGCAAATAACCCAGAGCTCTCTGGACCTTTTCAATTGATAAAACATTTTCTTCTGACTGTTTTTTGTTTTCTATTGCTTTTATGATGGTATCTCTATGGTTGCCAAGCAATAAATAGCCCTCAAAATTAGTGAAGGCAAATTCTGATTTATCAAGATCTGTATAATGAATATTACCGGCCTGATATTGTTCTGTTTTAAACTCTTTATCAGAAGCAAAGAGCTGAATAATCGATTCAGGAGTATAGTTCTTGCTTTTTATTTCAGTTACAGCAAGAAAGGGAGGTTCAATATTATTATCATCTTCAGGGTTTATTTCTGGTTTAGAAAACCCGATAGCTATATCCGGGCCAAACAACTTTGACAAGTTTGATACCAGTTGAAATACTTGTTTTATATCGTCTGTATCTGATTTTATTGAAGGTTCATTGTTGTTTTCTTTTGCCTTTTCTTTTTTTATTTCCAGCTTTTCTTCAATCAGAATACCTTCAAGAAAGCTAATATTATCTTCAGTCATTTTAGTATAACCAAAAATCACAGTATCTTTAAGGAAAAAGTCTGCAAGTTCTTTATTGATACTCTGTTGTGGTTGAATAAGTCTTGCAGCAGAATAATTTCCGCTGTCATGAACCTGTTTTTCAATGCTTTTAGGGTAGCAGACTGTTGCAGAAGCAAACAGCACTATAAGCCCTGATAGTAACAAAATAGACGTTTTTTTCATTTTAATTCCTCCCTGACAGTTAATTGATATTAAACATGAAAAAAATTGTGCAAGCAATAAAAAGATTTGCATAACTTGATAATCTTTAGATTTTTAAAACCCTTGCCATGACTGGCACTTGACTGCATTTACCTTTCAGGCTTTACACGCTCTAAAGAGAGGTTTTTTCTAATCAAAATACGATTAAGAAAAATTACCCAGGCTAAAGTTTTAGCCTGTTCGGGCTGGTGTGGCGTAATGCTTGTAGAGTTTGTAACTCTTACGCCTGCAAAGAAGACTAGCCTCCGGTGTATTGAATGATTTCTTGTTCTCTTTCTCTGCAAGTGATCGCCTGCTCGTTCAGGAATCCCTGCACTGGTCTATTTTATAGATATAATAAAAGTCATAAGTAATCAGATTTCAGAAAATATAGGGCGGGTGTTTTTCGTTGCTGCGCAACGAAAAACACCCTAGAGACTTTTAGAATTGTTTAATTTTTTTTATGTTGTTTAGTATAAAAAGATAAATGACTATGCCATGAGCATTAGTGTTTTATGCTCTCTGTTCTCTGCTATTTTCTCTTCTAAAAAAGCTGCCCATCTGTCATAAAGCACCGGAATTACATCAGATATTACCCGCATACCAGACATTCCGTGAGCTTCTTTAAGGGATAGCTTACCTTCTCTATGTGCCTGGGCTTCTCGTTTTGCTTTGTTTAAGAAGTATTCCAGTGCAAGTGGGTCATTTTTTACAGGATAGTTAGCCTGTACTTCTTTTAATCCTTCTTTAAACAACTCTGGAGTGACCAGTTTGTATTCATCCACAATGCTATCCAGTGTTACATCTGGGTCAAAAAGCTTTGCGTTAACGGCATCTTCGTATTTCGGAAGTACTTCATTTACGACATATAAAAGTTTATCTTCGTAAGCGTTTGCAGCTTCTTCTAGTGCCATGTGCTTTTCAATACCTCTTTTCATACTTTTATCTGCCAGATTTGATTGTTTCTCTGTAAAAAGCTGAAGAACGTGTGTAAATTCGTGCACCAGATTTTCAATAAGTTCAGGAACAGGCACAGTAAAATCAACAAACAAAGCTATTTTTTTATTGCCCTGTTTGTCAACACCTGTAGCACAGTATGCTGCGGCTCCCATTTCATGCTGTGACATATGCTGTATCATAACCTCACCTTTACCTGCAATGAGAGTATCAACAGCTTTCATTAAGTCTTTGCCTGATAGTCTTCCTGTTTGATGGTAGAAAGAATTGACTTTATTGCTGAATTCTCTAGCCAGAGAATGTATCTCTTCTTCTTTAACGAAGCGAGAAGGCTCGTTATTTAATCCTTTATTGCCAAAAGTTATAATGTCAGACGAAAGCCTTCGGGGCAATCTGGCACCCGAGTTTGCTAGATGATGTTCAGGCTTATTATTTTCCTTGATTCCATAAAAACCCTGGCTTAAAGATACTAATTTCATACTTAAATATACTCCCTCTTACCCCCTGCAATTAAAATACCATAGTACAGAAATGCTTTATTGCAAACGTTTTTGGATTCTATCTGCAACATTTATTCACATTTCATTGCCCCTTTTATCGTAAAATTAAAGTTACTTTTGGTTAAAATGCCGTTTACAAAAAATCTTGACAGTTTATAATGTAAAGACAAATTAAAACACTTAAATATTAAGGGATATTGATTGAAGGGGTTAATATATGAAAGTAAATGCGTGCTGTTCGGGGTGTATTGATTTTAAAGAACCTTTAAAGTTAAAGAGATTATCAGAAGAAACTGGTAATGTAGAGCTGAGTAAAGATATTAAATACACAGCACTTCCTGCAATCGCATTTGGTTCACAAATAGCACAAATTAAGCCGGTAGATTCTCAATTAAATCCACTAGATGAAGCTAAAACCTGGTCTAAAGAAGGTATTGAATATGCTAAAGAATGGCCAATACCAGCTAAGTCTTTAGAAATTCTTAATAAGCGGTTTGAAGATGCTTTAAAGTTTAATCAAATTGATAAAAAAGAGGCTCCTGGTCTTGCTGTTTATAACCTGAGTAGTAATGGCAGGCAATATATGGGCTTTTATGATTCACTAACAAATAAACTTACTATTACTGAAGGGGCTGTTTTATTTGATATAGATAAAAAGGCAAGTGTTCTAGATGAAGCTCTTGCGCATGAAAGCTATCACTGTCAGAGAGCACACTTTATTTCTGCAATAAGTGATGATTCCCTTACAGAAGCAATTGATAATCGCCTTATGAGCAATCTAACAGAAGGCAGATTTCCTGCTTATGATATTGTCACAGGAGAAAAGTTCCAGTCGCTCAGCAAAGAGACTGCACAGGCACTTGTTAAATTTACAAAAGATGAAAATGAACCTTCAGACGAAGCCCTGGAAAAACTAACAGATTTTATGACTGATTATACGCCTAAAAGCAAGCGTTTTGTAATAAGGTTGCTTGACAACCTGAGAGCAAAGTATGAAAAGAATACTGCTATTGGTTATGAGCCGGCCCTGAAAGCAAATCTCTTTTCAATGGAAGAATTCACAAAATTAGTACCTGAAAAAGTTATAGAAAAAATTATGTTAAGCAAAGGTATACCTACAAAAGAAGAAGCAGTGGCTATGATTGTAAGAGAAAAACCCGGAAAACTTATTTTGATGGGTTATCTCTCACAAAAAGATGCCGATAAAGCAAAAGATGTAAGACAAAAAATATTGAACGACCCGAATAAACCTTCAGAAACAGAGATTTTAAAAGAGCTTGATTCTATATTTGATATGATAGATGCAGCTTATAATCTCAGTCTTGCAGGCAATGACAAATCTAACAATATCAACCAGCCTAAAGTGATGGAAGAATATATGTACTGTAATGAAGAGATAAATGCCCGTCAAGCAGGGCTTACTCATAAAATTAATCTGTTAGAAAAATTAATTGAAACAACAGAGCCACCAGTAGTATATAAATATCAAACAGCTATAGAGACTGCCTGGGCTGATTATCAGCTTAATGAAGTAATGAAAGAACTTGTTAGAGTTAGAAAAGAATCACCTGAAAACACTTCAAAAGTAGAGGAACTCAGCCAGCAGGCAACAAAACTGGCGAGGAAGGCTGAATATACTGTGCCAAAGATAACAGGAAAGAAAAATGAACCTTACGTACCATTTTCATATGGAGAAAGCTATCGCCTGCCTTCAGAGGTGAAATAGTCATTTATTTGTTAACTAAACAAATTGTAGACTAAAAAATAATATTTGTTTCTCTTTTTGATTGCAGGTATATTATTTAACATGGCTGGTTGTGTTCAGGCAACAGTGCCCCACCCTCCCGCCCTGAATAGTATTCAGCTCTCAGTAAGAAAGGCAACAGCTAGTGAAAATAGGTATCAGCGGGTGTTTAGGATTTTTTAATTGTCGCTATGATGGCAGCGGATTTAACGATTATGATCTTGCAGGCCTGGAAACTTATTTAAAGGAGAGGTATCAGACAGACTATATAGAATTCATTCCTGTTTGTCCGGAGCAACTGGGTGGTCTTACCACTCCACGTGTTCCGGCAGAAATAACCGGTGGAAAAGCAACAGAGGTTATTTCAGGAAAGGCAAAAGTTATAACCAGAGAAGGCAAAGATGTCAGCGATGCTTTTTTAAGGGGAGCAAAAGAAGTTTCGGCCTTAGCAGAAAAAGTATCTATAAGAGTTTTTGTTTTAAAAGAGAATAGCCCATCGTGTGGCAGTAAAAAGGTTTATTCAGGGTCTTTTAATGGCAAGTTAATACCAGGAATGGGTATTACATCTGCTTTTTTAAGACAAAAAAGCATAGAAATTTTGCCTGATAATTGTATTGAGTGATTTTTCTAAACATTATCCATAAAAATGTAACCGATTATTAACAATTTTATTTACAAAAAGCAATTTTAGTTTTTGAGCTTTCTTATAAATGTATTGCTCCGCTAAATATGGAAATTTGTATGCTCTGCTCCATTGATCGTGTTCAAAACCATAAGCCCTATAACAGACCTGTAAAGAACTTTCAGGGTTCTGTATTAAAGCTTAACCGCCCTTTAGAAGCAGATAAAATAAGCTTCAGTTCATCAGTAGATACATCAAAATCAGGGCCAAAGCAAATAACAGAAGAAAAAAGTCTGCTAAAGAAGGTCTTTGAACTTATTGCTCTGATAATAAAAAAACTTATAGATATTTTTTCTGAAGACCCTGTAGAAACAATTAAAGAAAACCCGCTTCAGGCAGCAACTTATGATATAAATACTCTTAAAAACCCTCTTCCAGGAATGAAGTTAAATTCAAATTTTAGGCTTGCAGCTGATATGGCAGACAAACTAAACCCTGATTCAGGTATTAAACACATCAGCATAATAAATAGACCTGATAGTACGGCCCTTACTTATGACAGAGACGACTATATTCTTATAGTTAATGCCTGTAAAATACCTTCAGATTTGACAATTAAAGAGGCAGCCCTTGATGCTGAACGGTTGTTAAAACTTAATGATGATTTAATACCACAAATTGCAAGTATAGTAGAAAGAAGCAGTGAACTAGCCGGCATAGAAAAGCATTTTAAGCCAGAATTTCAGGTTGGATACGATGAGTCACCTAATCTGGGTTATTACAACTCCACAACACATACATTTACTTTAAATGCTTACTGGTTAGAGAAATCATCCCGCCCAGAACTTATGGCGGCACAAATAGCAGCACATGAACTTACTCACGCCAGAAGTAATCTTGATTTTGCACTGGTTGATCAGGATGATATACCCGATAAACTGAAAGAAACTTCACAACAAAACGCTATTCTCTGGACTTTAAAAAACATGGATCATTTTCAGGCCTACAGAGATTATAGAGCAAAGCATAATCCTGTAGACAAACGCTCTGATGAATACCAGCGCTGCTGGTATTATTGCGTGTTGAACCTGATAGATTATTCTATGCCTGATAAAGAAATGAAAGTATTTGCCGAAAACAACCAGATGTTTGCAAGAATACTTAAACAAATAAGTAAAACATGCGATATTGATCCATCAGAAGTATTGTTTATAAACCTTGGAGAGCTGAATAAAAACAATAAGGTAGAACTATTTATTTCTAATCCTTTATTTAAAACGATTTATGATGATTCAGAGCTAGCAGAGATAAAAAAGAAAATAGAAGCAAGAAAAGATGAGGTTCGAAAGATCCTTAAAAAGAATAATGGAAACGCTAGAGTATACCAAAAAGTAATGATGAAATATAATGACATATGGGATGAAGCCAATGCCCGCTCAAATGCTGCCCGTATAATGCAGTCTCTTATTGAAGAAGGCTATTTAAAAGATTCTTCAGAGGCAAGAGAATTAATAGCTATGGATAGAACTGATTTTAGAGATCAGGTTTTTAAGTACAGTAGTGATGTCAAACAAATGATCGAATCAGGCCAGATAAAAACAAAAGATGGCGTTAAAGAATTTAAACTTGATCAGATAACCCTTGGCTATCTCTACAAATATAATCACTACTTTAAGCTTGACCTTACAACTCAAGCCAGATTACACGGCGCAAATCTGCAAGAAATACTGCAAAACTACGATAAAAACTATTTCAACAAACCCTGAAAACCATTAACTAAATTTGATAAATAACAGAAAACATTCTATAAATTAGCTTCATAACCTTTTAATACACATTATAAGTCACCTATCTTTCTTGAGAGTGATATAATGAACCTGAATAAAAATAATCTTAAGGTGTATCTATGGATAAAGTTAAAGAAACTCTAAGAGAAAAGGATATCTCTAAAGATCTTCTCTCAAGTATAGAAAGTACTCTGGAAGATACAGGTGTTAAAACAATACTTGTAACTTCATCAAAGATGACTTCAAATATGATTAATGCAGGCATAAGTAGCATTTTAGAGCATAAAATCAGGTTTGTTCATACACTTGGTTCAGCAGCCTGTTATTCAGATAAACGAACCATTGAACTGGCTATAAAACTGACAGTAAAAAAGAATCATATTGTTGTTACAACCCCTGATAACCTTTATCTTTGCGGAAATAAAACCTGTTTGAATGACTGTATTACAAAAACCGGTAAGGTTAAAATTGTCAGCCGATACACTGAAAGCCTTGATATTGCAAAAGATAATCCTGATAACCAGATAGTTTTACTCTCATCCGGGTATGAAAAAGATATACCTGCACTTGCCGGAACTATCATAGAAGCTAAAAATAAAAACATTGAAAACCTTTCAGTAATCGTCAATCATAAATTGCTAGCACCGGCTATAAGAAACTTTCTTGGAAGTAATATAAATATAGATGGATATATGGCTCCGGGTGATAATGCTATTATTACTGGCACTCATAGCTGGCAATTCATACCAGAAGAATATCATATACCAGTTGTGATTAGTGGGTTTGACTCTAAAGAATTTCTCTATGCCCTGGATATACTTCTAAAACAAATTCAAACAGGTAATAACAGGGTCGAAAATGCCTATTCTGCACTGGTAAACGAAAAAGGCAACCCTCTGGCACAGGAAAAAACATTTAAAGTCTTCAGACCTAAAACTTCTATCTGGCGTGGTTATGGATTGATACCTTTTAGTGGACTGGCATTTAATGAAGATTATGCAGAATTTGATGCACTTAAAAAATATGAACTGCCAGCTATTACAGACTTAAACGAGAGATGCCTGTCAGAATGTATACTTGCAAATAAGAATACACCTGAAGACTGTTCTCTTTATAAAAAAGAATGCAGACCATCAATGCCGATTGATTCACTGATGGCAATTGAAAACGGTATTTGTCGACTTTATTACCTGACTGATAAATGTCTTAAATCAGATATAACTTCATTTAAGGATGTCATTGAATAATGTAATTTATCAACTCTTAAGTAATATGTTATTTGAACCTCTGATTAATGATTCCAGCAAAAGACACAAATTTCTTGCATCTGAGAACATTTAAGTTATTAAGAGGCACCTATTAAAATAAAAAAGACTAATACATAAAAAAAGGAGTACAGGCATTTAGCCATACTCCCTCTATATAACTAACACTTCTCTCAGGTTATAGTAGTTTTGGCTTTATGAAGAACGGGTTACTATCGTCTTTGGCACCCGGTTTCAGGTTTACATTCATTGTCAGTGAATCAATATCATTAACAGGTTTTTTAGCAAACATATCAGGGGTAATCTCATTGCCCTCTTTTACCAGCTTATCACCAAGTTTTTCGATTTCTTTGCCCATTTTTTCTACAGCAGCTTTATCAGCTTCTTTTTCTTTCATGAGCTTGTCGCCAACTTTTTCTTTTTCTTTTGCTATCTTATCGCCAAGCTTTTCGATTTCTTTGCCCATTTTTTCTACAGCAGCTTTATCAGCTTCTTTTTCTTTCATGAGCTTGTCGCCAACTTTTTCTTTTTCTTTTGCTATCTTATCGCCAAGCTTTTCGATTTCTTTGCCCATTTTTTCTACAGCAGCTTTATCAGCTTCTTTTTCTTTCATGAGCTTGTCGCCAACTTTTTCTTTTTCTTTTGCTATCTTATCGCCGAGCTTCTCGTGTTCTTTTCCGTCTTTATCGACGAGCTTTTCTTTTTCTTTTGCTA
>CAZFBA010000027.1:0-50628 GCA_964517135.1 uncultured Gammaproteobacteria bacterium
ATCCCGCCCACCCTAAAGGAAGGCATGGGGTCTCACTCCCAGGCTGCGCCTGCTCATTCAACCCATATCTTTACTTTTAAAATTTTTGAAAATCGAAAACAGAAAATTGATTGTTATAGTTATGCATTAGTCTTTTAAAGATTTTTAAAAGAAGTAACAGCAAAAAAGTATGAGTAGGAACCTCTGATTAATTAAGAAATTACTGAATCCAGCAAAAACAGGGAGGGGGTTAAAAAAACCGCTGTGCGGTTTTTTTAACCCCCGACACTAATTTCTTGAATCTGTGAACTTTTAAATTATTCAGAGATCTCAGTAGAATAATCGATAAATATTTGTTAAAATATAAATGTTAGAGCCGATGTGGCGAAATGGCAGACGCAGTTGACTCAAAATCAACCGGGGTCACACCCGTGTCGGTTCAAATCCGACCATCGGCAATCTTACCTGCGGGGACGTTCTGGATTTGACAGGGCGATGATGTGGGTAAGTTGCGAGCCGGAGTGCTGTTCTCCGTTATCAACAAGCGCATTTAAAATAAATGCCGATAACGTAATCAAATTAGACAGAAGTGCATTCCAGCCAGCATACGCTGTAGCTGCATAGCACATCAATCTGTCCACTGGTTAATATTTTCAGGTCGTATTAGCCGGTCACTAAAGGCCTGATGCTATCTGTCTTGATGGTAATAGAGACAGGTTTAAGATCATTACCGGCCTGGCGAGGTTAAACGCTTAGCCGGTCACAATAAGGGTATTGATTGTTTCCCTGTGGCAGGCGAATTTAATAACAATCTACGCTCGTAGATGCTTGCTGGCATCCGTTCTGGACGAGAGTTCGAATCTCTCCGTCTCCACTTTTTATCTAAATTGACCCCTTCGGTAAATAAGTCGAAGGGTTTTTTATAGGAATAACCTGTATCTTCTGAAATCTAATTACGTATTGAAGTTTATTATAGTTTGCTTTAGTGTTTTGCTATACAAATGCAATACATAAAATTATATAGCCTGAAATTAGACCAGCAGTAGTTTAAAAAAGAAAAAAAAGCCCCAAAAACCGGGGCCTGACTCCTTCATTAAGAACTGGAAACTAGAAGGTTTGATGTTTGTGCTTTCAGTTGTTGTGGTTGGATTGTAAGGCTAATGGAATTAAGTTGCAAATGTCTAATATCGATACTGATTACTCTTGATGATACTTCTATTATGACGTTCAGGTGAACAAAAATCAGTGAAGCCAGTCACTATCTTTAAGTGAAAAGCATCACAAACCATCTCTAAAATACTTTAGATAAGACATAAAAATATTTAATTCGCTATTAATCTTATTTATCAGCTATACAAACGGATTGAATTTTGTCCATAACAACAAAAATGGGCCTGCCGTCTTTTTCAAGCTTGACAAGGTCACTGGTAACATTTTTTACCTTACCATAATAAACATCTGACCCATTTCCACAATAAATTTCTATATCTTTTTCGTGCAGCTCATCGGAGAGTAAGTCAAATAATGTCATAGGATGCTCCTTTCAAACTGATCAACTCTATTTTTTAAAAATAACTATTAATAATAATCACTCTTTATAAGACAATATTCTCTTTTACAGGAATATTCTATAACAGAATGCCTTAATTGTTAAAAAATTTTTTTTTATATTACCGTATATAAACTCTAATACATACTTGTTGGAGTTCTACACCGGGCTAATATTTACTTCTCAATGTAATATCAAGAAAGCCAATATGAAAAAAAGCACCTGCAAGAAAATCTAAAGGAATGACAATCTGAATAAATTTAGCAGCACAGGCTAAAAGTAAATTAAATGCCTCTGGTAAAGAAATATTACAAAAAAATAGTGTTCAATCTTAACTTACACTTATTATTAAAAACTTTGAAAACCTTTAATATCGGGCTGCAATAGCAATATCTGGTTAAAAAAACAATTAATGATAAAACTACCATCCCTAAAAAACCCGTCTAAAGAAACACTTTTTCTAGCACAAAAAACTTTCAGAGTTTTTATTTAAAATGAGGAACTATTGAAAAATTAAATAATACATTCAATGTGAGAAATAGCTGTTAACAAATTCAATTTTTTACTAAAAATCATTATTAAAACTGAAAAGCTTGCTTTTTAATGAGAGAGAAAACACGTGAGGGAGAATCTAAGATGGGGAGACATTATTTGCACATTCAGATATATTAATACGAAGAGAGAATCAATAATTCTCTCAAGGAGCTAATAGTTGAATATTCATACCGATGAGGAACCGGAAATATTCAAAAAAGTATTTAAACATTAGACGAGGGGGCTAAAATGCTTGATATAACAAAATTACAAAACATAACAGGATACAACCCGGCAGCAAAAAAACCTTTAAACCATACACAACCTAACCTTTTTGCAGGACAGCTAAAAAATGATACTGTCAATTTCTCAAAACCGGCCAGCAATGTGATTGCTTTTGGTAGCAGGGGCAAAGAGAGTGTTGTAGTTAGTTTTACAGGGTTAAAAGATCCGCAAAAGGCTCAGAAGCCAGCACTGCAAATGAAAGTGCGTGGAGTTATGGCTCACCAGAAAGTCGAAGGCAGCAAATTCAGAAACCTGAGTCGCAATGTTGAAAAACTTGCTGACAGCCAGTGGAAAGATGGACAAAAACTTGATTTTGACTTTTCCATGAGCAAACAGGGTGAAAGAATTAACCTTTCAGCTCCGGGTATTGGCCCCATCGGTTATGTACACTATGAAATAGCTGAACATATTAAAGATGGATTGAAAAACCATCCAGATGACTATCGCTTTGAACTTTCTAATGTTATCGCAGGCACCACTAAAGGTGCTGAGACTATTGGTCTGAGAGTCAATCTGAAATACGTTGGTAATGACCCGGTAAGAGAAGCAAGAGCCCGTGAAGCAATTAATAATGCTCTTAATGATCCTGAATGTTCTGATAAAGTACTTCTTTATCAGGAAAAAACCTCACCTGAAGAAGTCTTAAAAGCAATACTTGATTATGAAAATAAAGTTAATGGCCCGCAATCAAAAAAAGAAATGGAGCAGGTCATTGACAATATTGTTAAAGAATTAAAAAACCCGGAACATAAAAATATATTATTACTTGGCCACTGCAAACCTGATGGAGACACTATTGGGTGCGTTTTAGGTCTTAAAAATGCTTTAATGCTTATGGATCCTGAGAGATTTTCTGAAGAAAACGGTGGCAGCATTGATTGTGCTATTGATGACAGAATGCCAGGTCTTTTCCGACATAAAATGCCCGGCATAGACGGAGAAATGAAAAGACCTTTCAGCAAAGAAAGAGTGCAGGAAATCGAAACACAGATTAAAGACCTCAAAAAACAGGAACAGACCAAAAGCGTCCAGCACCAGATAGAAACACTCCAGACAGAGCTTAACGAACTTAACGACCCGTCAAGAGTGCTTGAAGTCGGCAAAAACTATGATCTAGTTGTTACAATGGATACCCCGACACCAAAACGCTTTACAGATAAATTTAAATCATACTTTGATGAAGCTAAAAAAGTAATTTATATAGATCACCATCCGCACAGACTGCAAGAATGGCAGGAAGCTAGCGAAAAAACCGGCTTCGATATGCAAAAAGTTCACGATAACAAGCTTGCCTGGATTGCAGATGCTGTGCCAGCTGCAACACAACTGGTTGCCATTATAGGAGATAAGTTAATACCTGATCTTGTTGACATAGGCAAAGGTAAAACAACTGCTGCTAAAGTGTTCCCTGAAAAAGCACAGCAAGAACATCTTGATGCATATGTAGCCAGTCTTGTTACCGGTGCTTCAACAGATACGGGTCAGTTCACCAGAACAGCCAACCTGCTACCGGAACACATTAAAAACCCGCAAACTGGCGAAGCCGTGCCTGTTCAAAACAGACCCAACTTCTTGCCGGAAGGCTTAACAAAATGGCTGCTTGATCTTACAGGCGGCAGCATAGATAAAAAATGGCTGCGTGAAGAAATCACCTGGGAATTATCAGATAAAAAGACTGCCGAAATGGATGAATCAGCATATACAAAAATGTTAGAGTTTGCTCTTGGCGAACCTGACTCTGCTTCAGGCCAGAAAAAACATCCGGGCACAGGCAAGTTTGTATATCCGGAGCTCAGCCTGGGCATCATATCTGTCAATTATGACCAGATGGATGAAATATGGCAGCTACAGAAAAACATTGAACCTGATACCACATTGCTAGACATACAGAATGCATTTAAATACAGTGAGGCTTTAGGCACACTGCGCTCTGATCCAAAACTTTCAGGCGATAACGGCGGCCCGGGCGGAAAAGATGGCAAGAAAGAAGAAAGCTTCGATAATAGATTACAAGAACTCAGAGTCAAAGCCAAAGAAAACTATCAGGGAGACTATGACTCTGACAGAATAGCCATTCTTGTCTGTCAGGATAAAAAAGAAGGTGAACTTGACGAAAAGCTAGCCTTTGCTGATCAAAACGGCCTGAGACTTTCTCTTAGATCAGTAGAAGGAAGTATCCACGCTGAATTGCTTGCTACACTGTTTGGCGGTGGTGGCCATGGTGGAGCAGCTGGCGGCAGAGTTGACCTGCCCGGAGTAGAAATTGATAGCCCGCTGGCAGTAACCATCAATGGCAAGCTCGAAAACGATATGAGCAAAGTGCTTGAAGAACTCAAGAATAACTATGAAATTATGCACAAAAAAGCTAAAGGCAAACCAAAACAGATCAAAGTCGTTATGGATCAAAGTGGGGTGCCTATAAACGACCTTATCGCTAATGTTGTCACGGAGATCAGAAAAGATCAACCGAAAGAAGAGGCAGCAAAACAGGGCCGCAGACCATCATTTACAGGCAATATGCTTAATATGTTCCTCAAAAAAGCAAGCTAGATAGCTTAACTCATCTTAGCTGGAAAAACTACCTGCGGGTAGTTTTTCTTTTTGCTTTAAGCACAACAGATTATGTATAATTGAAAGTCTATGTGTTTAGACTAAACGGCCTTCTTTTTTTATTAAAAAAACTTAACAGGCAGGATTTTGGAAACTTAAGCAGGGGCTGCCTTTACTGAGAGTCTTAATGGAAAGCATCTTTTCTGATGCCGTTCAATGAAAACTGATTTAATTGTAAAAGTTTTTTTCAGATATCTCACTCTTAATAACATCTTTTAACTTCAGGGGGTTTAATAAAGACATATCAATATTCAGGGATCTTTCAATTAAATTGTTTATCAATACTCATACAAACAATTCTGTCTTATTTTTAAATAGAGAAGCTTTAGGCAAACAGGCTTCTTTTAAAACTAATTATAAAAAGGCAAAGATTACTCTTGATCAAACAAGACCATCATTAGAAAATCTTAAAGCTAATTTTGTTACGTTTCTTGGCAGAAAAGAAATACAATTTGAATCTTTTAATAGATCTGATATAACTTTTGATAATACTGGCGGTTTTCATTCAGAAAAAGCTATTTTAAAAAACATTTTAAAAACAGCCCTTTCCTCTAACAGGCCGGATGAAACAGAGCATACATATCTTTTGCAGGGTAACAGTGGTAATGGCAAAAGCATTTTAATTAAAGCACTTGCTGGCGAAATCAACAAAAATAACATTCCTTCAATCCGCTCTTACGGCGGAAAATATGGTATTGATAAAACACGTGAACTAAGAGGTGACTATAACGGAGACGGTGGTGAAAGAGTTGCTAATCTGTTCTGGTATGCAAGAAACAAAGCTCGTGAATCACCATCTAAATCAGCAGTTATCTTTATTGAAAACATAGATGCAATGCTTCCTGTGCGTTCCTGCCAGAATCAGGGAGAAATTTCTATTAATGCCAGTCAGACACTTGCTAATTTCCTTGCGGAACTGGAAAACATTAAAAGTGATAAAGAACTAAAAATATTTGTTGTGGCAACCTCAAGTAACTCTTTATCAATTGATAAAAGCGCATTTGATCAGTTTAACAACGTTATAAATGTTTATATACCTAAAAATAAAGAAGAAAGAAAAGAAATTATTCAGGCTATAATTAAAAATAACAACATACAATTAGATTTAGCCTCTTCTGATGAGATTATTGATCGCATTGCTCATTGTACAGGCGGTTATAATCCTCTCAGGATTAAAAATATCTTCAATATTGCTCAAAAATACGCAGAAAGTCAGGATAACCCTATACAACTAAAAGATGCCCTGGCTGGTTTTCTGGATGAAAGAGACGGTAAAATTAAACCTATAAGTGATAACATTGATTTTATCCGTGTCAGTATAGCTCATGAAATAGGTCATGCTTTAACAAGATACATAATGAGTCGTGTAGCAAATAAATTAGCTTCAGAGCATGATATAAAATGGTCTGAATGCGGGCTTATAAACTGTATCAATCTTGATCCTCGTGATGGATATTCTGCTTCGGTAGAAGTTATGTATAATTATAATAACCCGTTTAATTCTTATGAATATAACTTTGCTGAGATGGTTTCTAACTATGCCTCACAGCCCTGTGAAGCTTTGTATAATCTTACTACCAATGGCCCAAAGGGAGACATAATAAAATCTTATGAATTAGCCAGAAAAGCTGTTAAAGAATGGGGTATGGGTAAAAATTCAGGTATGCAGATACCCGGTATTGATAATCCAATAACAAAATGGGAGGATGCTATCGAAGAAGATATAGACCTTATAACAAGTTCTGCCATTACAGCTTCTAAAAAAATTGTTGATACATACAAAGATTTTATTATGATGAAAGCCAGTGATTATGCATTAGAAATGCAAAATCGTGCCGAAAATAGAAACAATGATACTTCAGCATATCCTGTGCCACTTATTATTACCGACAAAGAATTTATTGAGGGGTTAAAAAGCTGGGAATCAACCATAGACTCTAAAAAAATTCAAACACTTGAACAGGATCTTATAGAATTAATACTTAAATCCAGACCATCACATCATGTTCAGCTTAAAAAACAGCTTGTTTCTTAAAACCCCTGACACTAATTTCTTGAATCTGAGAACTTTTAAGTTATTCAGAGATCTTTATACATACTGGTCAAGCATATCTGCGATATAAGGAATTCTGTAATTTTGCCCCTGGAAGACTATTACAGTAATGTAAATAGCATAACCCCAGGCCGCCAGACCTATAATGCCAATAGCTATAAATAAAAAGACTGCCAGGCAGCATGCCATTGAAATAACAAGAGAAATAGCAGATAAAACTCCAAGTATAATGGCACAAATACCGCCATAGGCAATTGATTGTAGTGCCTGAAACTTAACAATATCGTCTTCCTGTTTGATAAAGTAAATAATAAGCGGTGCCCAGATTATTGTAAATCCCAGGACATTGCACAGGTGAGCAAGACCGCTAAAGAGTTTTGTATCATCATCATACATTTCTGAAGAGGCAGCCTTTACGGCACTTTCAAACGCAGATGGCGTAGGCTCTGGAGCCGGTTTATCAGGTTCAGATTCTTGCTGCTCTTGTGGCTGTGATGAGTCTTGTTCTTCTTCATAACTTGCTTCAGGAATTTGCTGTTCAGGTATTGTATCTTCAAATGACTGTGATTCTTGTTTTTTCAGTTCATCTTCTGCAGAAACTTTATAAACATCTGGCCCTTCACCGGGCATATAACGTTTATTCATTGCATCATCATCAGGTGTCAGCGGAGGAACTGACTCTTCCGGCTCTCTTGGGTTATGGGCTTCGTTTAAAGCCTGCTGTTCTTCTTCATATTTCTTTGAGTCAGGTTTATATTCGCTAAAATCGTCATCCATGTTACCGCTGGCCGGTTCATTAACTTCAGAAAACTCATTATCTTTGTTTATATCATCACTCATTGTTTTATCCTCATTAAATTAACTGTCATACAAGTATATGACAGCAAAAGTGAAAATACACAAAACTCATAGCAATTTTTACAATTTTATAAACCTGCTTAGTTTGCAGGGCTTTTATAATAAGTGATACAAAGGGTTTGGGGTTCATATATTCTATAAGTATATAAACAGGAGATTAAACTGCCAAAAAATGTTCAGCAGGTAAAAACAGCTGTAAACACAGCACTCAATACCGGCAAAGCAAAACTAACCATTATAAATTTTGACAGCCTATCTGTAGCCTGCCAGAATACCTGTGAGATCCTTTTTCAGCAGGTCTGGTGTTGAATTAGGATATGCTTTCTTAAAAACAATGCTACCGTCTTTAAGTACTACCACATAAGGAGTCTGTGTCGGTACACTCAGGCGTAAATCTCTTAAGCTTGATTGAGTATTTGAATTATCAATGTCATATTCAACATATGGAAATTCAAAATCTTTTGCTACACTTTTGGCTACAGGTCTTAAATCTCTGCTAACTACTGACCATGAAGCATATACCACCAGAACGGCATCTTTTTCAGCGGCTTTAACGAAAAGATTGTTTGAAAAAGCTAAAACTACTAAAAATATTGCTATGAAGCTAATTTTGAACAGGTTATTAATCATTTAGCGGCTCCTCTAATTCTTCTATTTATTAAGACTGAAAAATGCCTGAATTGTTTCTCTTATTCTTTAATACCCCTGACTTCAACAGTATCATTAATTTTAACATTATATTTGTCTGCAAAACCAGCATTAACTTCAATAACTTTGTCTACAAACTCAATCGATGGATACAGCTCACAGGGTTCTTCCTCACACGGAGGTACACGGGTATACATATTTACTATTTTATTACCCTTTAAGAATATTATATCAAGAGATATAAAACAATCCTTCATCCAGAAGACTGCTTTTTGAGGATTTTCAAAAACAAAAAGCATGCCCTGATTTTCAGGCAGGTGCTTGCGCTGCATTAATCCCCATCGCCTCTTCTCAGGTGTATCAGCAACTTCAAGTTCAATAACCTTATCGTTAATTATGGCAACCGGCCTGTCATAAACCTTATCTGTTTTGCTGGCCAGACTTCTTGCAAATATAAAGATGCCTGCAATGAAAAGTATTAAGACTGCTATTTTAATGTAGTGTTTCATGGGCTATAACCCTGCCTCTGTAAAAAAAGTTTTTGTTTTCATCATTTTAATTTTAGCACTAACCAGTGCTTTTTTGTTTTTTGGTGAGAGGGCAATAATTTTTCCACGTGGATTAATAATCGCAGAAGACCCGCTGTTGATAGAAACGACAAAATAACGATCATTCTCTATTGCCCTGAAAGTGCAGAATGCTATAAACTGCCTGCTGACAATACTTGCATGAAACCATCCCAGATTACTGACATTAACCAGAAACTCTGCCCCGCTGTTAACCATCTCTTTAGACATATCAGGAAATATTGCTTCAAAGCATATAAGAGCCCCGGCAGAACCTGCAATAGTATCAAGCAGAACGGCTTCTTTGCCCTCAACAAAATCTCTTGTAGAAGAAAGAGAAAACAAATCTTCTAAGGGGCCCGGTAAAAACTCTCTAAAAGGTGTATATTCTCCAAAAGGCACAAGAAACCTCTTATGATATATAGACACTGACTCTTTATAAGGATTAATAGCCATAACAGCATTGCTCTCACCAAACTCCGGACGATCATAAGTACCCAGTATAAGAGAACTTTCTTTTAGAGTGGCAGCTTCTTTAAGAATTTCAAGCATATCTTTGTTTTTGGGTTCTCTTAAATAGCTTGTAATAGCACCTTCAGGCAATACTATAATACCTTCCGGGCTTTTGAGTATTAATTCTATATATGTATTTAATTCCTTTTCTGCTGAAACCCGGCCTGTTCTAAACTCTTCAACAGGAAATGCCGCCTGCAATACAGAGACTGTTATATCTCCGTCATCCTGAAAAGACAGAAATCTTTTTTGCCCGTAAAGATTAACCATCAATATAGCCAGTGCTAAAATAGCCAGCAAAAAGCCATATCCTGCAAATGTTTTTCCTTTGACAGATGTATAATCTTTTTTATATTCAATAATGTGTATTAAAAGCAGTGCAACAATTGTATTAAAGAGCAATACAATATAAGTAATGCCTGTGGCCCCTGTTATGCTTGCCAGTTGAATAAAAGAATAGATTTGATATTGTGTATAAGAAATCATTGCCCACGGAAGCGCAAACGGCCCCTGTGCTGAAATTATTTCCATTATGAGAACCCACCCGGCAGGTATTAGCAGGGTTCTGATATAAGGTAATTTCAATACATATGTAGTCATTATGCCAAAAAACATAACTGATAGGGCTTGATGAAAAGACAAAAACATCAACACAAAAGCAGCAAGGCAGATACTTGATATAGTATTCAGTCCCATCCAGTGCAGAGGGTGCAGCCCTGCAAACCATGATAAATATACCAGATGATAGAAAAAGCCAAAACCAGAGGCATAAGTAGCTGATTTTGGAAGTGATTTTTCAAAATACAGTATAAGTATTAACGGTATAAAGCCTGCCCAGGCGAAATACCATTGATCAAGACCCGGCGCAGCAGTGCCTGTAATGGCTCCAGAAAGACAGCATACCCAGAAATATTTTCTATCTGGTTTTATCAGTTCAAAAATTTTTTTATACGACTCAATTTTGTTCATTTTTATTGTTCAATTTTTATTATTGCATCAGTTAGAAGGCCTTTCTTTTGCAGAAAGGTTATTAAGATTTTTAATACTTGTTTTAGGCTATTTATAACTTTTTATGATGTGGCGACTGACGACCATTCTCTGAATTTCGTTTGTTCCTTCATATATCTGGGTGATTTTGGCGTCTCTCATCATCCGTTCAACCGGAAATTCTTTTGTATAGCCATATCCACCGAGTATTTGAACAGCTTCAGTTGTTACATACATTGCTGTGTCACCGCCATAATACTTGGCCAGAGATGCCATGGCAGATGCATCACGGCTTTTAGTGGCTACCGATGATGCAGCTCTATATACGAGAAGGCGTGCGGCTTCGATTTTCTGGTTCATACGGCCAAATTTTTGTCTGATGATTTCAAAATCACCTATTTTCTGGTTGAACTGTTCTCTTTCCTGTGCGTATTTCAGTGCATAGTCAAAGGCTCCCTGGGCTACACCAACACCCTGTACTCCTACACCTGGTCTTGAGTGGTCGAGAACGTTCATAGCTATCTTCCATCCAGAGCCTTCAGAACCAATGAGATTTTCTGCCGGCACTTCCATATCTTCAAAAACTATTTCGGCTGTTTCTGAACCTCTGATGCCGAGCTTGGTTTCTTTTTTGCCTACTGAAAAGCCAGGGTAATCTTTTTCAACAATGAAGCAGCTCAGGCTTCTCAGGCCCGGCTTGGGGTCAGTTTTGGCAAATACGGTTACTATATCGCTAATGCCACCGTGGCTGATAAAAAGTTTACTGCCGTTCAGTATATATTTGTCTCCCTGTTTGACAGCCTTTGTTTTAATACCCATAAAATCACTGCCTGCGCCAGGTTCTGTTAAACCAAAAGCACAGAGCTTTTCGCCTGAAGTAATCTGTGTAATATATTTTTTCTTCTGTTCTTCTGACCCGCCAAGCAGTATGGGTGAAGCACCGAGGGTATTAACATTACAGGCCAGACAACAAGATAAATCGGCTCGGGCAAGTTCTTCAACTAATATACATTCTGTAACAGGGTCTACTCCACCACCACCATACTCTTCTGGATACGGAAGGGCTATAAGACCACTTTCTACCATCTCTTTATAGATATCAAAAGGGAATTTTGCTTCTTCATCTATCTCTGCTGCACGGGGCACTATAACCTTTTCAGCAAATTCTCTCACATATTGCTTTATGGATACCTGTTCTTCTGTTAATAGAAAGTTTGTATCTACTTCGCTCAGTTGCTCTAAGGTTGCTTGAACTGCCATTTATAAACCCTCTTCTTTTGTAAGTCGATTTTTTAACCAATTTATCTAATTGTGTTTTAGTATACCACAACAGGATTTTAACAATATAGCTTTTCGACTTACGTTCTTTAACAATAATAAAAAAAACCACCCTTTCAGGTGGTAAAAAACTACACTACTTTTATTAACAAGGTTACACTTGGAGGTTTTAATGTTTGAAACTTTTTTCTAAATACTCATATTGATGCATAATGTTTCCTGTTCTTTGCTTACAATGTACTGATGCAGTTCAATGTATGCCGCTAATGCAGCTCTATTAGCACTTTTTGTTTCACCAGGACAGTATAACCTCAACTATAGAGATTTATACATATGAATAAGATAAGTCAGGCAGGCTAATTATAGCGTCAGCTATACTGTCAGTGACAGAAATTATTCTATTATAGAAACTTTCTAAGCTAGTTTCTAGCCGAATGTCTTGAAGGACATATCGATATTCTTGTCGATAACTTTTTGAACTGCTGCGATTTCAGTTTGTACAGCTTGCTGCTGCGTATCAACTGTTCTCAACTGCATTTCTAAAATCTTATCTACTTGTTGTAATCTCTGAATACGAGCCTGCAATAATTTTGATGTCTTTGAGTCAGGCTCTAAGCTGGATGATGCACTAAATAATTGGCCGGTTAAACTAGCCAACTGCATACGTGACTGGTTAATGAATTGACCTTTCAATTCAAGGTTTGATTTTCTTGCTGTTAAAGCTAACAGTCTTGCTTGAGATGCTGCTAAACCCATTACCAAAGCCTCCAATTTTAACTGTGTAAGTGTAGTTTGTTGTAGTAGTGTGTAAAAATTTAAGTGTTGTAGTGTTTTTAGTGTGTAGAGTGAGATTTTTTGTGTGTTATTTATTTAAAAACAACCAATTTTGATTTTGTGACACCCGGCGCCGAAAATATTAATAAACTGTTACATTAAATAAACAAATCACTTTGGCGATTGCCACCTGAGAATACCCGGGCGGGGACTTCGAACCTGCTTCGAAGTATTTCGAAAAAGGTTGTTCTCAGGGCTTTTTATTCAGAGAATATGAGAGTAATCATGATTTAGTTGATCAACAAAATGTTGTGTAGTTCTGTTCAGGTTGATCTGTTGACAGAGGTTTTAGCAGGTACATTGTGCGCCGAAGAATGCCCGCTGTGGTCAAATGCCGGCCATAGCATAAAAAAAAGTTAGGTTATGACCTAACTAAGTGTGTTTTCCCAAAATAGAGCTTTCCATAGGTTTCAATCGTTGTGTTTTTGCTCTATACCTTATATTTCTAGTTACCGAAAGTCTTAAATGACATATCGATATTTTTATCAATGACTTTTTGTACGGCAGAGATTTCAGTTTGAACAGCCTGTTGCTGTGTATCTACTCGGCGGAGGTGCATTTCGAGCATGCTATCAACTGATTGAAGACGTTCTATACGACTCTGAATGGCTTTAGCTTCTTTAGAGTCAGGCTCCAGGGATGCTGATTGGCTAAATAATGCGCCTACAGCGTTGGCCAGCATCATTCTATTCTGGTTAATGAACTGACCTTTCAGCTCTAAATCACTTTTTCTTGCTGTTAGTGACAGCAACCGTGCCTGACTGGCAGCTAATCCCATCAGAATAACCTCATATTATAGTATTGATACGGATTATATATAGTTACATAAGTTACCTTATCTGATTAATCGTGGAACCTTTAGTATATTTATAGCTGCTATTCTGTTGAATGAGCTGCTCCATCTGATGAAGCCTGTATTTCATATGGTTCACACGCTGTTTGACGATGTTCAGTTTCTGTCTGATAGTAAACAGAACGACAAGCATATATTGTGCCTGTTTCAGCATATTTGCAATAGGGTTGTTGCGTTGAAGAACGGCCTTTACAATGTTATATTTAGCGACCATGTTCTCCATGAATCCGTAATTCTCATTTGCAGCTGGATAGAAACTCATTTAAATACTTTCCTCCAATACAACGATTATCTTTAATTTTTCGCATCAAGTTATGCGAAGGTTTTAAATGACATATCGATGTTTTTGTCAATAACTTTTTGAACTGCCTGTATTTCGGTTTGAACAGCCTGTTGCTGTGTATCAACACGTCTCAGCATTAATTCTAGACGTTTGTCGACCTGTTGCAGAGATTCAACTTGCTTTTGCAGGCTTTGAGCTTGTGCAGATTCAGGATCATCCATTGCTGCCTGATTGTTGAGAAGTTTGCCAATAGCGTTAGCAAGTGCCATCCGGTATTGGTTAATGGCCTGTCCCTGCATTTCGAGATCTGATTTTCTTGCGGTTAACATTAAGAACCGTGCTTGTGATGCTGCTAGACCCATGATTTTTCTCCTATTTTATTAACTGAAAAACTTTTCGCTACACACTTCACCTATGGAAAACACAAAACTACACTTCTAGAGAAAATATGGAATGCTTTGCGGTCTATTATTTGGTTTTTTAAGAGTTACATAGAACCTCCAATAGTAAAAAGGTATATTATTTCTCTATATATATAAAAACAAGATTTACTTTCGAATTGCCTGTAACCGGGGTTACAATTTGTAAATTATTTGATCTATAGATAAATTTAATCTTTATTTGACGTTTCTAATCCAATAAAGATGTTTGTTATAAGCTGGTTTTCGCCGGTCAAAGCCGCTATAATTCCTGTTTTAAGGGATGTCCCCCTTAAAATTTATTGAAACATCCTTAATAGTATAAAATAAAACAACCAGGTTTGGTGTATAATTTTTAGAAAAGATTGGTCAGAAATACTATTATCAGTTGATCTTGGCCATAGTCACTGGAGTGAGTCAAAAAAACACTAAAAAATTGTAAATTTTTATAAACAAATCACGGCAGAATAAAAAGGCAAAAGAATAACTAAATTTTTTCTATAATTATTTTTGTATTTCAATCTTTAAACTTGTATTAGCTTACAGGACTCATTGTAAAGACTTTAAAAACTCTTTCTATGACCAGATCACCGGTTATCATATTAACGGTATTTTCGTTTTCAACAAAGTCTCCTTTGTGTTGATAGACCTGAAGTGTGAAAGGCTGGTTATCTTTAAGTCCTATAGAGAGCTTATTTATTTTTAGTGTAAAGATATGAAATTCATCTGTAATATGAACTTTGCCAAAACCTATTTTCTGGGATTCAAGTTCACCTTTTTTGATTGCTATATGTAGATGATGATCTCCAGGTTCCCAGCCAGGACCACATACGATAGCCATATCAAAAACACCCTGAGCAGGTAAATCTTTAATTAAAAGATGTTCACAGATATCTATGTATGAATAAACCCCATTCTCATTTTGTTTGATTTCTTTTGCAAGAACAAGATATTGATTTGATAGCATATTACAATCCTCATAAAGTGTGGCACGATCATTATAATTCACAAACATTATTTTTTAAATAGAAAATTTATTTTTGGTGTAATAGCTGATAATGTCTTCAATGTAAAGCTTAACAGGGTTTAAAAATTTAAAAGTGCTTATACCTTTAATGTCGTGGAAATATTTTCTTCTGACAGCCAGATAATTCTATTCATTGCATAGATGTTAAGCATTAGAAGTTAAGAGCAAAAAATAGGCTTAGTGATTCAATAATACCTTTTCAAAAGCTGGTTGAGGTGCTGGTTGTGGCACGAGAACTTTTAAAGCTCTGGGTATAACTGTTATATCTAGCTTATCGTATTTAAACGGTTCTCCATCGATATGAGAGTTAGAGTCTAATGTTTCAATCTGTATATTTTTACCCTGCCCGTATACAACGCTGCCATTATTTTTGTGTATACCTGCTAAAATCTGGCAGAAGACTTTAACAAAATCTACAAAGTTTTTTGCACTGAGTATAAACACATCAAGCTTGCCATCAGAAGTAGAGCAATCAGGGGCAATAGTAATCAGGTTTCTAAACATATTACCTGCATTGGCTACTATAACTGAATTTGCTTTAACATAAAAGGTTTCACCGTCTATAGTGACCTTCATTTTTTTGAGTGACAGTTTGAAGCTGCTTTTAAAGCCTTCAATAAAATAGGCTAAATATCCAAATTTATCTTTCAGGTATGATCTTGCGTTATTAACGATATCTGCATCATAGCCGACACCTATACGCAGGGCAAAATACTGTTCGCCTGCTTTGCCGATGTCAATTCTGGTAGTATTGCCATAAAAAAGTATATCTATTGCCTTGTCAAGGTTTGTAGGTATAGAAAGCCCTGCTGCAAGGAGGTTTGCTGTTCCGCAGGGAATAATGCCCAGTTTTGCATCTACCTTTGATACGATGGCCAGAACACTTAAAACGGTACCATCTCCTCCGATGGCAACGATGCTATCAAAGGTATTAAGGTCAGTTCTTTCAGCCAGTTGAGTCGGGTTTACAACTTCAAAAGAGCAATTTCTGACTGAGAGCCTTTTTATAACTCCCTGAAAACGTTTTTGAGCTTTATTTCTACCCTCTACGGGGTTAAAAACAAGCAGAAACCTTTTCTTTGTGGTGGTATACTCAGTTTTATAAGTATTCATATTTCACAGACTATATTATTCAAATAATGTGTAAGATTTAATTTGTAATTTATATATAAATTAAAATGTCTATAACTACCTTTATAAAAGGGTTTCAGGCTTATTCTTGCAGAACGTTGATTAATTGTCAAATTTACAACTATAACCCCTTCGGGTGCAGTATTACAGGTGAGCTTGCACAACAAATGCATGGCTAAAAATTTGTTTGATATACTTTTCAGGATCTGCCTCTCATTTGAGAATTCATCTTGCTTTTAGCTGATAACTTATACCACTCAAGTTTTATAAAGGTAGCAAGTTTGAAAAGATATACATTTAAAGGTTTTCTAAGAACTGGCCTGTGACAGTAATTATCAAGTAAATTTCCTTCAATTTGCTTAATTTTCCTTTACATCCCAGCTCATAAGGGCTATCAGGGTATCGAATAGATAGAGTTTGGCAGTTTAAAACCTTTGCCAAAACCACCTCTAATATCTGATTTCTGGTCGCCGATGTTAACAATTATATTGAGGCCTTTTTCGGTCAATTTTTTACGTATGTTTAGTTTATAGTCAGACATTTGAGATATATCCATATTGTCTGGCCTCATATGAAGCTGATCAAATGGAATATCAAACCTTTTAAGATTGTTTTCGGTTGCTTCTCTTTGAGATTCCAGGCGGCCTGTTATCAATATTATTTTATAGCCAAGGTCTTTAGCCCATAAAACAAGGTCTTTTGTCTCTTCGTGGGGTATTGCATCTTCTGATTGAATCCATTTATCCCAGTCTCTGTCATTATAATAGTCATAAAGTGCATAATATTTTCTGTTATCAAGAAGTGTTTCATCAACATCAAGCACAATAGCTGCATTTTCAACATAATTATTTTCTGCATATTTTCTTGCTTTTGCAATAATTTCACTGAATTTTTTTGTTTCTTTTGGTGAATATGACTTATCAACTTTTTTCTGAAGTTGAATAATTTCTCCGGGGGTTATGCATCGTTCAGCGATTGCAACTGATGAGATTATAAAAAATAGAACAACGCTGAGTGATATTGCCAGATGTTTAATGTATTGTTTCATCTTATAACCTTTTACCCGGAATTAACAAGTTACTTCTTTGCCAGCAGGCAATTTTAAGAATTTCAAAAGAAAGTTTTCTTGCTGGTATTATAAAACAATTAAATCATTTTTGCCATTAAGCATTATAAAATTCTCTGCAAATAATTTAATTGATATCATTCAATTATATGATGATTTAAGGTTCTTCATCTATCATACTTGATAAAAAAGGACACTGCATAACTTAAAACTTAAATCATCTTTATGCATTTGTATTTATTTATAATGGATCCAGTTATGAAAAGAATAGTAATACTTACCACCCTCATAATGACAATATTTGTCACTGGAACACTAAAAGCCAGTGCAGATACTATTAATATGATTAATGGCACGGTTTTAAAGGGAAAAATTATCAGGATAACAAGCGACCTGATAAACATAAGAACAAAAGAAGGGTTTCGCAAGCTTACCCGCATTCAGGTTTTAAACAATAGAGATTTCATTGAGCTGTCATGGGGACACAATAAAATTATTGCAGGCAAAGTTTTTATGGCTACGAAGTTTAAAATACATATGTATACACCTGAAGGCATTGTTGAACTGCCCCGCTGGCGCATAAAAAACATTGTACTGGGTCATACACATATTCCTGAAGAACATCTACAAATACAGTTGCCTCAACAGGTCGAAGAAGCGCAGAAAAACTTACAATAATTTAAAAAGGGGCTTTTTTTAGCCCCTTTTCTTTTATTCTTCAGCAGCTTTTTCTGCTGCAAGTTCTTCTTCTCTTTGTTTTTTGAACTCTTCTGGTGCATCATCTCTATCGGGGTTCCATCTGGGCAGGCCCATCTGTTTTCTGAGTATACCTATAGCGACGTGCACACGCCATTCATCCATTCTTAGTTGTTTGGCAATGAATTTGTGGCATCCGATAGGAGGAAGAGGCATTAATGGCGCATAGAGGCTTTCCACAGCGTTGAGCTGCTCAACTGTAACAGCAAGTCTTCTTTTTGGGAAGGGCAGTTTAGGCAGAAACATTTTCTGACGTATCAGGTTAATGCCGAAGAATACTTTTCTTGGTTCCATATCGAGTTCTTTAGCGATGACTTCGTGTACATCCGGGTTTGGCAGAGGTAGCATAGGTTTATAGAGTTTTTCAATTTCAATCATTTGTTCTTTATTGACGAGCAGTTTTCTTTCTGCTCCTGCTGGGCCTCTACCAGGAGGTCTTCCACCGGGTCTAAAACCGGGTCTTCCTCCAGGCCTGCCACCCTGGGGCCTTCCACCGGGCCTGCTGCCCTGAGGTCTACCGCCGCCACCATAAGAACGACCGCCCTGCTGGCTACTTCCGCCGTATGGCCTGCCGCCCTGAGGTCTGCCACCGCCGCCACCATAAGGACGACCGCCCTGCTGACCGCCGCCGTAGGGTCGACCGCCCTGGGGTCTGCCACCGCTACCGCTGCTGCCATAGGGTCTATTTCCCTGAGGTCTTCCACCGCCCCCATAGGATCGACCTCCCTGCTGGCCACCGCCCCCATAAGAACGACCTCCCTGCTGGCTGCCGCCCCCATAAGAACGACCTCCCTGCTGGCCACCGCCACCGTAGGAGCGACCTCCCTGGGGTCTGCCGCCGCTACTGCCGCCGCCACCATAAGGGCGACCTCCCTGGGGTCTGCCGTAGTCTGATCTTTGTGAGGATTGTGGTCTTCTGAAATCTTCTACTTCACCAGTTTCAACAGTTTGTCTTCTCTGGTAGCCGCTGTCCTGTTGATCATAATCCTGTTGTGGAGTCTTTTTTAGTATGGTAGAGGGTGCTTTTCCTGGTGACCTGTCTGGATAAAGACAGTCGGGACAAATTACTCTTTTCGGATTCTTTGTTTCAAATTCACTACCACACTTAGAACACTTATTTACATACATATGTGGCCCCTTGTTAATAATTACTCCTGATAATAATGTACTGTTCCAAATGTTTTGTTACCCGGGGAAGAGAAAAATAGTTTGTTTCTTCTTAGATAACGGTTTTGACTACTTTCATTATTTGGTTTTGTCTTCTCGATACATTCCTCTTAAAATTTTAGGTCTTGTAACACCGTGAACATTTGAATTATTCTACTGAACTTGATAGGCAATTGTCACTATTCTATTTTTTTTAGATTCAAAATCATTCACATAAAATAAGTTTTCGAGCAGAAAGTATCAAACATTAGGGTAAAACTTAATCTTATCACAGAATTTAACAATTCTTTACTATTGTTAATGTTTTAGCAATCAGAATTACACGCACAGAAACTGTTTAAAACTGGTGTAATTAACACAATCAAGGTTTGACAGAGGAGATCATTTTACAACTAACAATAATAATCGTGTTTTAACCCGGGTTCTTAAAAAATTATACCACTTTTTAAAATCATGGTTTTTCTCTCCTATTATAAATTTTACGCTATAACCGGTAATTTTTCATCAATTTTGTTTAAAATGTTATCTTTTGTTTTTTGCTGATCACTGGAAAGTTCAATTTCACGAATATAGTAATTAGTTATTCCGGGCTTTTCGGTGTCTTCAGTTTTTATGTAATCAATTTTCTGATAAATTTCTTTACGATATTTAACCAGGTTCTTCCAGTGATGTGGAAGCTTATTGGTACCATGGAGGCTGCCTGAAAGAGCCCCTACAATAGGTGTTACAATTTGAATATCAACATCCTGTTCAATAGCGCACTTTATGGCTTGTTCAAAACTTCCAACATTTTTAATAAAAATAAGAAGTGCTGCACCGGTTGTAACCAGTGAAGAGTTATATTTCTGGTTATTCTGGTGTGCCTGATTCTTAAAATAGCGAATACCCTCATCTACGGATTCATTTTTAAGCCGGTATAACTCATTTAAGCAATTTGAGACTCTATTTCTATTTTGATTTCCGTTTTGAAAGAAGTCTCCAAAGCGATCCATGGCATAATTTTCAACACTGCGGGTAAAATCAATGATTCTTTTTAGCTCTTCATCAACATTAAAGAACGATTTATTTACTGTCTGAGCTACTGTAATAGCAATAGCAGCGGAAGAAGCTACAGCCTGTATATCTCTATTAGTCAGCAGTGTTATATCTACCGAGCGGTCTCGAATAGGTTGTGTTTCAAATCCTTTAAACATGCCAATAGGAATAAGTTTAAACGGAGCATCGCCAATACTGTTAGTTACTCCACAGAGCTTTAAGGGCATGCCGTTTGCAATATTCTGAACAGAATCATAAAACTGTCTGTTATAGCCTCTAAAGATACCCAGCGGAGAAATTCTGTCACGGGGGTATGAATATTTAACAAGCTTTTGAGAGATATCTTCAATATCAATATCTTTCATCTGAAAGATTGAGTCAAGTATCAGCAGTGCCTGCTGACCGTAAAAAGAATAATACCCGGCCGGAAACCAGTTTTCTACACGATTTTTCAGGTTACTGTTATAATTAGCTTCTTCTTCGAGCTGTTTTTCAAAATCCTGGGGTTCTATCAGGCTATTTACCGGAAAAAACCCTTTACGTCTTTCATAATCCAGCATGCCAAGCGGAAAGGCCAGAATGTCTCCTATCAGAAGCCCGAGCATACCACCAGAAAATTTTTCGTTAGATTTATCTTTCTTTTCCATTATTATTATCCTGTTTCAAAAACATTGTAATACAACTTGCAAGGAAAACAAATTAAACTTTTGACAGGCAAAATCAATTTACTTTAGTTTATATTGTTTTAAGATTAAAATTATAAATATTTCAAGAATTAGTGTAACCCTTTCAAGACTAATGCATAACTATAACAGAGTTCTCTGAAAAACTTAAAAGTTCTCAGATTCATTAAATTGGTGTCTTTTTGCTGGAATCGTAATTCCTTAATTGTCAGAGGTTCAAGTAATATATCAAGATAAAATTCAACAGGATATTTTGGCTAGTGCAGCAAGCAAAAGCACCTGTCCACACAATTTACTGGGATATGAAGCAGTATATTAACTGATCTTTTATTTTATCTACTTGTAAATTTTTATTGTATGTTTATAATAAATAAAGAATTTAAACACCCCCAGTATTTACATTTTGCCGGAGGACCAATGGACCACTCAAAGAGTATAAAAGACAATGTCTATTATTCATATGCCCTTGATGCCCAGTTAAAAAGAGATTATGACACTGCCATTGAATATTATAGATCTGCGCTAATGAAAAGCCCAGATGACCTTAATATTTACTTTAACATGGGAATGATATACAAGAAAAAAAGAATGTATGATAAGGCTATAGAGATTTATAACAAAGCTCTGGTTACCCATGCAGGTGATCCTGATCTCTTGTTCAATCTGGGTATGAGCTATGAGGCAATAGAAGAATTTGATAAAGCCATTCAGGCTTATTTAGAAGCAGTAAAATCTGACCCTGAATATATTCAATGCTATTATCATACTGGCAAAATATATGATAAGCAGGGCAAAGAAGATAAAGCCACTGAAATGTTTGCTAAAGTACTTGAAATTGCTCCTGAATACTTTGATTCAATATCTGAACTTGGCTATAGCGAAAAAGTTAAAGAATACCGTAAAAAATAGCTCTTTCTAATAGTTGCTGTCACGATTTTTGATTTTTTCTACCTGAGAGGCTATACCCGGGTCCAGTGCTTCTATTTTTGGTAGTATTGCTGCATATTTATCTTTTTTTTCCTGTTGCAGGTATATAATAGCAAGGTTAGCATAAGCTTCAATAAAATCTTCTTTGTATTGAACAGCTTTTTCATAGTTGGTTTCTGCTTCTTCATAGCGTTTGAGGTCAGAAAAAGCCACGGCCAGGTTATAATAAGTGTGTGCGTCATCAGGCTTGATAGCTAAAACCTTCTCATAACAACTGATGGCCTCTTCAGGCTTATCAAGCTTTGCATATGCAATACCCATATTATAATAGGCATCAGCATTGTTTGGGTTATACCTGACTGATACTTCAAATTCCTGTATAGCTTTTTCCAGCATACCTCTTTTAGCAAAATTAACGGCTATATTATAGTGTGCAATAGCTTTATCACGATTAGTAAAGTTGAATTTTACCTGTGGTTGAGCTTGAAGGGGTAAACTGCCAAGTAATATTATCATAAAGACGACTGCAAATCTTTTAATCATATATTTTTCAGAGCTCCTTTTACTTACGGGTGTTTAATATGGCCATTATTGATTTTACACGTGCTTCTTTTTGATTTTTTCTCTGGTTTACTTTTCCTGTGGTAGTATGTGTTTTACCTTCTGGAGTTTTATAATACAGGGTTGTTGAGCTGCCTCCATCAAAAGCTAAAGCTTTTTTGATCTTGAATGATGATAGCAGCCGGGCAAATTCTTCTATTGTTAAACCGTAAAAGTCTGAATTTTTATAGCCGGTACGGTTGATAACAAAATAAAGACGGTTATCATCCGTTAAACCGATACCTGTGCGGGCATCAGGATTTGTTACATTGGCTGACTCTCTAACTTTTGCACCGTTTTTATATGCCAGAAAGGCCTCTTTTTCAAGATCCATTTCAGGTAAGAGTGCTGGCCCTCCCTGAAGTGAACTGATAAGAGTACAGTTTTCTAATGGTGCATAATGTTCATCTATCTGATATTCTATTTTGCCTTTGCAGTTAAGTATTCTCAGTTCTGCACGGTTGTAAATCTTATCCAGATAGGGTTTAATATCAGGGTTTTCTGTCAGGTTAGAGTTCTTAGAAGGATCTCCGGTTGTGATGCCATTTATAACAGTATATGATACACTTTTTCCATTTATATAATCAAAAAAACCTCCATTAATAGCAGCAACAGCATTATGTTTTTCTGCTATAGTTTTGACGGTATCAGGAGAATCTGCCTGAAGAGGTGTTAAAGTTAAATCTTTGTTATTCAAATCAATATCAATAATCTCAAGTTCAGTATATTTATTGAGGACAGAGGGTATCCCTTTGAAGAAATAGTATACTATTGTATTGTCTTCAAGAAGTGGGACCCGGCTATCTAATGTCAGTCCTTTGGGAGGCCTGGGATCAGAAAAAGCAATGTTATTCATAATGATTCCTGTTAACAATATTACAATAACTGGAAATGAATATTGACAGATTTTCAGACTTTTTTTCATTGTTATCAACCTTTTTATTCTTCTTCTTTATTCTATACTAAATTACATAATATAGTGAACGCATGATTTAATACTACTTAAGTTAAGACTTTTAAACCCTCTAGAATAAATAGACTATAAATTGATGAATAATGTGGGATGAGAGATCTCTGAAGTAAGTTAAGAGTTCTCAGATTCAAGAGATTGGTATCATTTTGCTGGAATCAGTAATTTCTAAATTAATCAGAGGTTCCAATTGCATAACTTAAATTTTTTTTGTTAACAATTAATTAGAAGTTTATCTTTCAGGTATAATTACGATAAAATAATATTAAATGATCCAGATATTAGTTTAGAAATTGAAAGATTTATTATTTATGGATTTAAAAATAAGGCAGAGAAATAATATTACCATCATTGACATCGAAGGTAACGAAATAGACCACAAAAATACATCTCTTTTAAGTGAGAAAATATCTGATCTCATAAAAGAAGAAAGTATTCAAAATATTGCTCTCAACCTTGAAAATATTTCCTGGTTGACCAGTTCAGGCATAGGAACTCTTTTAAACATACGCAAACATTTGAATAAGCTCGACGGAGAACTCTGCCTGTTTAATATTAATCCGCAGGTGCTTGATTCTATAAAAGTTTTAATGATAGATAGAATATTACCTGTTTTTCCGGGTGAAGATGAAGCAGTAGAATATCTTAAAACTACTCCCTGGAGCAAAAGCGAAAAGATTTTTGAAGTTATAGAACATGATGATATTCGTATCATTGAAATAAAAGAAAAACAGGTAGACCTTCAAAATTCAGGTGAAATAGAATCTAAATGTATTGAATTAATTGAAAACGAAGGTATTAAAAAACTTGGGCTTGATTTTACGAATGTTACATTTATTACAAGCTCTGGCATAGGGACATTGCTCTCTATTTACAACTGTTCCAACAACAACAATGCCAGCATGTGCCTCTTCAACATAAATAGAGACATTCAAGAAGCACTGGAAATATCAATGGTTGATAAAATTCTCAACATTGAAAGCTCAAAAGATGATGCTATTCGTCATTTAAATGAATCAGCCAGTCAGATTTAAAACTGTATCAGTTAGGGCATAGCATTTTTAATTGCCACAACATCAGGGTCATCATCTCTAACTTTTCTGCCGGGCTGATCATAGCTGCCAATAAGCTTGTTATAGGCATCTATTTTGCCGTCACCATCATCATCTTTGCTGAGGTCATCATAAGAAATTGACATACTGTGATGATGAATATGTATAGCATCAATATCAGCACCCGGGCCAAGGTCATTAATTGAAACAGGTGTTGCATCACTTATCAGAGCTGAATAATCACCTTCAGCATAACAATCAGGTACGTTATCATCAACTATTGCAATATAGCGGGCATTTTCAAGACCTGTGCCTTCAAGGTCAAACATTCCACTGCCAAAGAAACGATAAATCTCAGCGGGCAAACCATATTCAGGAGGCATGTTTTCTGGTCCCGGGCCGGGTGTCGTGCCGTCGCCTGCAATACTTATGCCTGTTTCTGTTATGTTATACCAGGGGCCGGTTGGTTCATTTGCTACAAAAACAAAGTATCCGTCAAGATCGCCCATCTCTATAACTGTTATGTCAGGCCCAGGGCCATTAATAACAGGCAATGTGCCTACCAGTTGAACTTTTTTCCCGCCATCAAGATTAGTACCCTCAGGCATGCCAGTTATTTTGCTATCTTTAGATTCGGCAAAAGCTATTGAGGCCTTCTTTTTATTTGGGTTTGAAACGGTTATATCGTTCATTACAATATAAGGTACTTCATAGCTCATAGCAGCAGCACGGGCATTAACTTCAAGGCTTTTGATGCCAATAATTCTAATAAAGTATGTTGGAGCATCAGCTTTTGTCTGAAGTCTTACTGCGCCTACATCAGTATCAACCTGAATATTACCAACTATTTGAGGATTAACAAGCCCTTTTTCGTACTGGGTTGCTAAAGAGAACGTATCTTCTGTTGCTGCTTTAATGTTAGTAATATTTTCAGATGAAAGCAGATGAGAGTTATAGGCAGCAGCACCAGCAAGAGCAGCAGTTGTTGTTGACTTCTGTAGCTGGTTTTGTATGTTAAAAGAGCTGCCAAGGTCTATTGCCAGAGCCGCAAACCCTAGTAATGTTGCCAGCCCAAGAGCAACCAGAACAAGTGATACACCTTTGTTTTTTATATTCTTTATCAATGCCTGATCTCCTATCTTATAATGACGGTACATAAGGTACGGTAGGGTTATTAGGTTTTATAAATGCTGGTTGAACGACCTGTGTGCTTTGAATGGCTATCCGTTCAGGAGTTATGCCAATAAGTCTGAAGCCTGGTTTGTAGACATAACTAACAACAAGAACCGTTCCGTACTGGCTTTGACCTACAACGCCAAATTCAAGTGATATTGGGTCAGGCAGGTTGTGCGTCTTTATAAATCCCTGCATATCCTGTTTCATAGCTGCTAACATTTCTGCTTCTGAGCTGTGTTTGCCTACTCTAAACTGCGCACTCTGGACAGTTTGTTTGATACTGTCAATAATAGTGTGTCTGACAACAAATGCATAGCCCAGTTCTGAAATTACAACCAGAACCATAATTAGAATAGGGGCAACTAACGTGAATTCTATAAGGTTTTGACCTCTTGGCTTTCTTCTTATCATAATGCACCTCAAACCTCTAGTAAGGTTATACTAATCTAAATGTCGGAAAAACAACGAAAAACTTAACATCACTTTGAATAAATGTTACTAATTGATAAATTTGAAAATATAATAAATGTCATTAGTAATCAGATTTCAGAAGGTATAAAGACTGATGCAAAATAAGGTTGACAGATTTTTCTGTTTTTGATTTTCAAAATTTTAGAATTGTTAAATGATTTATGTTGTTTAGCATAAAAAAAACCGGCTTTTAAATACCGGTGTTGTTTACCTTTAACCCTTTTAGTATACCTCTATGCTGCGATACCTTCTTTATTAGCCAGCTGATTCAAGATAGAATCACGGTCAACGACATCGACAGCTGCTTTTGCTAATACCTGACTTGGTAAAGTCTGTAATCTGTTCATTATCATATCTTTACCGACTGTTTTATAGCTTTCTACGACCTGTACTTTGCTTAAATCGTGTAATTGTCTTGATACTACGAACTGTGGCATTTGTTTCATCATTTCTTTTGGGTCTCTGCCGTAGAATTTGTTTATTTTTAATATTTCGTTATCAGAAATTCTTGTTAACACATCCTGTTTAAGATCCTGTGCCTGTGAGTTATAGAGGTTTTCCATAGCCATTTTGCCTGCGTCAACAGAATCTACTTTGCCAATGTCTTCGATGAAGTTGAGCAGGTTTTCAGAGTCACCACGTTTAGCGGCAGCGGCATCAGTCATTTCTTCATCCCCTAAGAGGTTCAGTGCTTCTTGAGTCAGGTTTTTCAGTTCTTCTGGCATAAGATCTTGAACACTTTGAGCCTGAACTTTTTGCTTGCCTTCTCTGGTTTCTTTATCTTCAGGTTTTACTTTCAGTGAGAAGCTTGCAGGTTGTGTTACTTCTGCCATTCGAGGTGTTTTATTTAAAAGCTGTTCCATCATAAATGGTAAGAGTTCTTCTTGAAGTTTTGTATTGCTGGGTTTTTCTTCTACGTCTTTGCCGTTAATGATGGTATCTTTGATTAAGTCTGCGCCGTTAGTGAATCCATTTTCTGTTTTGCCAAGCATCATAAGGATAGGAAGCATTTCATAGGCATCAGGTAATTGCTCGATAAGCTGTTTTCTAGGCATATCCCTTAATAGAGCGTCTTCAAATCTGTTTACAGTTAAGGCTTCGATTTGCTGCTCGTGTGATAACAGGGTTAAGCCGTTAATGAGCTGATATTTAGGAACGTTATAAAGTATATCTGTCAATTGATGCTTGGGTATTTCGTTAATCAGGCCTTTAACATCGTCTCTTTTAAAGGCACGCATCATATCATAATCAGTTAATTTAGCAGAATCTCTTTGTAAGATTTCTTTTTTGCCGGGGGCTGTTCTGTCAACATTGATGCTGGCTATATAGTTATCCTGAATATTTTGTGATGCAAGGTTATTGCCATTTATTTGAGACATTAAGCTGAAATGTCTTTCATCTTTTTGATATTTATCTGCTATTAATAAATCTATTTCAGCATTTTTCTGTCTTTGAGCATCTTTATTGAAGATACCGTTAAGTTCGTTGCTTGCTATTTGAACTTTATAATCAATAGAATTAACATCTTGAACCAGTGCGTTAAACAGGTGGTTTAATTTACCTGCTTCTTCTTTTGTATTGGTTCTGTTTTCTGTCAGTTTTTCAGCTTCACGGAAGTTATTAACTTTCAAGTTATCCATCATTCTTTTGGCTTTAGATAAATTTAAGCCTATTTGATTAAAATATTCTGCGAAAACATCTTTGAAACTATCGTTATCCATTTGCTGGTTAGCAATGATAGTTTTAAAGTTGTTTACGAGTTCTTTTGAGTGGTCATCAATTGTTGTATCAGGATTGAAAGCTTCTGTTAATGCGTTATTAAAAATAGCTAACAGTTCGTTTTTCTTGTCAGGATACTTAATAGAGATATCTCTGGAGAATCTTAAGAAGAGTTCAACGAGGTCATCTTTGGTGTGGTTTTCCTGAATGGATTGTTTAAAGTTATTAACAGCCAGTTCAGAAAGCGGATCAGATTTCGTATTGGGTTTAAAGGCTTCCGGTATGTTCTGATTTAAGATAGCTTCAAGATCTTTCCAGGCTTCAGGGAATTTAACAGAAACTTCTCTTGAAAATCTTACAAACAGTTCAACCATTTCGTCTTTTGTCAGGTTGGTGTTTATGGTTGATTTAAAGTTAGTTATAGCATTTCTTGACTGGTCATCCATTGTGGTGTCTGGCCTGTAAGCTATCGGCAGAGAATTATTTAAGATAGATTCAAGTTCTTTCCAGGCATCAGGATACTTAACTGAGATTTGTCTTGAGAATCTAACAAATATTTCATTCATTTCATCTGCTGTCATACCTGCATTAAGAGCACCTTTAAAGTCTGCGACAGCGTTTCTTGACTGAGAATCCATTGATGTATCAGGTCTGTAAGCTTCAGGTAAAGAGTTTGATAAGATAGATTCAAGTTCTTTCCAGGCATCAGGAAACTTAATAGATACTTCTCTTGAGAACCTGATGAAAGTTTCAAGCATCTCATCTCTTGTCATAGCAGGATTGATAGTAGATTTAAAACCTTCTATAGCGCTTCTTGACTGGGCGTCCATTGATGTATTGGGCGTATAGGCGTTAGCAATTGATTTTGAATATTCGTTGTTTAATAAGGCCCAGGCTTCTGGAGCATTAATTGAAATCTGTCTGGCACAACGCAAATATGCTTCATCGATTTCCCCTGAAGTTAATTTACCGTTTGAAATGATGGCTTTGAATTCATCAACTGCAATGTTTGAAAGCTGGTCATTTTGCTGTGGTTTGTTTTCGTCTAACTGGGCTAGAAGTTCGTCAAAGCTGGCTAAAGCATTATTATTGAGGGCTTGATTCTCTTTTTTGTTCATTCTGGCAAATTCGGCAAATATTAATTCTTCTTCGTTTTTCGGGGCAGAAAAACAAGTATTTTCTCTGTTATTAGCAGAGAATTCAAACTGTTTATTATTCATATTGTAAAAATTAAGTGTCATATTTTAATGCTAGCCCTACTTCTTTAAAAACCGGTTATTTTGAATGTGCTCAATTTGCCCTGTAATAATATAAAAACAATCAAGGGAAATATGTTGATAGTATAAAAATTGTATATACGTAGAAGTAGATACAAGTATGTATAAATGTATATATTATAGATATATTAAAGCAATACAAAATATGTTATAAGTCTATAATATACTACATTTTGGGGTGATGTAAAAAATTGTAAATTTTGTTAGAGAGCCCTTAGTTATTGTTCTTATTAATTAAAGACTGATTATTGTAATCCGTTGTTCGAATCATATACAATTGGAACCTCTGATTAATTAAGAAATTACTGATTCCAGCAAAAGGACACTAATTTCTTGAATCTGTGAACTTTTAATTATTCAGAGATCTCAATTATAATTATTATAATCAACGTCATTAAGTAATCAGATTTTAGAAAATATAGGGCACTTATAGAATTGTTTAATTTTTTATGTCGTTTAGTATATTTGAAGCGTTATGTTCTGCTTAACGCAAAAGGCCCGGATCTATTACATCGGGCCTTTGCGCTAAGTTAATATCTTATTATTAATCCTCTTTTGGTTCTCTAATTAATCACCCCTTAAAAATTATCTCTAACTAAGTAACTAAAGTAACTAAAAAACAATTTCCTCCGTAATTAAATGGACACAAAGATAGTTTTTCTTCTTATAGACCACCTCCCTTTAGCTTTTGTTATTAAATTGAAAACAAACATATAAAATTTTGTGTCAGGAGATATTAAAAAAAAGCCCAACATAAATGTAGAATATCTATAAAGTCAAAATTCAAGCAGATAGTGTATAAAGGTACATATGCTTAACAAAACTTAATGCAAATAAAAACAATTATTGCAGGTAATACAGTATTTTAGATGCTAAATAGAAACATAAATTATGCAGAAAAGATTTACAGATAATGTAAAAGATTTTTGCCTGCTATCACAGGTAGTATGACAAAAAGCCCCTTAGTATGAGGGCTTTTTGCGTAATAATGTATTCAATATATATGCTGTGGCCTTATTTTGCTGCCACACATGATTTCAATTCTTCAAGCTCTTTAATTGACTTGATACCAAACTTAATCCGGCCATCAACAGCCATAGGGTCGCCAGTTTTGTCGGTTACGATATAAGGGTTGATATCCAGCTCATCTATATAGCCAAAATCACTTAACAGTTGAGACAGGCGCAATAGCTGGTCTTTAAGGTATTCCATATCAACACCTTTCAGACCCCTGAAGCCCTGGAGCAGCTTATAGGTTCTGGTCGCTTCAAGCATTTCCTGTGCATCTATGTCTGACAATGGATGTACTTTGAAGACAACATCTTTCAGAGCTTCAATAAAGATACCACCCAGGCCAAACATCATTAAAGACCCATATTGTGAATCTTTAGCACTACCAAGAACTATTTCTCTTTGGCCTTTAATCATTTCCTGTATCATAACAGCATCAATGTACTGCTCTACATTGTTTTCTCTTGCTTTAACCATCAGGTTTTGATACTCTTTCTTGAGTTGATCACCATTTTGTATATTCACAATAACACCGCCAACATCAGATTTATGTGATACTGTTTTAGAGAGTATCTTCATAACTACAGGATAGCCAATATCATTTGCTTTCTTAACTGCATCATCAGCATCGCTGGCTTCTGCATACTTACAGGTATTTACACCATAGGCTTTAAGTACATTCATTGATTCTAATGTGGTCAGCATATCCCGATTTTCAGAAAGAGCAGATTTAATAATCTTTTCTACTTCGGTTTTATTGACATCTGCAAAGGTCTTAAACTTACCTTCAGGTCTATTTTTAAACTTATAGTAATCATACATTTTAGAAAGTGCATAAGCAGCCTGTTCAGGTAATTTATATGTAGGTATAGCTTTCAGATCTTTGACTTCGTGTATTTCTTTGTATTCTTCATTTTTGGCCATTATAACACCAAGAACAGGTTTATTATATTTAGCCTGCATACGCATCATAGATTTTGCGACATCGATAGCTGGCAAATAAAGTGGGATTATAATAGCGATAACAGCATCTACATTAGGATCTTGAATAATTATTTCAAGAGATTTTTCATAATCAGGGCCATTTACACTGGCAATGGTATCAACAGGGTTTCTAACACTTGCAGCAGCGGGTAAAAACTCTCTCAATTTGTTTTTAGTATCATCTGTGAGCTTTGCTATCTCAAGCCCGCAATCTATTGTTGCATCTGTAGCCATAATGCCTGCGCCACCACCGTTAGTAAGAATGCCAATACGTTTACCTTCTGGCAGAGGGCTGTTTGCAAACCCCTGTGCTACGTGAAACATTTCTTCTATTGTAGCCTCTCTAATAATACCGCACTGGGTAAACAGGGCTGAAGCTGCTTTATCTGCCCCGGCCAGAGACCCTGTATGAGATGACGCTGCTGCTGCACCGGCCTCAGACTTACCAGATTTAATTACTACAATAGGTTTTTTCTTTCCTACTTGTTCACAAACCCTTCTGAATCGATCAGGCTCACTAACAGACTCAAGATAGAGAAGTATTAAATCTGTGTTTTTGTCGTTGGCCCAGTATTCTATGAAATCATTATCAGATAAATCCATTTTATTGCCGATAGAGACAAATTGTGACATACCTAAATTAATATCTTTAGCGGCATAAAAAATTGCGATGCCTAGAGCGCCTGATTGTGAAAGAAAGGCAGCATTTCCAGGTATAGGAGGCTGTGGAGAAAATGTTGCATTCATCATAATATCATCTTCTGTATTGATGATGCCCATACAGTTTGGCCCTACAGCTCTCATCCCATACTTATCACACAGTTGCTTAAGCTGGGCTTCAACTTCTGAGCCCTCTTTGCCGGTTTCTTTAAAACCTGCTGAAATTATTACGAGGTCTTTAATCCCTTTTTTATTGCAATCTTCAACAACATTAAAAACAATTTTGCCCGGTACAGCAACAACTGCAAGGTCAACCTTTTCTGGTATATCAACAACACTCTTGTATGCTTTATAACCCATTATTTCTGGTGTTTTAGGGTTAATAGGGTAAATCTGGCCTTTATAGCCGAAATCTTTTAATTTAAACATTAGATCATAACCAATAGAACCTTCTTTTGCTGAAGCACCCACAACAGCAATAGATTTTGGCTTCATCATACAGTCAAGTTGCGTTTTCATTATAGTTACCCTTTCATATCATTTACAGTTCAAGATTAATCGATTTTTTTTGTTGCCCCGGCAATAGAAGCCTTAATTGTAAGTTTTCGTATTAATCAAATCTTGCATACTATTACTCATTGTAGTTAGCATTATAAAATAAAAATAATTTAGATCAAAACATTTCTTAATGAAAAGGGGGCTCTGAATAACATAAAAGTTACTAGATTCAAGAAAGCCCTGTTTTTGTTGGTATTATTAATTAATCAAAGGTTTCAAATAGAATAAACGTTACTGGTATCAGGTAAAAAATTTTATTTAGATGTATAAAGCCTGTCATAATCTTTTTTTTATTGGAAAATTTTAGCATTGTTTAATTTTATACCTCTGTAGCCAATAAATACATTACTATACAAATAAATTACTATACAAATACATGACTGAAGCCTGTAAAGTCAACGAAACCTGCTTATAAAGGAACAAATCAATATTACTGTACAATAATGCAACTGTAAACTACGTAAAAACCAGAATATAAGACGCATAGACGGCAAAATTACTATATCTTCGTTAAACAAATGTTAAAATATCACCAATCAAGCTTGATTCTTCCTGTTCTTTACATATACTGTTTAAGGAACTTAAATTTAAACATTTACGTGATTTCAAAAACATATAAGTATTTACTTGGTGGGTGCGAGTAATCTTTGAATTTTGGAACTACGTTTCAAAAGAAGATTACAGAAGATGAGCAACTAGAAATAGTTGCTTTTTTTTACAAAACAGGACATATAATCAATACAATCAAATTTAAACGTGGATATAATCTCATATCTTTGTTACGATTAAAAGCTATCAGGTATAATAAATTCATAAATTTCAGGAGAAAGAAAGTGGATACAATGACTCAAATAAAACACGAAGTAAAAGACCTTACTCTGGCCATCGATGGCAAAAAACAAATCGAGTGGGCCAATGAAGATATGCCTGTTCTGGCACTCTTAAGAGAAAGATTCGAGAAAGAAAAACCTTTAAAAGATATCAGAATTGCAGCCTGCTGTCACATTACTAAAGAAACTGCCAATCTTGCTATTACATTAAAAGCCGGCGGGGCCGATGGCATTTTAATCGCATCAAACCCACTCAGCACACAGGATGATGTTGCAGCAAGTCTGGTTAAAGACTATGGCATTTCTGTTTATGCTATGAAAGGAGAAGATACTGCAACGTATAATAAACACGTCCGTATTGCTCTTGACCATAAACCCAATATAATTATTGATGACGGCTCAGATGTCGTAGCAACTATGTTAAAAGAAAGACAGGAACTCATACCGGGTATTATTGGCACAACAGAAGAAACTACCACAGGCATTGTGCGCCTGATGGCAATGAAAAAAGACAATCAGCTTAAGTTTCCGTCTATTGCTGTTAATGATGCCCTGACCAAACACCTTTTCGATAACAGATATGGCACAGGACAATCAACCCTTGATGGTATCATCAGAGCTACAAACATGCTTCTGGCTGGCAAAACACTTGTAGTCGTTGGTTATGGCTGGTGCGGCAGAGGCTGTGCTATGAGAGCAAGAGGTATGGGAGCCAATGTAGTTGTAACAGAAATAAACCCGGTAAAAGCTATTGAAGCTGTGCTTGATGGCTTCAGGGTTATGCCTATGATGGAAGCTGCTAAAACTGGTGATATATTTATTACTGTTACCGGTAACAGGCATGTAATAGATACACACCACTTTGAAGTAATGAAAGATAATGCTATAGTGTGTAATTCCGGGCACTTTGATATAGAGATTAATCTTGATGGGCTAAAAACCCTCACTAAAGATACAACAAGAATCAGACCATTTCTTGATCGCCATATCTTAAAAGATGGAAGAAAGGTTTATGTTCTCGGTGAAGGTCGTTTGATTAATCTGGCTGCTGCTGAAGGTCATCCATCTTGTGTTATGGATATGAGCTTTGCCAATCAGGCGATGGCCTGTGAATATCTTGTGAAAAACAGGGGCAAGCTTGAGCATACTGTTCATAAGCTGCCGCCTGAGTTTGATATTGAAATAGCAGAGCTGAAGTTAAAGGCTATGAATATTCAAATTGATAGCCTGACGCCACAAATGCTTGAATACCTTAATTCATGGCAGATAGGCACCTAGAATATTAATAACAGAAAAAATCTTTATTATAGAAACTACCCGCACAACACGGGTAGTCTCTATCTTACTGGGTTGTATCGCTATCAAATAGCCTTTACAAAAGGGCATTCCTTAAATTTTGTTTACAAACTAACATGAAATAATATTTATCAACTATATACATATTAAAAGGGGATAAAAAAAGGGGTTCATATTTGGTCAGTATCGGTTCAGGCTTAAACCTTTCAGGGGTTAGTATACCTCACAATAGCACAATAAAACTGCCTTCAATAACAGCCAGAGAGCTTGAGGAATGGCAGAAAACAATTAATGCCCCGACATTTACCAGTTCTAAGAAAGAAGAAAATCACCTTAAAAAATTTATGACCAAGTCTGCCCTTGTGATAACTTCTCTTATTGCGCCGGGTGCTTTTGCTCCTAGGATACTGAAAAAATTTCCACAAATTAAAAAACTGCTGGGCCCTAAATTAGCCACTTTCGCTGTTCCTGTTGCTGTGGGGCTTGCTGCCGGTACTTCTTTGAGCCTGGCCCTTCAGACGTTTATTAATGGTGGTATTAAAAAAGATAACCTGATAAGTGATTTAAAAGATGTATTAATAACATCGACTATGGTTAGCGGTTTTTCAAACATTATTTCAGGTTCTACCAGGCTTATTAATTCTTATAGTATTCTCAGTCATTCAAAAACCCTTAAAAGATTGGCTATTAATGGCTCTATTGGTAGCACCTATGCCTTTTTGAGAGGCATTATTAAACCTGAAAAAGATGATAAAGTAAGCTTTGAGAGAATAACTAAAGGTTTTGTTGAGGGTATGTTCCTTGGTGAGGGGGCTAGATTGCTTTTTAGTTCCAGAATTGGAGATAGTATAAGGCATTATAAGTTCTATAACGTTTTAAAATACTCTAAAATATGTCTCGGGGCTGCCCTTGGCAGTATGGCATTCAAGCTTTCAGACTATTTTGTAACCCGTGTAGTTAAGCCTGAAGAGTCAAAAGAACCATTCAGCCTGAAGCAGGAATCTAAAAAAATTGTAGAACATATATTTAAAGGTAATTCATACCCGACTATACTTGCCTGATGCAGGTTTTAATTTGTTAGCTGGAGTTTTTAAATAGTAATCATTCCTTATAATTATATCCTTTTTGATGAACAACTCTTTTTTTTTCAGGATATACTCTACTTTTTGTATACTATGCAAATACAAGAGCTTTTCAGCAGTAATTATTACTGTTGCTAATCTGCAAAACAATTGATATAAAAGACTTAGGAGCTGTTAAAAAATATTTGATTTTTATATCTGAAAATACTATATTTTTCATAATTATTCTTTTATAAAATCTCAAGTTTTAAAGCCTCAAAAAGCCCTTGTTGACGATATCTTATACCAGTGATATATAATCTAGATATAACGTGTATATAAAGAATTGTTACAAAGTATAGGGCCTCAGGCAATTCTACCCAACAGATTGTTTTTATATATATAGGAAAAATAAATCAGGTTGATACCAGTATTTAATATACGGAGGAATGTTATGGCTAGAGTACTTATTTCAATGCCCGATGATTTCTTAAACAAGATTGATGAAGTGGCAGATTCAGAACAGAGATCAAGAAGTGAGCTCATAAGAGAAGCTTTAAGGTCTTATATTCACCGCAACAGAATTAGAGACAACGCTTTAGCAAATCATAACGCAAGCGTTTTAGAAGCTTTACTTGACTAACTAAGTTAGAAAATTCTGCATTCGGCAAAATGGTCTTAACTTAACTACAGGTTAGGGAGAGGTTGTGTAATAAACTTAAAGCTGGCAACTTTGCCGGCCTTTTTTTATTATTTTTTGGGGTAGTTGTGTTAAAAATCATAAATAAAGAACAATTAAAAATGATATAAAAATATTTTAGCGTTATAATCAAAATGAAACTGAAGAGGTCTCTATTGTGAATATCCCCTGCATAAGCTGCATAGCATAGAACCAGAAGAACCCTGCAATTAGTTCACATACGTGTGATTAAAGTTTTTTGCTGACCTCATACATCGTATATAAATAGTATTTTGGCCTTTATACTTTATTAAAGTTAAGGTTTTGAGTAATGTCTGAAACAAAAATATTACAACTGTTTGGGCTTCCAGAAGAATGTAACAATATGGTAATAAAAAATCCATTTTGGGCAATCCGAAACAGGTTTTTGTTTTTTTATATATAAGGAGTATTTATGCGATGTAATAAATTGGGAAGCTATAGATTGGAGGAGTAAGTTAAGTATGGCCAGAGTATTAATTTCAATGCCTGAAGAGTTCTTAAGCAAGATCGATGAGGTTGCTGAAACTGAACAGCGCTCAAGAAGCGAACTCATTAGAGAAGCTTTAAGATCTTACATTAATCGCACAAAAATTAGAAACAATGCCTTAGCTAACAGACATGCTAGTATTCTGGAAACTCTGCTCGACTAACATAATTGAGTGCTCGAATCAGGGTGTTGGCTAAAATAAGAATTTAAGTATGGTTAGCGTTTTACCATTCTAACAAGCGTGCAGACTTAATTGTTCAAGTTTTCGTAAAGCTCAGGCAATCTCTTTTGACGGAGAAGGCTCGTTAATATCGAGTCTTTTTCGTATGCAAACTCTTCAACACTATTAATAATAGTAGAAAGATCTCTTTTAAGTTCTGGATCTAGTTTTCGGTTGTTATCAAATAACATAAACCTGTATCCTCCGATAATGCTTTTTCGCAAATCATACCGGAAAGCTAAAACCTGCCACATATGGTTGAATAATTGCTTTCTGGCCTGCATTTTTTATCGACCACTATTAAATTATCTGAAGCCTGGGTTTTTAACAGTTATAAGGTTAAAAAAACAGTTGTTTCTGAGTTTTTGAATTTGAAGAGGTGAAAACATAATCAAGAGTGACAAATCAAGTCGTAGTCAACAAATTGTTGCGTATTGAATTTATATGTAACCTTTCTTTACATTTTTATCTGACCGGAATCTCAAACTATAGTGAATGCATAATTTAATACCTCTTAAGTTAAGTCTTATATATAATATGAGCTTGATTTTTTTAATCGTGTTTCAAATACGTTTGCTATACCTGCAAAAAATAGTAAATTGGAAAGCCATAAGTTCTATCACAGTAGAATATTATAAGGGCAAACCAGTTTGTGCTACATGTGTCGTGTTTAAATAACCTGTATGTTTATATTATTGGTTTAAAAAAAACTGATTTTAAGGTATGTCTTCATTCATCAAACTTAACTTTTAACAGGGATCTTAAATGTTCTTAGATTCTAGAAATTAGTATCATTACTTAATTAATAAGAGGTTTCATATTATCATAATGACAGACTTTTCTTTATGCTGATTAAAAATGTAGACCCTCTTTCATAGCGGCTGCGAAGTCTAACTTTGCCGTTATAAAGGCTAACAATCTTTTTGAGTGTAGATAAACCCAGGCCGCTGCCAAGTATATGATATGTCTTTTCATTTTTTATCCTGACAAATTCTTGAAATAGACGGTGCTGATCTTCTTTAGATATGCCTATACCTGAATCTGCAACAAGGATATTTATTTTTTCTTCATATTCTTTAATCTTAACTCTCACTTTTCCTGAATCGACGTTATATTTGATAGCGTTACTTATCAGGTTATTGAAAATGATTTCCAATTCTGATTTATCACCGGTTATAATTATTGGATTATCATTTAAAAGATCGACATCAATGTTTCTCTGAAGTGCATCTGGCGAAAAAAGTTCTATGGATGATTTAACTACCTCAATCAGGTCTATAGATTCCAGATTCCTCTTCTTTTCACCTGATTCTATACGTGTTAGATCAAGCAGGTCAAAGATTAACTTTCTCATACCCTCGATTCGAATCTGTGTTCTATTGAGCATGTTGTTATAATCTTCTTCTGAAATATTGTTATATCTTTTGTTTAGAATATTTATATAGCCTTCAATGGCATTTAAAGGGGCTTTAAGCTCATGCGATAGTACTGATATGAACTGAAATCTGATCTTTCGCTTTTCATCTTCATATTCACGGGCCTGCCTTGCGAGTACCAGATGAGTAGTTGCTTTCTTTACTGAGTTTCTGAGTTCTTCAGGGCTAAAAGGTTTAGCAAGAAAGTCATAGGCGCCCATTTTTGTAGATTGAACAGCTGTTTCAAAAGTTGCATAGGCTGTTATCATAATAACAAGAGTGTTTTTCTTGTTATTAATGATATATTCAAGTAGTTCCAGGCCGGTTATATTGGGCAATTTGTAATCCAGCAGAATTAGGTCATAATTCTTTTCATTTAAGGCTTTATAAAAGTCTTTTTCATTTAAAACAGCGTCAACCTCATAGTTGACATTAGTTTTATTGTCGTCGATGGCAACTGAAAAGTTTCTAAGGACTTTTTGAACTCCCAGAGTCATTCCAGGTTCGTCATCGACGACAAGAACATTACATTTTTCTAGTTTATACATTAGTTATCAACAACCTGTTAATCTCTTTTATAAGCTGTTCAGCCCTGATAGGTTTTGTAAATATGGCATCTGCTTTGATCCATTTTTTTTCGCTTTCTGTAACAGAATCAAATTCAAACCCTGTCTGGCTGGTGACAGCAGTAACCATAATAACCGGCTTTGTCGGGGCTATTTTTTTTAATTCATAGCTTAAAACAAATCCGCTATCCATATTTTCCATCATGAGGTCAACAACGGCAAGGTCAAAACAATCTTTTTTCAAGACTTCCCTTGCCCTGTTGACACCCTGGGCTGTTATTACATTGAAACCTTTAGATTCCAGAATTGCTTTTTGCTGTATCAGATAGTCGATATCGTCATCAACAATAAGAATTGTTTTGTTTTTATGCATTTTTAAGTACCTTTTGTATAACGTTTTCTAATTCATCAGGCTTAATTGGCTTTTCGAGGAACTTAACAATCTGGCCCCATGTATTATCGTCTTCGCCCAGCCAGTCGGCTTTTTGCTGGTCTCCTGAAAGCAAAATAACCGGTATGTTTTCATATTTCTTGCCCAGTTCTCTGGCAAAGACAAATCCGGCTGATCTATGTTCCATCATAACGTCCAGAATAATGAGATCAGGTTTATTGCTTTCCAGAAGTTTTAGAGCGTCTTTAGCAGTGTGAGAGGTCAGGACTTCATATCCTTTTTCTTTAAGGATCATCTTATTTTGTTCAACTAAATCAATGTCATCATCAACTAATAAAATCTTTTTGGTCATCTGTTTTCTCCTTTAATCTAAGTATAACTAACTAATTGGAAGTAAAACTTTAACGGCTGTTCCGGTTGGGCCAGAGTTTACATCGGTATTGGATTCTATTTCAATGGCTCCGCTGTGCATTTTAACAATGCCATAACTGACTGAAAGTCCCAGGCCAGTGCCTTTGCCTATTTGTTTTGTCGTAAAAAACGGGTCAAATATTTGCTTGCGATATTTTTTGGGTATACCGGGGCCTGTGTCCTGAATTATAAAGCAGGCATGGTCAGGTTCTTTATTAACTATAATGTTAATTTTACCGCCGGTATTTTCCATAGCATCTATGGAATTATTGATCAGGTTAATTATTACCTGTGAAATCTGGTCTTTATCTATATCTGCTTTAACAGGATCAGGCTCTCTAATCAGTTCAACCGCAATGCTGGAGGGTATGTGTATCGAATCAATACAGTACTGACATAAATCAGCTATGTCTATTTCATTTTTAATGAGTTTATTTTGTCTTGAGAAATTTAACAGGCCTGAAACGATTTTCTGACAGCGATTAGCGTGGTTTGCTATGACCTGCAAATCGTCTCTGAGTTCTTTATTGTCTTCAGCTTCTTCAAGTATGATATGAGAATACATAAGTATTACTCCGAGTGGATTGTTTAGCTCATGGGCAATACCAGCAGATAGCTGACCCATGCTTGCCAGTTTTTCTCTGTGATCAAGAGTTTCTCTAATGCTTTTAAGCTCATCATAAGACTTTTCAAGGTCTAAAATGGTATTTTTAAGTTTTTCAATCGTATATGGTAAACACATTTCGTTTTCTGCAAACCCTGTCAATATTGCAATAGCATGCTCACGGCAGGTTTCATAGCCGCAGGCACCACAGTTAAGCTCATCTTTTGTTTCTGCTTTGCCCAGGCGTTCTAAAGCCTGTTTAATAAGGTTTTCAGATGGCAGGGTTACATTCTGGTCATCCTGATAAAATTGACAGCTTAAATCAATATTTTCAAATTGCTGCATATTTCTTTGCCACTCTGTTTTGTCAAGTGTCTGTACTTTTCTTTTTACGTATCTGCTTACCAGGTGGCGTCTTTCATACAATAATCCATTGCTGCTAATTCCCGGACCGAGAATACAGCCTTCGCATGAAAGTGTTTCAAGTATTCGTGCATTAAGATAGCCTTTATTAAATTCTCTTATAGCTTCTACAAAGTTTGTTTTGCCATTAGCAGTAATGACATTTTCTTCTATAAAGTCTTCTTGAATATCAGCTGCCTGCATACAGCCGCCGCTAATGGAAAACAAAGACCCTTCACCTGCCAGAGGTGGGTCAAATTCTGATTCTTCAACATCTTCTACATTAATATTTTTTGAATTAAGATAAAATTGTAACTCTCCGAAAGTTATAACTTCATTGATTTCACCAAGAAGATCACTACGTTCCATCTCGCTTTTCTTTGCAATACAGGGGCCAACAAAAACAATTTTTAATTCGGGCCCGTGAATACTATGTAAAACCCTTGCAGTAGCAACCATAGGAGAGACTACCGGTGCCAGTTTAGAGACCAGGTCAGGATAATACTTTTCTACATAAGACACAACTGCCGGGCAGGAAGTTGCAATATATGATTTTTTCTCGCTTGATAAAAGAATTTTTCTGTAAGCTTTTGCTACAAGGTCAGCTCCAAACCCTACTTCATTGACATAATCGAAACCAAGTTTTCTCATCAATCCTACTACATGTTTATGATTGCAGGATCTAAATTCTGCCGGAAAGCTAGGGGCTAATATAGCTGCTACCTTGTTTTTAGATCTTAACAATGCCTCAACGTTATCCAGCATTGAAGAAACTCTTTTGGCTTTCTGGCTACAAACCTTTACGCAGTTGCCACAGTGGATACAACGATCTTCCATTACTTCTGCCTGTCCGCTGATAATGCTTATAGCTTTAGCAGGGCATTCTCTTACACAGGTGTAACAGGTCTTACATTTTTCTTGAATGGTTGTTATTATTGGTTTTCTAACTTTCTTATGCATAAAATCCTTTAATAATTGCTGGATCTCTCACTATATTTAGTATGAAGCAACCGGTGACTTTTTTCTCCCAGGGGGCTTCCCAGATAGTTTTCATAGAGCTTTTGAACTTCAGGGTTATGATGTGAACAGCGCAGAGGCTCTTTCTGGTCTATCTCATAGAGACTATTCATCCGTGCTTTAATTTTATCTGTATTAATGCCGTATGGCTGTCCACCACCTGCAATACATCCACCAGGGCAGGTCATAATTTCTACAAAATGGTATTTTTTACGGCCATTTTTGATATCATCAAGAATTTTTCGGGCATTTCCAAGTCCGCTTGCAACTGCAACATTTACATCCAGGTCATTAATTCGTATGGTTGCTTCTCTAATTCCGGTTTCATAGCGAACCTGATTGATTTCAGGGTCTTTCAGGTCTTCTTTTGTCAGGAGGTAATGAGCCGTTCTGATGGCAGCTTCCATTACACCACCAGTAGAACCAAATATTTTACCGGCAGATGTTCTTTTACCCAGCGGGCTATCAGCTTCTTCCGGTTCAAAGGTATTTAAATCAACGTTTAGCATTTTTAGCAAGCGAGCCAGTTCTCTTGTTGTTAATGCTGCATCAATATCAGGATAACCCTGAGAGGTCATTTCAGTTCGCTGAGCTTCAAATTTCTTGGCAGTACACGGCATAATGCTTACGCTATAAATCTTTGAAGGATCAATATTTTCTATCGATGCAAAATAATTTTTAATCAGAGAACCAAGCATTTGTTGCGGGCTTTTGCAGCTGGATAAATTAGGTATAAATTCAGGGTAAAACTGCTCTACAAACTTGATCCAGCCTGGCGAGCAACTGGTAAACATTGGCAGCACACCGTTATTTTGAACCCGGTGTATTAATTCAGATGCTTCTTCCATAATGGTAAGGTCAGCAGAAAATGAGGTATCAAAAACCCGTTTAAAACCGGCACTTTTGAGAGCTGCATTTAACTGTCCGGCTACGTCCTGACCGGGCTCATAATTGAAATATTCTCCAATAGTGACTGATATGCTGGGTGCATGCTGAATTACTACATATAAATCAGGATTATTTATAGCGTTAAGCACTTCTTTTATCTGGTTATGTTCACTCAGTGCACCAGTAGGGCATGCAGTTACACATTGACCGCAGTTAACACAGCTAGAAATGTTCAATCCGTTTTTAAATGCCGGTGCTATTTCAGAATTACTTCCTCTTCCAACAAAATCGATAGCTGATACACCCTGAATTTCTTCACAAACTCTAACACATCTTCCGCATAATATACATTTTGCCGGGTTTCTTACTATAGCCGGGCTGGATGTATCCAGAACTACATTGGTTTTTGGGCTTTTATATTTGCGATGTCTTATACCGAGTTCTTCGGCTAAATCCTGTAATTCACAGTGTTTATTATTATCACAGTAAAGACAATCATCTGGATGATTTGCCAGGAGGAGCTCAAGAATTGTTTTTCTGGCTTTTAGTACCCTGGGTGAATGGGTTTTAATTTTCATTCCTTCACTAACTTCAACAGAACAGCTTGGAATAAGATTTTTAGAACCTTCTATTTCTACCAGGCACATTCTACAGGCACCAGAAGGGAATAATCCTTCTATATGGCACAATGTTGGTACATTTAAACCAATACTTTTAATTGCTGTAAGGATAGTTTCACCTGCTTTAACTTCTGTGTGTCTATTATTGATTGTAATCTTCACGAATTAGTCTCCGTATATTGTAGTAAGAGCATTTAAAACACATTTAGAAAAATCAAGCTCTTATTTATAAAAGACTTAATTTAAGAGTTATTAAATTATGTTTTCACTATACTTTCTGATAACAGCATTGAATTTACAAACTTCAGCACAAACGCCACATTTAATGCATTTGTCTTCAAGAATATAGTGAGCTTCTTTTAATTTCCCGACTATAGCATCGTTAGGGCATTTTTTTGCACAGAGTGTGCAGCCTTTACAGGCTTCAGGGTTTATCTGGTATGTTATGAGTTCCTGACAGACACCTGCCGGGCATGTTCTTTCGTAAATATGTGAGTCATATTCTTCTTTAAACCATCTCATAGTGCTAAGAACAGGATTAGGGGCAGTTTGACCGAGTCCGCATAAGCTTGATTCCTGAATAACGCTGGCGAGCTGTTCAAGTTGAACAATACCTGTAAATCTTTCCAGTGCATCGGTATTATTCTCTGATTGGCGTCCCCGTGTAATGCTATTGAGTATTTCAAGCATTCTTTTTGTTCCTTCACGGCAGGGTATGCACTTTCCGCAGCTTTCTCTCTGTATAAAATCCATAAAGAATCTTGCTACATCGACCATACAGTTATGTTCATCCATAACAACAAGGCCACCAGAGCCCATCATAGCTCCGATAGTTTTAAGTGATTCATAGTCAACTTTTATATCGAGATGGTTTTCAGGAACACATCCACCGGAAGGCCCTCCAATTTGGACAGCTTTATAAGCCTGGTCTTTCAAGATGCCTCCACCAATTGTAAAAACGATATCTCTGATACTTGTACCCATTTCAACTTCAACCAGGCCTGTTCTTTTAACCTTGCCTGAAAGGGCAAAAACTTTGGTGCCCTTGCTGTTTTCTGTTCCGATAGAAGAGAACCATTCAGCACCTTTGAGAACAATAGCCGGGATATTTGCCAGGGTTTCAACATTGTTAATGATTGTAGGTTTACCAAACAGACCCTTAATAGCCGGGAAAGGTGGCCTGGGTCGTGGCATTCCACGTTTGCCTTCTATGCTATGAATGAGGGCAGTTTCTTCTCCACAGACAAATGCACCTGCACCCTTTTTAATTATTATATCAAGACTATAATCACTGCCAAGAATATTTTTACCAAGAAACCCCCATTTTTTTGCATCTTTTATAGCCTTTTCAAGGTTTCTTATTGCGAGAGGGTATTCTGCTCTTATGTATACGTAAGCATTACTTGCTCCTATGGCAAAAGCTGAAACAATTAAACCCTCTATAAGGCGGTGAGGATCACCTTCAATAACGGCTCTATCCATAAATGCCCCCGGGTCACCTTCATCTGCATTACAGATAAAGAATTTTTGCTCTTCTTTTTGGTTGAGAGCAAATTTCCACTTTTTGCCTGCCGGAAAACCTCCGCCGCCACGCCCTCTGAGCCCACTTTTTTCTACTATATTGCAGACATCTTCCTGGGTATAATCTTTAAGCGTTTTCACAATGGCTGAATAGCCGCCCTTTGCAATGTATTCTTTAATATTCAAAGGGTCAATAATACCGCAATTTGAGAGTACCCATCGGGTTTGGCGTGAAAGAAACTCGTGTTCTTCTGCATAAGGAACATTATTCCAGCTCTTAAGACCATCTATTTTGTACTGATAAAGAACATTATCTTCTGGAACTTCTTGATTGAATATTTTATCAAGAATTTTTCCAGCATTATCAGCAGTAACATTGCCAATTGATATTCTACTAAAGCCAGGAAGCTGGATGTCTACTATGGGTTCACTGTAACAGAGGCCCACACATCCAACTTCCGTAATACAAGCATTTATATTAATGCTTTCAAGGTGTGCTTTAATTGAGTTTAGTGTCCTGGCAGCACCTGCACCCAGGCCGCAGGTACCTGTTCCAATGAAAATAACCGGTTTCAGAACATCTTCTCTTCGAAGGAGCTTTAATTGATTATCTTTATTATCAAAAGATTTCAGCTCTTCTTTGTTTTCGTCATTGAAGAGTTCCAGATATTTAGAGATAAGTGATTCTGGCAAATAATCAAATATAGTTATATTCGGGTTATTCATCATCTTTAGATTCTTTCTTATTAATATACTGATCTAATATTTTAACGACTTTTTCAGGTGTAAGGCTTGCATAAAACTCACCATTGATGCTAATGACAGGTGCAAGGCCGCAGGCCCCGATGCAGGCAACTACTTCAAGTGTGAAAAGGCCATCACGGGTTGTTTCACCGGCTTCAATCTTAAGATGTTTTTTAATTGCATCAAGCACACGGGATGATCCCTGCACGTGGCAAGCGGTTCCACGGCAGACCTGAATTTCATATTTACCCCTTGGTTGAAATTTAAACTGATTATAGAAACTCGCTACTCCGAAAACCTTGCTTACAGGGAGTTTTAAACAATTGCTTATTTCTATCATAGCTTCCTGAGAGAGGTATCCCTGAGCATTCTGTACGTCCTGCAATACAGGGATAAGTTTATCTCTGCTAGGGTTGTCATAATTTTTTAATATCTCTGCTATAGAAGCATTTTTAATTGGGGCATTCATTTATTATTCTCCATCTCCTGACATTAAACTATCAAGATAGTAGCTATAGGTTGTAATTCATATAATTATAAATTAGCCGGGATTTTTATGTGAATAATTTCACGATTGGTTTATAATATATATTTTCATTTCATTTTGTCCAGATTACAATGTATCTTGTAGGTACATTTTTAAAAGTTTTTCATTGCAGTTTTTGCCAGGCACTGCCGTGATTGAAATACAGGCAGTCAATTATTATTAAAATCTAAGTTTAATTGCACATGGATTTATAACTTATGCCACAAGATAGTAAATACAAAATAAATGAGTTGTTAGAGTTGCTAAAATCTCGTGAGAGATTTGCTTATATTGGGCAAATAATGCCTGAAATACTTCATAATATAAGTAATCATATCTCAGTGTTACACTTAAACCTTGAAGATATTGAAGATCAACTTTATGAAAAAGGAATTCACGATAAATACATTGCAAAGAAATTAAAAAAACAAAAATCTGCAATCTTAAAAATTACTGATATTGTTAAAGAATTACAGACCTATGTCCGCAGAAACCAAGAACAAACAGATATTATTAGCCTTAATAAACTGCTGGATAACTGTATTAACATATATAAACCTATCTTCCAGAAAGAAAACATTGAGCTTTCAGTAACTAATAAGGAACAAATTGCGATACTTAAAGGAGAAAATGGAAAGCTGCAACATGTTTTTATGAATATACTCTCTTCTTCACGTAATTTTTTTACTCCTGAAGAGGGTGGCACTATTAAAATACATTCAGAAATAAAGGATAATAAGACAATGATAGACTTTGCCCTGTATAGAAGCGATACTGAACCCCAAAAAGAAGCCGATACACCTGATCATTGCGTTGAAATATCTCAAGATAAAGATAAATTTGTTACTGCTGAGTTTGTAAAAGACCTTGGAGGAAAACTTGTTGTTCTTAACGAAACGCAAACCTCAAAAAATTTTAAATTAACACTGCCTATAATCTCTGAAATGGTTGCTGACAAAACTGTTAAACCTGATACTGTAGCTGTAGAGAAGATGTCAGGCAGAATACTGGTTGTTGATGATGAAGTAGATATGCTTAATATAATGAAGAGATACCTTACAAAGCTGGGCTTTGAAGTTGATATAGCAGTAGACGGCTTTGAAGGCTTGGAATACCTTAAAAATAAAAGTTATCGCTTTTTGATGTCAGATATCAAAATGCCCCGTATGAGTGGAGAGACTATGATTCAAAAGGCAAGAGAGTTAAATCTGCTGGATAATACGAAAATATTAGTTATTACTGGGTGTTTTATTAACCAGTTTGCTGATGAATCAGGCAGGCCGCTTCGAGATGGTGTTGACGGATATGTTTATAAGCCATTTTCTAAAGATGCAATTCTTGATATACTTAAAAAATTTGATGATTAAAGGGTTAGCTGGTTATTGAGGCTTTGTATAAGCTTTTGCAGCTCTTCTCGAGATGAAACATTCAGTTTCTCAAAAATATTATGAAGATGCCTTTTGACTGTTCCGGGCGAGATGTAAAGATTTCTAGCAATTACAGAGTTTTTCTGTAGCTGAATAGCCAGGCTAATAATTTCTATTTCACGCTCTGAAATACTGTATTCAGATCTTAAATAATTTAAAGTGCTTTCATTAAGCTGAAACTGACTTTCTAGCTGAAGATGTTCAGATTCTTTGAGGATGTATTTGTAACATTTTTTGAGTATATCGATAATTTCTTTTTTTGAAACAGGCTTTTCGAGGAAATAAAAGACTCCGGTATTAAGGGATTCTACTGCCAGTTCTTTATCTGCGTAGGCAGTGATCATTATAATAGGTATATTATCTTCTCTTGAGTTTATTTCTTTAACAAGATGTATGCCCTGCCCATCTGGTAGCCTGTTATCTACCAGGATGCAGTCAATTTTTTGTTGCTGCAAGATTTTTCGGGCTTCTTTGCAGTTTTGAGCAGTCAAAACAGAAGGAAAAATCTTATAAGCATATTCCTCATAAGTTTCCAGCAGGTCCATTTCGTCTTCTATTATTAAAATATGGGGTCCTGGCATCATAAATAACTGGTTAGCTACACACCTTAAAGTTTTAGCTAATATTTCTTAAAAGAAACTCAGCCAGTATTATTTTACCCCATAAAAACTAGCTGACAAATATCAAAGTCTATATTTTTTATAGCAGTTCATTTTGCCTGTTTAAAACACCTTCATCCCAGCGGTCATAAGAATGAACCGTTGAATAAGAAATATGTTTTATTTCAGGCTGCTGTTTTATTTCAGGGTAGTGTTTTATTACAGGCTGCTGTTTTCTTTTGTTTTTTTCTTTTCTGCGTTTTTGCTCACGTTCCCACTCTTTTGCTATTTCGTCATAGCTATCCTGAAGGGGTTTATACCTGAATTCTGCATATTTTTTCAAGATTGTAAGAAGGTCTTTTTCTACTTCTGGTTGTATAGTCTTTGTTAATGCACTTTCAAGAATACCTTCTTTATTGAATTTTAGAGTAATGCCTTCCTGAACATCTATTTTATTAGAGGCAAGATTATAATATACATCTTTTTCTCCCGGTACAGCAAGGACTTTGTTGCGTGTGTATTTTACAAACTGTTCTCCACTAGAGGTTTTAAGCACCTGGGAAACCTTATAATCATTGCCTTCAGGCATATTAATGGCCTTATGGTATTCATTAAGTGCTTTTTGCCAGGCTTTGCTGGCCTCTTCTTCTTTATCAAGTTTGATTGATGGCAGTGATTTAATTTGAGATTGATAGTTCTTGATGTCTTTATTTGTTAAAATATTTCTTGCTTTAAAGCTTTCTATAAAAGCATTCTGGTTACGGCTATTATGTTCGAGCCTGTCTACCTGTAGCATAGCAATAGCAAGGTCTTTGAAGTTAACTTCTCCTGAAGGCAGGTAGAGAAAAGCCCTGTTAAAAGTCTTTCCTGCATCTTCTCTAGCTTTGATAACAGCTGCTTTTTGATCGTTATTGTTTTGTTTACATAAACTTTCATATATTTTTACAAAGCTATCATAAAGAGTGCCGGTAAACAGTTGAGAAAATATGTGCGGTTCAATGCCCAGCTGGTCTTTTTTCACCGGTATAAAGTCTATTTTATCAAGGTCAGATGGCATTTTAAAATCGTTTATAGCTGATCTCAGGCATGGTTGGCCATTGATAAGTACTTTCTGGCCGAACTGTTCATCAAAACGACTGACAACATTATCTTTACGCAGGTCTCCTTTAGTTTCCTGGAGCATGATATCAATGACTTTATCGCTCTGCATTGCGTGTAGCATAGCATTAAAGTCTGCAAAAGCTTCGTGTATACCTACAGTGACAAAGCATTTGGAATCTGCAAAATATTTCTCAAGGCCATCAAGTTTGGCGTGACCGGTTTCATGGGCAATTGTATCAGAAGATCGGGCACTATAGATAACCCCTTTTTCTCTTTTATTTTCAGCTATGAGCAGGGCTATTTCTTTACCATTCCTGTTATAAAAAGCGTTATCCCACGTTTCGACATATTCTCCGTTGCCTGAGTTAAAGAAGCGTGCATGTGCATTAAGGTTTACTGGCCCCTCAAAAGCCCATGGAGCATTAAAACCCCAGAAATTATTTATCATATCTGCTGTTTCGGTAGCATGAACCAGTGCATTAACCTGATCGAATTCCATTGAGTCAGTTGGAAATATTAGATCATCTTTAATACCTGGTATTACAACTTCTTTTTTAGTATCTGTAACTATGAAGTCGTCTGTCCTTAATGATACACCCGGATGGACACCCTTAATATAGCGGGTAGAGGTGCCTTTTATTGTATCAAAATCCTGATCATTAACCAGAACGGCTCTTTTAATTTGTTTTGGGTCAATGGTATCAGGGGTAACAGGTTTACTTGATGTAAATTTAATTTGTCCTGCAAAAGCAGTTGCCGGTATATCTAAAAGACTCATACTTTGAGAAGACTTTACAGATTTAACTGACCTGTCATGCTGCTTTAATGATTGACTGGCAGGTTTAATACCGGTGTTATTTCTAAGATAAAGTTGTGTTTGAATATTTTGAATGGCCCCCATGGCTATACCCCCTGATGATTGCTTAATAATACCTGTATAATTATTTACCGGGTATTACTCTCTCTTCTTCCCTATTTATAAACTTTTTCTGAGTCTATATTTAAAACCTGTACAGATTTTATATATGTAATAATAAGACAAACATAATAAAAATTACACAATGTATTTATAAACAATTTACAAAGTATTACGTTTGCTGAATGCCGTGTTTAAGCTGGTTTTTTGACTTCATTGGTGGCTTTTATCCTGTAATGACTTTATAAAAAACGATATAGTTGTTACATATTCTTTATAAGACTAATCCACAACTATAACAATAGATTTTTTGTTTTCGATTTTCAAAAATTTTAAAAGTGAAGAT